>JAKPGA010000043.1 GCA_029551145.1 Thermotogota bacterium | reverse complement strand
ATAAGAATAATCACTTGAAGATATATGCGTTGCGGGGTGGAGCAGTCTGGCAGCTCGTTGGGCTCATAACCCAAAGGTCGCAGGTTCAAATCCTGCCCCCGTTACCAGCTTTATCCAAGCCGGGCTCTATGCCCGGCTTTTGTTTTTACATACCCAGTCCAGTTTCTTTGGCCATGCTTCTCTTTTTTGCAGGTTTCCACCAAACTGTTCCTGAAGCATTACCTTCATGTTCAGGGCTTAATTGGGAGGTGATTTCTGTGCTATGGAAAACAGTAGAAGGCACAGACGGGAGAAAGTACGGATTTGTAGCGAAAGAAGGAACATATGAGGAGTTGGCGCATCTTGGGACGAAGGTCAGAGTTATTACGTTGAAGATGTTGTGGATGAACAAGAAGAAGGACAACTTCTGGAACTTATAAATTACGGGACAATCACGATCCAACTTTTTAGCGAAGTGAGCACCATGATTGTACATCTGCACGTACTTAAAGACCACCTTGAAAACTACAACAACCTGAAAAAATACTTTCCAACCCTTGAATGGGATTATACGGGTGCCGCCATCCCAACCTTCTGGCCTGATCAGACTTTCGGCGGATTGTTAGAGTTTCAATATCAATATTAAGTAATACTCAGCCCGGCTCCTGCCGGGCTTTTTATCTTGCGTGAATTTTTTGGAATCACAAAAGAGTGGTTTCAATGCACAGAAAGTCAATCAACTTTCCTCAATCTTCCCCTACTTCAAAAAGAAACGAGATCAAGAAGCCTTTCAAAAGGGAAGACACTCTGTTCAGTATCGATAGCGTGTATCTTTTGAAAGTGCCAAGTTGGTTGTATACTTACATTTTCTGTATTCTCGTCGATGAAGGATATTGTATCTACTTCTTGGTACATCTTTTCGCACTCTTTTTGACGTTTCTTTTGAGCCTCTCCAACGAGCAGCTCGTGGATGTTTTCAAACGTTTCTGTGATGAAATTCGTCACACGACGCAAAATCTCGAACATCTCTGCGTACGGCCGTTCGGTTACTTTGCCGATGATGTTCAGATAAATACCAACTATCACAGCGTTTGCCACAAACAGGACAAAGAAAACCTTGTTCCACACAAAGACCGTCGCCAGAATGAACACGCTACGCGCCACCATCAGAACGTTCTGGAAAAATCCGTAATCCAGCAGGAAGAACGCGTCGTTGAGTTGATGATTTATCAGAGTGGCGAAGTAGGCAGAACCCTGTTGTTTTAGCTTTTGCCATCGAAAGAAGAACGACAGGTTAAAGATTCGGCTGGACAGATCCGCCACGGCTCTGTACTTTGCTTTCAGGTAAATCTGGTCTCCAGCGTACGTAAGAACGAAAGACAGTGCATAGAGAAATCCAAGAAGGTAGATCGTGTTCAGTCTCAGTTCTAGTCCGGCCAGCCCATCGATGACGTCTCTCACAAGAAGAGGGATAAAGAAGTCGAACGCAACAGAAGATGTTGCGAGAAAACCACCCATCACTATGAGCACCAGAAAGCGCCTTCGAATCAGAGAGTAAAAGCGAAGGATTTTCCGGATGCTCTTGAGGTTCATTTTTCCTCCCCTTTTCTTGAGAGTTTCTGATCAAAAGCCCTGAAGTCCTTTCCTTCTAGCCCTGTTTTGAAGTATTTTGAAAGAAATCACTCCAAGACCCAGATACAGAAACGACAGAGCCAGCAGAAAGATAGATTCTTTTTTCGGACCGAGCAGGGTGTTCGTGTTCATGAGAAAGTGTCGGGAAAGATCGAGCCCCCATGTGAATGGAAATGCGTAAGCGAAGTACTCCAGTCCTTTTGGAAGAACATTCACAGGAAAAAACATGCCACCTATCAGTGGGGCAGCGTTTCCGAGAAGGCTCACCAGCTCATCCCCTTCCCTGAACCTCAACGTGATGCCGAAGAACAGAAAGACAAAACCGAAAGAAGCGATTATGGAGAGAACAACGACTCCCGCTGCGAGGGCAAGCCTCACCAGGTTGAAGGTCATCAGATTCATCAGTATCGCCAGAACGATTATCGGCACGGACTCCACGGTAACCCTCACAAGGCCAGAAACCGACCACGAGAGGATGTACCCTATGGAACTCACAGGCATGATGAACAATTCTTCCAGCTGACCTATTCTCATGTAGTACCTCAAAGCAAAGACAGACCCCCAGAGCACCTCAACGTAGTTCCAGTACGCTGCACCCAACAGGAGATATCCAACGATGTTCTTTGTGTTCGTCGCACCGTAGAAGAATCGCACAAGGCCCGACTCTGTGCCGAGGTAGTAGAGCAGGACAACCGGCAGAATAGTCAAAAGAGGTGTGAGGAAAGCTCCATACCAGTCTATTCTGTATCTTTTTGCACTCAGAAAACTGGCTTTTGCAAGATGCAGACTTCTCACCATGTTTCCCATTCTCCTTTTCTTCGAATCTCGTTTTCTGCTCTTTTAAGCAGCCATATCCCGAGGATTAGATAGAAGAAACTAAGGCATGTCAGTACCAGAAGTTGGGGAACAAAGCCGCTCGTACTCCCGTGTTTTATCATGTTTCTTCCTATGGAGATGAGGTAGGTGAGCGGTATCATGTATGAGACGAGCCGAACGTAAGAGGGAAAGTTCTCGACGGGATTGACCATTCCCGAGAGGATGCCAAAAAAGAACTGAGTCGCGGAATTTATGCTTCTGATTCTCTTCTTCCACAGTGACAGTGCCGCGAAAAATATCGAAAAGAACGTTATGTACACACCGCTCACCACAAGCAGAAGAAAAAAGTAAGGGTGAATCTCAAGATTTATACCGCAGAGTGCGAAGAAGAGCAGCGTGAAGAACGTGATATACAGGTTCATAAGG
>JAKPGA010000040.1 GCA_029551145.1 Thermotogota bacterium | reverse complement strand
CATCTGACGACATAGATCTTAACGGAGATCTGCAACCACCTGCCTTTATCCCACGCCAGTTCAAAACTGTTTTCAACATGGGAATACTGGCTCCATCTCCTATCGCAAGAGAAACCTTTGTGAGATTTTTCTGGGTTTTTCTGGCAGCTTCTATGTCGCCTTTCTTGAACTGTTCGTACAGTTTCACAAAAAACTCCGGAAAGACCGCTCCGGGACCTGAAACACATCCCTTTGCACCCATCTGAAGGACTGTGAGAAAGGCTCTATCACAGCCGACGACCACATCAAAGTCATCTGGAGTGTCGTTTATCAGTGAAAGTACGTGCAACAGATCACCACTGCTGTCTTTGATCCCTATGACATTGGGACTTTCAGAGTGGATCTGTTCCGCCATCTTCGGCGTGATCCAATTTCCAGTCAGCCCAGGGATGTTATAGAGATATACGGGAAAATCTTTTACACCTTTTGTGGTCTGCACGAAAAACTCAACAATCTCATCGGCTCGGTATTTGTAGTAGAAAGGTGAAACGATCGCCGCACCATCTGCACCGGCTGATTTCGCGTGAGCCAACAGGTCACTCACTTCTTCAATTCTGAGTGCGCCACAGTGGGCAATCAAGGTAACTCTTTTGTCAACAGCTCTTACAAAACTCTCCAATGCCTTTTTCCTTTCTTCCAATGTCAAGAGCAAGCCTTCACCCGTTGTACCAAGTGCGAAGATTCCATCAACACCCTTTTGTACGAGAAAATCAACATACTCCTTTATTGACTGATGATCTACCTTTGTCCCATCTTCACTCAAAGGAGTTAATGCAGCAACAGTAACACCACAAAGTCTTTTCATAGTAAACCTCCTTTTTATATCTTCCCAATCTTCTTCAGAATTTTTTTCATGAATTCCTTCTCATCATCTGCGGCCGGTAATAGTGGCATTCTTGGCATCGATGTTGGTAGTCCTGTGATGAATTCAAAGGCTGCTTTTATCATTGGTGTTGGATTGATCCTGCTGGTCAGACCACGGAAAGAAACGAAGACTTCAAAAAGCTTTTGAAACAGTTCTTTCGCCTTCTCGACCCTACCGCTTATGAAGTCATCTATCATCTCTCTCATCTCGTGCCCGATTATGTGAGAGCCCCCACTAACAACGCCAACACCACCCTGCGTGATTACCTGAAGAACCATTGTATCATCGCCAGAATACACAGGTATCCTTCCCTTTGAAGCTCTGATATACTCCGTTGCTTGAAGGGGATTTACACCAGCCTCGTCTTTGATAGCAAAGATGTTGTCTATTTCGCACAATCTTGCCAGTGTCTCAGGTGCAATGTTCACACCTGTAAACAACGGGATGTTGTAGACCATAACGGGTAGCGATGTGTTCTGCGCAATTTGTTTGAAATGAGCGTATATTCCCTCCTGCTCGGGCTTACAGTAATAGGGAGCCACAACCATGATGGCATCATAACCCAGCTCTTCTGCGATCTGCGTGTACTTTATTGCCTCACCCACATAGACACTTCCCACACCGGCTATCAAAGGAACTTCACCGGCAAGTTCATCTTTCACCTGTTTAAAAAGTTCGATTCTTTCATCGAAGCTGAGTGTGTAAAACTCACCTGTTGTGCCTGCAACGATCAATGAATCACAGAGTTTGTTCTCTTTGAGGTATCTTGCGACCTTTCTTGCTGTTTTGTAATCAACCGATTGATCTGACTTGTGAAAAGGCGTTATCATCGGTACCAGAATTCTCCCAAACTTTGTGAAATCTCCCATAGATCTTCTCCTTTCAGCCGTTGTAGCCAAAGAGCCTCGGCAGGAACAAAGCTATGTCAGGAAAATAGGTCACCAGAACCAGTGCAAGAACCTCGATAGGTATCCAGAATTTGAGCATCTCTTTGAACACATCTTTTACAGGTGTACCACTGATAGCGCTTGTAATGAAACCTGTCTGCGCGTACGGTGGTGTGTCAAGACCTATCATTATATTGAGCACACTCATGACACCAAAGTGCACCAGGTCTATTCCAGCGGCTTTGACAAGCGGAAGAAGCATCGGTATCACAACCAATATTGTGACAGAAGCATCAACAAACATGCCAAGGACGAAGTACAAAACATTGATGCTTGCAAGCAACAGAATTCTGTTGGAAACCAGACCAGTGTTCACAAAAAACTTTGTCAAAGAGATCGCAACCTTCTCTCTTGTGACAATATAACTGACCAATTGAGCAGCAGCAACCATTATGCTTATGTAACCAACATCTTGGGCAGATTTTATGAGGATTTTGTAGAGTTTCTTCAACCCCAAGGTTCTATAGACAAAGATACTGATGATCATCGAATAGCCAACAACCACGGCAGCAGCTTCGGTTGGTGTGTACATGCCGCCGTACATGCCAACCAACAAGATCACCGGTGCAAGCAATGCAGGTAAGGCGGCAAAGAAAGATTTTGTGAGTGCGCTAAAAGAGATTTTCTCTCCAACAGGGTATTTTCTGACGATTGACAAAACGTAAACCATTACCATCTCAAGACCTGCGAGTAGCAAACCCGGCAGGAAACCAGCCAGAAATAGGTAGCCAAGCGAGGCTCCTGAAAGCATCGAGTACAAAACCATCGGTATACTCGGCGGAATTATCGGTCCGATCGTCGCGGATGCAGCTGTAACTGCACAAGAAAAGGGCCCATCATAACCAGCATCCTTCATTGCCTTTATTTCTATGTTTCCAAGCCCAGCAACATCAGCCAACTGCGATCCACTCATGCCAGCAAAGATGATGCTTGCAACAATGTTTGCGTAACCAAGCGCGCCACGAATTCTACCAAAGGATTTCCTAACAAAATCGAACAACTTGGTTGTTATCTCTGTATCATTCATGACATTGGCAGCAAGTACAAAGAGAGGTACGGCTATCAAAACGGTTTGACTGGAAAAATTTATCACAAGCATGTCAAGTAAATTAGCCAGGCTAAGGCCTTTGATAATAAAGTAGATTATACCCCCGGCAAGCATTCCAAAAGCAATGGGATATCCAAAGGCAAATGTTAAGCCGAAGATTATCAAAAACACAGACAGTGCCATGGTTATTCCCCCGAACTCTTGACAGGTCTCTTCAAAAGTTCAAGAACATTTCTATACACGGACAGACCATTCTGGATGGTGATAAGAATCATCATTAAAGGCAAGCAGATCACCAAGTACGTCCAGGGAATTCCGAGAACCTCGGATTTTATAATCCTATACCAGATTGATTGTTTGACCACAGGGAAAAGAGAGATCAGAAGAAGAATGCTGAATAGACTGTCAAAAACTATATCGATGATGAGCCGAGCCTTTCTTGGTAGCTTGTTGTAGACAATATCGAATCTGATATGGTTTTTATACCTGTTGGCGAGCGCTGCACCCAACAGAACAGTCCAGACAAATGTATAAGAAGAGATCTCAAACAGCTCTGGTGATGGGTGCTTAAAGCCATATCTGAGAACAACTTGCAAGAACATACTCAGAAAAAGCACAAAGATACTCACCGCTGGAACATGGATTTCGAGGATATTTAAAATAACTCTTAAGAATGCTTTCATGTGAGCACCTCTTGTGAAATCCGCCAGGGCAGTGCCTGGCGGAAAGTACTACATTCCTTGGATCTTTTCGTACATCTTCTCGCCCCAGAGTTTGTCAAATTCAGCCTGGCTGTAAAACTCTTTTGCGTACTTCATGAAGGCCTCTTTGTCTGGAACAACAATTTCCATCTTGTATTCGTCGACGAACTGTTTCAAAAGTTTTGCTTCTTGCTCTAAAACGGTGTAGTTCATAAATGCCCTTGCGACTTCCATGGCTTTTTTGATGTAGACTCTGTACTCTTCAGGCATGCTCTTCCAGAGTTTCTCGTTTATCACGGGGCAGATCATTCCAATTTGGTGATCTGTCAGCACGATGTACTTCGTCACCTCGACGAATTTCGCTGATAAATCTGTTGGCAGCGGGTTGTCCTGGCCATCAATTGCACCTGTTTTCAGTGCCAGGTAAACCTCACCAAAAGCCATGGATGTTGGGTTAGCCCCAAGGGCTTTACCCATATCAAGGAAAGTCTTGTTGTTCGGCATCCTAAGTTTAACACCCTTGAGCTGCTCGGGCTTTTTCACCGGTCCAACCTTTTCAACCAAATTAAGTTCTCTGGTCCCAAGATACCACACATCGAGAACCCTCAGTCCGGTCTTTGCAGCGAGCTTGTCGAACAGGTCCTGCACCATTTTGCTGCTCATAACACGGTATAGATGATCAAGATCTTTGAAAACATACGCGGCCTCGAAGACTCCAAACTCTGGCATTGCTCCAAGATCTGCAAACCACGATGGTGAACCATCGCCCGCCATCTCGATATCGCCTCTCATAACGGCGAGCAAACCTGTTTTCTGATCTCCAAGTTGCCCTGAGTGGTAAACCTCAACCTTGATCTCTCCATTGCTCAATTGCTCAACAATTTCAGCGAACTTCTGCATCGCGAGTACCTGTGGCTGTGTTGGTGCCGCGACGGTGTTGAATCTTAGGGTGTATTTGGGTGCGGCAAGAACAAATTGCAGAATAAGAGTCAGTAAAAAGACAGCGAGAAACCTTTTCACACAAATCCCTCCCCTTTAAGTTTAGGTGTGCGATATGAACTTTATTCCTAACAAACTACAGAAATGTTTGATCTCCTCAACATAATCTCCATAGACACCGTGTATGTGGTTGGAGCCGTAGGTAGCTAAGAACTGGTCGACAGAGATTTTCAGTCTTGCAAAAGCGTGTGGCCATTCGATCTGAGTATTTCTTGCCTTTTCTTCGTTTTTCTGTTCACCGAAATCCAGAAACTCTCCCTTGATAACCGTCATCACATACTCCCCATCTTTGCGGGTCAGACGCCCCAAGGTAACCTCTCCAGGCGCTGCGATGTGCCTTATAGAAGCTCCACCGGCTGGGAAATAGAAACTTTCTGGATAAAGTTCTACTTTTGCAAGATTTACTGTAGGATCGTATGATTTTGCAGCGAAGAAGGTTGCGTGTTCTCCCGAGTTGCAGAGATCGAAAAAGTTGTCTTGCTCATCGTAGTGTCGAACATCGGCGAACAAAACCGGCTGTCCTGAGATCAACTTGAATATCTGCATTGTCAGAGCGCCATCGGAATCAGCTTCGGTTGCACATACAGTGGGTTCTTTGGGACCATCCCAATCGTATGGATCATTCATGAAAGCCTCAGTTAAATCCATTGTGACGAAATGTTCAGTGAGTTCAGGTTGAGCCTTTATTCCTGTGAAATCAAGTTCGAACTCTTCGCACATCTTTTTGACAGCGTAATAACTCTTGATCTGCAATTCGAGCTTTTCTGGTGTTAGCTGTTTTCCGTCGTAGTGGATCTTCCTTGCGTGTTTTTCGAGCCATTCTCTGGCACGTTTTGCTTGCGAATCCGGTATCTTTTTGCTTTTTTCGATTATCTCCAGTTGATCTATATGCTCTATATCTATTCCAAAGACTTTGTTCCACAGATCCACGTTTGGTACGGCTGTGTACATACCCATCGATCTTCCTCCGAATAAGCCATATCTCTGACCCTTAAGCATGTTCTTCGCCGTCGCTGCTCGAACAAAGGCAAGTACTTTTTTTAAGACATCCTTGTTCTTTATGTCTCCCCAAACTCTATGAGTCTGCGTACCATCTTGGTCCAGTGCGCCAGCCGCCGCAAGCATTCCAACCATACCAGGATACTTGGGATTTATATTACCAAAAAGCAAGAAAGGCGCTGGTGCAAATTTACTTGCGATCACACTGAAGTGTGGAAAAGCCCAAACGGCGTAGTTGAAAATGGTCATCTGCGCACCTTTGTTCCGTAAAGAAATGGCTTCTTGCTTCGCAATTGATGGTTTACAGACAATCTGATTTGCCCTAATGACTTCTATCTCACCTGTTGATTCAAGAGCGCTAACAACTTCGTCTTCAAACTTCTTGTTGATCCCGATCAGTTCTTTGTGGACATATTCTCTGCCATCGGAAAAGGTCAGGATACCAACCTTTCTTTTCAATCGTAACACCCCTTTCGATATTAAGCAACGCATTCGTTTGCGTAGCCAGAAATAGTATATTTGTTTTCACGCAACGAAGTCAAGCAAGGAAAAAACGAAAGACCAAAAGCCTGAGCGAGATTCAAAGACATATTCCAGCTTTTCGGGCTGAACAAGATGAAAACACACCTTGATCGCCTTTGACGACGAACAACTTTGAATTATCACTTAAAGACTCCACCTTAAAGCATAGATCTTTTTCACTCACTTTCGATTGAAAGAACTGCACAGCGCTGGACTGTATGATGTGCTGGAGAACTCATTCCTATCCTTTGCAGGATTCTGAAAAACGGGGATCTGTAACTGAAATTGACACGATCGATGAATCAAACAAAAAGATCATGAAAGCTGTTGAAAACAGAGATGAGGTCAAGAAAGGAAGAATTTTCTTTCAGACAAAAATTGGGACAGTCCATGACGATTTTCCAACAACGAATTCAGCACAGGAAAAATCAATCGGCTTGATAGTGACTTCTCCGTTATATAACGTTGATGTTCATTATATTCATTTAGCGATGACATTTCTTATGAAAATATCTTGAATTCACTGAAAATGGTTGAGAAAAGCATATTTGTTGATGAGACACTATGGGACAATGCATCTTAATACACCCTTGGATATAAGGCAAAGAAGAAGGTTTCCAAAGTGTTTATGCAGATATCGTTTATATCGCCAAAGAGATGGAAGTATTCTTCAACAATATATACTGCTGATCAGAGCACTGAAGCGTGACAATCTTTAAAAGTACTGGATTTGTTCAGATCAAACCTTCTTGAACCCTCTTTAAAAGCGTAACCATGACGCTTTTGATGTGTTCTTCCACGGCTTTCTCCGCCATGGATACATCTCTCGCCTTTATGGCCTCGAAAATAGCTGCATGCTCGGCGCGTGACTGTTCCATCCTACCTGGATAAGAGAGCGAAAGAATTCTCACTCTGTGAAGCTTCGCACTCAAAGATTCCATGATCTTGAGGAGTTCCTGGTTCCCTGAACCTTGCAAGATTCTTCTGTGAAATTGTGAATTTAGCGCTGTCAGACTTTCCAAATCCGAGGCTTGGACCGCTTTGTCCATCCGCTCGATGATCGCTGCAAGATCGTTTATATCCCGCTCTGAGGCCTTTTCGATGAACAGCCTCACGGCCAGTTTTTCAAGGTACATCCTCAGATACAGTAGATCTTCTATTTCCTTAGTTTCCCATTTCTTCACCGTGAACCCTTTCCTCGGCTCGATTGAGACCAATCCTTCGGCTGCGAGGTGGTGCAGTGCTTCCCTGACTGGCGTGACACTGACACCGAGTTCTTTCGCCAGTGCATCGATCACTATCCTCTGACCAGGTGCGAATCGTCCCTTCATTATGAACTCTTTGGTTTTACTGAGCACTTCCTCTTTCAGAGATCCATGTTTTATGGCTTCCACGAAGAATCACCCGCTCTGTCGTCAATTATACCGCATGGCGTTTCTTTTTCAGTGCTGCCGAGACAGTGGGATAAACGAGCGACAAAACTGCCAGAATCAGAAGAGTTACGGAGATGGCAGATTTGAAGAAAATGGAAAAATCCCCACCAGAGATCATCAAAGATTGCCTGAAGGATTGCTCAAACTTTCTGCCCACGACACTGGCGAGTATCATGGGAGCGGTTGGAATTTCAAACTTTCTCATCGCATAGCCAAGAAGACCAAAGAGAATCAACAAATAGAAGTCCACAACGCTCAGATTGATGGCATAGACCCCAATGAAACACAGAGCCGTTATCAAGGGATAGAGTATCTTCGGTGGAATCGCCAAGATCCTCACCAGTAAACCTGCGAGGGGAAGATTCATCACTGCGGCTATAAAGTTGCCAACGAACAGACTCGCCACCACACCCCAACCGATCTCCGGGTAGAACTCGAACAAAAGTGGCCCAGGTTGAAGACCGTAGATCATCAATGCTCCAAGCATGATCGCAGCGGTTCCAGAACCTGGAATACCCAGCGTGAGTGTAGGAAGTATTGCACCGATGGAACAAGCGTTGTTCGCAGCTTCCGGTGCAGCCAAACCTTCTATGGCTCCTTTACCAAACCTTTCAGGTTCCTTCGAAAGCCTTTTTTCAACGTTGTACGACATGAGGGCCGCTATGGTACCACCAGCACCTGGCAGGATACCTATCAAGAAACCTATAGGTGTTGCTCTGAGCATCGGCACCAAGCTGCGTTTCCACTGCTCTTTGGTGATCCAGATTTTGCCGAATTTTTTCTTTATTGGCTGCAACATTTCTCCGCGACCAATTTTTTCCAGATTTTTGAAAACTTCACCCAGACCGTAGATACCTATGATCACCACGACAAAATCTATCCCACCCTGCAGTTCGAGATTACCAAAGGTGAACCTGGAAACACCAGACTGGGGATCGAGTCCGACCATCGAGACCATCAAACCGAGTGCCATGGAAAGAAGGCCTTTTAAAACTTTTCCTTCAGACATGGAAGCTGTTGCCGTGAGAGCGAGGACCATCAAGGCGAAGTATTCCGGTGGCCCGAACATGAGCGCGATCTTTGCAAGTGGCAGAGCCAGTAAGACAAAAGCGATTGAAGATATCAAACCGCCTATGAAAGAGGCTATCGCTGATATCGCCAATGCTACTTCTGCTTCTCCCTTCAAAGTCATCGGATAACCATCAAAACAAGACGCCACAGCCGAACCATCACCTGGAATATTCAACAGGATCGAACTTCTTGAGCCTCCAAACATTGCACCATAGAAGATCGCGCACATCGTTATCAAAGCAGTCTCCGGTTTCATTACGAACGTCAAAGGTAAGAGCAAAGCTATGCCCGTGGCTGGCCCAAGGCCCGGCAGCATCCCAATGACTGTGCCTAAGAAGCATCCAAGTGTCAGCCAGAGGAAATTGGATGGTATGAAAACAACTTTGAACCCGTACATCAAATACTCCAGCATGGCCATGTGCAATCACCCCTACGGGAGGTTTATCAAGAAAACCTTCTCGAACAAATACCAAATTCCAACGGTGTAGAGTATGGAGATGCTGAAATTCATCAGCCATTTTTTAAACCCATTCAACAGGATCAAGAGAGCGCTCAGAAATACGAAAGAAGAAAATAAAAATCCAATTCTGTTGAACATCAGCGCGTAAGCTACGCAGAATGCCAGTACTGTTAAAATACGAATAGCATATCTTCCGGATTTCGCTGCATGTTCTTCATGATGCGCTTTCAGACTCTGTAAAAGCATCAAGAAACCTATTAACGCTATGAACAATCCCAGTACCAATGGAAAATAAACAGGTCCAAGAGGATTACCCACAGGAGCTCTGGGCAAATTCCAGGCAGCGATCGTGTAAATGATTCCAAAGCCAAGTACCGCAGCGGAAAGATATCTATCTTTCACGGGAAATCCCTCCAAAGCCCGCGGGGCAGTTACCCCGCGGGAACGCTCATTCACCCTTGTACAAGCCGAGTTCTTTCAGTACCACTTTGTATTCTTCGTTGACCTTCTCCAGATAGTTCAAGAAATCTTTGCCGGGCATGAACGCTTTCGTCCAGTTATACTTTGCCACCACTTTTTCCCATTCTGCTGTTTGTACCATTTTGGAGAGCGCGTTTATCCAGTACTCCACGGCGTAGTCTGGCATTTCTGGTGGTCCGAACAAGCCACGCCAGTTCACAAATTCTGCGTCGATACCCTCTTCTTTCAGAGTTGGTACATTCGCAAGAATTCCAGAAACTCGTTGAGGCGCCGTGATGGCAAGAATCTTTATGGCACCGGCCTGAAGCGCAGTCGTGGCCTCAGCGAGACCTGTCGACAACACGTCGATGTGTCCTCCGAGCAGGGCGGCAAGGTGTTCACCCTCCTGGAACGACACGTAAGTTATGTCCTTGAGGTTCTGAACCCCGGCAGCCTTTGCGGCGATCAGGAACTGGATATGGTCCATCGAGCCGAAGGCCGATATGCCACCCACTTTGACACTCTTTGGATCCTTCTTCAAAGCTTCCATGACTTCGCTGATGCTATTGAATTTTGATTTCTTCGAAACCGCGAAAGCACCGTAGTCATGTATGAGCATTGCCAGCGGAGTTAGATCTCTGAAAGAATACTGAGTCTGGCCAGTCAGATTGATCAGCAACAACGGTGGCGAGAAGACAATTATCGTGTAAGGATCAGCTTTCTTGGTTTGCATGTGTGCTAAACCCACACCGCCACCGCCGCCAGGCATGTTGGTAACAACGATCGGTTGAGTCACAAGATTAGTTTCTTTCAGAGTCTGTGCCACAACTCTTATTGTGGTGTCCCATCCACCACCTGGACCACCAGGTGCGATGAAGTTCAGAGGTTTGTCTGGGTAAGCTGCCCCGAATATCGCCGTGATGAATGTAACCAAGGTAATCACCGTGAGGACTTTCTCCTTCATTCGCCCACCTCCTTGTTGGTTCCTATCAGGTATGATATCATATATTATGTCATATATTACATCATGTATTATACAGATGAACAAAGACGTTGGTCAAGTTACAAAATTCTTCATTTTAGGGAGGGAAAATCAGATGGTAGAGTGGAAGACGGCGGAAAAGGCGCGAAAGCTGAGAGAACATCTCAATCGAGATGGAAAGTTGACCCTGAGGGTCTGCGCGTATGACGCACTTTCGGCGCGGCTCATACAACTTTCTGGATTCGAAGTGGTTGGTACCACGGGATACGGTATATCGGCTTCTTTGATTGGCCAACCAGACATCGGATTGGTTGGTTATGCAGAAATGCTAGAAAGGGTCAGAACGATCGTCAACGCAACAGATCTTCCAGTCGATGCCGACATAGACACTGGCTACGGTAACGCACTCAACGTGTATTGGACCGTGAAGAATTTTGCCAAGATAGGTGTTGCAGGTGTCAGACTGGAAGATCAAATCTGGCCGAAAAGATGTGGGCACATGGAAGGTAAAAGCATAGTGTCTTCCGAAGAAATGGTCAGTAAAATAAGAGCAGCTGTGGATGCAAGGAATGAAGAAAATCCAGGCCTTGTCATAGGCGCAAGGACGGATGCAAGGTCTATTGCAGGCTTTGAAGAAGTTCTGCGTCGTGCAAAGGCTTACGCAGATGCAGGTGCAGATTATATCTACGTGGAAGCACCACAATCTATCGAAGAGGTCAGGACACTGGTTCGTGAAGTTCCAAAACCCATATCCTTCAACATCATACCGGGTGGTAAGACTCCTCTGTTCGACTTCGATGAACTGGTCAAAGTGGGGGTCAGATACCTCTCCATACCGATGGTGTGTCTGTATCCAGCCACCAAAGCGATGATGGAAGCTTTGAAGGCATTAAAGGAAAGAAACTTCCAAGAAGTTGTGGAACTCGGCGTCAGCTGGTCGGAGTTCAACGAGATTGTTGGATACAGCGAATGGAGAACGCTGGAATCGAAGTATTCACACTGAAAATTGCAGGGAGCGATGCTCCCTGTTCTTATTTTGGTTAAGCATTAATTTCTTCGCTGTCGATCGTTCTTCGCTGATTAGTTTTTAACCAACAGATAGAAGTTGTGAAAAACTACATATTCAAAATCGTGGTGTTCGGAACTATTGCGTGAATCTGTGCTGTTTTCCTCAGCAAACCTTTTTCTGTGTACGCCAGTTGTATCAGGAATCTGTTTTAGTGCCTTTTCAAATTCCAGAAATTGCCCTTAGCTTTCAGCGATGGTGAGCAGCAATTCACTGCTGTTGGAGACCCACACCCGATGTACCACTCATCAGGTGTCCGACGAAGTAATCCATATGTGGGGATCTCAACCTCGCGCAACGCACATTTACCAACCATGTTTGCTGAAATGTCGAGTGCTAAAGCTTTTTCTCACGGCCTTGATTACACTGTCTGCATATATATATATATATCAATCACACATAACCATCGTTCCGTACAAGACTATGCTCGAAGGCAGTCTTTCTGCGATTTCACCGAACACTTCGTCTATTATTGGCACACCTGCACCGAGGTCTGAGCCCTATGACTTAGCAGCTTTCACATCTTTCAGTGCACCCTTCATCTGTACAAAGTCTGTTGACATTAAGTAGTTCTTGCTCGCTACATCACTGGGCTAAAACACAAGTGTTAAAAACTAATCATATCCCGGTTATAATAAAACAGGGACTGTACAAATCAGGAGTTTGTGTTCCTATGCATTGGAGTTTTGAATAGATCGGAAGCAGAAAATGCTATTAGTTTTAGAATTTGGGGTACGGGGAGGCAGTGAATGGTGAATGAAGAATTACTTGGGTTGGTGGATGACCTTAAGAGAAATGGGCAGCTCCTTACTTTTGACGAAGCAACCACCAAGCTAGCAGTAGTTCTCAGAGTCTTAAAAACATTGGGTTGGGATCCGTTCAGCGTAGATGAAGTTCACCCAGAATACTGCGTTGGAGGTAAGAAAGTGGACTTTGCCCTCAAACAGAATGATAAAACTAAAGTATTTCTCGAGGTGAAGAAAATCGGTGAGGATTTAGAGAAACACCAAGAACAGCTTCTGAGTTACTCGTTTCAAGAGGGTGTGAAATTGGCGGTCTTAACCAATGGCATCAGCTGGTGGTTCTATTTGCCTCTTCGTGAAGGAAGCTGGGAACAAAGGAAATTTTACACCATTGAGATGTTCGATCAAGAAAGCAAGGACATTGCGGAGAAATTCGAGGCATTTCTATCAAAGGATAGCGTGGTATCTGGTAAGGCGATAGAATACGCCGAGAGAATATACAAGAGCAAAGAAAGTCAGGAGCTGATTGAAAGGACACTACCCAGGGCGTGGGAAAAGATAATCACGGAGCCAGATGAACTCTTGGTTGAGCTACTGGCTGACACCGTGGAAAAAATCTGCGGTTACAAACCAGATAGCGAAACAACTAAGCAATTTCTGATGCAGGTTTATCAGAAAGAGAGAGCATTTTCCACTGTTGGAACATCACCGCAGAAGCAAGCACCATCAAAACAAATTTCTCCCACATCTTTAGAAACCTACACTGGCAAATCGATCGTTGCATTCACTTTTGGTGGAAGAAGATATCCAGTACATTCCTGGAAAGAGTTGTTGATAACGATAGCAAATCTCATGCTTTCCGCTCATAGAGAACAATAATCGCTCCACTCTTTTCAAGCTGAGAATCCAACCACTTGTTTCGGGTCGAACCTTGACTCAACCAGCCGGCGTTTGCACTGCTTTTGCCTGAGGAAGGTTGGGGCTTTCACGTAACTTGATGTAGAATTATTCTGAACGCAAACGTATGGGGTGAAGGAGCTTGAGAGTTTTTTGGTTGAAAGGAAAAGTGAGGAACAACTGAGAACGATCAAAGTTTCTTTGTGGAAAATCTCAATGTAGTGAAACTGTATTGAGGTGGGGTTATGAGCAACTGGGTAAAGGTAATAATTGGTGACAGTCGAAAGATGATAGAACTTGATGACAGCAGTATAGACCTGGTCGTTACTTCCCCTCCCTATTGGCATATTAAAGACTACGGGGTTCCAGGTCAAATCGGGTATGGACAAACCTTGCACGATTACCTCAAGGATTTGTACAGAGTCTGGAAAGAATGTTATAGAGTCCTTAAACCGGGGAGAAGGTTATGCATAAACATAGGTGATCAGTTCGCAAGATCGTTGGTTTATGGCAAGTACAAGATCGTACCACTGCACGCAGAGGTTATAACCCAGTGTGAAGACATAGGATTCGATTACATGGGTTCAATAATCTGGCAGAAAAAGACCACAATGAACACTACCGGTGGAGCGAATGTAATGGGTTCCTACCCGTACCCTCCAAACGGTATGGTTGAGATTGACTACGAGTTCATACTCATTTTTAAGAAACCCGGAAAGAGCGAGAAGGTATCAAAAGAAATCAAAGAAAAATCCGTATTGACAAAAGAAGAATGGAAAGAGTATTTTTGTGGACATTGGTCTTTTGGTGGCGCAAAGCAAGTTGAACATGAAGCCATGTTCCCCGAAGAATTGCCAAAGAGGCTCATAAAGATGTACACATTTGTTGATGACGTTGTTCTTGATCCTTTCCTTGGAAGTGGAACTACAGCAAAAGTGGCTTTAAACCTGAACAGAAATGCGATAGGTTACGAAATAAATGAAAAATTCCTAAGGATAATAAAAGAAAAGCTTAGTCTAAGGAAATCGCTCACGCTGTTCGATGATCACGTTCATATCCATATAGTGAAGCGAGAAATTCCAGTGAATGTCGATGAAATCAATTACGCTCCGAGGATCAAAGATGCCAAACCGAAAATAGACCCAAAAAAGCTGAATCTCAAAAATCATATAATGTACAGAGTCGTTGATGTCATAGATGAGCACACTCTTAAGTTGGATACAGGATTGGTTGTTAGATTAACGAGAGTAAGAGTGATCAAGAAAGACGAAGCTTTGCAGTATTTGCGAACTCAAATTTTGAAGAAAGAAGTTTACCTTCAATTTGACAACTGCTCTATCTTGAACGAAAACACTGTCAGCGCATACGTTTACTTAAAGAACAGGATATGTGTCAACAATTATCTCATCAAATCTGGAATGGCAATTCCGGATCTCTCGGAAAACTTTAAGTTCAAAAAAGTTTATTCACCTGAAGGAGAAAACGAGTGAGAATTCTCAGACTCGTGCAAACGCGAGAGCGAACCCAACCAGTTCATAACCTTGGCAGAAGTAACAGATATAGAATTTATCTTCGACAGGAGAAAACGATCCTGATTGTAAGGAGGTAGCAAGATGCCAAAAGAATGGATCTTGAACATGTCAACAAACAGATGGGGGTTGAATAAAGCAAGTAGCGTTGGACCCGTATCACAATGGATTCGCGAATGTAACCCAAGAAACGTTCAAGACTGGGAAGAATATTATTATGAAAAGCTCCCGGATTTACTCAAAAAGAAAGGTATTCCTTTGTCACCCGAGGAGTATATTAAAGATCTAGGCAGAAAATTGTACACGAAGATCACAGAGGTTATCCAAGCAGAAATCATGGAAGTAACCGAAAAAGATTGCATTGATTATATCCGCAACCTTTTAATTAACAGGACTTTCAATGGTTATCGAACGGAAATAGAAACAGTATATGGCAATTTACAATCAAACTTGCGTGTGGAGATAAAACCTGCACCAGAAGAATGGGACAGACGTTACAATGTGGATTTCTATATCCAGGTTGGACAGAAGTACATTGGTCTGCAAATAAAGCCAATAACTTATCAACAAACGCCGCAAGTCCACGAATGGAAAGAATGGCTTCGTAACGCTCACGAGAAATTCGAAAAACGCTTCGGTGGGAAGGTTTTCACTGTATTCTCGATCAAGAAGGGTAACAAAAAGGAAATCTACAACCAGGAAGTTATCGAAGAAATCAGGAAGGAAATAGAAAGGCTCAAGAAGGAAAAGTAGGTTGGTAGAAAACATTCTGTTTTCAGTCTCTTTTGTTCACATCTGCTCATATTTTCCATATACTATCCCGCGCCTGGTTTTATGTTCCCACGCAACAAGTTTTGATTTCATCACTCATGGTGCACAGAATGGTATAAAATCATTCTGAACGCAAACGTACGGGGTGAAGTAGTTTGAAAATCTCTTTGAAGGATATAGCAAAGGAACTTGGAGTCAATGTTTCCACTGTATCGAGAGCGTTGAATGGAAAATCAGGTGTGAGTGATGAACTGCGCAAGAGGATCGTGGAGTTTGCGAAAATGAAAGGATACTCACCTGACCTCGCCGCCGTGGGGTTGAAAAAGGGAAAGACCAAGATCGTTGGTGTTCTGATCCCAGATATTGCAAATCCGTTTTTTGCACAGATTCTGCGTGGTATGGAGAGAGTCTTCTATCCTGTGGGATACCATGTACTTTTGTGTTCAACGGATGAAAACATGGAAAAAGAGGAAGAAAACCTAAGAACGCTTTTGAGTCAAAGGGTCGAGGGTATTCTGGCGGCTCCCACCGATTCTGGGGGTAACAGATCGATCTACAAGAAGATCGTTGATATGCAAATTCCCTTGGTTTTCTTCGACAGGATCATTCCTGGTTTGCAGACCAGTTACGTTATAACAGACAACGAAGGTGGAGTTTCAGAACTCGTGCACTACGTGTATGAGAAAGGGCACAGGACTCTTGGAGTCATTACGCTCAGGTCACGCTCTTACACTGGAAAGATGAGGCTCTCAGGTGTGCTGAAAGCTTGCGATGAATTGGGAATACTGATAAAAGAAGAATGGATCTTGGATGGTCAGTCCACGCAAGAAGGTGCGTACCAAGCGGCAAAGAAGTTGTTTCAATTCAAAGACAGACCAACGACCTTACTCGTGTGCAACAACTTGATGATGCTGGGTGTTATGAAAGCCATCAAAGAGCTGAATGTGAAGGTACCCGAAGATATTTCCATCGTCTCATTTGACGATTCTTACTGGAACGAGATATTCGATGCTCCGATCACATGTGTGGCACAGGAACCTGAACAGATGGGCTTGATCGCAGCGACATTGTTGTTGAACGAAATCATGCAGAATGGAAAGACGAGTAAGACAATCTTGAAGGCACACTTCATCGAACGTCAGTCTGTTGCAAAAATATGAGGGGCATTACTGCCCCTCTTTGAAGATTATGCCATATTCATCAGCGTCTACAATGATTTTGTGTCCTTCACTGAAATCACCTGAGATGATTTTGTCTGCCAGTACTGATTCGACTTCGTTTTCTATGACTCTTCTCAATGGTCTCGCTCCCAGAGCCGGGATATACCCACGCTTCGCAAGGTATTCCTTTGCCTGATCGGTGAACTCGATCTGTCGATTCTGTTCACTTATGCGCTGTGCAAGCTTTTGAAGTTGCATTTCAACTATCTGTTTCATGTGTTCAACACTGAGCGGTTTGAAGACTATTGCCGCGTCGATTCTGTTGATGAACTCAGGTTTGAAGTGTTTTCTCATCTCTTCTTCGATCAGGCTGGTCAGATCACTCAGACCATCTTCAAGAGCATCGAGTATGTGCTCGCTTGCGATGTTGCTCGTCATTATTATTATCGTGTTCTTGAAATCGATTGTATTTCCTTTACCATCGGTCAGTCTGCCATCGTCAAAGACCTGAAGCAGTACATTGAACACTTCTTGATGTGCTTTCTCTATTTCGTCGAGCAGTACAACACTGTAAGGTCTTCTTCTAACCTGCTCGGTGAGCTGTCCACCTTCTTCGTATCCAACATATCCTGGGGGAGCACCGATCAATCTGCTGACGGTGTGTTTTTCGGTGTATTCGCTCATATCGATTCTTATCAAAGCATCTTCGCTTCCAAAGAGAACTTCCGCAAGGGCTTTTGCAAGTTCCGTTTTTCCAACACCCGTTGGACCAAGGAACAGAAAGACACCATTTGGTCTTCTTGGATCCTTTAAACCTGCCCTTGCTTTTCTGATTGTCTGTGCGACTATTCTGACAGCCTCATCCTGGTCTACAATTCTCTCATGCAGCAACTGTTCCAGCTTCATGAGTTTTTCTCTTTCAGATTCGAGCATTCTTGAAACCGGAATACCTGTCCACAACTCGACCACCTTCGCAATCTCGTTCTCATCCACAGTCTTTCCATTGCTTTGTAACCTGATGGCGGAAGCGGCTTCATCCACTAAGTCTATTGCCTTGTCTGGTAGGAATCTATCTGTGATGTATCTGGCACTCAAGCGTGCTGCGGCGATAATGGCCTCGTCTGTGATAGTCACCTGGTGGTGCTTTTCGAATTCCTTCTTGATTCCGCGCAGTATCTCGATCGTGTCTTCCACCGAAGGTTCTCCAATCAAGATGGGTTGAAATCTTCTGGCAAGTGCCTTGTCTTTTTCGACGTACTTTCTGTATTCATTCACTGTTGTGGCACCTATGACCTGCATCTCACCGCGAGCAAGTTCGGGTTTCAGAAGATTTGCGGCGTCCACAGCACCTTCTGCCGCACCCGCACCGACAACTGTATGGAGTTCATCGATGAACAATATGTACTGTCCAACGTTCTTTCTGAGTGCGTCGATGAGTTTTTTCATTCTCTCTTCGAATTCTCCTCTGAATTTGGTGCCTGCGATGATTCTCCCCATATCGAGTTTCAGAATCTTTTTGTTTTTAAGAAAACTCGGCACATCCCCATTGACGATCTTCTGAGCCAGTCCTTCAACAATGGCGGTTTTACCAACACCGGGATCTCCTATGAGAACAGGGTTGTTCTTGAACTTTCTCCCTAAGATCTGAACAGCTCTCATTATCTCCTTTTCTCGTCCAACAACGGGTAATAGCTTCCCGTCCTTTGCCAGTTTTGTGAGATCTTCTGTGAACTTGAAAAGCACATCGATGTTCTCATCTTCAACGGTCTTACCACTTGTGCGAAGTTCCCTGATGCCTTCGTAGACCTTGTCAGGTGTAACTCCATATCTTGAAAGGAGTCTGTAGGTCATCGAGCTTGGTGCCAGGATCATGCCTAAGAGTAGATGATCTGTTCCAACCTTCTCGTCTCCCATCCTTCGCGCTTCTTTTCTTGCTTCTTCGAGAATATGTCTCGCATCAGGTGTTATGTAAACCTGGGCTACAGATCCAGGTTGACCCGCAACCTGACCCCTCATTCCGTATCTGCTCACGAAAGATGAGGTTTCATCCTTCAAAGCATCTATGTTCACACCTATCTTTCTCAAAATATCCACAGCGGCATTGTCACCATCTTCCAAAATTGCAAGCAGGATATGCTCTGAGGACATCTGATTCTGTGAAAACCTGTTCAGTATGTCTTGCACCGAAGTCAATACTCTTTGTGCGCTCTCTGTGTAGTCTTTGAAATCGAGCATCGTTTCACCTCCTAAATTAAAGGGGCGGTTGCCCGCCCCGTCTTGTTACTCAACTTTCACATCTACTACTTTTGCCTTCTTGTCTTCGCGTTTGGGCAAGGAGATTGTCAAGACACCGTTTTCGTATTTCGCTTTAATCTTTTCTGACTCCACATAGTCAGGTAGAGATAGTGCTCTTTCGAATTTCCCATAGCATCTTTCTACAACCTTGTAGTTTCTGTTTTCTTTCTCGCGCTCAAGTTTCTTCTCACCGCTGATTCTGAGAATGCCGTCCTCGACCTTCACGTCGAAATCTTTCTTGTCCATACCTGGGGCTTCGACCTCAATCACAACCGAGTCATCTGTTTCGTAAACGTCGATGTCTGGTAGGTATGAATAGACTGTGCTTCTGCGAGTCATCGGAGTGAAGAAGTCTTCAAAGATCCTGTCGATTTCACGTTGAATTTCCCTAAAGGGTTTCATGAAATCTTCACGCCTTTCCAGCAACATGAAGACCCCTCCTTTCAAGAATTTTTATTGTGAACTTGATTGTTCTTTTTTCACATTTTCATACATATACTGACCTATCTTCATGCTCTCTCTCTGTAGATCATCGAAGAGCATCTTCACTCTTGCTATGTCGTCTTTGTTTATCGCATCTCTCAAATCGTTTACGAGCTGTTCAAGGTTTGTCTTAAGATCGCTTGGTATCTTGTCTCCGTGTTCCTTCAAAGACTTGCTCACACTGTATGCAAGATCATCTGCCCTGTTTTTGAGTTCGACTTCTTCGCGTTTTCTCTTGTCTTGTTCTTCGTATTTTTGAGCTTCTTCCATCATTTTCTTTACATCTTCTTCTCTGAGCTTGTGTCTACCTGTCACTACCATTGACTGTTCTTTGTTCGATGCAAGGTCTTTTGCCGCGACATGGACTATTCCATCACTGTCTATATCGAAGGTTACTTCTATTTGAGGTACTCCTCTTGGAGCTGGTGGTATGTCTACGAGCCTGAAGCTCCCCAGGAATATGTTGTCCCTCGCCATTGTCCTTTCACCTTGGTAGACCCTGATCTCGACCTCTGTCTGGTAATCTTCTGCTGTCGTGAAGACCTTGCTCTTTTTAACCGGTATCGTTGTGTTTCTGGGTATGATGGGTTCCATCAGTCCACCTTTGACTTCGATTCCAAGTGTAAGTGGTGTGACATCTACGAGTACTATATCCTTCTCTTTTGCCTCTCCACCGAGAATCGCTGCCTGAATTGCTGCACCGATTGCCACAGCTTCGTCTGGGTTGACACTCTTGTTTGGTTCTTTGCCAAAGATGTCGTGTATGATTTTGTGAACCATCGGAGATCGTGTCATACCACCGACGAGTATCACTTCGTCTATATCTCTTGGAGACAGCTTTGCATCGCTCAGTGCCTTTTCGACTGGACCTTTGGTCATGTCAAACAGATCTTTCACCAATGATTCATAGAGCGATCTTGTGAGCCTCATCTCTAAGTGCAGTGGTCCAGATGCCGTAGCAGTTATGTATGGAAGACTTATATCGGTTTCCAGTTTACTCGAGAGCTCTATCTTTGCCTTTTCCGCTGCGTCTCTCAGCCTTTGTAAAGCTTGTCTGTCTTCTCTGAGGTCTACACCGTGCTGCTTCTTGAACTCTTCGGCCATCCAGTCTACTATCCTTTGGTCGAAATCGTCACCACCCAGGTGGTTGTTACCAGATGTTGCCACAACCTGTATTACTCCTTCACCGATTTCGAGTATGGAAACATCGAATGTTCCACCACCCAGGTCGTAGACCAGGACCTTTTCCTCTTTTTTCTTGTCAAGGCCATATGCGAGCGCTGCTGCAGTTGGTTCGTTTATGATCCTCAGTACTTCGAATCCAGCTATCTGACCTGCCTCTTTGGTTGCCTGCCTTTGAGCGTCGTTGAAGTAAGCAGGGCATGTGATGACAGCCTTTTTGATCTTTCCGTTCAGATATTGCTCGGCATCTTTTTTCATCTTCTGCAGGATAAAGGCGCTTATCTGCTGTGGCGTGTATTGCTTGTCGTCAATCTTCACCTTATAATCGGTTCCCATTTTCCTCTTTATGGATTTGATAGTTCTTTCCGAATTGAGTATCATTTGCCTCTTGGCAGGTTCCCCAACGATTATTTCACCTGTCTTTGTGAAGGCAACTATAGATGGTGTCAGTCTACCTCCCTCGGCGTTCGGTACAACTTCAATAGACCCATCTGGTTTCATCCACGCTATAACGGAATTTGTCGTACCCAGATCGATACCGACAACATATTCTCTTTCGCTCATTGTTTCACCTCCTGTGATTTTCCAAGATGATTATATGGATAATCAACTGGTTTGTCAAGTGTCTGGTCGAGTTTTCAGTGAGTTCGGAAAATCTTTATTAGAGATCACTCTGAATCCATAAATATTTTCTCATAATAATCGTATAGCAATCGTTACTGATGATTGCTACTAAGATAAGGGGTCTTTGTTTTGCGATTGAACCATCTGTGGCTGGTATAATCTTGATAAACAGACAGAGTGTCCTACGGACAATTTCGACCAAGATGGCGATCTGTTTTGAACAATCGAATACAGAACACAGCTTCTTTGTGAGAAAAACTTTTGAAGAAAGTAATTGACAAACCAAGGGGGTGTTCAATGTGAAAATCACGTGGTTTGGCCATGCGTGTTTTCTCATCGAAACCAGCGATCTGAGAATACTTACAGATCCTTTTGACAGTTCGGTGGGTTACAAAGTACCAAATGTAATCGCAGACATCGTCACCGAGAGTCATCAGCATTTTGATCACAACGCGCATCGCTTGATAAAGGGAAAATTCGAGCTGGTGAAAGATCCAGGACCTCATCAGTTCAAAAACGTGAAGATCACGGGTATCAAAACTTTTCACGATTCAGAATCTGGCGCAAAGAGAGGACAGAACATAGTATTTGTTTTTGAGATCGAGGGTTTCAGAATCGTTCACCTTGGTGATCTTGGACATCTACCAAGCTCGGCTCAGGTTGAACAGATCAAACCCGCAGATATACTGCTATTACCAGTTGGCGGAACATTCACCATAGGACCAAGCGAAGCGAAGAAGGTTCTTGATCAGATTGTTCCACATGTAGCCATCCCGATGCATTTTAGAACCAAGTACATAAGATTTGACATTGCCCCCGTTGAAGAATTCACCAAGCTGTGCGAAAATGTAAAATATATAGGCAGTAATATACTTGAGATTGATGAACAGATCAAAAAACAGGACAGACTGGTCTGTGTTCTGAGTGTTTGAAGGGAGGCATTCTGTGCAACTGAAAGTCCTATTCGACGAAGAAACTGTTCGCAGTAAGATCAAGGAACTCGCAAAGCAAATAGAGGCCTACTACCGTGGAAAAACTCAGTCTTTCTGTGCAATCTGCATCCTGAAGGGCTCTGTACATTTCTTCAGTGAGTTGGTTTTGAATATTAATATGGATGTCAACTACTCCTTTGTTCACGTTTCAAGCTATGCTGGGACTGAGTCAACAGGTCGAATAAGAGTGAAATCCTGGTTGGATGAAACCCTACAAGGGAAGCACGTTCTGGTTGTAGAAGATATTGTCGATACTGGTAATACACTCAGGTATATACTCACCTATCTGAAAAAATATAAACCCGCAGACCTGAAGATCGCAGCACTAATAGAGAAAGAGAAGTATCAGCACGGCATACCGATCGATTTTGTTGGCTTCAAGGTGGGGGATGTCTTCCTTGTGGGCTACGGCCTTGATTATGAAGAAAGATACAGAAACCTTCCATACATAGGGTATCTGGAATGAAAAAGGGATCACTGATAGTCGCAGGCGTAGTGATGCTCATAGTTGTATTTGCCATGCTTTTCTCGCTACAAAAACTCGTTGATATGAAAACATCTGGCTTCACGACGCTACAGAAGGGGAGCACCGTCCAAGATGCGACCGGTCCTCGTTGAAGAATTCTTGGACTCTGTAGAGGAGAATATTCTCAAAGTAATTCATGACCAGTCAAAGATAAACGAATTCATCGAGATCACCGAAGACAGTTATGAATTGATCTCAGACCCCATCTTACAGGAACAAGAAGTCGCTGAAAAACTGAAGCAATTTATGGAGTATATCAAACCTACCAGTCTGCTTGATCCTCAACGAACTTTGAAGAGACTCGAAAATTGCCTTGGAATGATAGATCGTTTTCGACAGCAACATCTGATTTCAAAACCAGATTGTTCCAGTGAAAAACAACCCAGCTGTGAAATAAAGTATGCGAAAGGTGTTGGACCCAAAAGAGAATCTGTTTTGAGAAAGCTTGGTATTGCCACACTTGAGGATCTTATCTTCTATTTTCCCCGTGATTATGAAGATCGAAGGCGCGTAATACCTGTTGCAGAAATCAAGCCAGAGGAAAAGATCACAACAGCAGGAAAGATCATCGGCGTAGAGACAAAAAAGATGAGTTCGATCACCATAACAGCGGCAGTGCTCTCTGACGGTATAAATCAGATCTTGTTGAAATGGTTCAACCAGGAATTCCTTCAGAGGATACTTCAAACGATGAAAAACAAAATGGTTTACGCGACCGGTACTGCCAAAAGGGGTCAGTTTGGTTCGGTAGAAATAGTCAACCCAGAAATCGAATTGCAGGAAGGATCACCAACCCTTGAGATCTTGCCAATCTATCCTCTGACAGAAGGCATCAGCCAGAAAGAACTGCGCAAGATTGTGAAAGAGAACATCTCATGCGTCTGCCATTTTTCAGATGGATTGCCTGCTGAACTCATGGAAAAAAGAAAATTGATCGAGATACCTGTGGCGCTCCTTGGGATGCACTTCCCGAAAAGCATGTACCACCTGAGAAAATCGGTTGAAAGATTGGCATACGAGGAGCTTTTCTTGATGCAACTTGCCCTGTTACTTTCAAGAAGAACCTTTGAAGAAATAGGTGGCATCGCGAAGAACATACAAGGCAAGATCGCACAGAAATTTCTGGATGAACTGCCATTCAAGTTGACCAACTCACAGATTCTTGCCCACCAACAAATAAGACGGGATATGATCTCGAGCAAACCCATGAGCAGATTACTTCAAGGGGATGTGGGCTCCGGGAAAACAGTAGTTGCTCAGCTGGCGATAATTGACAACTTTGAAGCAGGGTTTCAGTCGGCTGTCATGGCTCCCACCTCGATACTCGCCATACAGCATTACAGAAGAATGGCTCCGGTCTTTGAGAACTTGGGCATGAGAACGGTATTGTTGCTTGGCGAGACAAGCCAAAGCGAGAAGGAGAGGATAAAGCACCTTCTCTCAGATGGTGAAGCTTCTGTGGTAATTGGAACACACACTCTGATCCAAGAAGATGTGAATTTCGCGAATCTTGGTCTTGTTGTCATAGACGAACAGCATAGATTTGGCGTTAAACAGAGAGAAGCGCTTGTTAGCAAGGGAAAAGCGCTTGACACACTGGTGATGACCGCAACCCCTATACCAAGAACCTTGGCATTGACGGTGTATGGCGATCTTGACTTGACCATCATTGATGAAATGCCACCTGGTAGAAAGGCAGTCAAGACTCTTCTTGTCTCGGTCTCCAAGGTTGATCAAGTGTATGATTTTGTGAAAAAGGAGTTAAAAGAAGGTGGCCAAGCCTTCGTGGTGTACCCATTGATTGACGAGTCAGACAAAATCGAAGCAAAGGCGGCCACACAGATGTACAAATATCTCTCCGAACAAGTTTTCAACGAGTTTAAAGTGGGACTATTGCACGGCAGAATGAGCCAACAAGAGAAGGACAAAGTTATGGAAAGTTTCGCTCAAGGTGAATACGACTTGTTGGTTTCAACAACGGTTATAGAAGTTGGGATAGATATTCCAAGGGCAACAATCATGATGATAGAAAACCCAGAGAGATTTGGACTGGCACAATTGCATCAACTAAGAGGAAGGGTAGGGCGCAGTGAAAGGCAGGGATACTGTTTTCTCATAGTGGGGAATGTTTCAGAGGATGCACTGGAAAGGCTTAGATACTTCTCAATGACCAAAAATGGGTTTGAAGTGGCCGAATATGACATGAAAATCCGTGGTCCCGGAGAATTCCTTGGACTCAGACAACATGGCTTACCGGAGCTGAAGGTGGCAGATCTCGTGAGAGATAGGGACCTTCTGTTCAAGGCACGAGCCGACGCAGAAATCTTTTTATCCAAAGAACACGAATACCCCTGGCTTTTCGAAAAGGTACAAAAGCTGTACGGCGATAGATTGAAGTTGGTGAAGATCGGTTAAATGGTGGGTGCGGCAGGAATCGAACCTGCGGCCTCTTCCTCGTGAGGGAAGCGCTCTCCCCCTGAGCTACGCACCCATGCGTGATAAAATTCTATCACTGAGCAATGAATTTTGCAAGATTGTCTTGCGGAGGCGACATGGATGAAGGTTCTAATATATGCTGAAGCCACAAGGTTGATATCCAAATCAGGCATTGGCACAGCATACAAACACCAGATAGAAGCCGTTAGAAGAGTTGGATTAGATTACACTTCTGACTGGGAAGACGAGTATGACATAGCCCATGTGAACACACTCGGACCTGGTGCGAAAATGGTGGTGCAACACTGCAAAAGAAAAAATATACCAGTTATTTGGCATGTCCATACCACCGCCGAGGATATCAGGAACAGTTTCATATTCAGCAATTTCTATGCCAGAATCTCGCGCAGATCGATGAAGAAAAAATACGCGACCGCTGATCATCTGATTTTCCCGACTCACTATACAGAGAGCGTGATAAGAAGATACGGAATACAGGTACCTGGAACTGTCATATCAAATGGTGTTGACACGGCGATGTTCAAAAAAAACGAGGAAAAAGCACGACATTTCAAAGAGAAATTCAACATAAAAGGACCTTTAGTTCTTGGAGTTGGTTTTCCGTTCAAGAGGAAGGGAATACACGACTTTGTAGATGTCGCGCGCAGAATGAAAGACCTCACCTTCATTTGGTTTGGAGCCAGAATTACAACGGTACTTCCAAGAGATGTCCGTGAAATTCTGAAAAATCCGCCAAAAAATGTCATATTCCCGGGGTTTATCTCTCAGGAAGAATTGGTGGGGGCATATTCAGCTGCCGACCTTTTCTTCTTTCCAAGTTACGAAGAAAACGAGGGAATTGTTGTCCTTGAGGCACTTTCATGTGAATGTCCTGTTGTTGTTCGAGACATACCTGTCTACAGAGATTGGTTGCAGCATGGTGTGAATTGCATGAAGGGCCATTCGAACGAAGAATTTGAAGAGATCATAAACACACTCATATCAAACAAAGATCTTGCACGCAAGATAGCAAGTGGTGGCAGAGAAGTCGCTTTACAAAGGGACCTTTCGGAGATTGGTAAAATGCTTTTGAAGACATATGAATCTGTCCTGGGGCGGTGCAAAGGTTGAAAAAAAATCTCGCAAGATCTCTTGTTATCATTGCACTGAGCGTGATAATAATAGTTCTGATAGCCGGTTTCACCGATATATCTCTGACCATCAAGGCACTGAAAAAAATCTCCGCAAAATGGCTGATGATGGTTTGCTTGTTGCTGATCTGCGATTGGTTTGCAGAGGCACTTACGGTGAAGATCTTCGCTGTGTCATATAGGACGAAGGTGAGTTTGAAGTATCTTTTCAAATCGACTCTGATCGGCAGTTTCTTTTCGGCGATCACTCCGTTTTCAACAGGTGGACAGCCTGCACAGATTGCCTTCATGAACAAACGCGGCGTCGAGTACGGCGAGGCAACGGCACTTTTTGTTTCAAGATTCATTGTGTATCAAGTAGTAATAACCCTACTGGGTGCGTTCGGTGTGTACACCGCACACGATATTCTCTCAAGGAACATCACTAAATTTGCCCTTCTTGCATTCTTCGGATTTGTCTTGAACAGCGCGGTACTGTTCTTTCTACTGATCTTTTCGATCAACAGAAACCTTGTCGAGTGGCTTGTCAAGGCGCTTATCAAGCCGCTTGCTTTTCTAAGATTGATAAAGAATCAAGCCGAAGCGGTAGAAAAAACCTTAAACCAGATCAAGCTTTTCCACAAATGCATGATCAGATCAATGAGCAACCTGTCACTGCTTTCGTTCGCGTTTCTTGTAACCGTTTGCCAGATGATCGCAAGGGTTTCGGTGACTTACTTCGTGGCAAGATCTGTTCAGGTGAACTGCTCCTACGTGAACACGATAATGTTTCAGCTGGTTCTCTTCTTGGTAGTTTCACTGATTCCAACACCAGGTGCGATGGGGGCCTCTGAGAGTGGATACGTCCTGTTCTTCAGCTTTCTGTTCGGTCCTCAGACCGTTGCGACTTTGTTACTGTGGAGATTTTTCACTTACTACGTGAACATAATCGTCGGAGGACTGACAACAGCGCATGAAATCAAAGTCCTGAGCAGATTTGACTCCGAGTAAACTTTTTGAAAAACCGTGCTATAATGTAAAGTACAGATGACACAAATATTGCAGGGGAGTGGTACTCTTGGAAAGGGTGATTATCTTGCAGGTACAGGATCGCGAGATCGAGATTACAACCGACACTCCGTTTGTGGTAATTCTCAGAGACCTCATGTACGAAGGGGACTGGCAATTGATGAAACAGGATTTCAGCGAAAAAAGTGTCATAGCAAAGGAGATCGAAAGTTGTGAGTACCTTGAGAGCCATGTGACTCTGTTGAATGATACGGTGTATGACCCGATATGTTTTGATGAGCTTGTTGAGTGGCTTGAAGCAAAAAAGATTTCACCGAAAACCTTTGTTCATGCTTCGTTAAATGGTTTGTATGACCTTGCCCTCGATTACGCTGATAAAGACCTTCATGAAGTAGCCTTCAGAGTTATAAAGTACATACTGGATGTGGACAAAAATTATGCTCCTGCCTACGAGCTTTTTGGTTCCTTATTGCTTGAGAAAGGTGAGTTTGAACAGGGTATAAAGTACTTAGACAAAGCGATAGAGATAGACCCATGGCTTGTGGAAGCATATTCGTCTCTTGGAGAAGCGTATTATAACCTTGGTGAGTATACAAAGGCAGCCTCTTACTGGGAGAGAGAGATAGAGTACGCACCAGACAACAAATTCACGTATTTCATGCTTGCAGAAGCCTACAGAAAAATGAATCTGTACGACAAAGTGTGTCATATACTTGAGAAGTTTTTGAAAATCGATCCAAACAGTATTTTGGCGATCTACGAACTCATGGAAGCGTACAGAATAGCTGGCAAAGATGATTTGGCAAAACAGATGGAAGAGAAGATACTCAAGATGAGGCCTGTCTATGCGAGCGACGTCGAGGTTTGGAGCCGTGTTCAATTGAGACACGGTAATTACTCTGTTGTGGAAGAAGTCGTCAGCCAGATGCTGCAGGAGAACACTAAAGCAAAGGCGCACCTCAATCTGTTGCTCTTCTTGGCATGTGTGAAGCAGGGAAAATTGGATCAGGCAAGGCAGTTGATACAGGAAATGAAAGACCAGAATCTGTGGTATCTGTATGGCAAGAAAGAACTGTTTTCGGAGTTTCTGTCTGAGGAGGAGATGCGCATTTGTGGCATTTGTTAAGTCTTGTCATTGGCTTAGTGCTTGGAAGTTTCTTGAATGTCGTCATATACAGATTGCCACGAAAGAATTTGAGTATTTCCAGACCGAGTTACTCTATATGTCCATCTTGTGGTGAAAGAATACTATGGCACGACAATATACCTGTGATAAGCTACATTTTGCTCAGAGGAAGATGTAGAAAGTGCAAGGCAAAGATCAGCCCAAGATACCCGTTTGTTGAGCTCGCCAATGGTTTTTGCTACCTGATAAACTCTTATGTGGCATTAAATTCATTGGAATTCATTGCCTTGTGTTTGTTGATATCCTGTTCACTGATAATAGCCTTTATCGATCTGGAATTCATGCTGATACCAGATGTGACGCTTTTTCTTGTTGCACTCGCGAGTTTCATGGTGTGGCTTGTAAGAGGATTCGGTCTTTACAATCTACTCGGCGTAGCTATGGTGACAGCACTTATGATAGTTTTGGGTTTGCTTTACAGAGGTGGCTTGGGTAGTGGTGATATCATTCTCATGGCTGCTCTGAGTTTGAGTCTTGGTGTAATCAGCTCCTTTTACACGTTGATACTTGCTTCTGTGAGTGCGATCGTGTATGCTTTGATAAAGAATAAGGGAAAACTTTTGATGAAGCAGAAAATACCATTCGGGACCTTCTTAGCTCCGGCTGGTTATGTTTTCTTATTGATTCAAAGATATATTCCGATGTGATCAAGATGAAAGTTATATCGATTGTTTTGGTTCTACTGGTATTGATTTTCTTTTATTCTTACTTTCCTTTGAAATACTATGCTGTTGTAAAAGAAAACAGTGGGCCTGTCGACCCACTTTTGATAATGGCGCTGATAAAGGTAGAGAGTAACTTCAGGCAGGATGCTGTTTCCCGGGCTGGAGCAATTGGTTTGATGCAACTGATGCCTGAAACTGCCGCTTGGATTTCTGAGAGATTTGATCTGAATGGAAATATCCATTCTGCGGTAGATAACATTGTCATGGGCATCAGGTATTTGCAGTATTTGATAGATCTCTACAACGGTGATCTGAGCCTGGCATTGAGAGCCTACAACGCTGGGCCAGCGAGGGTTACTTCAGAAAATAGTATCTCAGGTGATTATCTGTCGAAGATCAACCTTTACCACAGAATCTACAGAATTTTGTATTTCTGGGTGGGGTGAGAGCTTGAAAGTTGTCACAGCACAAGAAATGAGAAAGATCGACAAGATCTGCTCTGAACAATTCGGTATACCGCCGTCTATACTCATGGAAAGGGCAGGGCTTTCTGTTGTGCTCGCCATAGAACAAGACTTGGGAGATATCACCAATTCTTCTTTTCTCGTTCTGTGTGGTCCCGGGAACAACGGCGGTGATGGCTTTGTTGTTGCCAGAGATTTGCTTGAGTATACAGACTACGTAACCACCGTCTTGGTGGCAGATGAAACAAAGCTGTCTGTTGAATCGGCAGAAAACCTGGCAAGACTCAGAGCCATAGGTGCTGACGTCAGAAAGCTTGGCAGTGACGTGACGGTTGGTGAACTCGCCGATCTTGTGAAAGCATCAGATGTTGTCGTAGATGCACTCTTAGGTGTAGGAATAAAGGGAGAGGTTCGTGATCCCATAGCAGAGGTCATAAAATTGGTCAATCTGTACGCAACGTATGTTGTCTCTGTTGACATACCTTCTGGTCTTGAAACCGATACTGGTGAAGTGCTCGGAATTGCGATAAAGGCAGACATGACGGTGACCTTTGGTCTGCCAAAACCCTGCCATCTTCTCTATCCAGGTAGAGAACTGTGCGGAAAACTCAAGGTAGCGAGTATCGGAATACCAAGGTTCTTGCGAGAATCCAAACAGATTTCAAGACAGATAATAACAAAGCAAGCCGTTAGAAAAACTCTGCCTGGACGTGTCAGGGACTCCCACAAAGGTAGCTACGGAAAGGTTCTGGTGATAGCCGGTTCGAAAGATTACCCCGGCGCAGCTGTTCTGACGAGCATAGCGGCGCTGAGAACAGGTTGTGGCTATCTTCAGCTCTTAACATGTTCTCCTGTTGATAAAATAGCCATCGCAAGAGAGCCGGGAATAGTGGTCAAAGCGGTAGATCACGAGCATTTCACCAAAGAGGATGCACAGATAGCCCTGAAGATGATGGAAAGTGCAGATGCCATAGTCATTGGTCCTGGAATGACTTGCAACGATGACACACAGGGTTTTTTTGAACAGGTCATGGCTAATCTCACAAAACCTACCGTTGTCGATGCAGATGGTCTCAACTGTCTTGCGCATAACCTTGAAATTCTCGAAAAGGTATCTGTTCCATTGGTCCTTACACCACACCCTGGTGAGTTTGCGAGATTAGTTGGTAAAGATATCACACAGGTGAGGTACAATTATGAACTATCAGAGGGGTTTGCGAATGAATACAACGTGGTTGTTGTTTTGAAGAGTGCAACGACTATAATATCAACTGTAGAGGGTACCTTTTTCAATTTGACGGGAAACACGTCTCTATCCAAGGCAGGTGCGGGTGATGTACTCGCCGGTATGATAGCCGGCATCGCAGCGCAGGGGATAGATATGAAAGAGGCCTCGATCTGTGCCGTGTATTTGCATGGTTTAGCTGCGGAACATTATAATTCCAAAGAAGGCACGATGCTAACAAGCGAGTTATTAGATCTAATTCCTTCTGCCATAAAGGAGGTGGAAAGTTGAGCGACGCAGTTGAGAGGGTGGTGAGGGATTTAATCAGAAACAACCAGCTCTCGAGGGCAAGGGCTGTGCTGAGCCTATTTCAAGATGAATACCCACATCTCTTGCTTGAACTCGAGGCAGCTTCTGGCAACTGGAGGATGGTCTCAAAGATCTACGAGAGATTGTCTGATCAACGCAAAGAAGAGTACAAAACCTTATACAAAACTGCAGTCGAAAGAGTCAAGACAGATTACACCGAGGACGTGAAAGAAGCCTTCGAAGAAGTTTCAAAGAGTAATTTCGAAGGTGGGATGGCGATTCTTGAGGGTGTGTCAAAGGCATATCCAGAGCTTGCCGAAGCAATAGCCTTGAAACTCGAGCTTGCGAGACGTAAGAAGGACAAAGCAAGGGCAAAGGTGTATGAAGACGCGCTCAAAAAGATCGACGCTTCTCATCCACTATTGATCTTCAAACCAGAGAAAACATCGCAGTTTGCCAGCTTTGACATACTCTTGTTGGTGGCAATCATCGCGACACTTGCCGTGGCGCTGACAGGTGTTTTTCTGAACCTATCCCAGACGAATAGAATAACTGGGATGAAAAGCGAGATCTTAGAGCTCAAAGGCCGAATCGAGACCCTTGACAGCTCTGTGGCCGATGTGAAAAAGACCTTGTCGAGTCTTGATCAGCTTTCAGTTATCGCACAGAAGGTCGATCAGACCAATCAGGAACTCTCTGATTCCTTTGGCAAAGTGCTGCAAATGATTGAATCGATAAAGGTGAACGATTCTCAAGAACTGAGGGCACTTAAGGAAGAAATCACAAAGTTGATATTAACCAGCGCAAGTACTAAGACAAAATCAGCCTTGGTTCTGTCGAAAGATCTGAATATGGAACTCACGAGATCTTTGTGGTTATTTGGCTACCGATTGTATAGGTCAGGTTATTACCAGGACGCATATAACGTTCTGGACAACGTCGTAGATATATTGAAAGGTGTGGAACTGTACTTCAAAGATGACGCTTCCTACTATATGGCACTCAGCGCGCACGAAATGGGAGATCTCGCCAAAAGCAAGGAACTGTTTGAAGAGTTTGTGAAAGAATATCCTGACAGCGAATACGCGCCACACGCAAAATACTTTCTCACAAAGATGAGTGGGAGATGACAGATGCACCTTGAGTACCTCTCACATTTCATAAGAACTCAGCAATACACGACGCCTTTGAACTGGGATGAGATCTTTCAAAGACAAGCAAAACTCGCCGTTGAAATAGGATTTGGCAACGGCGAGTTTCTTGTTTTTCTCGCGAAACAAAAACCAGAGTACAATTTCGTGGGATTTGAGACATCGATAACATCGCTTGTGAAGATTCAAAAGAAGATACAGGCCGAGTCACTGACGAATATCAAGGTGGCTCTTGCAGACGGCAGATTTGCCCTCAGAGAATTTTTCAAAGACAACAGCGTAGATGAAGTCTACACGAATTTCCCGTGTCCATGGCCAAAGAAATCTCATCAGGAAAAAAGGTTCACGAACCAGGGTTTTGCAGAAACCCTATCTGCCGTTCTAAGTTTTGAAGGCACCTTTCAGCTCGTCACCGATGTCAACTGGTACGCAGAGCAGATGAAGGACGTCCTTTTGCGGACAAAGTGTTTTGATTTAGTGCAGTTCACCGAGAACGACAAGATTGTTGTCGGGACCAGGTATGAAAAAAAGTGGCTTTCAGAGGGTAGAAAGACATACACAGTGCTCGTGAAAAAGATAAATCACATGAGCGTGAATAGGTGGACCTGGGAGGAAGGTTGGATGCCTCACATTCATTTGAATGAAGTAGATGAACAAAGACTTCTTCAACTGTCCGGAAAAGTCTTCAGAGATCAAAGGGGAGTCTTTGTTGTGAAATACGTCTACACTCGCGAAAGCGAATATCTTTTGAGAATAGTATCAAACGAAGAAGGCTTTCAGCAGAGGTACTTCATAAGCGTTGAGAGAGAAAAGGATGGCTGGCTTGTCAAACTCGACCCAGACGCGCCTGCATACAGAACTCCCGTTGTGAAGTTCTCTGTTAGAAAAATAGCCGAGGTGATAGGCTCTTGAGATTTTCCATCCTTGGTGCGGGAAGCTGGGGTACCACCTTTGCAAAACTTCTCGTCGAAAATGGTCATGAGGTTTTGCTCTGGGCAAGAAGGGAAGAGCTGGCGCGAAGAATAAACACAGATCACATGAATACAGAATACCTTCCTGATACGAATCTGCCAGAGACTTTGAGGGCAACTTCGAAAATCTCTGATCTGGAGAACTTCAGTGAAAACTTTGTCATAGCTGTGCCGATGAAGTATCTACACGAAACCCTTTGCAAAATCTCAAGACCACCACAGATTGTTTTGAATCTCTCAAAGGGCATCGACAGTCTATTGAAGACCGCAAGTGCAATTGTCGCTTCCCGCTGGCCAGATGCAAGTTATTTGGTGCTCTCTGGTCCTTGCCATGCTCCTGAAGTGGCAAACAGGCTCCCGACAAGTGTTGTTATCGCGTCAGAGAACAGATCCTTGGCAAATCACCTTCAATCTATTTTGAGCAACGAGTACTTCAGAGTTTATACCAGCGAAGACGTACTGGGTGTGGAGATCTGCGGAGCTGTAAAAAACGTCATAGCCATAGCAGCGGGGATATTGGACGGTCTTGGTCACTGGCACAATGCGAAGGCCTCGTTGATAACTCGTGGTCTGCACGAGATAACACGATTTGGATTGGCTTTGGGCTGCAAAAGCCCTTTGACTTTTATGGGACTTGCTGGCATGGGAGATTTGATAGTCACCTGTACGAGTATTTACAGCAGGAACAGGTATGTAGGAGAGATGGTGGGCAAGGGAATGAATCTTCAACAAGTGCTTTCAGAGATGAAAATGGTCGCCGAAGGTGTTCACACAGTCAAACCACTCTTAGAACTCGCAAACAGATTGAAACTCGACATGCCTATATCTGAGAAGGTCTACGAAGTGCTGTTCTTGAACAAAAGGCCATATGATGCCATAAACGAACTGATGAAAAGACCACTGAAGATCGAAAATGAATTCGGACAAATAGGGTGAAAAGCCAGTCCATTGAGAAAGATTGTTCTTCCAGCCACTTGAAAGGCAACTTGATCCTTTCCAGCTGAGATGTGAATTTCAGACTGCTCAATACTAAAATCCTTATTATAAACACCATGGAGATCAAAAAAGAGTAGACCTATGCCAAGGTACGGAGTACTCTTCACCAAGATCTTGGTAGGCGCCTTCCATAATATATAATACGAAGACTGAAAAACCAAGAAAGTTGCGAAAATGTTTTTCTAATCGGGCTGAGTTGCTATTTAGCTGGTTTAGACTCTCTTTTAGTCTCGAAAATCTGTATGCTTGGTTCACGTAATGCGCTTTTTGACAGTGCTTTTGTTCGTTGTTTCATCTTCGATAAGGTTCATTTACAAAAATAAGGCGGGCCCGTGCCCGCCTCTAACCTATGTTTTTCACGCCTTAGCCTGGAACATCATACCAGAAGGTAGCGTAGAAACCAAATGGAATACTATCCCACCAGGTGATACCTGAAATGGCCCTTTTGTTGGGCTGTTTTAATGTTTGAGTGAAGATGTAACCGTCAAACCTCTGATCGTCCTGAGTGTTACCCGGTGTATTCGCGAAGTCAACCATGAAAACTATGCGATGACCCAGCGTGCTTGCTTTTCCCACATAACCAGGCCCAGTCATACCTGAGATGTTATCCTGGGGATTTTTCAAGATCACGTAAGTGAGATTGTACTTAACCTTGTTTGCATCTTCAAGATAGCCGCTTCCACCTTTGAAAAACACCAGTGTCCCTTCCCAGCCATCCCAGTATATCTTCCAAACAGAACCATAAGGTCCAAGGACATCAACTTCTTGAACTTTTGTTGAAAGAAGTGGTGTGAAAGGAATGTTTGGCTTGATTGGCTGTAACTGGCCTGTCTGGGCAAATATCAGGGTGCTCAGTAGAACAATTGCCACAGCTACGACCTTACCCATATTCATCCCTCCTTTAGGATGGTTGACTAAATTCTACAGCATGAAACATTAAAAATGTATTAGAGTTGTTCAGAAAGTCTCTGAAGTTTTACATGTGATTAGAATGCTTTTACAAAGATACGCCGGAAGCATATCTGCTTTAGCGGATTGCGATGAATGTGAGCCTGTCATAATCAAAATGAGAATCAGAAGCACTTTTGGCAAAACAGAAAGAGTCTCCCTTCTTTCTTAATATCGTCAGGTGCACGTTAAAATCAAATCAGAACTGCGCTTAAACGTAGATACCGAATCCCTAAGCGTGGGTGGAACTGAAAAAGTACGGTGTGCACGTGCTGTGCACCTCATCGTGGCCGGCGAAGACAAGATTCTTCGAACGTGCGTTCAAAAGTCAAGATCTTCGCATTTTCGGCAATTTGATGGATCACAGACGAGTCATGACGGGTGCACTTGCTTTGAAAAAGGGAAACCTGTTTAGATTTCTGCGTTTAAGAACAAACTGATCAGCGTGGTGACGAAAAAATTGCTGCCCGACAGGTTGATCGCGAGGCTCATGGCGGGGTGAAGGAGTTTCATCGTTCGAGCAACCCAAATTTCAGCACGTCGATCAGTTTGTCGATCTGTTTTTTGATTTCGTCCAGTTCTTCGGGCAGTCGGACCACACGATCCCGGTACTGGTTCAAATAGAACTCCATCATGCCATCGAAGAAAATTGTGATGAACATCGTTGCGTCTTCTTTGCTCAGATCTGGCCTCAGTTCGATCGAGTCGATCTTTTCAGAGAGTGCGTGAAAAGAGCTCAGCAGCGTTTCTTTGATCATTACGACGACTTTTTGCCGGAGTCTGGCAGGCAGGGTCGCAACGGTCAGCAGAAACTTCGCGTACACAGGCTTCTCTATCGCGAGCTGGATCTTTCTCAATCCCCACTCGCACAGAAATTCAAAAAAGTCCAGCTGTTTCGCTTTCTCAGCGAAATCTTCGAACTGCGTCCGTGACCATTTCAAAACGTGTTCGTAGCAGGCAATGTATAATCCTTCTTTGTTTTTGAAATAGTGAAACAGAAGGCCTTTTGAAACACCTGCTCTGCGCGTTATCGTATTCGTTGAGGCCGCTTCGTAGCCCTTCTCGGCGAATTCTTCTATCGCCGCGTTCAAGATTTCATTCATCACTTCTGTGTTCCGCTCAGACATATATATCCTTCCTGGAATAGACTATAAAGGAAACACTTAAGCTTGCAAGGATCAGTATGAAATGCAGGAGGAGAAAGATCGGTTCTATGCTCCCGTACTTGACGATCCTCACGCCATCAGAATAATAGAAGGGCGTGAAGTATACCAGAAGCTTTGCTTTCTCGGTGAGCTTGGCAATAATGGAAAATACGTAGAGGACGAAGACGATTCCTATGGACAGAGAGACCGCGCTATCTTGTCTCTTCGAAAAGCAGATGAAGCACAGAACGATGCTGGAAACGGTGATGTGAAGAAGAATCTGAGAAGCCCAGAACAACCAGAACCTCGATTGATCAAGGCTTTCTGATCCAAAGTAACTCGTCACAAAAAACGAGGCAAGACTGAGAATCGCGTCCAGCATCAAGATTGAAGAGAAGATCGCCAGCAGTTTCTGTGCGAGCACACTTTTCCTCCCAAGAGGTTTCGAGAGCAAGAACTCTGCAGTTTTTTCTGATTCCTCCTTCGCGACCAACTTGATGACGAGGAGGGCAGAAAAAACGCTACCCAGGAGTGTCACGTATATGCTCGAGATAGTGACCAGATAGTGCAAAATGTTTGTCAGGTCGAAGTCCTCCAGCCCAAATATACGTAAGAACGCTCTCGGCATGAGTTTCATGACTCTGCTGATCAGCTCGACATCTTTCACCATGGAAGGATAAACTGAGGCGTACATGATCAGCAAAACGATCAACACGACGGTCCAGATCATTGTACTCTTCATGTTGTGTCTCATTTCCCAAGAATACACGTTCATGATCTCACCTCCGAGTAGAAGGTCATGAAAAAGTCTTCGAGCGAGGGATCTTCTATCCACACATTCTCCAGTGAGAGACTGGAAAGTTCTTTCATGAGCTGGTCGATGTTGCCAAAGAATTCAAAAACAATTGCTGAGTCTTTCGTTTTGACGTTCGGCCCGAACTTCTCCACGACGCGTTTCAACTGGTTTCTGTCTTTGAGCTGCAGCCTCACCATCTTGTAGTTTTTGTTTCTCAAAGCTTCGATGCTCTCGATCTTGATAATCTTCCCTTCTTTGATCATCACAAACCTGTCGCAGAGTCTCTGAACTTCGTTGAGGATATGGGACGAAAAGAAGATGGTAACACCCTGCGCTTTGAGTTCTTCGAGGACCTCGAGGAGTTTGTTCTGCATTATGGGATCCAGGCCAATGGTCGGTTCATCGCAGATGAGCAACTTTGGCCTGTGCAACAACGCCTGGACGACCGCAACTTTTTTCTTGTTCCCGGTTGAAAGTTCGCGAAACTTTTTCTTCGTATCTATCTCGAACCTCGCGCAGAGTTCCTTCATATAAGTTTTGTCCACACTTTTGTAGAAGCTTGCGAAATAACCGAGGAGTTCTTCTACCGTCGCATTCGCGTAGTAGTTCACTTCAGATGGAACGTAGCCCACTAGCTTTCGAATCTGCGGGCCGTCCCGAACGCAATCTTTGCCGAAGATCTTTGCCTGACCGGAGGTTGGAAAGATCAAACCAAGCAGGATTCTTATCGTGGTGGTCTTGCCTGCGCCGTTCGGGCCTATAAAGCCAAAGGTCTCACCTTCATTCACTTCAAAGTTGACGTTCTCTACAGCCCTGTGCCTACCGTAGTACTTTGTAAGATCGTGCGTCTCGATCAGTGCCACAGTCACGCCCCCTTGACCAGTTGGTCAATAAGATTCTACCACTTTTTGACCATGTGGTCAAGGTACTATCATTCGACTCGAACGGCGCTACACAGCAATCGAAGAAATGATACACTTCACTTGGACATCTATATTGATGCCATATACTTGTCTTTTGATTTTTCGTACCACATTTGGGAAATCGGTGACTATACCAAAATGGACACCACCAACTCTTGCAGAGGAAGACACAAAAAGCTCCTTAGTTACAAGAATTAAGAGGATGATTGAAAATCCGATGCTTATTCAAAGTATTGATATTGTAACTACAGAGCAAGATTATGAGAGGATTTCTTAATTCCATTTCTCTGTTTCATATCTTTGAAGTACAATGTAAGGAGGGACGATTCCGTGAAAAGGCTTTTGTTTGTTTTGGTATTGCTAACCATGGTGTTGTTTTTGAACAATTGTGGAACACAAGTGAACTTCTATCCGCTTATTCCAAGTCTTCCCAGCCCTGCTAACAACAGTACTGATATATCAGTAGACACAACCTTGTCATGGCATTGTACCGACCCAGATCAAGATGTGTTGGTTTACGACATATATCTTGGAGAAGATTCTTCTCCACCATTGGTGAAGAGTGGACACAGTTCAAATTCCTACAAACCAAACACTCTTCGTTATGGCACCAAGTACTACTGGAAGATAGTTGCAAAAGACGCAAAGGGCGGTACCAGTTCTGGACCTATCTGGTCTTTCACAACCGAGAGTTTTTCCGCATCGATCTATGGCAAAGTTATCGCATACGATGGCGATGTCACAAAAAATGTTTCACCAATAGACAGAAAGGTTGATTTTTCAAAGTCAGCTGCCAACACTGAATACATACCTGGTGAATACATTGTCCAATTTAGATCAGACAAAATGTCGATTTCTTCTTCGATCGTCGAAAAATCTATGGCACCGCTTGGATCAGTAGGTGACCAACTTCGTATATCAAACAAAATCTTCTATCTTTTGAGAACAAATCTCACAACACAAGAACTTTTGAAACACTTTTCAGAGATACCCGGTTTTGTAGGTCTTTCTCCCAATTACGTGTACAGAATCTGTGGTGAAATCGTTCCAAATGATCCTTTGTACTCACAGCAATGGAATTATCCACTGATTAATCTTCCATATACTTGGTATCTCACAAAAGGATCGGGCATAATCACAGTAGCCGTGGTCGACTCAGGTATTGATCTTTCTCACGAAGATCTGCAAGGAGTGGTTTCAACTAATGGATACGACTTTGTTGAAGATGACGATCAACCGCAGGATGAAAGCGGGCATGGTACACATGTTACTGGTACTATTGCTGCAATTACCAACAACAGTAAAGGCGTTGCCAGTGTAACGTGGGGAAATGTGAAAATACTGCCTCTGAAGGTCTTTGGAGCGGATGGCTCTGGAAGTGTTTTGAATGTCGCTAAGGCCTTTGTGTATGCCGTTGATAATGGTGCGAAGATAATCAACTTCTCCGGTGGTGGTGGATATTCAGATGTGATATACGAAGCAGTCAAGTATGCGTACGAAAACGATGTTGTGATTGTGTGTGCCGCTGGAAATGAGGATGGACCTGTTATCTACCCGGCAGCACATTCAGAAACAATAGCGGTAGGGGCAGTAAATTCAAGTGGGCAAAGAGCTTCGTATTCAAATTATGGTTCTGAGCTGGATGTGGTGGCACCGGGTGGCGATGAATCTGGTGGGGTCCTGAGTACATATCTGAACAATCAATATGCAGAAGCAATAGGTACATCAATGGCAACACCACATGTGACAGGTGTAGTGGCACTGATGATCTGTGAAGGCATTACTGGAGTTGAGAACATAAGAAATGTTTTGAGACAAACAGCAGTTGATCTTGGAGTTCCTGGATTTGATGAATACTATGGCGCGGGGTTAGTCGATGCATACGATGCTGTAACTTGGTCTGGTGGATGGGAACCTCTGATAGTGTATTCAGTTGGTAGTGACGACAAATTAGATGATTTGACTTCTCTACAAAATGGAAATTACAATCTTCAGGTGAACACCTCGCCAGTCAGGGTCTTTGCGTGGATGGATTTTGACCACGACAACCAGTTGAGTTATGGTGATCTGTACGGTTACTATGGATATATGGGAGGAAATCCACTGAAGGGTACGGCTATGAATGTAGTTCTGATGTCTGGAGAAAATAGAAAGATAGACATAATGATCGCGCCTTTAATCGATACTTCGAACGTGCCTGTTCTGAGTTCAAGTGAGATGGAAAAACTTCTGAAATTTAAACAGAAACTCATAGAAGACCACTACAGAGTTCTAAGAAATAAATAAATTCCAAAATTCTGATAATCCTGGGGGGTGGAGGTCATGAAAACAAGAAATGGTAGTCTTATGTTGTTCTTCTTGATCACCTTTGCTTGGTCATGGTTGCTGTGGCTTCTAGAGGTGCTGTGGGGTATAAGGCTGTACCTGGCACCTTTTGGTCCTACCGCTGCTGCCTTTATTCTCACCTTCAAGGATGAAGGATTCGATGGTGTTAAAAAGCTGTTCAAAAGAGGGGTGAGCATGAATTTCAGAAAAGTCTGGCTCATTCCCATTTTTTTGCTTATGCCTTCAATCGTTGGCTTTTCTCTACTCTTTGCCGTCCTTATGGGTGAACCGATGCCCCAAATTACAGTTCTCTCAGAACCTCTGAGATAATACCAGCCTTTTTCTATATCATGTTTCTGGGTGGACCTGTTGCCGAGGAATTTGGCTGGAGAGGTTACGCATTGGACAGATTACAGGCACGATTCAATGCCACTGTTTCGAGTGTTCTTATTGGCGTGATCTGGGGATTGTGGCATCTTCCTTTGTTCTTCATGAAGGGTCAAGATATGTACCACAATGTGCCGATCTTGGGATTTGTTCTTGGAACCGTCTTCTTGTCCATACTCTTCACATGGATCTACAACAACACCAACGGCAGCATCCTGGCTGCTTTGTTGTTTCACACGATGGGAAACCTGTCACATTTTATATTTCCAGCTATGTCAACTGCCATTGGTGGACTTATTTCAGTGATACTGAATGTGATTTTTGTGACACTCATTATGGTGATATATGGTCCCAAGAGATTGAGCCGTTACAAGGAACAACAAATCTAATGTGATAGTTCAGAAGATCCTGCTACTTGCCTTGGGACCTGGTGTCTTATCATACGCTTCGATGGGCCAGAACCGGTATGCGAATTCGTACCTATCTGTTCTTACGCTTGGATCCTTAGGCACGTGAAAAAGATCATGCACAGCAGTTACATATTTGTAGAAAGGATCTGTCCTTGGTATGAGCTCCACAACAACATTGAACATGATGCTATATCCAGTCATTTGGTCATAGAAGAGCAATGTGGCTCTTGGATCTTTAAGAACATTCTGGTAGCTTTTCTTGTAGTACATCTCTATACTTGAGAGCACTGATTTGTTGAATAAATCGGGGTTATCGTACAAATTCAGCAGGAATTGGACTCTCTCTCTGAATGTCTCATTTATGCCTTTTTCTCTCGCAAGTTGTATCAGATCCATAGCCTTTTTGGCAAGATCTTCTATGTACTCATCCTTTGGCACCAAACCAAGACCTTTTATACAGCTGTTCACAGGAAACTCGGTATCTTCTGAATAAGTTGACATAACAACGGTGTGAGGAGAAAAGTTTGGCGCACCTTTTTCCAATCCAAGAAATATCTTCAAACCTTTTGATCTTGTTTGAAGCTGCCAGTTGTAAAAGTCTTCGTTCAGATCGCTCAGCTTATAGGTTTTTTCCTTCCCCTTAACACTCAAAGAAACATAACCGTTATCGAATTTCATTTCATTCCCTCCTACCGGCAATCTTTGGATTTAGAATTTTTTCACTTGCGACACCCAGAGACATAATCGAAAAAGAAGCAAGAAAGATCGCAAGACCAGGATATACAATCCACCACCAGCCACCGAGAACCAACGCATTGCATGTCCTTGCCAAACTCAACATCTTGCCCCAGGAGACAATTCGAGGATCTGAAAATCCCAGAAAGGAAAGCCCTGCTTCTGCCAGCATCGCACCTGCGGCAGAAAAGGCCGCATTAACAACCAAGATCGGATAGGAAGCGGGTAAAAGATGCTTCTTGATGATATACCATTTACTCGCGCCGGCACAGATAGCTGCTTCGACATAGCCCCTTCTTTTTTCCGAAAGCACTATAGCGCGCACGACCCTGGAAATCCCTGCCCAGCCAAACGCAACAAGCACAAAGATCAATGTCCAGAAACTACTCCCAAGATAGGTGAGTATCATGATCATCAAAGGTAAACCTGGCAACACCATGACAAAATCAACAGCTCTCATGATCAAAACATCAACACCCTTACCATATGCACCGGCTACGACACCTAAGAAGCCCCCAATCGTACTGACACCTAACGCAGTAAGGGCGCCGATCGTCAGTGAAGTACGCGCACCATAGACTATCTGGCTGAATATGTCCATCCCGTACCAGTCTGTTCCCATGAGGTGAGCGCTACAAGGAGACTGTAGTCTTCGACCTCTCTGGGTGATGTCATATGGGTCATACGGAGCTATTACTGGGGCAAAAACAGCGCAAAAAATGAAGACACACAGAATTGAAAACCCTACTGAACCCTCAAAGGATTTGAACAATTCTTTGAAAAAGCTTGGCCTTCTTCTCACTCGAATCTCACCCTTGGATCAAAAGCCACCTGCAGAAGGTCTGCAAAAAAGTTCGCCAATATCACAGAGATTATCGTAATCAAAACCGTTGCCTGCAACAAAGGATAATCTGAATTCCTTGAAGCCTCCAAAACTAATAACCCCATACCCTTCCAAGAAAAAATCGTTTCTATGAGCACTGCACCGCCTAACATACCTGCGATTCTCAAAGTGAGCATAGAGAAAAGTGGACCGAGGGCGTTTCGGAGTATGTGCTTTCTTCTAATCTCGGCTTCGGCTAAACCTTTTGCCTTCGCAGTTACTATGAACTCCTCGCCCAAAATGGAGATAACCATGTTGCGAACATAAATTGCAAAACCTGGAACATTTATGACAAACAACACTACCCATGGCAGAAAAGCATGGTACAGCAGACTAAGTATAGTTCGGTAACCCTGTGCATTTGGATCTATCATACCCTGTAGTGGGAACCATCCAAGTTTGAAGGAAAACAACATAACCAAGAGCAAGGCAAACCAGAAAGTCGGAACTGAATGCAGCGCAAAGGCAAGATAGCGCACTACTCTGTCTGCAAAAGAGTTTCTTTTGCAACCTATGTAGACCCCTATCTTGAGTGAAGCAACCATGCTGAGTAATGTCGGAACAGCAGTCAAGAGCAAGGTCCAAGGCAGTCTTTCCAAAACCACTCCTACCACTCGTCTGTTGTAGGTGTAAGAGACCCCTAAATCGCCTTTGAAAAACTGTTTCAGAAAGCTCAGGTATTGAATAAATACGGGTTTATCCAAACCAAAGGCAGCTTTGATTTGCTGTTTAACTTCTTCTGGAATCCTTGGATCTCCATAAAACCGCTCTGCCGGATCACCCGGCAGAGCCCTTATCAGGATAAAACTCACAGTGACCGCTATGACTATGGTCAAGAACATCTGAAATATTCTCTTGAGCAAGTAAGAAGCACTCATCCGAGTGTTCTCACCTCACAGGTTTCAATGATTTCATTGTCTCTGTGTTCATAACGCCTTCGGCTGAAGAGACAAACCATCCGGTGAAATTCTTGACACTGTACGCTTCTATATCAACAGGCACTACAAGTGGCACTACTGGGACTACCTCACCAAACAATTTCTGCAGATTCTTGAAAGCCATGATGCGATCTTGTTCTGAGAATGCCATCCAGATACCTTCGAGAGCCGTGTCAAGCTCCTTTATCGAGACGCCACCGTAGTTAAAGCCAGTCACCTGACCATCCTTCATGGTACCTCTTGATGAATGCAGGTGGTAGAAAACCATTTCCGGATGACTGCCCAGGTTATACGAATAGATCACCAAATCAAAATCTGCCTTTTTCAGCTTCGTGGTTAAGCCTTCAGGACCCTGTACATCCAGCTCAACTTCAACACCTATGTTCTTCAAGTACAGTTTGATGTACTCTGCCGTGTCCATAGATTTTCTGTCAGACGAGACAAGTAAGGTCAACTTTTTCCCGTCGTAGCCGCTCTTCTTAATGAAATCCTTAGCCATTGAGATGTTCTGTTCAACCTTTTGTACACTCTCATCGTAGATATTCTTGGCACGCTTGGGCATCAAACCCAACGAAGCCGGTTCTGCTAAACCACTGTAAACCTTTTCGATGAGTTCCTTGTAATTAATCGCATACAAAACAGCTTTTCTGAAATTCACATCGTCCATAGGCTGTTTTCGATGGTTGAACAAAATTACATTCACAAGGCCACCATCGATCAGTGCGATTTTCACATTCGGGTATTTGTTTGGGTTCTCCATAACCTGTTTTGCAAGTTCAGGATCGAGATTCCAAAATAGATAATCATAGTCTCCTTTCACAAGCCCGAGAAATCCCATCGTTTCGTCCTGAACTATGTTTAGAACCATACCCTGCAAGTTCTGTGAAGCGTTCGGATGATCTTTGAAGAATTTCAGAACAACACTTTGAGGTGTTAGTTTCTCGAAAGACAGCATACCACTGCCTACTGGTTTTTCGATATTTGGGAATTCAAGTGGTTTGTCAATCTTCTCCCAGATTGACTTGGGTATGATAGGTATTGCCATAGGGGCAAAGGACAGCATTGAAACGTTCATGGTTCTGAAACTGAGCTTCACAGTTTTCTCGTCTACCTTCTGAGCGCCAGTAAAGTATGCCAGAATTGGTCCAAGAGGAAGTTTCTTCTCTAAGATGTAGTTGAATGAGAAAACAACGTCATCGGCGGTCACATCGGTACCGTCATGAAACTTTCTGTCTCTCAGTTTCAGTATCATGCTGTTTGTGGAAAGATCAACCTGCCAGCTTTCTGCGACCGCACCAACGACTTGGCCCAAGCTTTCGGTTAGAAGTGTCTCATAAAGATATCCCACAACGATACGCTCCGCGGAAGACTTCACCAAGAATGGATTCAAAGATCTCACATCACCAAGCACTGCTACATTGAGATATGAAGCAAACGAGAACGCAGCCAAAAGGACTACTGCAAAGACAGCTAACCGTTTTCTCATAAAAATTCCCTCCCATTTGATGGCTTTACTTCTATTATACTGATTTAATCTGAGCAAAACACCTTACCTATGAAATGTGATTGTCTACGCAATTCAGGATCTTCCTGGGTTTTTGAGTCAAATCGACTGGCAAAGCGAATCTTTCTCGATCATATAAAATCTGTTTCATTATTACAACAAATGGATTAACTAATAATTTCAAGACGGGATAGAGATTTTGCAGTCCCAATGGGATCTATCGGAAGTAACATGACTTTACAGAATTCAAATTCAATGTTAAAATAAAAGGGAGCTTATGCTCCCTCTGGTGGGCTCGGGTGGACTCGAACCACCGACCGCCCGGTTATGAGCCGGGCGCTCTACCAGTTGAGCTACGAGCCCGCAGCAGAAAAGATTATACATCCTGTCCTTGAGAGTGTCAAGGACTTTTAGGATGGTGATCACCTTGGAAGTTGACGTCATGAAGTTAGACCCGATCAAGAAACTGCTCAAACGGTACCCACGCATTTTAGTAATCAAGGCAGCTCTGATTGTTCTCAGCGCAGGTCAAAAAGTCAACGCAGAAAACATAGAAAAAGCAATAAACGATATAATGGAAACCGACGACGAAAGCAGGGATTGACTCCCTGCTTTCTGATTGTCGAAAGGAGGTCAGATTGTGCAGGAAAAACTACAGAAGATTCTGCATTATTTGAATTCCAAAGGTGTAAGGTACGCAGATGCAAGGTATGAAGAGCACCTTCAACAGGAAATTTATGTTGAAAATGGTGTTCTCAAAACTTTGACCAACAACTTTAACTCCGGGACCGGCATCAGGGTTCTGTTCGAAAATGGTTGGGGGTTTGCTGCTACCGATGATCGTGGGGAATCGGCACTTGAGAAGATCGCAGACCGCGCTCTTGAGATTGCACAGGCTTCGAACAAGCGAGCAAACAAACAAGTTAATCTTGCACAGGAGCCGGTGCACCAAGACAATTTCAAATCATCCTATCAAAAGGATCCGTTTGAAGTTTCACAGAAGCAGAAGATCGAAATCTTGAAGGGTGCAACCTTGAAAGCAAAAGAGATCGAAGGTGTGGCACGCTCGACCGGTTCAATGCTTTTCAGAAAAATCAACAAGATCTTTGTGAGTACAGAGGGCTCTGTGATTGAACAACAGATCGTCGTTTCTGGAGCGGGTATCACAGCTCAATCGGTGGGTGAGGGTGGCTTTCAAACAAGATCGTACCCATCAAGTTTCGGAGGAGATCACTCAACAAGAGGTTGGGAGTTCGTAGAAGAGATGGATTTAGTTAATCATGCGTCAAAGATCGCGAACGAGGCCGTCGAACTTGTGAAAGCGCCAGAGATTGAGCCAGGAGAGTACGACATAATCATAAGCGGTAATCAGCTCGCGCTACAGGTGCATGAGTCTTGCGGTCATCCGATCGAACTCGACAGGGTGATGGGTTCTGAACTGAGCTTTGCGGGAGGCAGTTTTCTCAGCATGGATAAACTCAACAGTCTCAAATATGGGAGTGAATATGTGACGATCACTGCCGACGCAACTATCCCTGGCGGACTTGGTAGTTTTGGCTACGACGATGAAGGCGTGCAGGCACAAAGATCTTATATTGTCAGAAATGGTTTATTTGTTGGTTACTTGATGAATAGACAGACCGCGGCGGAACTTGGACTGAGATCCAACGGTGCGGCAAGGGCCGACAGTTGGTCTCACCTTCCAATAATCAGGATGACGAACATAAATCTTCTGCCCGGTAACTTCACCCTCGATGAACTGATAAGCGGTATCGACTATGGATTTTTGCTTGACACAAACAAAAGTTGGTCTATAGATGACTTGAGACTGAACTTCCAGTTTGCCACAGAGGTTGCTTACGAAATCAAAGGTGGCAAGCTGACGGGAAGGATCTTCAAAAATCCGGTCTATTTCGATATAACTCCCAAGTTTTGGAACAAGTGCGATGGCGTCGCGAATGAGAAATTCTGGCGCGTCTGGGGTGTACCGAACTGCGGTAAAGGCCAGCCGATGCAGGTGATGTACGTAGGTCATGGCACAGCTCCGGCAAGATTCAGAAAGGTAAAGGTAGGTGTTCGAAAATGAAAGGTGAGAATTTCTACAGAAATCTGTTCAGATTGATGAACGAGCATTTCGTTGGCCTCAAATTCCTGAGTTCGGTTTCAAACAACGAAGGGGCTTTGACCAGATTTGCCAACAGCGAGATTCACCAGAACGTCTTCGAGAAAAAAAGTGTTATCAGTATTCTTGCCACAAAGGACAACAAAGTGGCTGTAGCCACGACCAATGATCTGTCTATAAATGGTTTGAAAGAAGCCAGAAAAAAACTCGAACAGATGCTTGAGAACTCAACTCCACTGGACTACGAATTCAGACTCCCGGATGTTTCTATAGGTTATCCAGTTGAGAACATCAGTGATTCTGTCAAAAACGCATCGGCTGAAGACAGGGCTCAGATCTTCGACAAGATACTCAAAGTATCTGGAAAGGATGTTCAGGCCTTCGGTTATGTGAGCGACAGTATCTCCGAAAATGCCGTCATATCCTCTAATGGAATGTTCGTGTACCAGGCATACTCAAGCGCAAGTTTCAACTTTGTGGCACTGAGTGGTTCTGGAAGCGGCTATGTCTCTTCAACGGCAAGAGGGTATGAAGATCTGGACGTGGACAAAAAGATTCACAGGGCCATTGAATTTGCAAAAAGGTCAAACAATCAGGTAGAAATTGACCCAGGCTTGTACACAGTAATTCTCGGTCCAGAAGCTGTCAGTGAGCTGTTTTTCTACTTTTCATATGTCTGCACCAATGGCTATATGCACGAACTGAAGATGAGCCCTTCGGTGAGGTTTCTGGGACAAAAGATCGGACCCAGCAATCTGAACGTTTACGACGATCCCAATCACAAAATGCAAGTACCATGGGTGTACGACATCTGTGGAAAGAAACGTGAAAAGACAGCGATAATAGAAAATGGTGTATTCAAAAATGTCTTCTACTCGCACGGCGCTTCATTAAGGTTTGGAAAAAAGCCAACAGGTCATTCAATCTCATTGGAAGACCTTGATTTTTCAATGCCCGCTAACCTTGTGATTGAAGGTGGAACTACACCTGTCGAGGAGATTATCTCTCACACTGAGAGAGGCATCTATGTCAACAGATTCCATTACATGAATGTCGTGGATCCATACGAAGCGATGTTCACAGGCATGACAAGAGATGGAACATTCCTCATAGAAAATGGGCAATTGACAAGGCCCATCAAGAATATGAGGTTCAACGTGAAATTCTTTGAGTTCTCAAAAAATATCGAAGCGATTTCAAAAGAAACCGAATCAACCAGTGGAGAGTACTTCCCTGCGGTGGCTCCGTTCATCAAAGTCAGTAATTTCAACTTCACTTCCAAGACCGCTTGAAAAACTGGGCGACTCAGGTCGCCCAGTTTCATTCTTTGCTTTGCCATTCCCTGAAACGATTTGTCATCGGCAGACGCCTGTCCTTACCAAAGGCACGATGGGTCACCTTCGGTCCTGGTGCGAGTTGCCGGCGTTTGTACTCATTGCTATCAACCATCCAGGCAACCATACGAACGGTTGATTCATCATAGCCCATAGAAATAATCTCCGATACACTGCGATCTTCCTCGACGTAGGCTTTCAGTATGGAGTCAAGAAGTGGGTATGGTGGTAACTTGTCCTGATCGGTCTGATTGGGCCTGAGCTCAGCACTTGGAGCTTTGGTGAAAACTCTGTGTGGTATGATTTCTTTTCCTGCTTTCCTGTTAACGTATTCAGCCAGTTCGTATACCAATGTTTTGTAAACATCCTTTATGACCGCAAAACCACCTGCGGTATCACCGTACAAGGTGCAGTAGCCAGTGCTGCTTTCGCTTTTGTTTCCAGTTGTCAGGACAAGCCAACCAAATTTGTTCGACAGAGCCATCAGAATCATTCCACGAATTCGTGCCTGCAGATTCTCCTCGGTGACATCGAAAGGGAGATCTTTGAACACAGGCTTGAGGCAATTCAAAAAACTCTGAAAGACATCGTCTATCGGTATAATCAAATAATTTATCCCAAGATTTTCTGCCAATGCGCGCGCATCTTGCAAGCTGTGGTCTGAAGAATAAGGTCCAGGCATTAAGACACCCGTCACATGTTCTGGTCCAAGTGCGTCCACGGCTATACAGCATACCAAAGAACTGTCGATTCCACCGCTCAAACCAATCACAGCATCGGTGATCTTGTTCTTTACCAGATAGTCCCGCGTCCCTACAACCAACGCATGATAAACTTCGGCTACAGAATCCAGGTGTTCCTCAATTCTTCTTTCAACGAAAGGTTTTGGTTCGTGCTTATCAAAATCGAGTTTCACAACTTCTATTCTCTCAAAAACCTCATCTCCAATGGCTTTCTTGTCCTGCCTTCGACGCGGATCACGCAGTCTTGACCTTTCAATGTTGTTTAGATCAAGGTCTGCTATGAGAAAATCTTCCTCGAACTGCTTTGCTCTGGCAACCACCTCACCCTGTTCATTGACAATCAGGCTTGCACCATCGAAAACAAGTTCGTCCTGTCCACCAACCAAATTCACGTACGCGACCGCCGCAAGATTGTCATTCGCACGAACTGAGAGCATTCTTTCTCTCCACGACAGCTTGCCAGAATGATACGGTGAAGAAGATATATTCACAAGAACCTCTGCATCACATACAAGAGCCTCGAGGCGGGCAGGTCCTCCGGGATACCAGATATCTTCACAGATCGTGATACCAACACGAATATCGTTCAACATGACCACCAGAGCTCTGTCACCCCGTTGAAAATAGCGAAATTCATCAAAGACGCCGTAATTTGGCAAGTAGTTCTTGTGATAGATTGCCACCACCTTGCCATCGTGGAGTATCGCAGCCGCGTTGTATATATCGCTGTCTTGATCGACAAATCCCACAACAGCCACGAGCGATTTTGAAACATATCTCGCCAGCTCATTCAGCACCTGTTTGTTTCTTGCAACGAAATGAGGCTTGAAGAGTAAGTCCTCGGGAGGATAACCTGTCAGTGCCAATTCAGGAAAGGCAACTATGTCGGCACCCATCTGTTTGGCTAATTCAATCTTATCGACGATCTTCTTCGCGTTGCCCTCTATGTCGCCAACGATCGTGTTTATCTGTGCAAGTCCTATTCTTAATGTGTTCATCTATTCGCCCCCTTTAGAACTGTTCTGTGACCCAATCACAGAAATCATCGAGAATGTCAAGTTGATCGTACAGATCAAGAATTGTATATCGATTCCTGATCATCGTGGACACGACAATCGCACTTTTGACAAAATCCCTGTCGTACCTTGAGAAGAGCTCCCTAACCCCCATTTCAAGCAAAGATGATTCCAAAATGGGACGGTATTCCAGATACAATTCCTGTAAGCGTCTTCTGATATTGTCTACATTTATTGTTTCCACTCTTTTCTTGTTCAAATAGGTTTTTTCAAATTCGTTGGCAATTTGCTGTCCAAAGAAATCAACCAAGAGTTTCTTTCTGTCTTTCAGTAGAATCTGGCTTTTCTTAAAACGAAGATCCTGGAAAAGTGCGTCATACGCCTTCAAAGATATGTAGGTTCCCATCGCAACTTGAAGCCCATGGAAGAGCGGCAGATGACCTCTGCATTCCTGATACATCTCAAGCACATGAGAAATCAGATGATCTGCACCTGAAGCTGGTCTTGAGTTTCCCGTGATGGCAATGTTCAAGCCTGAAATCAACTGTGCTTTCATCAGATTCTGTACAGCCGATTCATCTCTTTGAAGAATCTTTCTCACATCTTTCATGATCAATTTCAAAAGATCCTTTATGTCATCCCAGACGAAATCACAGATCTGTTCGCCTGTCAGAAAATTGGACATTACCCAGTCAAGTCTCGCGGTGACCTTTGATGAAATATCTCCTATTCCTGCCCTGAGAAGATCGATGGGGGAATTCACAATTACATCTGTGTCGATCAGAATCTTTCTCGGAATCTTGGCATCCAAGGTCTTTTTCACACCTTCAACAATCAGTGGAGCCACCGAAGAAGTATAGGCATCAACGGAGGGAGCGGTTGGAAAACAGGAAAAATCTACCTTACACAGAAACGCAGAATATCTTGCGATGTCTGTGAGACTTCCCGATCCAATCGATACGATCTGTCGGTAGTTTTTACCTTTCAAAAAATCCACTACTCTCTGTACATTTTCCATCGTTGCCATAACCCTTTCAGGGCCTGTGAAAACGAAGACATCATCAGTTGGTATTTCGGCAAGAAGGACTGTGTTCTGGTCGGCTACGAAGATGGCGTCATCAAAAAAATCAGAGAGTTTTCCCAACTTACGACCACAAACTATCTCGATAGCCGGAATCTTGTGAACTTTACCACAGCCGCATTGAATGGTCTTACCCAGAAAGTCTATCATCTATAATCACCTAAATTTCATTATATAGCAGTTGAGTGCATATGTTATTATTTCGTTGGAGTGATACCGTTGCACATTTCAACAAACGCGAGTATTGGGAAAAATGTTACTTTGGGCTACAACGTTGTTGTCGAAGATGATGTGATCATTCACGACAATGCGACAATCGGGCACAATGTTGTCATCAGAAAGGACACCGTTATCGGCGAGGGCTGTACAATCGCAGATAACACAGTCCTTGGGAAAGAGCCTTTCAAGGCCTCAATATCGGCGACAACAGAGGAAAAGTCATGGCCCGGTTTGATTATCGGCAGGCACGTGATCATCGGAGCAAACTGTGTCATATATCGCGGGGCGATTTTGAAGGATTACACCTTTGTTGGTGATCTTTCGAGTATCAGAGAAGATGTCGAAATAGGAGAATACACCGTGATCGGCCGCGGTGTGACCGTTGAAAACAAGACAAAGATAGGAAAGTACGTGAAGATAGAGACAGAAGCCTATATCACGGCAATGTCGCTCATTGAAGATTATTGCTTTATAGCACCTGAGGTAACCTTCACAAACGACAATTTCCTTGGCAGAACCGAACAGAGAAAGAGATATTTCAAAGGTCCAATTCTTCGAAAGGGTGCGAGAATAGGTGCCAATGCAACTATCCTGCCAGGTATTGAGATAGGAGAAGATGCCCTGATTGCTGCAGGCGCAGTCGTCACAAGAAACGTGCCACCCAGAAAGATCTATGTCGGTGTTCCTGCCAAAGAATTCAGGGATGTGCCAGAAGAACAGCTCTTGAAAAATCAGAGTTACTACAAGGAATGAGAAAAGTTAACCTGCGATTCTTTTGTACAGCTCTAACAATCTGGGTACTTCGTTGTCCCAGTTGAACTTTTCCAGTACAGCCTTTCTGCCATTCATACCCATTCTTTGAGCAACATCGTTGTTTTCGAGCAAATAGTTAATCGCTTCTGCAATCTGTTTTGAATCTGTCGGATCAACGCATATTCCACAGTTATTTTCTTCAACGATTGCCCGCCATTTTGGGAAATTGGAAGTCACTGTTGCCAATCCCGCTGCCATGTACTCAAAGAGCTTGACAGGGTAACTGTTCATGTAATTGGGGACTGGGTGTAACAGCACTAAGCCCACCTTTGCCCTTTCGTAAACTTGCCTCAATTGGCCTCGATCTACATGCCCAAGATACTGTACCTTCTCCCAACCTGGTTCAGTCGCGATTAGTTGCGAAGAATTATCAACGAAACTGCCTGCCAATATGAGTTTGCCCTTGACATACTGCATCGCATGCACCATCTCAAAGATACCCCTGATAACTGACAGACCACCCGCATAACAAACGGCTTGCTCTTTGCTCGACCAATCCGTGGAGATGTCAGAAAATTCACTGATCATAGGCATATTCTGTACAACTGTTGTATTGCAGTTGAGCTTTGAAAACCTTGACGCGATATCTGATGTGACACAAACAACGGCATCGAAGTGCCTCACTGACTTGTTCTCATAAACCTCAAAGAATTTTGAGATACTTCTACGCAGAAATCTCGGTATGTAATACTTGCTCATGATCTGTCTTGGCACATCTTCATGCACATCGTAAATCACCCTTTTCCCCAGCTTCTTTAACCTTAACCCAACTGGTATAAGCTCTGGATCATGAAAATGATATATTTGTGCATCGATTTGCTTTGCCAGTTCAAAGACTCTGCCTCGCAAACCAAAGATCCTTTCAAGGCGATTTTTCGGTTTCTCAAGCCCTATGATGTGTACTCCATCAACCTCTGAGTCTCCTTGAGCCTGAGCGATCAAGAAAACTTCATATCCTGCTTCAACAAGGCTCTTACACTCTTTGTGAAATATTCTCAGGTCGAAAGTGGGATGTACAGTGGTGATGTGACAGATCCTTTTGTTCAAACCGATCACCTCTCGATGATCTTGATCGCCGTCTCTCCTGTACAATGATAAGGCACAACCTTTCCTATACCAAGGCTTTTCAGCACATTTGTTACCTTCTCAATCTTGGGCAAGGGCGCCTTGTAAAGATGAAATCCACCGATGAGAGTCTTGACGCTCTTGCCGAAGGTTTTTTTAACATCCTCCACGGTGTTCACAATGCCTCTGTGAGCGCAACCTGTTATGAGCACTATACCATCAACCTCGTCTATGACCAAATTCAGTTCATCTTCGAAAAAATCTCTGATCCTTCGCCCGTCTTTCTGAACATAGAAATATGAATCGGGCTCTTCAAAATCGTTTTTCATCTCCACAGGACCAAAGGTGAAAATGCCATCGGATATCTCAGTTACCTTGTCTCTCACCACAGAAATTTCAAAGATTTTTTCTAAACCCTTCCAATCAATACCGGCAAACCTTTCATCACTGTATTTCTCAAGCAGAGCTTCCTGCCTGAGATAAACTCTGAATTTCCCATTTGAGTTTGATAGATATCTCAAACCTCCCGCGTGATCGTAATGACCATGGCTTATCACTATCTTTTCGACCTTTGTCAGATCCTTTCCAAGAATCTCTGCGTTTTTGATGAAAGCATCGGTACTTCCGGTATCGAAAAGAATTGATCCACCACCAACGAGTTCAACAAGAACCGAAAACCCATGTTCCGCGACAAGTGGGCTCGCCAATCTATCATCACATAAAACAGTCACATCGCATTTGGCTTTTGTAGACATCTTCAATCCTCCTTTTATCTTGACGGAGTTTTTCTCAGATCATCGATCTGTTAGACGAATAGATTATATTCCCTTTATGCCAAATGATCTGAGATCTTTTTCAAAGTCAGAACGTGCAAACCTTATCCAAATTCACACATCTTTATCGACTTAGCGATTAGAAATTAAACCTCAAGCTGAAGATAAAGCTGTCTGGGACCTTGTGTTCCAAGTTTATTCCTGATAGAATACTTATAACAAGACTGAATTCCTGTGGGAGGGATGAAAGATGAGAAAGATTTTTCTTGGTGCTGTTGTATGTTTGATAGCTCTGACTGTGTTTTCCGCTGCCAAGGTAAATGTCTCAACTTGGGGTTTCAATCTCGATCTTTTGGACAAGAATATCTCCAAGCCGTTCCTGGAGAAATATGGTATCGAGATTGTCAGGGAAGTCGGCAACAACTCTGTAAGACTAACCAAACTCATTTCTCAAAAAAGCAATCCTGTTATCGATGTGGTACATTTTGTTGATTATTACGCAATGCTGGCAGTCAAAGAAGGACTTCTGCAACCTGTAGATACGAGCAAATTGAAAAATTACTCGGAGATCTATGACTTTGCGAAAGACCCGATTGGTGGAAACTATGGCATCGGTTACACCGTCTACAGCATGGGTATTGTGTATCGAACTGATAAGATCAAGGGACCAATCAATTCTTGGAAAGATTTCTGGAGCAAAGAAGTAGCTGGACACATCAGCCTACCAGATATAACAACAACCCAAGGTCCTGCTTTGATGATGCTCATCAACCAAATTTATGATGGAAATGCATACGATCCGGAGCTCAAAACGGCATTTGAAAAGGTCCGCCAGCTTAAGAAGGATGTTGTAACCTTTTACAAGACTTCCTCAGAACTCCTGAACTTGTTCAAGATGGGAGAAGTATGGATGGCACCTGTGCAGAGATTTTCATGGGGTCAATTCCTTGACACAGGGCTACCACTCGCATGGGTAACTCCAGTAGAGGGAATGCCTGGGTTTTTGAATGTGATAAGCATCATCAAAGGCGCGAAGAACCTTGAAGAAGCCTACAAATACATTGATTTCATGATAAGTGAAGAAGTCCAGTACGCTGAAGCTATGGATCTTGTGGACTCACCTGTAAACGTCAATGTCGTGGTTCCGCAGGAAATAGCAGAAAAATTGACATACGGTGTGGACCACATAAAATCGCTCATCTTTTATAAGACAGATTTCATCGTCGAGAATTACGACAAGTGGATCAACAAGTGGAACGAGTTGATCGCGCAATAAGATGAAAAAGTACCTTGTTCTTCTGCCGACGGTATTGTTCTTGCTCGTGTTCTTTCTTGTACCCATTCTTTCAATAATAGTTGAAAGCATCTATCAGCCACAAAAAGGATGGGTGGCTGGTAAGTATCTTCAGTTTTTCACCCAGAGAATTTCGCGTGTGGCTTACACAAGAAGTTTGCTCATGAGTCTTCTTGTGACTGTCGTTTCATTGGCGATCGGATATCCGTCGGCATTGGCTATAGTGAGCCTGAAGAGTGACTCATTGAAGAGTTTTCTGATGACATTGGTGGTATTTCCATTGATGACCAACTCTGTTGCGAGAACTTTCTCTTGGCTTGCCGTTCTTGGGCGTGAAGGTTTGATAAATAACCTACTCATTTCACTGAAATTGACAGACAGCCCCAGGAGGCTTCTGTACACACCTGGGGCTGTCTTTTTTGGACTTCTTCAATTGTTTCTTCCTCTGATGATTATCTCTCTTGTGAGTGCACTTGAAAATCTTCCCAAGGAGGTCCCTCTGGCAGCGAAGAGCCTTGGGGCGAATGCCTTTAAACTCTTTACAAGAGTCTATATTCCACTCACAGTTGAGGGAATCGTCGCCGGGTCCACGCTGGTTTTCACCGGATGCATCACCGCTTATGTCACACCGGCGGTACTTGGGGGAAGTCGCGTGACTATGCTGAGTACCTTGCTCTACCAAAAGACTTCGGTGACACTCGACTGGGGAATGGCAACCGTTATAGCCGTGGTCATGTTTGCAACAACACTGGTCGTGAATTACCTTTCCAGAAAGATCAGCAGCTTAGGAGTGAGTAGACAATGAAGATCAACAGGTGGCTTATCTTTGCTTTATTTATCGCATTTGCCATCTTGTTAGGTCCGTTCATAGTGATCCTCTTTGCTTCCTTTGAACCTTCTTCAACATTGCGCTTTCCTCCAACAGGGTTTACCCTATCTTGGTTCAAGAAGGTCATATCGATGCCCATGTTTCAAAAGAGTTTTATCTTCAGTCTGCAACTGGCTTTGTATTCTTCCTTTCTGGCTCTACTTTTGGGTGTGCCTGTTGCATATATCACCGCAAGGTACAGCTTCAGAGGTAAACGTTTCGTAGAGCTTGTAACGACATTGCCTGTGATAATACCAGGGATGGTTGCAGGCCTTGCGCTGCTCAAATTCTTCGTTTTGCTGAACGTGTTCTCGGTCAAAACAACGCTTTTGATCGGTCATACTGCCATCGTTTTACCTTATGTGGTCAGATCTACATTGGCGAGTCTGACGAACCTACCAGTTTCAATTGAAGAGGCAGCGCAGAGCCTTGGAGCGCATCCATTTAAGAGTTTTGTACTCGTGGTTCTACCGAATATAAGAGTGGGTATTATCTCGGCTTTCATAATGACTTTTATAACTTCTTTCAACAACGTACCCATTTCCCTCTTTCTCACAGGACCGGGTATAAGCACTCTTCCAATAGTGATGATGACCTATATGGAGTATTATTACAACCCAAGCATCGCTGCATTGTCAACGCTTTTGATAGGTGCAACACTTGGTGTAGTTTTGCTTGTTCAGAAAATCTTCGGCATCTCTAAACTTTTGTGAGGGGATAACAATGGCATTTCTCGAGATAATAGATTTGTCAGTTGCTTACCAGAGCAATTTCGTAGTCCTGAGAAACCTCAATCTGAGCGTTGAAAAGGGTTCATTTCTTTCATTACTTGGTCCCTCAGGTTGCGGAAAGACAACCACACTGAGAACGCTGGCGGGTTTCTTGTCACCGATCAATGGAAAGATAATCATCGATGGCAAGGACTACACGAGAATTCCTCCACACAAAAGAAACATGGGGATCGTCTTTCAGAGCTACGCACTCTTTCCTCATTTGAATGTCTTTGAAAACATCGCATTTGGTCTGAAAATGAGAAAAATCAATAAATCAGAGATAAATCAGAAGGTGAAAAAGGCGATAGATCTTGTTGGGCTCACAGGCCTTGAAAACAGATTACCCTCACAGCTCTCCGGGGGACAGCAGCAGAGAGTTGGGATCGCAAGGGCGATCGTTATAGAACCCGATGTCCTTCTGATGGACGAACCACTGTCAAATCTGGACGCAAATCTGAGAGTCGAAATGAGAAATGAAATAAGAAGAATTCAGCAGAGACTCGGAATAACAACCATTTACGTGACACATGATCAGTCTGAAGCCGTTGCACTGTCTGACCAAATCGCAGTCATGAACAGCGGTAAGATAGTACAGCTTGGCAGTCCAAACCAAGTATTTTCAAACCCTCAAAAAAGATTTGTAGCAAATTTCATGGGTTTTCAAGAGATCGCTTCAGGTGTCGTTGAAGAATTACAGAACGAATTCGCTGTTGTCAGGACCACAGAAAAATCACTCAGGGCAAGAATGACAACTCAGTTGAACACTGGTGAAAAAGTTGTGCTTTGCGCCAGGGCAAGGAGAATGAATATCGATAGACGCGATGGTGAAAACAAACTGCCAACTCAGATCATCTCAAAGATCTTTCAAGGTGAGAATATCTCACTAATTCTGAAAATGCCAAACGGCAACTCTGCCAGCGTCGAAGTAGAGCCCTCTCAGGTGGAAGATCTCAGTGAGGGTGATAGAGTATTTGTTCACATTCCACAAGATCATCTTTTGGCGATTAGGGAGGAAGAAGAATGAGTATTCAAAAACACATCAGATGTAAAGAGGGAGATGTGGGAAAATACGTTCTTATACCGGGCGATGAGGCAAGGGCAGCTAAGATAGCTCAAAGGCTCGAAGATGTGAAAAAGATCGCTATGAACAGAGCCTATCATGTGTACACTGGCAAATTGATGGGAGAAACCGTCAGTGTCTGTTCAACCGGCATTGGTGGACCATCGGCTTCGATAGCCATCGAGGAGTTGGCAAGAGTCGGGGCAAAGACTATGATAAGAGTTGGATCCGCAGGGGGGAGACAGCCGAATATGCCCATTGGCAGCCTGGTGATAGCCACCGCAGCATACAGAGGAGAGGGCACATCACACGCGTACGCGCCGTCACCGTTCCCCGCCGTGGCCGATCTGAAGGTCACGCTTGCTCTGATGAAAGCAGCCGAAGAACTGAATTACAGTTACTACTACGGAATAGTCTTCACAAGAGATGCATACTATGTCCAGGATGAACAACTGAATAGATTCTTGACAGATTCAGGTGTCGTGGCTTCTGAACAGGAATGCGCAATCGCGTTCATTCTTGGTTCGCTCAGACACCTTTCGGTTGGCGCGATTCTCGCAACAGACTCGAATATCTGGCTCAATCCTCAGCCAACTCTGGAAGAGAAAGAAAAACTGTTCTATGAGGCAGAAAAAAAGATGATCGATGTCGCGATAAAGGCTGTGCAGATATTGATCGAGAGGGATCGTTCTGAGAAGAATCTTTAGAAATGCAAAGATAGTGGATGTCATAAGACAGGAGATTTTCACTGGATGGTTTCTTGTAGAAGATGGCAAGTTCAAATTCGTCGAGACAGGTGATGTCACCGAAAACGAACCCGCTGAGGTCATCGATCTGGAACACAAATACGCTCTGCCAGGGTTCATTGATGCGCACATGCACGTTGAGAGTTCTTTTGTCACATGTGACAGATTTGCTGAAGTCGCACTGAGACACGGCACTGTTGCAGCGCTACAAGACCCACACGAGATGGCGAATGTCTTTGGAATTGATGGCGTGAAGTTCATGATAAACAACGGCAAAGACCAACCTCTGCTCTTTTACACTGCTATTCCAAGTTGCGTTCCAACAACCCGCAGATGTGTAGAGACACCCAATGCTTTCATAGAACCTGAGGATGTCGAAGAACTCACTAAACTGGACTCTGTGATAGCCCTCGGTGAAGTGATGGACTACGTTGGAGTTCTGAACGATGACGAGAAACTTCTCAAAATACTAGAAGTTGCCAAGAAGCATAATTTGTTGATCGAAGGGCACTGTCCCACTTTGAAGGGAAAGAAGTTATCAAAATACATAGCAGCAGGCATCGGTTCAGACCACACCTTGACCAATCCCGACAAGATCTCAGAACAGCTTTCAAAGGGCATGCACATCATGATCCAGGAAAAATCGTTAAGCGAGGAAAATATTCAGATGATTGCCCGTTTGAAAGACCGATCTCACATAATGATCGTGACCGACGACACACCGGTTACCAAGTTCGTCAACGGGCATTTGAACAAAGTCGTAGCCCAAGCGATAGAACATGGATGGCCTGCCTTGGACGCAGTTGCGTCGGTGAGTATCAGACCGGCAAGGTATCTGAGACTCTCAAACTTGGGGGCAATAGCTCCGGGTAAATCGGCGACCTTTTTTGTCACTGAAAGCCTGCAAGACTTAGAACCTGTGAATGTGTTCTATAGTGGCATAGAACGCGAAAGACTCTTGTTTCAAAGACCTCAGGCGGAGAAATTCGCAGCAACCTTTGGCAGGAAAGTCTTCGACGAAGATGAATTTCACCTGTCAAATGTCACCGATGGGACAAGAAGATTGAACGTAGTTGTCTGCAACGACAGAAACAGTTTCACGGACCTTGTTCAAGAACCAGTTGTCGTGAAAGATGGCTTTGCAGTTGGTGATTATGTCAATGTTGCTGTGTTCCATAGAAAATCGCTGAAAGGACATGTGGGATTGTTGAAAAACTTCGGCATGCAGAAGGGTGCCTTTGCATCAAGCTTCTCTCATGATTCTCACAACATTGTTGTCGTTGGAAGATGTGCAAAATGTATGAAAAGGGCCGTCGAAGAACTCTTGGTTAATGGTGGCGGCATGGTGTACTACAGCGGATCTGATCTTGTGAGCATGCCACTTGATATAGGGGGGATAATAAGCACACAGAGAGTTGAAACAATCGCTGCAAAACTCGAGAAGATAGAAAAGATGATAGAAGAATCAGGTGTGAGGCACAAGAATCCCATAACATTTCTTTCGGTACTCGCGTTAACAGTGAGCCCAATGTACAAATTCTCAGACCTTGGTATAGTCGATACTGAAAGATCAATAGTTTTGCACAACTATGCTGATGATATCAACAATATGTGATTGGCTCAACAGCTTCTGAGAAGGTCTTGTCTTTTATTTCATTAACCCGAGCAGTTTTGGTACGATCGTCGTTATCCATGGTACGTATGTTATCAAGAACAGCGCACCGATCATCGCGACATAGAGTGGCAACATTGCCACGGTAGTTTTTTCTAAAGTAGTCTTTCCCACAGCACACCCGGTGAACAAAGCATTCCC
>JAKPGA010000039.1 GCA_029551145.1 Thermotogota bacterium | reverse complement strand
GGAAGAGACGCGGGCTTCAACAATCTTGTCTAAGCCAACAAATGCTCCACCGCAGATAAATAGGATATTGGCAGTATTGATCTGGATGAATTCTTGGTGAGGATGCTTACGTCCACCTTGAGGCGGCACGTTGGCAAGGGTTCCTTCAATCATCTTCAGCAAGGCCTGTTGCACACCCTCGCCAGAGACGTCTCTGGTGATGCTGGTATTTTCAGACTTGCGTGAAATTTTATCGATTTCATCAATGTAAATAATGCCGCGTTCGGCCTTCTTCACGTCGTAATCAGCTGATTGATAGAGCCTGAGCAAGATGTTTTCAACGTCTTCACCGACATAACCGGCCTCAGTCAAGGTAGTGGCATCAGCAACGGCGAAAGGAACATCGAGCAATTTTGCCAATGTTTGTGCCAAAAGTGTCTTACCGCAACCGGTAGGACCAATCAGCAGGATATTAGACTTGGAGATCTCTACTTGATCAGCCAGTTCGGCGTTGTGGCTAATTCTCTTGTAGTGGTTGTATACAGCCACTGAAAGAATCTTTTTGGCCCGTGATTGACCGATGATATGCTGATCGAGGAAGGCCTTAATTTCTTGAGGCTTAGGAATATCAACCATTTGCGGAGTTGACGTTTCTGGAGCGGGCTGAGCAGCAGCGCCGCCTTCGAACAGTTCTTCATCAAGGATCTCATTACAAAGATCAACACACTCATCGCAGATATATACTCCGGGGCCAGCGATCAATTTTTTGACTTGATCTTGGCTCTTTCCGCAAAACGAGCACTTGAGTCGATTGTCCGATTGTTTTGGCATTTAGTTTCCCTATCTAGGACCTATAGTTCTACTTAATCACACACTTTGCATTCTACAAAGTTAAATGCCCGGGCGCTCAGGCCCGGGCATCAACTAAGAACGTTTAGACAGCTGACAGGTTGGGCGATTGCTCAAGTTTGGTAATAACTTGATCTACCAGGCCGTACTCCTTGGCTTCTTCTGCAGTCATGATGTTGTCACGATCTGTGTCTTTCTCGATTGTTTTAACCGATTGACCAGTATGTTCAGCCATCAACTCATTCAATTGGCGTTTAATGCGAAGAATTTCGCGAGCTTGAATTTCAATGTCGGTAGCTTGACCTTGAGCACCACCCAATGGTTGGTGAATCAAGATGCGTGAGTGAGGAAGCGACAGACGCTTGCCTTTCTTACCAGCAGAAAGAAGGAAGGCACCCATAGATGCAGCTTGACCCAAACAGATTGTGGATACATCTGAACGGATGTGTTGCATGGTGTCATAGATGGCCAAACCAGCGGTGACAGAACCACCAGGTGAGTTGACATATAGACGGATATCTTTTTCTGGATCTTCGCCTTCAAGCAATAGCAACTGAGCGACGATGAGGTTTGCCACCATGTCATCAATTGCGGTGCCCAGGAAAATAATTCTCTCGCGCAGCAATCTAGAGAAGATGTCGAAAGCTCTTTCACCGCGAGCAGTAGTTTCAATTACTGTCGGTGCGTAGATAGCTTCAGGGCTAACATAAGGAGTCTGACTCCAGATCTCATAAAGTTGCTTCGAGCTTGGTGGCGACTTAATGATGTTGTTGTCACCGTATTTTTGTGTAGTCATTTTGTCTTCCGTTTCCTAGGATGTCTCTTAGCTTTGAGCAATGCTCAGAGGATATTTTATCGCTCATGTGGCATTCTATCTTACTGAAAAGTGACAAATACACATTAAACGGCCTCTGTTCAGAGACTTCCTAAAGAAGTCACAGGAGAGAACCTGTAGTGTACTTGTCACCTCTCAAGTATCAAAGTAGCCTATTCGGCTTTCTTGCTAGCTTTCTTACCGGCCTCAGCTTTAGGCTTTTCTTTGCCCTCAGCAG
>JAKPGA010000049.1 GCA_029551145.1 Thermotogota bacterium | reverse complement strand
ACTGCTGTTGAGGAAAAACTCACACGGTCCAATTTCCTCTGAGATTAACTTTGACACTAAACCAATACCTATTTTCACATTTGAGCGGCATATTCTTCTCACCCTGATTCTGGCTCCGAGTCTTAGTTTATCTCCCTGCAGATTCATTTTGAGTAAATTGAGTGCGTTGCGAATTGTGTGAAGCTGCTTTTCAAAAGCCAGTTTGGCAGATTGAACCTTTTCCAAAAGTTTCCTTAGAGAATCTCTTTTTACGGTTTCTTTTGTCTGTATCAGTTGACTTCTGAGAGAATTCTCCATGTTCGACAATGCGTTTATCCCTTTCATGATCTGCTTTAGATTTTTCTGAAGCTGCGTGTATCTTGATTCATATTCATAATCAACACCTGCACAGACTTCAGTACGAATATTAGCTGCGCTTCCGAGTTCGCTTGCTTCGATATCTCCCCCAGCCTTGATGGTCCCACCGTTTATGACTCCTTTACCTATCACCTTTACATCGCCGGCGCAGATGACAGTTGAGTTCAATATGTAGTCTTCAACCAAAATGTTACCTCCGCAGAAAATCTGCGCATCACTCACAAATCTTGCCCCAAAGTCTTTGGCAACCTTTATGACACCTTTTCCTCTGCCGAAAACACCACCCTGAACTCGCAGAGAGCCATCACAGATCACCTGAACTTCCCCAAGAACACCCATTATCAGCACATCTCCGCCAGCCTTGATCTTGAAGGGCCCTCGGCATTCCCCCGAATCACAACACTCGCGTTGAAATCGATATTTCCCGTATCGTAGCCAAGATCTCCTTCAACCAATAGGATGCTTCTCACATTCACTTTGCCATTTTTCAGATATGGCTGACCATCGCAGGTAGCCACGATCTTGTTACCATCATCAGAAAGCACCACATTTTCACCAGCGAAGCTCGCCAGATTGATCTCTTTTGGCTTTGCAGCCTTCACAGTCTCGCCGGTCACCGTGAAACCATCTTCACCGTATTGGGCTGGAATTTTTATCGCAAGTACATCTCCCCTTTTACAGGTGAAGATCTTGTAGAAGGATGCTGGATCGAACCTTTCGTCCTCTTCCTGTTTTTCGCAAACAAATCCAGATTCGGGAAAAAGAAATTCTACGCACGCGTCTTTTGAGGGAATGGGTTCTTTTCCACGCGCAACGCAAATCTCTGTAAAGATCTTCTGTTCCTTGATCGCACTCATAATTGTTTCCTCATCGATACCATAGACAATCTGTGAATCAGACAGCGCTTTTCTAATCTCATCTAAGGTCGGCATTATTCGTTCAAAACCTGGAATGATAATGATCTTCGCACTCATCTTGTCTTGGCTGAGCTCAACTACAATTGATGGTTGAGAGTGTTTTTGCTGAATATCACTCAGATCAGGCAAAAAGGCTGTTTTAATCTCAGCCGATGATATCCTTTCAAACGCTGTTCTGGGATCGACATTCTGTATAGGTTTCACAACGGCTTCTATTTGCCCAGCGGACTCTGTTATGTCGATTGTCATTTTGTCGTACCAATTAGGTCCGTAATCTTTCTCAAGAATGGAAAGAAGTT
>JAKPGA010000027.1 GCA_029551145.1 Thermotogota bacterium | reverse complement strand
ACAATCAATGATGGAGCAACAGACTTTGCAATCGGTGATACTTTCACAATTGCAACGACTGCAGCTAACTACACATAAGGCATTTCGAGCAGCAAGGAGAGTGGTTTATGGCAGACATTTTTGAAATCAAAGGAATCAACGCCGAGGTGAAAATCCTCGGCAAGTCATACAAGTTTGCGGACCCAAAATTCAAGGACAAGGTATTGCTTCGGAAGGAAGCTAAAGAGATTGAGTCTCGCCGGTCTCAATCTTTGTTGGGCGAAGAAGACTACTATCTTGAGATGTATGATGTGACCAGAAAGATGATTAAACAGTTTCTGCCAGAACTTGGTGACGATGTTTTAGATCAGATTGGCGACAATGCCACTATGCAGATTTTGAAACATTGCCAAGACCTTGCGGCTGGAAAATTCAATTCGGTTGTGAGCACAGTTGAGGGAAAGTCGGAAGCGGCCTTGTAGCAGTTCCCGACGATGGTTCGCTTGAGGAGTTATTGATAGGGGACATCATGGTTGAGTGCGGTTACAAGTTAGATGAAGTGCTCAGCATGGGCTATCACGAAGTCTACAGACTGTGGACCATAATTGATGAGATTAGATTCAAAAAGCTTCAACAAATAGCCATAGTCAATGATTTGCCATACTATGGAGAAGAAAAGCGAAAAGAGATTTGGGATTGGTTGAAAGCAAATCAACCAAGAATACATAGAGAGAAAGAGATTCCAAAAGAGGTCCTTGATAAGTTCGCCGAGATGTTTAATGGCGGGGTGACAAATGGCTGATGATCAAAAGATGGTCATAGAACTAGAACTAGAAAGTGGTCAGTTTGTTTCAAAGCTAACTGGAGCCCAGAATCAAGTTCTTTCGTTTGCATCTGGAGGAGAATCATCCTTTAGTTCGTTTGGTGCGAAGGTCATTGAAATCACGGCCTTGTTTGAGTTGTTCAACAAAAGCGTTGAGCTTGTCCATAAGGGTGTCGAGAAAATGTCTGAGGCAATCACGATTGCCGCAGGCAAAGATCAATTAGTTCATAACCTGAACAATGCTCTGGCAAGCTCTGGCCTATACAGTCACGAGGCGTCTGAAGCTCTTGTTGAATACGCAGAGCAAATCGAAAAGACTACTGCCTATTCATCAGAGGCGGTTATATCTGCGGAGCGACTTGCGGCAAACTATGCAACAAGCGAAGAACAAATCAAGAAGCTTACAACAGCAGCCCTTGATTTGGCATCGGCTACAGGTACAGACGTTGACTCTGCCGTTCGAAAACTGGCTCTCTCAATGGAGGGAGTTACATACGGACTAAACAGAGTAATTCCAGGAATTAAGAATTTAACAGAGGAACATATTAAGGCTGGCGGTGCGGTTGATCTTGTGATTCAGAAGTTCGGTGGCCAGGCTCAAAACAGCCTTGTTACCTATGACGGCCACATCAAAAACCTTCACAGCTCGCACGAGAACTTTCTTGAGTCGATTGGTAAGATTGTCACGCAGTCACCAACCGTGCTGCATATTCTAGAGATGATGAGCCAGCACTATCGAGATATGGCTGAGGCAATGAAGGGCATTACGTTCGAAGCAATTCTTGAAAAGATTGAGCCCTTCGTTAGCTTTGCTACATCTGTTTTGATACCAACGGTTGAAATGATCTATAATGCGTTTAAGTATTTCTTTGATTTAGCTGTACTTGTTGTCGATCAAGTTATTGCTGGACTAACCGAGTTCAGCTCCGATGTCTTGCAGTTCTTTTTAAATCCATTGATTCAGATGTTAGAGGTTGCGGCCAAGGCGGCTGGCGTATTTTCAAGCGAGATGCAAAGCAAGCTTACAGACGTATCCACTTTTGCAAAAGGAATCGTTGACACAATGGCTGTCGCCACAAAGAGCACGGCTGACGTACTTTCTGATGCAGACAAAAAGGCGACTGAATCACTTAACCACATGTTTGATTTCCCATTCTCAGATAAGATTAAAACATTGACCGATGGTATCTTTACGTTCGCAAGAGAATCTCATGCTGGGTTTGACCAATATCTTAAGAACACAAAGGATGTGGCCACCGGAACTAAATATGCAGAAGTCACTGTCATTGGCGCATTCAAGAATATGAGCCAGGGCGTTAACGATGCTTCAAAAGAAATGGCAAAAAGAACAGACGAAAGCTTTAAACAAATGGGTAAGACCATGATGCAGACAATGGCTCAAGGAGCTGGCGCTGCGTTCGAATCCTTTGGGAAAGCAATTGCTCAAGGTAAAGATGGATTGAAGGCTTTTGCTGAATCGTTCATAGCGTCTATAGGTCAAATGGCTGTTCAGCTTGGTACAAAGTTCATTCTAGAGGGTACGGCCTATTTGTTTGTTCCAGGAATGCAGGGATTCGCTGGTCCACTTATATCTGCTGGAGCTGCGTTGGCCACGTTTGGTGGTGTTCTTTCAGGACTTGCTGGCGGTGGAGGTTCGAGCCCTGGAGGCTCACCTTCTGGTGCTTACGCTGGATCTGAAGCCCCATCGCCAACAAACACCACGCCTTCGCCAGCTACAGAAAAGCAAATGCAAACCAAGCAAGCATCAATCGTTATCAATGGCGATTTCTTGAACTCTCGCGAGACGGCGAATCACTTAGCTCAAGTGTTGCGTGAGAACTCAGACATTACAGATTACACAATTACAGCGCAGGGAAGGAGTTACTCATAATGCAAAACGACCGTGCGCTATTTCTTTACGGCTTCGACATTACATACCTGAATAAGTATGTGAACTTTAAAAACGCAGCTCTTGGCTCGGAGCTAACGGCAGTTCTTACAGAGGGCAACTACACAGCTACTGGCTTCGCAGCGGAGCTTAAGAAGCAACTTGAGCTTACAGATGGTGCAAATACATACACCGTTGGTATTGATAGAACTGTTGACTCTGGCGCGAGCAATCGACTTCACGTTTCAACATCGGGGAGCTTTCTCTCATTACTATTTTACTCAGGATCGAATGCTGGCAATTCACCGGCTTCAATCATGGGATATGATGTTGCGGATTACACAGGGGCGACAAGTTACTCAGGATCAACAAACTGCGGTGAGATC
>JAKPGA010000006.1 GCA_029551145.1 Thermotogota bacterium | reverse complement strand
TGAAGGTGCTTTGAACTCGTCCACGATTCCATCCAGATCCAGATCAATCTTGATCTTCTTGCCTGAAAAGTTCACAGGCAGGTTGTCGAAGTTCAGAACCAACGGGTCTTTCAAAGCATCTCCCAGTCTTAGTTGGAAATATTTCTCAAACTGAATGGACCTTTCCATTTTCAACGATAAACTGAATTCTATAGTTCTTCCGTCACTTGTTTTGACGATTCCAGAACTCGAGAAGGACATCTTTTCAGATTCAGAGTATTTTTCACTGCTCTCGTAAATCAATCCAAAACCTTGTTCAGATTGCGTTTGTGATGCTTGTTCCTGGTTTTGTACGCCTTCTTCGTTTTCTGCGATCTCGAGCACGAGCAATCTCACCTTCTTTCCCGTGAGTTTTTCAAGCAGGTACTTTATCATCCTTAGCTTTGCCTTGTCTTCGTCAGAAAGCTTCAAAACAGGTTCGCTGCTCCTTTGCTGTACAGACTGTACATTGGTTTGAGGTAAGCTGTACCAGACTTGAAGTTTCTCATTCTTTTCGTAAGTTTTTTCGAAGCTATAGTAACTCCTCGAGTCAATGGCATAGCCTTCTATTTTCATTTTTTTCACCTCATTAATATATATCGGCAGACAAGAGAAAAGCAAAAGGGCGATTTGACTCGCCCTCTTTGAATTCTTAATCCATTACAAATTCAAGCCTTGTACAAATCTTTTCTTGAAACCCAGCCTTTTCTGAGAGTCTGTGACAATGCAGCCAGTCCGACCAGAACAAACCCGATCGCATCGGTCACAAGACCTGGGAAGACCATCATGATACCGCCGATACTGTACATAAAAGATTCATAGATCTTCAATCGCCCAAAGAAATAGCCAGTTAATCCGCCAGACAAGATGATCAAGCCAAGAGTTGTTGTCAAAAGTGGCCAGATCAAACTGACGGGATTTTTCATACCAATCAAGAGTATTTGTGGATAATATACAAAGACGTACGGAACCAAAAATGCGGCAACGCCAAGCCTTGTAGCCGTGACACCTGTCTTGAATGGATCGGATCTTGCTATGCCAGCACCAGCCATCGCTGCGAGTGCCACAGGTGGTGTTATATCGGCTATCACTCCAAAGTAAAAGGCGAACATGTGAGCGGGCAGTATCCAGACACCGAGTCTTAACAGAGCAGGGGCTGCTATTGTTGAGGTGATCACATAATTAGCCGTCGTTGGCACTCCCATACCAAGAATCAAACTGGTGAACATCGTGAAAATCAAAGTTATCAACAGATTTCCTTGAGCCAGATCGACGAGGGCTGTACCGAGTTTCAAGCCCATGCCGGTGACCGTCACAACTCCAATGATTATGCCTGCGCACGCAGTTGCAGCAACGACGCTCAAAGCGCCCCTTGCGCCCGCTTCAAGTGCTGCAGGTATGTCAGACAGTTTCATTCTGGTTCCTTTTCTGATAAACGAAGTTACAACAGAAACTACTATCGCGTAGAACGCGGCTCGAACAGGTGTAAAGCCCGTCACAAGAAGATACAGAACTATGATCAACGGCAGCAACAGATGCCCTCTTTCGAGAAGAACTCTGCCGATCTTTGGCAATTGCTCTTTTGACATGCCCTTCAAGCCTATCTTTCTTGCTTCCCAGTGAACTGCCATCCAAACGGCAAAAAAGTAATATATGGCTGGAATCATCGCTGCGATGATGATCTTTCCATAAGGAATACCTGTAAACTCAGCCATCAAGAATGCCGCAGCACCCATGACGGGCGGCATGATCTGCCCGCCTGTAGAAGCGGTTGCTTCCACAGCGGCCGCGAACTCGGGCTTGTAACCAAGTCTTTTCATCATTGGTATTGTGAAGCTTCCAGAACCAACGGTATTCGCAACCGAACTTCCACCTATTGTACCTTCCAGAGCGCTTGTGAAGACAGCAACCTTTGCAGGACCGCCGGAAGCCCAGCCAACAAGCGCGTTTGAGAGATCTATGAAAAGCTGCCCCAAACCAGTCTTCTCAAGAAAGGCAGACAGCAATATGAACAAAAACACGAAGGTTGCTGAAACACCAAGTGGGATGCCAAAGATGCCTTCGGTGGTGAAGAACAGATGTCCAACAAGTCTCTGCAGAGAAGTCCCTCTGTGTGCCAGAACCCCTGGCATGTATCTACCAAACAATGCGTAAGCTATAAAGACACATGCCACTATCACCATAGGAATTCCAACGATTCTTCTGACAGCTTCAAGAACCAGGATTATACCGATGATTCCAACTACAAGATCAATCTTGGTGACTGTTCCTGCCCTCAGAACAAGGTCTTTGTAATTCACAACCACATACATCGTCGTCATTGGTGCTATTATCGCGAGAATCAAGTCAACTGGATGAAGTCTATCTTTTGGCCACTTCTTGCTTGTGGGGTACAGCAGATAAATGAGTGTGAGACCAAAGGTGAGATGTATCGATCTTTGTATCATTGCATCTAAAACACCAAAGGCCGCTGTGTAAAGTTGGAAAACCGAGAAGGTTATGGCGATCGCGGCAACAACCTTTGCGAGGAACCCTTTATATCTTCTATAAGTAGACTCACGATCGTATTTCTCCAGAACCTTTTGTACCTCCTCTTCTGAAACTTTCTCTTCAAAAATCTGTTCTTTTGGGGTTTTGTTTTCTTCCAACCTCGTCACCTCTCATTAAGATCTGGACTTAACAGATAGGAAGTGCTTGCTGTATATTTCGAGTGAATCGTTTGTCTGGGCTATGTCGTTGAACATGACTTTGCCATCACTGAAGATTATTCCATGGCCATATATAGGAGAGACCCGAAGGGAGATTCTCTTAAATGTACGTGAGATCTCCATTTCAAAAACCCCATCCTTTATAAGAAATCTCCCCTCGGCCTGCGACGGTAACCCAGTTCCCAAAGACATATACCGCGTTTTGTACAGATGCAAAAGATTGTCTTTTAGAACCTCATAGTATTCATACACCGGCGTTTTTTCGACTGAATGGACATAGGTTAGTATGAATTTGCCATCGGTTATTGTCTTCGAATAAATCGTGCTCCCGTTTTTTTCAACTATCAGAACAGCGACCGTTTCAAATTTGAACAGCAAAAAGAATGCGAGAGCTATTATTATGAAAACTGACAAAGAACGCATGAACCATTAAAGACCCATTTCTGCAAAGAATTTTTCTGCACCTGGGTGCAGTGGTATCGACATTCCTTCCTTACCTGTTTCTGGGAGTATCATTTCACCTTTTGCATGGGCTTCGATCAATCTCTTTTGGTTTGCGTACAGGGTCTTGAGCATCTCATAAACAAGATCAGCTGAAAGATCTTCCCTGACTGCGAGCATAGCCTTGACTGCGACCGTTTCTATGTCCTTGTCAACACCTTTGTATGTG
>JAKPGA010000048.1 GCA_029551145.1 Thermotogota bacterium | reverse complement strand
AAACGGTGAAAGTGCGGTGGAATCTATTCCATATTTTCTGTTCTCGCGATAACCTCTCACATGAATGTTGTCGTGATTTTTCCTTCTGTATGTGAGCCTGTGTATGAGCCATGGATAACCGTGGAAGTTGAATATAACAGGCTTGTCAGTGGTGAAATAAGAATCAAATTCCCTATCGGTTAATCCATCAGGATGCTCCGTACTTGGTGTCAAAGTAAAAAGGTTTATCACGTTCACAAATCTTATTCTGAGCTCTGGGAAAAAGTCTTTTACAATCTTCACCGCCGCGACGGCTTCCTTTGTCGGTATGTCTCCGCAACTCGCAACGACAACGTCAGGTTCTTCTTGAGGATGGTTCGATGCGAAGTCCCAGATTCCAATTCCTTTTATCACGTTTTTAGTTGCTTCATCGATATTTAGATATTGTGGATGTTTCTGCTTGTCCGCCACGATGATGTTTATCCTGTTCGTCGTTTGAAGGCACTGCCACGCCGTCGCGAGGAGCGTATTCGCGTCGGGTGGGAAGTAAAGTCTCACCACATTGGGCCATTTGTCGACTATCGAAGTTATGAAACCTGGGTCTTGGTGTGTGAAGCCGTTGTGATCTTGCCGCCATACCACAGAAGTCAACAACAGGTTTAAAGAAGAAATCGGCATCCTCCAGGGAATATCTGAAGATATATCGATCCACTTTCCAAACTGGTTGACCATCGAAGAAATGATGGGTGCGAAACCTTCGTAAGTATTTAGAAAACCATGTCTGCCGGTGAGTAAATAGCCTTCGAGCCAGCCTTCGATCGTGTGTTCAGAGAGAATTTCCATAACTCTTCCAAAAGCTGAAAGATAGCCTTCGTCGCTGTCGACTGGAAAAATTCTTGCATTCCAGGCTTTGCCGTGTGCGAAGGTCGCATCGAGCCTGTTCGATTTCGTTTCATCTGGTCCAAAGACTCTGAAATTATTCAAATTGAGATCCATGATTTTCTTGAGATAGTCTCCCAGTGGACGGGTGCTTTCGTGATATTTCTGTTGCCCTGGATCGATCGAGAATTCCTTCAAAGAAGCCAACTTCAATGGAATCCTGACCAGTCCACCGTTCGCGTTTGGATTTTTGCTCATCTTCAGATTATCTGGTGGAATGAGTTCAAGTAAATCTTTTCTCAACTTTCCAGATTGATCGAATAGTTTATCGGGCTCATAGCTCAGCAACCATTGTTCCAAAATCCTGAGATTTTCTGTGTTTTCTTTGACATCAGAAAGTGGTACCTGATGAGATCTCCAGTATCCTTCAATGTAATGGTCTTTAACGATCTTCGGGGCAGTCCAGCCCTTTGGGGATCTCAAAATTATCATGGGTAAAATTGGTCTTTCAATTTTTTCCTTGGCATCGGACCAGATATTGATTATTCTTTCAACACTCTTATCCATCGCTTCAACCATTTTCTGGTGCGATTCAGAATAATCATCTGTTCCATCAACAATTACAGGGTCGTAGCCGTAGCCTTTGAACAGACTCAGCAGCTCACTTTCTTCTATTCGAGCAAGGATCGTTGGATTGTTTATCTTGTAGCCGTTCAAAGATAAGATCGGCAGAACCGCACCATCTCTTGCTGGATTGAGAAATTTATTGGAATGCCACGATGCCGCAAGAGGACCAGTTTCTGCTTCGCCATCTCCAATAACTGTTACAGCCAAGAGTTTTGGATTATCGAACACTGCACCGTAAGCGTGAGAGAGTGAATAACCAAGCTCGCCACCTTCCTGTATCGAACCGGGAAGCTCAGGTGTGCAATGACTGCCGAATCCACCCGGAAAAGAAAAATATTTGAAGAGTTTTTTCATACCTTCTTCGTCTTGTGTGAATTCTGGATAGTATTCACTCAATGTCCCTTCAAGATATACAGGTGCTATTACACCAGGCGCGCCATGACCCGGTCCGGCGATGAAGATGGCATTCAGATTGTACTTGTTTATCACTCTATTGGCATGAACATAGACAAAACTCAAGGCAGGTGAAGCGCCCCAGTGTCCAAGTAATCTGTTTTTTATGTGTTCAGGTTTAAGAGGCATTCTCAGCAGCGGGTTGTCTTTGAGATAGATCATTCCGGCTGAAATATAACAGCAGGCTTTCCAGAAATCGATCAATTTTTCAACCATAGTTTCACCCCGATTCAATTCTATCACATGCGGTGAAATCATGATTCTTGCAGTGATTTCACTTGTTTTGCAGAAATTTGTGATGCCGCTT
>JAKPGA010000042.1 GCA_029551145.1 Thermotogota bacterium | reverse complement strand
ACACCTGAGAAATTCTTGCTTAAACTATCAATTAAACTATCAATGATTCAAATTATCATAAGCTCCCCGGGAAATGACAGGCAACTATGTGATCAGATTTGACTTCTTTGAGTTCTGGCACTTCTTTTGAACATATTGGTTGAGCAACCGGACACCTCGGGTGGAATGGACATCCACTTGGCGGATTAACCGGACTGGGGACATCACCTTGTAGAATAATCCTCTGTTTCTTAAATTCCGGGTTCGGTACTGGTATAGCACTCATCAAGGACTTCGTGTATGGATGCAGAGGTGCTTCAAACAATTCTTCTTTTGGAGCGGTTTCAACAACCTTGCCAAGGTACATCACAACAACTCTGCTTGAGATGTACTTGATCAGTGACAGATCATGCGAGATGAACAAGTATGTCAAATTATGTTCTTTTTGCAAGTCCATCATCAAATTGATAACCTGAGACCTAATAGACACGTCGAGTGCCGCAACTGCTTCATCGGCAATGATAAGCTTAGGATTCATTAGCAATGCCCTTGCTATACCGATTCTTTGCCTCTGGCCACCAGAGAATTCGTGTGGGAACCTGTACATATGACCCGAGTGTATTCCAACTTCCTCAAGTGCTTTTCCAACTACTTCTATCGAGTCTGGCTTTTTGATAATCTTGTGCGCCAATGGACCTTCTGCAAGAATGTTTTTCACGCGCATCCTTGGATCCAAAGAGCTATATGGATCTTGGAAAACTATCTGAATATTCCGCCTGAATTGCAACCTCTTCTTTTCCAAATCACCAACCATATGTTCAAAAAGTCCGTTTTCTCCGCCACTTGTGAATATGTCGTAATATTTCTTATCCAAATCATCTTGAGGTTTGAAGTCGCTTTTCTGAAATCTTTTCACGTAAGTATCTCTCACGTAGTTCTTTGCCTTTCGCGTTGACAAGAAGTAGTGCGTTGTATCCTCACCGTTGACTATTATTCTTCCAGATGTCGGTTCATACAACCTAAGCAACGTCATACCGACAGTTGTCTTTCCACATCCAGACTCGCCAACCAATCCAACTGTTTCGCCTTCGTAGACATCGAAACTAACACCATCGACTGCTTTAACCCAAGCGACTGTTCTCTTAAATACACCCGCCTTTATGGGAAAGTGTTTTACCAGATTATCGACTCGTAGAAGGACTTTTCTATCGCTGCTTTCTCCTTGAGTGCTATTTTGACTTGCCACTTTGCTATTCGTCATGCCCCTTCACCAGCCTTAGATAGTTTTTGTGCCTTCTCAACCTTGTGGTAGAAGAAACATCTGACCATATGGGCACTCTCAACTTCCACAAGTGGTGGCATCTCAATGGAGCATTTCTCTTCGCCAAATTCGCACCTATTACTGAATCTGCAACCTGCAGGAAAATGGAGTGGATCAGGGACCATTCCTGGTATACTGTACAGCCTTTCTTGTTCTATATCGAGCCTCGGAATAGAATTGAGCAATCCCCAAGTGTAAGGATGTTTTGGAGTTTTGAACGTTGTACGTACGTCTGAAGTCTCCATAACTTTACCACCGTACATAACGACGACTCGATCAGCATTCTCTGCTATAACACCAACATCGTGTGTGATAAGGATTATAGCCATACCATATTCTCTTTGAAGTTCCTTCATCAGCTCTAGTATTTGAGCCTGAATGGTAACATCGAGAGCGGTTGTTGGCTCGTCTGCGATCAACAACTTTGGTCTGCACGA
>JAKPGA010000041.1 GCA_029551145.1 Thermotogota bacterium | reverse complement strand
CTCTTTGGACCAACGACAGGAAATGGGTTCAAAGAGCTTTCTCGCTATGACTCAGATGGTAACAAATGGATCGATGAGGCAGACCCGATTTTTGCAAAACTCAAAATCTGGATGATAGACGAAGACGGAAATCAGAAGTTGTTATCACTGAAGGAGATGAATGTTGGAGCGATCTATCTCGGTTTTGTTCCAAGTAAGTTCAGCATGTACGATAGCCAGGAAATGGTGGGACAGCTGGCTTCAAGCAGTATCTACCTAACCGAAGATGGTCGACCTAAGACTATTCATCAGATTAACCTGAAGGTGTGAAATCCCATACTTTTTCACAATGGCGAGCTTTTTGGCTCGCTGTGTGTTATTGTATAATTAAAAATAAAGAAAGGGGTGGTGTGCGTGAGTGGGAGAACTCTGTTTTTGGTTTGGATTATTGTGGCTGCTGGTCTTTTGTTGACTTCCTGCGCGTTTAACCTCTTCGGGGACTTTGAGCTTCAAAATCTTCTATCTTCAGGTACGGTGAGCCAAAAGCTTGAAGCCGCCAAGAACGCACTGAGTGGCAAAAACTTCAACAAAGCCATCGCCTTGGCAGGCTCGGTGTTGAATGAAGAACTTGGGCTGGACTTGACAAATGATCAACTCATCAAATTGTTGGATTCAACGAGCACACTCTATGATTTTGCACAAGCGCTCTATGACAAAAAAGATGAGCTGACAGAAGAAGCAATACAAGCGGTGAAGATACTACTTGAAGCCGCCGCGGGAGCATCTGGAAAGAGTCTGTCAGATCTTCTTTCTGATTTGGAAACCGTCGCCGAAGAACTTGGCTGGGATATGTCAGAAATAATGCCTAAATCCAGGAATATCGATTCAGAAGAAAACTTCTGGGCCACTTTGGAAACCGCTGGTGGAACGATTGTCTCGCTTCTATCATCCTTCATGGACAATTCACAGGTTCTGAAGCTTTTGGCAAGCGGGTACTATGTTCTGACATTTGCCACACCAACAGTGGATTCAAGCCCGATGTACGCTGCATTTTGCATGTGGTACGATCTTGGCTACATGCTCAATTTGATCTTCGATACAAACAACGATGGAAAGATAACAGATGAAACTTTGATCAAGAACACAATCACAAAACCGGCTTCTTTCACAGAGTATGCATCTGACACCATAAGTGGTTTGTACCACGATGAAACCGCATGCGACGAATTTGTCTGGGCTTATGGAATAATGCAAGATGTGATGAGTTTACTCAACATGACAATTCCAGATGCACCTGCCACATCTGACTTGTGTGATGCTCAATACTTACCTGATCTGTTTGAACTCTTAGGCGGTGATTCACAATGAAAAGATCATTATCTTGCTGTCTTTGACAATCGCTGTGGTGGGACTTTCGTACCAATGGGAGGTATTTCCTGGGTTTTTCAAACCCATTGATAGTCTGGCAATGGGAGGAGTCTATGTTACAACGACTGGAGGCGTAAGTTCTCTGGTTCTCAACCCAGCGCTGTTTACACCTGGTTTTGAACTGTTCTTAGTACCAGGTTTTTCAAGCAATGTCGCGGAGCTTTCCAAGTTGCTGCCGTATATTACAAAACCATCTTCTATAACTGAACTTGCGACCGATACAGCCTTTTTGACATCCCTTCAGGGTGTACACAACTACGATTTGAATGTTGCGGCTGGCTATGGAGCAAAGATTGGGAACTTTGCAGTGGGCGGTATGGGTGGCTTGCAAGCCTCTGCCTTCTGGAATCTTTCACTTATGAGTTTGGACAATGTGGAGCTTGGTGCATGGATGGATTACTTTGGTGTGGTTGGTGGGGCGATGAGGTTTGAAAACCTAAAGGTCGGCGTCTCCGTTGGTGGAGGTATGGCGGGCTTTGTGATACCAGCTACTGGTACGGAGTTCCCAGCATCTGTTAATTTACTTGGTTCTGACCCATTCACTGATCTATTACCCGATGATCCTACCAAGATTTTGACGAATATCAATAAACCATTTTTCTTAACAAGTGCGGGCATGGTATACGAGATAGACAACTTCCGCGTAGGTTTGAGCTTTTTTGCAAACTTCAACGACATTCTCACAGGTGGTCCGAGGTATATTCTATCAAGCGGTGTTTCCTATACATGGCAGTTTCTGACTGTGGCGGCAGAACTGGAGGATCTTTTGAACAAAGAAAAAACTTTTCTTCGAAAAATCAACCTGGGTGTGAAGACGGATTTTGGTTTTGTGGCGCTCTACGGTGGTTTGCATGCCGGATGGCTCACAGGTGGTTTGAAGCTGGATATACCCTTTGTCAAAATAGGCTTGGCCACGTATGTCTATGAGTATTCAAAGCAGGCTGGATTGATGGGAGAGCCAAGATTTGTTTTGAGTTTCAATACAAAGTTCTGAAAAGCCAGTCCTGTGCTTCAAAAACAGGGGGACCTATCGGTCCCCTTTTCAGTTCAGTTTTTGAAGCGCAGGACTGGCTTTTCAGAACTTTGTATTGAAACTCAAAACAAAGTTCTGAAAAGCCAGTCCTGTGC
>JAKPGA010000034.1 GCA_029551145.1 Thermotogota bacterium | reverse complement strand
TGGCTTGAGGTTGCCTTTGAGGATGTGATGAACATACCAGAGAGTGTCAAGAAAATAATATCTGGCAAATTCACAGATCTCACCATTCCGGAAGCTATAGATGCGGCAAAACAATTGATAAGTGAACGAGGCATAGATATAACACCTTTGAGGCAAAAGTTGAGGGAACTTCTTCCCGAGCAAAAGATACGTAACTCGAAGGTGCACTACGGTCTTGTTGCGTATTCTCTCTCTGAGTTAAAGCCGTATATGCTTTACATAGAGGAAATTCCAGAAGGAATGCTGGCTGACTACATTCTTTCGAGTGCCAACTTCCCTCTTTTCAAAAGAGAGGAGATAGGAGGTAGACTCTTTGTCGATGGAGGTGTGTACAGTAATATACCCGTTAAAATGGCGATAGAGAGAGGCTATGAGAACATCGTAGTTGTGGACATCGGCACAATCGGCGTGACCGACATACTCGAATACATGAGAATATTCAGTAGCCAGCACAAGATAGAGTATATCAGACCCAGAGAGCACTTTGGAACTGTGTTGACCTTTGATCCAGAGATCTCCAAAAAATACTTGATAGAGGGTTATTTGGATACACTTGCCCATTTTGGAAAGCTCTTTGGTGAAAATTACTATATCAGTGACAACAAAGATGTGATATGGGAGCTGTTTACACAGATGGGACCATCTGAAAGGGATATAGCCGGTTCATTGCTTGGAGTTCACTTGCCGGTTGACCTGCCAGCACAGACACAGTATGAAGGCTACATATTGCCCAGATTGCGCTTTGAGACGATCTCTCCCTTTGCTGAGCCCTCGGTAGTCTGCAGAAAATTACTGGAGGATGTCGCCAGATTCTTAAAGGTTGAGAGACTGAAGATTTACACAACGTACGATTTGTTGAAAGCCATTGCTCATGGTGTATCTCCGTCAGGTTTTTTCGATTCCATCATGTACAAAACAAGATACAGAAGACTGATCGACTTTCTGATCTTCCTGTACAGAAACGCAATTATTCCTTCAGAAGAGATCACTCCGTGAGATCTGCATCGAGCCATTCGCAGTTCGATCTAATTTCTCAATAAGTTCCACAGAGTTGTTTTCATCGGCGCTGTTTATCAGATACTGTAAGTACGAAGCCTGTATACTTTCAAAGGTTACCTGGGCACTGTGACCAAAAAGCGTCCTTATAACTCTGATTTTGTTCTTGAGAATCTTCACATCTTGCATCTTGCGGAATTCCATTCTCGTACCACGTTTTGGTACAAGTGGGTTGAAGGAGAGTTTGATCTTTTTGTATCCCATTTTCTTTATAGAATTAATAAAATCTGAGATTTCATTCAGCTCTTTTTCGCTTTCCTCATCCAATCCATAGATCATGTAGATCTTGACTTCGTCAAAACCGGTTTTCTTTGCCTTCAGCAAGGCTTCCAATATCTGTTGATCTGTGAGGTTCTTGCCGAGTATGCCTCTAATCTTACTGCTGAACGACTCAGGCGCTATTGTGAAACTCTGCTGATTCATTCTCAAAAGCCTCAAGAAATCTTCATCCAATCTGTCCAATCTCAATGAAGAGAAAGAAAGTCGCAGCTTTCTCTGTTCGAACCAAGGTATTAATTCGTGTAACCAAGGATAATCTGTGACATTAGAGGCGATCAGTCCAACGGATTTGCTATTGCTCAGCAGTTTTTTCAGCACCTGAGGGTTGAGAAATCGAACGGGCTTTTTCAATGCGCCCATCATGCAGAAGTTGCAGTTCCAAGGACACCCACGCTCTATCTCTATGAGCAACCGGTTTGCAAATTCTCCTTTTGAACTAATCAAAGGGCTTGATGGCACCAAAACATTCATATCTTGAGATGCTGCAACCTTCTTGTGTGCTTTGTTGTTTATCGGCACAGTGGCAAAATCAAGATGTGAGATCTTTTCGATTAATCTGTCGCGATTTTCATACACAAAAACCTCTTGTAGATCCTCCAACATGGCTTCAAAATCACCGTGCAAGATGACATCAGCCACGAATCTGAAAATGGGGAGATCCGTGTACGTCAGAGCTCCTCCAAAGACAATCAGTGGATCAAAACTTCTTCTGAGATTGTTGAATATGGGAACTCTCTTTTTCCTTAAAAGCCAAAGAACGTTGAGAAAATCATTTTCAAAGTGCATCACAAAAGCCCATATGGGAAATTCATCGATGGGAGTTTGTGTTTCAAGTGAATAGAACTTTTGGAAATCTCTGTGAAGGAAAAATCTTTCACAGCGTACTCTCGGCAACTTATTGAACCACTTGTACACCAAGTTGAAGCCCAAACTCGACGCAGCAACAGTGTAAGTGTTTGGAAAAATAAGGGCAACCCTCAGGTCGCCCTCAAGATCTATTTGCTCAATAATCTGCTCGCTCAGTCTGAATCGTTTGACAAAATCGAATTCACCAAAGGATCGACTGTCACGTGGTTTTCTCAATAGAGATCCTCCTGAGATAGTTCCTGGAAATCACAGCTCTGACGAATTCGGCTTCCAATATCTTTGTTTCTCCCTTCATTACAACTCCTCGCAGTTTGATTTTGTTCCCAACAACATCGATCACCTTAACACCAATTGCAAGCCTTTCTGAAAGGTGCACAGGTGTGATATGACGAATATTGGCTTCAATAACGACAGAGATTTCCTCTTCTGTCAAGAATGGCTGTATCAGCTCGTAAGCTGTATGAAAAACCATGGCACACAAACCTGAAGTGCTTGCAAGGGACAATAAGCTCATCTCTTGATCCTCATCCCAGTGACAGGACTCATCGATTACTATGTCAACTGTTCTGCTCTTTCCTCGTAGCTGCTCCAAGTTCGTCATGATTCATCATTTCCTCCCCAAGTTCGGTTTTCAAAACCCTTCTGAGCTCATCACCTTCGAGAACCTCACGCTCAAGAAGGAGTTCTACAAGTTTGTCAAGTTGTGCGCGATACTTGGTCAACATCTCCTTTGCCTTATCATAACATTCGGTCACCATCTTTCTCACTTCTTCATCGATTTCGCTTGCGACCTCTTCGCTGTAATTCCTCATTCTTGTCAGCTCTTTACCAAGGAATATCTCTTGTTCGGTCTTACCCCATGATAGTGGACCGAGTCTGCTACTCATACCAAATTGGCAAACCATTCTCCTGGCAAGTTCTGTCGCTCTTTCGATATCTGAAGCAGCTCCGGTTGTAACTTCTTGAAAGATGAGTTCTTCAGCGGCTCTTCCACCAAGAAGGCTCGTGATCTGATCCAGGAGCTCCTGCTTTGTGACAAGATAACGATCTTCTGCAGGTAACTGCAGCGTATAGCCAAGCGCTCTGTAACCTCTGGGGATGATCGATATTCTGTGAACTGGATCGGCGTTGGGAAGAAGGCTCGATACTATCGCATGACCAACCTCGTGATACGCGACGATTCTCTTCTCTCTTTGGCTGATGACGCGTGATTTCCTTGCCGGGCCAGCGATGACACGATCAATAGCCTCTTCAAAGTCGGCCATTGTTATCTTCTCTCTGCCATCTCTTGCCGCCAACAGTGCCGCTTCGTTAACAAGATTCTCAAGGTCTGCACCTACAAACCCAGTTGTTCTCTGGGCCAAAATCTTCACATCCACATCTTCGCCCAGCGGTTTGTTTCTTATGTGGATTTTTAGTATTGCCTCTCTTCCCTTCACGTCTGGTGTATCCAGAACCACCTTTTTATCGAATCTCCCAGGCCTCAAGAGAGCCGGATCTAAGATATCTGGTCTGTTCGTGGCCGCCATCACAACGATTCCCTGTCTAATATCAAAACCGTCCATTTCGACAAGTAGCTGGTTCAGAGTTTGCTCCCGTTCGTCGTGCCCCCCTCCAAGGCCAGCTCCCCTGTGCCTTCCGACCGCGTCTATTTCATCGATGAATACTATGCATGGTGCGTTCATCTTTGCTTGGGTAAACAGGTCGCGAACACGCGCGGCGCCGACTCCAACGAAAAGTTCCACAAAATCAGAGCCGCTTATGTGGAAGAATGGTACGTTAGCCTCTCCGGCGACAGCTCGTGCGAGTAATGTCTTACCTGTCCCTGGAGGCCCAACGAGCAAAATACCTTTTGGCATTCTTGCACCGATCTTCGCAAATCTGTTGGGATCTTTTAGAAACAGAACGGTTTCTTTCAATTCTTCTATCGCCTCATCCACACCTGCAACATCATTGAATGTCACGCGACCTTGTCCAGGTTTGCTCATTTGAGCCCTACTTTTTGTGAATGTAAAAGCCTGGTTGTTCCTTCCAGAGATTGTCCGCATCCCAGAGATTGTCCGCATCATGAAGAAAAACATGAACAACAGAAAACCAATGAATATCACATTTCCTACAACATTGATCCAAAAGGAACTGCTCACACCTTTTTCACCGGTTACCCTCACACCTTTTTCACTGAGAGTCTTTATTGTCTGAGAATCTTGACTGAACCATGGCGCGTATATTTCGTAATATTCTCCGCGCTTGGTCATCACTCTGAGCATACCATCATCTCTGATGACTACTTCTGCAACCTTCGTTGGCTCTTCGTATGCCATCTGTATGAAATCGCTGAAACTCATCTTTGAAGGTGTCGAATTTTCAAAATAGAAAGACCTAACAAGCCAGAAGAGTGAGAGTACGACCAGTGCCGCAAATATCAACGATATATAATTTGGACGATTTGCATTCAAACCTTTTTCCTCCTTTCACTTCTCTCTTTAAGTATACAACTGTATGGATCATTCAGCAAATTCAAAACAAGAAGATTATTTTTCTTTTCTTTAAAACTATTGTTTAGATAAACATGAGGAATCCAGACTATTTGCTCCCTAAAACAAACTAAGGGCATTTCATCTCTCAGAAATTGCGGGATTCTAAGATCTATGAGGATGTCCTTCAATTTCTTTTCGAGTATTCGATCACCTGCACGACGAACCCTTATGGTTGTACAGTTTGAATCAACAAAGATATGCTGGTCTGACTTGACCTCCTTTGAAAGTTCGAAAATCCATCCATTGAAATTGTACTCCCCTTCATACGTAATTCTCAATTCCTTTGTCAAAGGATGCCGCTGTTCAACACTAAAGAACTCAAAACCCTTTTTCAGCTCAACTTCATCTGTCAAATCCATGGTCCATGAACTCTCGTGCAGATTTTTGGTTATCTGCTCTATCTGTTTGAAGTTTATCTGCACGTGCATTCTTTCGGTGCACCACTTGATCACTTCAACTGTCTCAAATTCGTCCATTTCACCTGAGTTAAAAACAACCCTGTTTTGAAAAAGATAGACCCTGTCTCTGTATTTTTCCAGAATTCTATGTACATGTCTCTTGAGCAAATTGGCTGAAAAATGAGTCTGTCTGAGTGCGTTCTCAATATTTTCATTCAAATCTCTCAACAAAGGCAATACTCTGTGACGTATGTAGTTTCGTGTATAGGTTGTGTCAAAGTTTGTTTCATCTTCCACATACAAGATAGAATTTCTCTGTGCGTAGGACTCTATCTCTTGTCTCTTGAAATACAAGAACGGTCTGATCTTGTAACCATCTTTTGGATACATGCACACAAAGCCCGTCAACCCAGTTCCTCTGATCAACCTGTGCAAAACAGTCTCAGCAAGATCGTTCAGGTTGTGTCCAAGGGCCAAGAAATCAGAACCAGACTCCCGCATGATTCTTTCAAAAAAGTTGTATCGTATGATACGAGCACCTTCTTCAATGCCAATCTTCCTTTGGACACAAAACGCTGGTACATCTACTCTATCTGTGTAAAGTCTTACACCCATTTTGCTGCAAAGATCTCTGACGAATTGCTCGTCTCTCGAAGCTGATACGCGAATCATGTGGTTGAGATGTGCCGCTGATACTTCAATTTCGAGAAATCTGCGAAGCTTTAGGAGTACATGCAACAGGCTCACTGAATCCACACCACCAGAGAGGGCTACCAATACTTTAGAACCGGGAGTGATCAATTGGTGGTCTTCAATGAATTTGAGAACTTCAAGTTCAAATTCATCAAGGGGCACGTCAACACCTTCTAAACAAATAAAAATATGGAGCCAGCGAAGGGACTCGAACCCCCAACCTACGCATTACGAATGCGCCGCTCTGCCGGTTGAGCTACGCTGGCTCGCACGAATGCATTTTGCAATAAGATTATACAGACAGCACAATGAAAAATCAAGCTCAACAAAGAGAATCAAAACTTCATCTTAGAAAATCGGTGAGCTTATACCACATCAGGCCGAAGTACTCATGAATAGCTGAAAGGTTTGCGTTAAGTGCATCTTTGTTAGGTAGTAGATCAACCCACTCGACGCCTGAGTAGTCATACAGAAAGGCCGTCGGGCATGGTACTACAACTGCACCGATTTTCTCAAAACAATAGACTGCCCTTTTCATGTGAACAGCCGAAGTTACAAGAATGATCCTTTTCAGCCCGTATTCTTTCATGATCTTGTATGTGTAGAGTGCATTCTCACGAGTAGTTCTTGCTAAGGGTTCAACAATGATGTCATGCTCCTCAAAGCCAAGAGAAATTGCTTCTCGTTTCATGACCTCTGCTTCGGGTAACTGATCGACCCCGGGAAGTCTGCCGCCCGTTACGATCAAAGGCAGACCTTTCTGTTCAGCAATCTGCAGCCCTTTCAGCAAGCGTGCTGTGGTGTGAACTGACAGTTGATATCCATCGGGAACCTTCACGATTCCCCCACCAAGTACAACAACTGCTTGCGCACCCTGTAGATCATTGCAACTGTAGGACTTTTCAAGTGGGTGCAGCAGTAATAGAATACCCACTAAAGTGCTTAAAACATAAAAGACAGCAGCTATCAAGAACATGAACAACGATTTTCTTGGTGCCTTTTTCAACCACAGCGCACCCATGAACAAGAACAATGTTACAAACACACCGGGCGGCAACAAAAATGCCTCAGTTACTTTTTGAAAGACTACCATCGTCTTTCCTCAGAAATCTGAAGACAGTCTCAACGTGCATCTGAGTTCCTATCAACAAAGCCCTTTCATCTATGTCAAAATACGGTGAATGATGAGGTTTGTTTATGCCTCTTTCAGTGTTTGCTGAACCGACCAAATAGAAGACACCAGGAACTCTCTGCAAGAAGAACGACATGTCTTCGCCACCCATCGTTGGTGGAACCAGGACCACGTTTTCTTCTCCGACTACACTCTTGGCAACTTCAACTATGATCTGGTTCAGAAATTCATCATTTCGAAGAACAGCTGTACCTTCTTTGTGATCGATTTCAAATTCAAGGTCATTTGCAATAGCCACACCTTTAGTTATTCTGTGTATTTGTTGCTTGATGATCTCTCTCACCGTTTCGTTGAGAGATCTTGTGGTGCCCTCTATCAAGGCATATTCAGGTATGATATTGAAAGCACTACCCGACTGAATCTTGCCAACACTGAGTACTGCGCTTTCAAGTGGATCTATGTTGCGACTGACGATTGTCTGCAGGGCTAAGACTAACTCACAAGCAGCAACAATTGGATCTTTGCACTGGTGTGGTAGTGCACCATGTCCCCCTTTTCCTTTCAACAGAATTCTGAACTCGTCGGCCGCGGCCATCATGGCACCAGGTCTCAAACCTATCTTCCCGCATTCAAGAGAATTCCACAGGTGAATCCCAAAGGCATAATCAACCGGGGGATCCATCAGTACTCCCTCTTCGATCATTGGCAGAGCTCCACCTGGAGGGAATTTCTCTTCAGACGGTTGAAAAACGAATTTCACATTCCCAGAGAGTTCACTTTGATGTTTCTTCAGGATTTTCGCGGCTACCAGGAGCATCGCTGTGTGTCCATCGTGCCCGCAAGCATGCATGATTCCTTCTATCTTCGATCTGTAAGGTGTATCGTTCAACTCCTGCAGATTCAAAGCGTCCATATCGGCACGAAGCATGATGGTTCTTCCTGGCTTGTTGCCTCTCAAAAGTGCCACGACACCTGTCTTGGCAATTCTTTTCACCTCAAGCCCCAAGTTTTCGAGGTATTCCTGCACCAGTTTTGAAGTTCTGTGGAGCTCAAATCCAACTTCTGGATACATGTGAAAGTCTCTTCTTAGAGCTATCAATTCATCCTTGAATGAGAAAACTTCTTGATTTGTCATTTTACATCATCCCGCAGATGTCACCTTGAATATGTTCACTTTCATACCTTTTTTGACTATTCTGTCTTCGGTGTAAATCTGGTCATCGACTACTACAACATGCTCTTCAGAATTCAGGTTTAGTTTTTTCAAGATTTCCCTCACCGATATTGAATTCTCAAATTCATATGCTTTTCCTTCGTATGACACCTTCACTGTATTATCCACACCAGATCACCATTATTCAAAAGTGCAGCGTTTGCTTCGTCTGTATCGACATGAAATTCCAGGGCGAATTTCTCGCTAACCCTTATTAAGACGTCGTCGAATATCAATTTGCGTCCTTCTTTTTCACAGATTACCTTGACGATATCCTTGTCCTTAACCTGGTAGTGTTCGGCATCTTTTGGATGCATGTGAATATGCCTTTTTGCCAGAATTACTCCCTTGTTTTTCACAACTGTACCTTTTGGTCCCACTATGACTATACCCGGTGTGCCTTCTATATCTCCCGAATCCCTAACAGGGGGGTTCACGCCCAGTTTGAAGGCATCGGTTCTGGACAGTTCGATCTGGGTCTGGCTTCTCACTGGACCAAGCACTCTCACTTGCTCAATAGCTCCTTTTGGACCGACGATGATCACCTTTTCATCGGCTGCATACTGCCCTGGCTGACCAAGGTCTTTGATTGGTTTGAGCTCGTAACCCTTTCCGAAAAGAACATCAAGATCCTCACGTGAAAGATGCACGTGCCTGTTACTCACACCAACAACGATACCGGGTTCCTTTCTAATCATCTCTCATACCTCCTCTATATGGATTGACAAGTGCTACTCTTTTCCTCACCGTTACCTGTTCTGGTATTTTCACTTTGATCTTAAACGGACCTCTTCTAACACTTAACCATCCGAGACCTGCTATGGCAAGCTCATTTTTTACATCGAGGTCGAACTCTAACTCTTTCCATCTGAAGGACTCAAGTGACGGCTCTTTCGGTGTACAAGGAGGAACCAACAGTTTGCCATACTGTCTTTTCCAAAGTTCATCAGCTTTCTTGAGATCGGTCATGTGAAACTTGACACCTTCGCTCGCGAATATCTGAAAGATTGGCAAAAGCTGTGTAGTGAAATCAAAATCAAAACGGCACATTCCGCCCATGAAGATCACTCTATCGTTATCGGGTTTGAAGGTCATCCTGCTCAGATGTTTCTGGGGAACGATCAGTTTTTGACAATTGGCAGGCAGAAAATCGATGACACGGTGATCTGTGATTATTCCAGGTGTATCATACACAAGGGTTTTTCCCATTTGAGCTTTGATCAACCCCATGGTTGTGCCTGGAAAAGGAGTAACACTCACATTGGCTCCGGTTAAAGCACGAACGAGAGAAGATTTCCCGACATTTGTCATCCCGACAAAAACAACCTTCTGGAACTTACTCAGATGATTCGCGAGTCTTGTTATACCGTACTTTCTTGTCGTGCTCGTCAAGTAAATATCTTCGATTTTCTCAGACTCAAGTCTTCCACGTACCCAATCTCTTATTTCCTGAACAGATACCGCTCTTGGTAGAAGATCTATCTTGTTTATTACGAGTATCTTTTCACTGTTTCTCAAGATGTCAGCCAAAAGAGGATCATAACTTCCTTCAAAGTCAGTTATATCAAAGACCCAAACGACCCTGTCAAAACCGTCGACGATTTTGGATAATTCCTCTGAAAAATCGCTGCGGAATCTGACTGGCTCTAACTTGCCATAGTGTCTTGCCCTGAAACACCTTTGACAGAGCAACTGTTTTCCCTGCGCCTTTCTTTTTTCAAAAACATCTTTTGGTACATAACCAGGCTTTTTGCCGTCTTCGTGCTGAATCTGAGCACCACAACCTTCACACTTCACCATTATCACCTTTTTTCACAGTTTGAATAACGATTCTCTCAAGGACCCTAAGAACCTTAGTGCCAAAGAACTCCCTGGTGCTCAAAGGTCGTACCTTCACGGTGTAAACACCAAGCATGTTGCCTGCAAGAACATCGGTGAAGATCTGGTCACCAATCATTACAACTCTGCTGAGATCAACATTTTGTTCCAAAAGTGCCCTCTTTATTTTGCCAGCAAGAGGTTTTCTCGCCCTCCAGATCACCTGTACACCTTCCTGAGAAATCTGCCTTGGTCTACCGTTTGAAGCTATCAGAACCTTTCCACTGGCTTGTGTTATTCGATTCAAAAGCGCCTGAAATCTCTCCTCGATAACACAACTTCTCCACAGGCCAAGTGTGTTGTCAAAATCGAATATGAAGAAGTCCTTGCCAGCCTTCAGAAATTTATCTATGTCCAAATCTGACAAGTCTTCCAGAAATTCCCTCGGCATGAGCAACTTAAACAGTCCCATCGTTCTGCTTACAATCGACTATCTGGAAGTTGATATGTCTCTTGACACTCTCCAGGAAACTCAAAAGATCTTGCAAGAGATCTGCTGGAACGAGTATTCTCAGAAGACCATTCTCGTACTTTCTCATGTTAACAAGGTTGTCTTCCACTTCAAGAATGTAACCAAGTTTGTGAACATCTTCTTTTTCAATCCTCAAGTAAAGGTCGTATTCCATAAAATTCCTCCCGATTTGTTAGTATAAGCCAGAAGATTGACCTTTGTGGCAAATCTTTGAAAAGAATCTGTGCCAATCTTTCCAATGCTTCAAAGCAATAATAGCGAAATTACCAACATAGAAGAGCAGCAGGTGCCACTGAGCAGTAAAGGCTTTGTACAGAACAAATGGCATCAAAGCGATAAAGCCAACCAATACCCTCACAGAATCTTCTTCCACCGTCGTCTGTTTCTTGAAGAGACTGAAGATAGAAAACACAGTACCCAAAATTACAGGTCCCTGCCATTTGGTTAACACCGACCACGCACCAAAAGTCGTAGCCACTGCTTTACCTCCTCTGAATTTGAGCATCGGTGAAAAACCATGACCTGCGATGCCAGCCAAAGCTGCCATAGAAATTACATATTCGTTGGTTGTAATCTTCAAGACCATGAACAAGAAAAGAGGGAATGTGCCCTTGAAATAATCCAATGCGAGTGCAAGAAGACCCCATTTCAAGCCTTTTGCACGCCATAGATTTGTGGAACCTGGATTGCCATCTCGAACCTTGGAAATGTCCACTCGAAGGAGTCTGGCGAAGATCCAGGAAAACATTATCGATCCAGACAGAAACTGAAGAACTATGACAAGAAGGTTAAACATGTATTCTCCTACCTTTCCAGGTGACTCGCCTGAAAAACAAGACTCTTACCAAAGAGATAAAGAAAACCACAAGAAAAAAGCAATAGTGAACAGGATAAAACATGGCATCCAAAATCGTGTAATCACCCAACTTCCGTGATAGAAAATAGATTTGGACCACAAAGAACAGATAATATATAGTTTTCGAAAGATCGAATACGCCGAAGGCCGTGGAATACAATCCTACCATCCACAAAAAACTTAGGAAGAAGTTCATTCCAACTGAAGCCGCACCTAAGGACATGTTTTTTGTAAATCCCTCGAACATTTGTTTTATCCCTAAGGGGTACATCCTGAATTTGATGATCTCACCGCCAAGGCGATTGTCCACACAGAATCCTTTTTTGACAAACAACCTGCCAAGCTTCATATCCTCTAAGATCTCATTCTTAGTTGTGTGGTGTCCTTGCACCTCTCCGTAGGTCTTTTTATCTACAACCATAACAGGACCATAAGAACCAACGGGCTTTTGGTGAAAGATTGAAAAGGAACCTATTGAACCAACTACAATCATATTGAATGGCAGAGTTAAGTGTTCATAAAGCATTTCAAATCTTTGGTATGGCCAAACAGATACCAACCCCCTCTTTTCGAGATGCACCGACACAAGAGTAGCGACGGCATCTACAGATGGTTCAACATCAGCGTCCATGAAGATGAGAATCTCACCTGTCGCTTTCAAATAGCCATTCCAACAAGCCCAGGATTTGCCTACCCAGCCTTCAGGTGGTTCTTCCAGCAGATCAACCAGATTCACTTTCTTGAACGATAAAGCAATCTCTCTTGTTTTGTCTGTGGAATTATCGTTGACGACAATAATCTCGAAGTTAGGATAACTCTGCCTTTGAAGGGCTGAGAGTATTTTTGGAAGGTTCACCTCTTCATTTCTTGCTGGTATAATCACAGAGACGTTTGGTAGAGACGATGATCTTTGCTTTCGCAGGAACTTCATCCTCGCGAAGATCAACCAACCGATGATCCATGAGATAGACAGGAGTATGTGCTCAAAAATGACTATGGCCATAAAAATAAATACCTCCAAAAGTTCAATTTCTCTACAGAACAATCTTAACATACAACTTCATACTATCTCGCTGTTTGCGTTTACTTTGATAATTCGAGACATAACCTCAGCGCTAACACATCTGAAGGTGTATTGCTTACGGTGCGAAAAAATGAACTGTTGATCTGAATGTACAAGTCTGTTCGGCAATCCCTTGGCTTTTCTGTGTCATAGTATAATGAAAACGAAAGGAGGAACGTCAGATGAAAGTTGTCTTGCTGAAGGACATATCGGGTATAGGCAAGAGTGGTGAATTAAAAGAAGTGAAAGATGGATACGCAAGGAACTATCTCATACCACGAGGTTTGGCAAAGCCCGCAACAGAGGGTGAGATGAAAAGGATTGAAAACGAGAAGACACTGAAGATTCATAAAGAAGATCTCACCAGAAAGAAAAGCGAAGAGATACTCAAAACTCTGCAGCGCCAGGTACACAAGGTCTACGTCAAGGTAGGAGGTGGAGGAAAGCTTTTTGGAGCACTGACATCGGTTAGTTTGGCAGAGATTCTCTCCAAGAACGCAAATATGGAGATAGATAAAAGATGGATCCACCTTGAAAAGCCGATTAAAGAAGTTGGCCTATATGATGTTGAAATGCACCTTCCAGGAGGTGTAAAAGGTGTGATAAAACTCGAGGTCATAGGTGAAGAGAAAGGGTGAGTAAGCTGATACTTCAGATATACTCCAAAGCTCTGTATTCTACCTGGATCTATTACGCTCCTGAGAGAATACTCTTTGATGCAGGTGAAGGTGTTTCACTGGCGATGTCAAATAGGATTTACGCCATCAGATATGTTTTCTTGACACACGGTCACATAGATCATATATCCGGGTTATGGACCATAGTGAACACGAGAAACAATTCCATGGGAGACAGAGAAAAACCACTTATAGTCTATTATCCAAAAGGTAACACTGCGATCGAGGAATGGTTGGAGTTCATCAAAAGAGCCAACGACGATCTCAGATTCGACTTGATTGCTCAGCCTGTATCGGCTCAAGAGAAGGTTTTTTTGAGGCAGGCAGGTGGGTTTGCAAGGTATATAGTACCATTTAAGGTGAAGCACACGGTTCAAGATTTCAGCCTCGGGTATAATGTAATTGAAACACGTCGAAGACTCAGACAGGAATTCAGAGACCTCCCGGAAGAGGAAATAAGTAAGCTGTCCAAGAGATTTGGGTCAGATCAAATAACAGAGGCATATGAGAAGAAAATCCTGACGGTCTCTGGCGATACCTTTGGTATCGATCCATTAGATGCCAAAGACAGTGAGATATTGTTGCATGAATGCACATTTCTTAAAACCAGCGACAGGAAAATGAACGCACACGCCTCACTTGAAGAGGTACTCGAAATAGCACGTCAAGCCAATGTCCAGAGATTGATCTTGTACCATATCTCATCCAGATACAGTGGCAAGATCGACAGATATCTGCGAAGTTTAAAGGAACCTGTGAATTTCCAGATAAACTATGTTGATCCAGAAATTGTCTTCACACTTTGAAGGGGGTGATACAAATGGAACCTTTTGTAGTCTGGCTGATCTTTGGCGTGATTTTTGTGATAGGTGAAATATTCACCCCAACGTTTTTCCTTTTTTGGTTTGGAATAGGAGCATTTGTAGCATCTGCAGTTAGCGTCGCCTTTGGTACGCTAATCCAGGTCATAACCTTCATTGTTGTATCTGGACTTTTGGTGATCTTGACCCGACCATTGACCAAGAAATTAACCAAGGAGCAACCGCGCAAGATACATGTAGATGAGATAATAGGGAAAATTGGTTCAGTAGTCGAAACTGTCAACAATGAACAGGGCAAAGGACTTGTTAAGATCGACGGCGACATATGGCGGGCTTATTCTAAGGACGATTCTATCATCCAAGAAGGAGAAAAAGTTAAGATACTGAGAGTAGAAGGGGCGCATGTTGTCGTCGAAAAATCGCAGGGAGGTGAAGAAAAATGATAATAGCACTCGGTGTAGTTGCAATATTGATACTGATAATAGCCGCCACTGGTATCAAAGTAGTTAGGCCTTATCAGAGAGGATTAGTGGAAAGGCTTGGTAAATTTCACAAAGAAGCGGGACCGGGTTTGCACTTCATCATACCTTTCTTTGACAGAATGACTCGCGTTGATCTTAGAGAAATGGTCATAGACGTCCCACCACAAGAAGTTATAACCAAGGACAATGTTGTTGTTACGGTAGACGCGGTGATTTACTATGAAGTCACAGATGCGTACAAGGTTGTGTACAACGTCAACAACTTTCAATTCGCGACACTCAAACTCGCTCAGACCAATTTGAGAAATGTTATAGGTGAACTGGAACTTGATCAAACACTCACTTCAAGAGAGAAGATAAATACAAGGTTGAGAACGGTTTTGGACGACGCCACAGATAAATGGGGAGTGAGAATAACAAGGGTTGAGATCAAGAAGATCGATCCACCGAAGGATATAACCGACGCTATGAGTAAACAGATGAAGGCAGAAAGAACAAAAAGAGCAGCAATTCTCGAAGCAGAAGGTATAAAACAAGCGGAAATACTTAAGGCAGAAGGAGAAAGAAATGCGGCCATTTTGAAAGCAGAAGGTGAAGCCGAGGCGATCAAGAAGGTTGCCGAAGCAAACAGATTCAAACTCATCGCAGAAGCGCAAGGTCAAGCGGATGCAATCTTGAGTGTCTTCAAGGCTATTCATGAAGGTGCACCGACCAGTGATTTGATAGCAATCAAGTACCTCGATGCGCTCAAGGAAATAGCCAACGGCAAAGCTACCAAGATATTCTTGCCCATGGAAGCTTCTGCGATTCTCTCAAGTCTCGCAGGTATTGCAGAGGTTCTCAAAAAAGAACCCGAAGGAGAGGAGAAAAAATAAAGGTGACTGATTTTCTCAGAGATTTTCTTTTTGGCGCAGTCTATTCATTGATTGGCATATCTTCCGCTCTCCCAGTTGTCTGGGCGAGTTTTTCTGGCACTGCGAACATGACGCTTGCTCCTTTTTCTACGATTAACGTGCTCGCCACATTAGGTGCTCTCATCACATATACCTCTGTCTTTGGGCAGTATGGTGTCAGAAACTTTTTCATATGTTCGCTGATTGCTTTTCTTTTCCATATAGGTAGACTGTCCGTTTATCTTGAAGGTGAAGATAAGAGATTTCGAGTGCTCTTTCTTTCCATGGGGTTCACCAAGAAAGAGTATGTGACGACTTATCTGCTGAGACGATGCACAAAACGGAATGTCGCCTCCGTTTTGATCTGCTGGGGATTGTTTACGCTTGTCTTCGTCCTGAACAGAGTCTCGCCTGGTCATGAACTGAGCAAACTCTCGCTTGGTGTTCTGCTTATCATCTTAGGTTTTACATCGTCTTTACTGGATAGAAAAGAATAAATTCCGACTAATCTGGTAGAATTTATATGTAGAAGCTGAGGAGGTATGAAAAATGGCATTGATAAGTGAAAAAGACGCAAGATATCTTCAAAAGGTTTTCTCGGAACAATTGAAGGATCCGGTGAAAATACTGATCTTTGTGGATGACAAGTCTGAATGTGAGTATTGTGATCTAACAGAGCAAGTTCTGCAGGAATTGTCCTCGATTGACAGTAAATTGGAGATGTACGTCTATCATGTGAAAAGAGATAAACAGATTGTAGATCAGTACAAGATAGGCATGGCTCCAGCAATAGTTCTTCTTGATAAAGAAGGCAATGACTCGAGAATAAGGTTCTACGGCATACCATCAGGTCACGAGTTTTCGAGTCTGATACAGGACATCATATCTGTGTCCACAGGAAAGCCGTCTTTTTTCAATGCTGAGCAAATCGAGAAAATCCGATCCATAGATTCACCTGTCAGAATCAAGGTCTTCGTGACACCAACCTGTCCTTACTGCCCAAAGGCTGTATTGATGGCCCACAGCGCCGCGTTGGTCAATTCAAACATCATCGCTGAGATGATTGAGGCAAATGAATTCCCAGAAATGAGTATGAATTACGGAGTCTCCTCCGTTCCACATACCTTCATTAATGACAAACACGATTTTGTTGGGGCGTATCCAGAAAACGCATTCATACAAGAACTTTTCAAGGCAGTTGGAGATGATTGAGCGTGCTCTTTGATGTAGGTTTGAAAGGTGAAATCAAAGATCACTATGATGTGGTGACCGTAGGTGGTGGACCTGCAGCGTTGGGTGCGGCGGTTTATGCTAAGCGTGCTGGTCTGAGTGTACTTGTGATCGAGAAAACGCTTGAAGGCGGGCAATTGAATTTGACCACGTACATAGACAATTACCTTGGTTTCTCATCTATTGAAGGACAGGAACTCGCACGAAGGATGAAGGAACACGCCGAGTCACTTGGCACAGAGTTTCTCAATGCACAGGCAACGAAAATCATTGTTGAAGATGAAAAGAGGATCGTGAGGACTGAAGAAGGCAGGCTGATAAGTGCCGGTGTGATAATGATAGCAACTGGCGCTGATCCCAGGAAACTTGGAGTAGCTGGCGAAAGGGAACTTACAGCCAAGGGTATATCTTACTGCGCGACCTGTGATGGATACTTTTTTAAAGACAAAGATGTTGCGGTTGTTGGAGGAGGAGATACAGCGATAAACGATGCGCTTTATCTGGCTAAGATTGCAAGGTCGGTGACCATAATTCATCGAAGAGACAAACTCAGAGCAGTGAAAATTCTTCAGGATAAGGCTTTCTCCAACGAAAAGATCAAATTTGAATTCAACAAGGTCGTTGAAGAATTCGTTGGATCCAAAAAATTAGAAGAGGTCATATTAAAGGACACAAAGACAGGTCAGTTGAGTAGACTAAAGTTCGACGGTGTTTTTATCGCAATAGGTTTGATGCCAAACTCGGAGTTAGTAAACGGGATTGTCGAGCTCGATGAATCTGGCTATATCATCACAGATGAATCAATGCAGACGAGTGTTCCCAGAATATATGCCATAGGGGATGTTAGAAAAAAGAACACAAGGCAGATAATCACTGCCGTTGCAGATGGTGCGATTGCGGCGATGCACGCAGTAGAGCATTATTTTTCATGAAAGAGGGCGTAAAGTTGCGCCCTCTTTTAGCTATATTTTGAGCGTTGTGATCAACTTTCCATTTTCTATGACAAAAAGACTTCGATTCTCCATTGGCTTGAAGCTGTGAGACATCGGTTCAGAGCACACAACAAAACCATTACTGTCATCGTACCAAAGAGTATAGTAATCTGCATTTTCACTGTAACCGCAATAGACGATAAGCCTCTCACCGTCTACCATCAAAAAGTTCATACCGGTATGTCTATAACTGTGAGTAACTGTTTTGACATTCTCTGAGAGTTGTTGGTAGTCCTGATAGTCTTTAATCCTTACAAAATACGAATAAGTATCGCTCTCTATTGAAAACTGTGGTATGTCAAAGATCGTCCCGTTGTGACAGAACGCCTTGCCCTTGTTATCGATAAAAGGGTGGAGCTGTAAGAAAGTCACTGGTAGGTGCTCAGAAGCCTTCCTCGCATGCATTATGCCCACCTGTGCCGAAAAAGGCACAATTGTCTCTTCATAAGCAGGTCTTGGTGAGCGATAGTACACTACTGCATCATCCTTGAGCGCGTACAGCCCCCAACCGTGGTTGTGTGGGGCACCTTTTCCACGCTGAGCCATGTGTTGTAGATGTTCGAAAAGAACGGTCACGACTGTCTGCTTGTCAAAAGAAAATCCGATCATTCTGCACATCTTTGTTCACCTCGATGGAATATTCCTAAGGATACCTTTTCAGACTAAGAAAACACCGGCCTGAGGCCGGTATTTTTCAAAGCTAATCGATACAGATCAATTATATCTCAAAACTATCTTCTTTGAAAGAGAAATTTGGACTAACTATTCTTTATGAGATTTCTTATTGCCTCGATTGCTTGCTCTGTGGTCATGTTTCTTATGTCCACACCAACGTGTTTTGATTTATCGAAATTACTTGCTTCAAAGGCATCTCGATACATCTTCTTCTGCATCGCTGGATCACAGCCTGCCACATATAATTTCTCTATCTGGTCATCCTTTGTCAATGTTTTCAAATAAATATCTCCATCATCTGCGCACAGTTGTGGATGAAGACCCACGAAATCAACCAAGTTTTCTCTTCTCACGGCGTTGAGTACTTCAAAAACATTCATCTGATGAAAAGATGGACACGTACCCTGACAAACACACAGTAACAATCCTTTTTTACCCATGAGTTTTCACCTCCGCAGAGTAAGTTATCGCACCGTAATCACAGAGTTTTTGACATCCTCTGCAGAATTCGACACATTCCAGAGGATTGGTGACAACAGGTTTGCCGTCTTGGATTGTGTAGACTCCATGAGGACAGAAATTCGCACAGCTTAGACAGCCGGCACATTTTTCATAGTCGATAACTGGATACCAGTTCTTTGCCATCTTACCTCCTCCTTTATGACGATTGCAGTCCTTTACAGATATCCTCCGCCAAATTAATCAGTTCGAGAACCCTGTTATCTTTTAGAAGAATTCTTTTTCTCTGTCCCTCTCTCTTTAGCTCAACAATTCCAGCATTCTGTAGGACGGCTATATGCCTTGAGATAGTTGTCATGTCAATATGGTTTGTAGCCTCAAGGTCACACATACACAGATCTTGTTCTGCTATCTGCTTTATGATCTCAATTCTCCATTTACAGGCCAAGGCTTTGAGAAGTTTTTCTGGATTCACCACCTACCTCCTTTCATTCTTGTACAATTATACAACTATTCATATGACATTCTACATGCTGACCCATTTAAGTAAGTGTAAACTATTTGATCGCAATCCTTGTTTGTATCTTTGGAAAGTTGTCTTTTTCAGTGCTATGATGTGTTGGTCAATCCCTGTTGTCTGTAAGATTATCGTTGAGATGGATCATGGGTATTGTTGGTGCTGGCTCAACTGTGTGAAATTGCGAAAAAAAGAAGTTCAGCCACGAGAATTCTTTCAACATATTTGAAGTGTTTGTCAGTTCAAAGAACGGGCTATTCTCATTGGAACAGTGTGATTTTCTCTCAGGGCTCAGCAGGAAATCTTCTCGTGGTTTTCCTTACAGTTCTATTCCAACGAACTTTGAAAAGAACCATGGGTGTAACGAATACTGAGCCAATAACCCGTTTTTCTTGGGACATTTAACCTTTCACAAGATAATATAGCGCAACAAATAGAACAACCATGGAATTTGTGTTCACAGCATAGAAAGGGTTTTTGAACAGAGGATGGTTCCTGAGAACTTTGAAAAAAATGGTCGGGGCGACTGGACTTGAACCAGCGACCTCCTGCTCCCAAGGCAGGCGCGCTAAGCCGTCTGCGCTACGCCCCGACACAAACCATTGAATATATTAGCACAAATACAGCTCTTATCAAGACAGTTAAATGTTCAGGATCTTTGAATAATTCTTTAAAAAATTCAGAAAAAGGGTTTCCCCACCAGAACTCCGAACACCTCAGGTCCAGCGTGTGCCGTGACCGCTGGTCCCACACGGGCTATTCCATCGCATTTGTCAAATCTTGCCAATATCTTGTTCAGGAATTCTCTCATGCTTTCAAGGCCGTAACCTCCATAGAGGAGATAACTCTTTTCCTTGCCAATGAAGTTCCTCACCAATGAAGATATCTTTTCAAGCAAATCTTTTTCATTCCTCGCTGACGATAGTTTGTACAGTTCACCATCTTCATTCAGTGATAGGATCGGCTTTATATTCAACATTTTACCTATTAAGGCACTGAGTTTGCCTATTCTCCCGCCTTTTTTGAGGTATTCCAAGGTGTTCAAGACAAAGAACATTGCTGAATCTTTGCTGTATTTGTCAATGATTTCTTGAGAAACTCTTTTCCCATTGAGGATATCATTGATCAGTCTGATTAGGACATAGTAGATCTTACCGCTAACGCCTTTCGAATCGTAAACATCAACTTTCTTACTCAGGTCGAAGTTCTCAACAACTGTTCTAACCATGTTGAAGGTGCCACTGAGTTTCTGAGAGAGTGTTAAAACGATGACCTTCCCGTATTCCTTGCAAAGACTTCTCAAGAGTTCAACTGTTTCTTTGACATTCGGCAGTGAAGTTCCAACTTTCTTTCCTTCGATCATGTATTGATATATCTGTTCCTCATTCATGTCAAATCTGTCTCTGTACTCTTTTTCGTCTATGTACAATCTCAAAGGAAGGGTAAAGACTGGAAGTTGCCATTTGTAATCACGGGGGTAATCCATGCTGCTATCGACAACTATTGACACATCCATCTATCTCATTCCTCCGTTGGTCACCAAAAAATTCTTTTTGGTACGAAAGCCCTAACTGTTTTGTTGGGATCAACAAGCTGGCTTATCTGAATGTCTACCACAAGACTTGCCAGCATATAAGCCTTTTCAAAAGGGATTCGCAGTTGTTCAGATAGTAACTCCACAGATTGGAGTGTTGCCTCTCTGAAGGCTTCGTTTATGTCTGGTAAAGAGACCAGTATGAAATAACCTTGATCTGTCTCAACAACCGGCCAGTTTATTTTCCTATCAATGAGTTCCGTCTTGATCGTCACTTTTGAACCGACCTCACAAGCCGAAACACAGACTTCGCCATCTGCCATTAGAGCATGCACATCGCCCAGCGCGAGAAGAGCCCCTTCTTGGAAAATGGGCAAATAAAGGGTACTTCCTGACTTGATATACTTGGTGTCCATGTTTCCACCGTGCTTAGAAGCAGTGCCAGTTGGAAACTCTCCTTTTTCTGGTGCCACACCAATGACACCGATCATTGGATCGATTGAAAGTGTGATATTGTCGAAACAAATAAAACCGTTGTTGATCTCAAGAACCTTGGCTTTGAATCCTTTGATAGCGTCTGGTAGGACACCGAAACCTTCTTCGGCTACTATAACACCTCTATCAGAGATTTCTATATCCAGAATCTTGACCTTCAAAGTTTGACCTACATGTGCATTTTTTATAAACACAGGACCTGTAGCGGGGTTGACCTTTGAAAAATCAAGGTTTGTCGTGTCATTTTCATCTTTGATCTGACCTCCAAGGGCATCTGATGTTTCAAAGAGTAGTATTTCACCTGGCTCGGCCGTCTCGACGGGCTGCATTGATTGTGAAAAGGCATAGATACAATTGTCTGATTTGATCAATTTCATTTTCCTTCCTCCTGCGAATATTTTTCCTTTCCCCAAAGCTCTTCAAGCTTCTTTTTGATATTTACTTCCTTTCCAATTTCTTTGGGCACGTAAATCCTTATTTTTCTGAGCTCATCAGGCATGTAGCTTCTTTTCACGAATCCCCCCACCTCGTGCGGGTATATATATCCGTCACCATAACCAGCGCTTTTCATCAGTTTTGTAACAGGATTTCTCAAAAAAAGTGGGACCTGAAGGTTGGTTGATTGTTTTGCAACATTTCTCGCTGTTTCAACGGCCATATAAACCGAATTACTCTTCGGTGCCGATGCAAGGTATATCGCAGCTTGGGCAAGATTCAGAACACATTCAGGTAAGCCCACATATTCAACAGCTTGTGCGGCAGATACTGCAACAAGCAACGCCATGGGTTCAGCCAAACCGATGTCTTCGCTCGCAAGGATTACCATTCTTCGAGCTATGAACATGGGATCTTCACCAGATTCGATCATTCTCATCATGTAATACAGGGCTGCATCTGGGTCACTACCTCTGAGACTCTTTATGAAAGCCGAAGCAAAGTCGTAGTGTTCTTCACTTCTGTAGCCTTGTGGTTTGTAGCTCGTGCTGGCTTGCAAGGTTTTCAGATCCAGTACCTTCTCGTTCATGGATTTTGCGGTTTCAATTGCCATTTCAAGAGTATTCAACGCGAAACGAGCATCACCTTGGGACAGCAATGCTATCGATTCAAGAACATCGTCGTTAACTGAGATTTCATAGCTTGCTATCTTCTGATCCACAACCAACGCTCTTTTCATTATCCTGACCAAATCTTCATTGGAAAGAGGTTTTAGAAAAATCACCCTGCACCTGGACAACAGAGGCGGAATGATTTCAAAGGACGGGTTCTCCGTTGTTGCACCTATCAAAGTTATTGTTCCATCTTCCACCTTGGAGAGTAGCAGATCTTGTTGGGCTTTATTGAGACGGTGAATTTCATCTATGAAGACTACCGTTTGTTTGCCATACCTTCTCATCTCCAGAGCACGGTTCATGGCTTGCTTTATCTCCGCGGCACCATGGAGTGCTCCGCTGAACGAGTAAAACTCAGCATTGACGTATTTTTTTATGAGTTCTGCTATGGAGCTCTTGCCACAACCTGGTGGGCCATACAAGATGCACGAGAATATACTCCCTTTTTCGAGAGCTTTACGTAATATGCCATCTTTGCCCATAACATGTTGCTGACCAACCAAATCATCAAGAGTCTTTGGTCTGACCCTTTCGGCAAGAGGTTTGTGTTCATCTGTCTGTGGGTCAAAAACCACCTTAAGACCCCCAAAAACGATGGGTAGATGAACTACTCCCATCACGCCTTGAAAAATTCAACAGTTGCCATCAGCCCTTCCATGATTGTTGTGCTTGCAGACCAACCAAGTTCTGATTTTGCTTTTGATGAATCAAGAATACTCTTTCGTATATCTCCCTTCCTGGGTGGGGCATAGATTGGCTGTTTTTCATAGTTGGTTATCTGTGCGAGCATCTTGAAAAGTTCATTAACAGAGGTACCAATGCCAGTACCTATGTTGTATATACCGCTGACATCTTCCTTCAACGCAAGCAGATTGGCACGAACAACATCCTTTACATACACGTAGTCTCTAACATATTCTCCATCTCCAAAGATGTTGATATCTTCCTTTTTGAGCATTCTGGAGGAGAAGATTGCGACAACGCCAGCTTCACCGTTGGGGTCCTGCCTGGGGCCATAAACATTGCCATACCTGAGAGCCACGAAATTCAGGTTTTTCTCGTTTTTGTAGAATTCAAGATACATCTCTACAGATCTTTTGGCTATACCATAAGGGGAAATTGGGTGGGGGATTGTTGCTTCAGTGGTTGGTGTTGGCACATTTTCACCATAGATCGCCCCACCTGTCGAGGAAAAGATGAATTTCTTGACACCGTACTTCACACTCTTTTCCAGAAGGATTAGACTTCCCAAGATATTTATTTTGGCGTCTTTTGCAGGTTCCTTTACGGAAATACTTACGCTTGCCTGCGCAGCAAGGTGAAATACGTATTCGAATTTATGCAGCATGAAGATACGTTCCATCATTTCTTCATCTTCAATGCTCTGCTGATAAAATAGAACGTTTCGATTTAGATTCTCCACCTTGCCCGTGGAGAGATTATCAACCACAACTACTTTATGACCTTCTTGGGTTAGCGCATCTACTATATGCGATCCTATGAATCCAGCTCCACCAGTGACAAGAATGTTTGGCACTATCAGTCACCTTCTTCTTCCTCGATTTCTGCTGCCTTGATGTCCTCCAATACTTCTTGTGGGAGACGCTCCACATTGACGAGTTTTCTACTTTCCTCGATGAATTTTCTCAGATCCTTTGCCTTAGATTCGTCAAAATCAAGAATCAATCTGTAGAATTCCTTCACTCTCTCACGTGCTCGAGCTGTCAGATAATGGGACAAATGCTTTGAGACCTTGTCGGATACGTCCATCGGTACTCCCAAAACGTAGTAAAAGAAATTGCAGATTCTTTGCTGGAGTACACGCATGATTTGCGCTTTTCTCTTTCCCTTGTTTGTCAAGACTATGAGTCCATATTTTTCGTATTCAACATAACCAAGGTCCGCCAAGCGTCTCACGGCGTTTGTCACGCTCGGAAGGCTAACTCCTACTTTGCGAGCGATCGTGCTTATCCTCGCGGCTGGCTGTTTTTGCTGGATTTCGTAAATGATAGTCAAGTAGTCCTCAAGTGCGGGTGTTAAGATTTTCTTTCTGCCCCTTGCCATACTCTTACCTCCTTTTGTACTGATCAAAGAACGTCCTCACCTTTTTTATATCCTGCCAAGTAAGATCCTTGGGTGAGCCTTTTTCCTTTGAAGGATTCCTCAGCAGGAAGCTTGGATGAAACATTGGGAACAATTTCTTTCCACCTTTCCAATCCATTTCTTTCCCCCTGTACTCGCTGATTGAGAGATTCTGATTTAGAAAAAAAGACAAAGCAGTACTGCCAAGTGGGATGATGATTTGTGGATCCACAATCATAATTTGTGCAATAAGAAAGTGACCGCAAGCCTTTTGCTCTTCTGGTTTAGGGACTCTGTTGTTGGGTGGCCTGCACTTCACGATATTACATATGTATACATCTTCGCGCCTAATGTTTACCGATTCGAGGATCTTGGTCAAAAGCTGACCTGCCTTTCCAACAAAGGGTCTTCCTGTTTTGTCTTCTTCTTCACCGGGACCTTCCCCAACAAACATTATTGGAGAATACAAACTACCTTCACCAACAACCACATTCGTTCTTGTCGTGTGGAGTGCGCAAGCCGTACACCTACTTATTCGCTGAGCAATAATCTCCATGAGCTGTTCTCGAGTCATTTCATATTCCCCCTGAGAACTTATGTAAAACACTGTTTCATCTGAATAGATTTTTTCTATTTTCTATTTTATCACTGATACCATATTTTAGTCATATCAATCACGGTTAAAGTTCAACTAACCTGTTTTTTGAGATCAGTACCACAAATCCTATAATCACTGGAACTTTGAAATAGTGACACGCCACTTCTTACCGGCAGGTACACAAGATAAGTATTCAAACTCCAATCTTACGTTCTTGCCAAGCAAAAGTGGTAATACGTTTCTTATGAGTTTTTCATTCCCAGAGTCTTTGACACCAACTAGTTTGACAACAAAGAAATCAAAGTCCTCCTGCACCAGCTGAACATATTTGATACCCTTTAAATTGTCTCTGAGATTATCAACCCAGAAGTTGGCAAAAGAAACCGGTGAAATCTTCCTCCCATCTGAACATCTTATAATGTCACCACACCTACCCATAATCTTTTTGATGAGAGGCATTTTCCTGCCACAACTACAAGAAGACTCAGCCAGGACAACCAGATCCTCGGTATCATACCTGAAAAACACAAAGGCGTCATTCAAGAGTGACGTCGTCACAACTTTGAATATATTTTCACCTTCCTGTGAGTCTTCCACTTTGACAAACTCGGTGTAACCAAATTCCTGATTCAGATGCAGACCCTGATGTTTCTCGCATTCTGTTGCAATTACCGTGTGTTCACCGTTACCATATGCGTCGAAAACAGGTGAATTAAAGGCAGATTCAATCTTCTTTCGTTGTTCAGGTAGCAGAACCTCTGAACTTGTCTGTATAGCTTTCGGTGAAAAGACATAGAGCTTTTTCTCCATTATGTAATCTGAGATTATTTGCAGACATGAAGGAAATCCTCGAATGGCAGCAGGTTTCATTTTGTTGATCATATCGACATACCTTTCGAGGACACTTTCGTTCATATCGGAAGTTGAAAAATAGACCTCATTGTTGATTCTTTCGTAAAATCGTCGTGATCTGATGGCTTTTTTGGTCACAAGACCTCCGCGAAACACAAAGATCAGATCTTTTGGCTTCACACCAGCCCAATGCCATTGTCTCTGTGTACAGGCGAGCGCTGTGAGATAGGCTGTTTCAGAAACGTAGAAATTCATAGGTACACGCGTAGTTCCACCCGTTCTCAAAAGAATTTTGTGACATTTGTAATTCTGTGCGACAAGTTCATCGAAATTCCGGTTGATTTCTTCTCTTGTGAGGATAATTCGTGGTAGTACAGATAAATCGCTGAAATCCTGAATCTTCTTGGGCTGGAAATCGTACTTGGCGAAGAGTTTCTTGTAATATCCTGTGTTTTCATAGGCATGCGATAGCAGATGCTTCAAACGTTCTAATTGAAGTGATTGCAAAGCTTGCTCGTCTAAGTATTGCGTTTCCATGAGTTGTTTGTAGATTCTTGCAAAAAGTAGTCCTCTATTATAGGGAAAAGGTACAGTGTAGTAAAAGGCAAAGGCTGCAGGTTTGCGCAAGGACTCAGGTAGCCCATCATAGATCTTCCTGAGCAATTCAATCCCCCCTTGTTTTGAAATGCTGTCACAACACTTACAGAGAACTCTTTTCTCACAACGATTTGATGAATGTGACAGGTAACTACAATGTCCTCAACAGATCGACGATCAACTCAACGTCATGAAAATTGAATAACTTTCCAGCCTCACGATCTGAGAAATTCCTCAGCACCTGCTGATACACCTTCTGTACAAGGTTCTTCTTACAGTAAATCCACGTTCCCCATGGGAGTCTTCCGATTACCACCGAAAGCCCAAGAGGAAACATCAAAAGGTCAACGACACACAAAAACTCATCGTCGTCGTCACATTCCACCAAGCCCATTTTCAATTCTTGCTCGATTATCTGAGCTTTCAATAGAATATCAGCTAACCTCTTGGTGCTTCTTACCTTGCCAAAGAGTATGACATCAAAGATTTCTTCAAGTGTATGCCTGCCCAAAAATCTTGCTAAGTATTCTGTTTCCTCAAAGCGCGCTGTTTTCAAAAAACCTGTGTCTGTTACGAGTGCGACGGCAAAACTGAACAAAACCTTTTCATCCAGTTCTCTTTCTCTACTAAAGTCATAAAGGTTCATGACGTTTGCTGTTCTATGCCTAATGTGTGCAAAAGCCGCTTCATTCACAAAATCTGAACAACAATTCGTGTGATGGTCAAAGATTCTGTAATTGTAAACAGAAAAAGGCACTTTCTTGGGTTCACATGTATCATACACGTAAAAACAATGCACTTGCTGTGGAATATGGTTTTTGACACCCAGTTTCTTCATTAGATTTGAGACAGTTGAATCTGGCTGATGAACGTAGATTCCCCCTCCTATAGTCCTGTATCCCCAGTAAGCGCTCGCAAAGCTATCTGCATCGGCATTGATATGCGTCACGTGCAGGATCGGTAATTCACCACAATGCTGACTGATCAGGGTGCACCTTCTTTCTTTTCAACCTCTTGAGTTTTTCCGAGCTAACGACTCTCAGTTTGTCTTCCAACTCGCTCTTGGTTGCAATGACATCGAGCACCTCCTTAGCTCGCTGAACAATGTCCCTTGGTAGTCCAGCAATGGCAGCCACTTCGATACCATAGCTCTTGTCTGCCACTCCTTCGATCACTTTGTGCAAGAATGTTACACCAGACTTGTCTTCAATCACCTGTATCGTTTTGTTTTCAACACCTTCATAGAGTCTTGCCAGTTCAGTCAATTCAGTGAAATGTGTGGCAAAAATGCACTTGCATCCAATTTGATTGTGTATGTATTCTGAAACTGCCCAGGCAATGCTTATACCATCAAAGGTACTTGTTCCTCTTCCCACTTCATCGAGGACCACCAAACTGTCTTTGGTAGCCTGATAGATTATCTTTGCAACTTCATTCATCTCAACCAAAAAGGTGCTCTTGCCCGATGTTATGTCGTCACGTACACCCATTTTCGCGAAAATCCTGTCGAAGACCGGCAAAACAGCTTCCTCAGCTGGAACGAAACTGCCAATCTGAGCCATCAATGCAATCAAAGCTACCTGACGTATGAATGTTGACTTACCACTCATGTTCGGACCTGTCAATATTACAAAACTCCTTGATTGATCCATCAGCAAATCATTTGGAACGAAATCATCCACGAGCCTTTCTATCACAGGATGTCTTGAATTTCGCAGGCATAACCTTCCGTCAGATTGAAATTTTGGTCTGGTGTAACCGTAACGCATTGCCGCGTAAGCCAAGGCTGAGAGAACATCCACATGAGCAAGGAAGTCAGCCAACTTTACGATTGAGTCTATTTGTCCTGACAGCTCTGAACAAAGCTTCTCATACAGTTCTTTTTCTCGTTTCTCAAGTTTCTCTTTAGCGGTGAGCATCCTTTCCTCGAACTTTTTCAGTTCTTCTGTCACAAATCTTTCTGCGTTCACCAAAGTCTGTTTTCTGATATAGTTCTTTGGGATCTTGGACAGATGTGATCTGGTCACTTCTATGTAATAACCAAAGATCGTGTTGTACCCGACCTTTAGGTTTGGTATATTCGTTCTCAACCTCTCTTGCTTTTCAAAATCAATTAAGAACTCTTGCGAATGATAAACGAGTTCTCTTAAGTCATCGAGTTCTTTATCATAACCAGCTTTTATTACCTTACCCTCGCCAAGAACAGCAGATGGATCTTCCTCAATGGCTTGATCAAGTTTCGCGCGCAAGTCCTCAAGGCAATCTATTTGAGCCATCTGTGAGAAGCTTTCATTGCTCAGGAGGACTTCCTTTATGTAGGGGCAAACTGATAGAGTGTGACGCAAAGCGACAAGATCCTTGGGTGAGACTTTAGCGTAGCGGATCCTGCCAGCAATTCGCTGAATGTCTTTGACGGTGCCAAGATATTCTCTAACCTCGTTCAACAGTAACTGATCATTGATCAAGGCTTCGACTTTGTCCAACCTTTCCTCTATTTTGTTTATATCCCTCAGAGGTTGAACTATCCAGCTTTTCAGAAGTCTTGTACCCATAGGGGTTTTCGCAAAGTTCAGAACATCAAACAGGTTCTTGCCTTTCTCACCCGGCAACAAACCGAGATGTTCTATCGTCTCAGGATCGAGGAAAACATAGGATTGATCTCTTAGGATCTTGGGCGGTTTCACAAACAAGTCATTCGCCATCAATGTGAAACGAAGATATCTGATTAGAGCCGCAAAGGTTTGAAGATTCTCACCCAATTCGAGATGATCTATACTTGAAACACCTAAGGCAGCTGCGATATCCTTTTCAATGTTAATATCACTCAGATGCCAGTCAGAAAGCGGTTCCACCATGATATTTCCGAATCTTTCATCTAAATCATTTCGCAACGAAGGATCGCAGAGTATCTGAGAGACTCTTATCGAATCGAGAAAATCCAGAGTCGCCTCAAGGCTGTCAAAAGCAGCTGCGAAACTTTCACCAGTTGAGGCATCCACACCCGCAACGCTGTATCGAGCTAATCTGCAAATTGCGACAAGATAGTTATTTGATTCCTGCTCAAGCAATTCGTCTTCAAGAACCGTACCCGGTGTGATTATTCTGGTGACTTCTCTCTTTACAAGTCCCTTTGCGAGTGCGGGATCTTCAAGCTGATCACATATTGCAACTTTGTATCCTGCCTGTACCAGTTTCTTGAGATAAACATTCACGGCGTGATAAGGTACTCCTGCCATTGGTGCTCCTTGCCTGTGAGTTAAAACAAGATCAAGCACCTTTGATACCAACTGTGCATCTTCAAAAAACGCCTCGTAAAAATCTCCGAGGCGGAAGAGCAGGACTGCATCTTTATATTTCGATTTTATTTGCATGTACTGCTGCATCATTGGTGTGAGTTTCAAATAATCTCACCTTCTCTTTGGTTCAATCACCCGATCTATTAACCCGTAATTCAAGGCTTCATAAGCATCCATGAAAAAGTCTCTGTCTGTGTCTTTTTCTATTCTCTCAAATGGTTGACCTGTTTTCTCACTCAGTATGCTGTTTATCAGGTTCTTTATCCTCAGGAGTTCCTTGGTAATTATCTCTACATCCTTAACCGGTCCCTCAGCACCTCCAAGAGGTTGATGGAGCATTATTCTGGCATTGGGTAATGCAAAACGTTTCCCCTTCGTTCCACTTGTGAGTAGTACGGCTGCCATTGATGCAGCCTGTCCCACGCATATAGTAGTCACATCACACTTTACATATTGCATCGTGTCGTAAATTGCAAGCCCAGCAGTCACCGAGCCACCGGGACTGTTTATGTAGAGTTGTATATCTTTGTCTGGATCCTCAGCTTCAAGGAACAAGAGCTGTGCCACCACAAGGTTTGCCGTGTGATCATCTATCGGATATCCAAGAAAAACTATACGATCCTTCAAAAGTCTTGAATAGATGTCGTAAGCCCGTTCATATCTACCGGTAGTCTCTATGACGGTCGGGATTAGTTGATCATTTATCTTCATGTTTTTCTTCCTCCTTATGCAATTCTTCTGGCTTAACATTGACTATCTTTGCTTTGGCGAGAATCAGATCCGCTACTTTTCTCTTCAATAACTCCCAACGCACATCATCAGAAATATCTTGGCGTGATTTCAAAATCGATTTTGCCCTGTCAACAGATATTCCCCACGCTACAGCCAGATCCTGTGCTTGAGCTTCCACTTCTTCATCGGTGACATTCAAATCGTTTTCCTGCGCGATCTTTTCTATAGACAGAGTTCTCTTGAGATCTGTTAAGTAGTAGTTTCTGAGAGCTTCTTTGAGCTTTTCTGGATCATCATCGTGATCCTTGAGCAGCTTTTCATATTCTTCTTTGTCCTGTTTGATCTTTTCAAATGCCCTTTCTACAAGCTCTGTCAGAGTACGCTCTGATATGAGAAGTTCTGATTCATTCGATAAGATATCGATCGCCTGGTTTTGAAGAAACTCTTTCATATCTTTTTCATAAAGCTCCGAGCCTTCTTTTTCAAGGTCATTCTTGAGTTGTTGAAGTGTCTCATACTCGGAACTAACAGCCTTTGCAAGCTCATCAGAGATGTCGAGCAATGTTCGTTTGTTAACTTGTTCGATCTCGATCTTGTAATGGTACACCTTTTCCTTTCCAAAGTCCCTGTCAAACTCAACGGTGTCACCAGCTTTCTTGCCGATGACTTCTGTAACGATAGGCCTATCATCTTCTTTGTAGAGTACATATTCATTGACCTTCTCGTTCATTATCGTTTTCCCATCGGTTGTCACAGTCATTTTCACTCTGACCATATCTCCATGTTCGGCGGCTCCTTCTTTCGGTTCAATTATCGCGTGAAATTCCTGCAGCTCTTTTAGTCTTCGCTCAACATAACTTTCAAGAATCGAAGGTTTATCAACTTTTTTGAGCTCAAATTCCTCAAAAGGCTTTATTACAAGTTGTGGTTTTTTGTGAATCTGCACAACTAATTTGGCTCCATTCTCATTGATCTCAAAATCTTCCAGAATCGGCGACAAAAGCATTTCCTCACTGCTGCCAATTTCTTCCGTAACCTTTTGCCAGAATACTTCAAGCATTTCAGATTTTATCGTCTCAGGGTAACGCATCCTTATCAAATACCTCGGTGCTCTTCCTTTTCTAAATCCCGGGATATCCACCCTCTCTGCAACATGTTTGATAGCAGTTTCTTCGGCTTGCGCTACTTCGTTTTGATTGAAGATATATTCGTAGACAAGAAGATTCTTGTCCTGGGCTTTGACGTTTCTTTCCATTCTCAGACCTCCTCGACTATTCTTTTAAGATTATATCACGACACAAAAAAAGCAGGCTTTCGCCTGCAGATCTGGCTGGGAGGGGAGGACTCGAACCTCCACCGGCGGATCCAGAGTCCGCTGTCCTACCATTAGACGACCTCCCAACGCCAGTCAATTATATCATCGAGGGGGATCAACGGTCAAGATCATCGTAATATTAGTAAGACCTTACTCAAATCAGTCGCTCCAGGCCCAGGATACTGCTCTGTGACAACACCGGTACCTTGAACCTGTATGTCTTTCACACCGATATCATTCAGAATAATCAGTGCGTCTCTCAAGCTCATGCCTCTCAGATCTGGAATCATCCCTTTGGGGTAGCTAATGGGGTTCTCCTTAGATAATCCATTTATCTTCTTGACAATAGACGCAAAAACCGGTGCTGCAACTTCACCAGCAAGATACTTGTCTGTTGATGGTTCATCGATGTAAACGATCATAGTGTACTTCGGATCCTCATATGGGAAAAAGCCAACGAAAATCGAAGAGTACTTTCCTTCGCCTGCTGCTATCTTCTGAGCAGTACCAGTTTTGCCAGCGACATTTATGCCCGGCACCTGTGCCCTGATTCCTGTACCTTCTTCTACAACGCTTCGCAGCATCTGTGAGACTTCGACAGCCGTTGCTTCACTTACTACTCTTCTTTTTCTAATATCATTGCCTTCAACTATGGTTGGATAGACGTATTCTCCCCTATTTGCGATCGTATTGAAAGCTGCTAGAAATTGCAAAGCCGGTGTCCCTATACCATGTCCAATTGAGGTCATCGCGAAATCGATCTTTGACCATTCTTGCGGTTTTCTCAAGACACCAGATATCTCACCTGATATCTCGATACCAGTTCTTTCACCCAATCCGAACTTCTTGAGCCAGTCGTAGTATTCGTAATTGCCAAGTTGGTCTTTGATTCTCTCGGCGATCATAATCGTGGCGGTATTGCAGGAAACAACAATCGCCTTTCTCACATCCACTTTTCCATGAGCTTCAAGATCTCTCACAGTTATGTCAAGTTCTGGCACAGGTTTTATACTGCCTGGGCAGTAGAACGAGTCGTCTATGTGAATCACATTATTTTCCAGAGCTATCGAATAGATGATAGGTTTTATCGCAGATCCCGGTTCAAAGTAACCCAGAATTGCATCATTCCAGTCTCTCGTTGTAGCCATAGCCCTTATCTTGCCGGTCTTTGTTTCCATCAGGATTACTCCACCTGCAAGTGCTTTGTTTTCTTCGACAGCCTTTTGTATTTCTGTGTAGCATATTCTTTGAGTGTCTATATCAATGGTCAATTTTGCGTCCTGTCCATCTACAGGTTTCACAACCTTCTCGATCTTCGGAGATAGCGTAACGAATCCCTGGTATTTCAAAAGCAGCTTGCCATCACTTTTCTTCGAAAGCACATCGTCAAGTTTTTCCTCCACCCCTCCGACTCCATGCCCATCGATGACCTTCCCCAGAATTTTGTCAAGGCCGTAATCCTTAACCTGCTTTCTCTTTGTGATCATCTGTATGGAAACGTACGGTATGAGCGAAGTGGGAATTTTCGTCACTATTGAGTCACGCTCTTTATCTTCAGCCAATTTGAGGAAATTCGCAGACCCACTGAGAACCTCATCATTGGTCATGGAGAGGTTGAAGTTTCTCAACAGAATTGACAGTTGTGGTGATAATCTATCAGAGTACTGAGACTTGAGAAATCGAATGTCAAGGTAGGCAACATAGCAGAGCTCATCGAAAGCGCAGAGACGGCCATTAGTGTCAAATATCTTGCCACGCGCTGCTGGCACGCGCACATTCCAGTTTGAATATGAAGACACAACATTGCCGCGAAAACAAAACAACAAAATCATCGCGACTGCCGCGGCACCTGCTACACGAACTATCAACTTCACGCGCAACCTTGAAAAATTACTTTTCATGCTCTCCTGTTCTCACAAGTTCATGATGCACCAATATCAAAGATCGCTCATTCTTGAGTTGATCGATCTGCTGCTGGAGCTCCGTGATTTTCATCTCCAATACTCTGTTTTGTTGAGACAGTTGGGCAGAAAGCTTCGCAAGCCGCACAATAGGGAAGGCTATTACAACTGTTACTGTGATGAAAAGAACAAGGAGAAGCACCTTACTGAGATCAAAAACAACGGTGCGCGTAAAAACCTTTGAACTCCGCTTCACTTGAGCTTTTGCGAGGGCCAAACCCCCTCCTCCTCTCACTTTCGCTCCGCTACCCTCATCTTTGCACTCCTGGCCTTTGGGTTCTTTGCTATTTCTTCTTGCGTAGGTTTAACTGGTTTTTTCGTAATCACTGTCAAGTTCTGATTTGATCTGAGACTTTCCTTCACAATTCTGTCTTCCAATGAATGAAAAGATATAATCACGATCCTTCCGCCAGGACATAGCAATTCTGGCGCGTATGATAAAAACTCTTTCAAGTTCTCAAGCTCGTTGTTAACTGCAATCCTTATTGCCTGAAAAATCCTTGTTGCGAAATGTCTCTTTCGTGCCCTTTTCTCAGATTCTGGCAAAGCTCTTGCTACCGCTCTTGCGAGTTCTTGCGTAGTTCTAATCGGTCTGAATCTTACGATAGAACTCGCTATCCTTCTTGCGTAGCGTTTTTCTTCAGCATACTCAAAAAACAATCTACGAAGTTGCTCTTCGCTCCATGAATTGACAACATCGTACGCTGTCAATTCCTGGTCTTTGTCCATCCGCATATCGAGTGGACCATCCATAGAAAACGCAAAACCACGCTCGCTACTGGTTAGCTGCAGCGTGGACATACCGAGATCCATTAGTATTCCACTAATTGACTGCACTTTTAATTGTTCTAAGACGTTTTTTGCGTAAACATACGAAGACTTTACTAAGTACAATCTTCCTTGTTTCTCAAACTCGCTCAGTCTTCGCTTCGCTAAAGATAATGCGTCGTTGTCGACATCAAGACCGATGACCACGCTGCCTTCAATATTCGTGAGAATTGCTTCTGAATGCCCACCTGCACCCACTGTACAATCAAGAAATAATCCATTCAAACTGCTAAAGTAGTGTAGTACTTCTTCTGCCATGACTGGAACATGTATCCATTCCACTTACACCGCTCCGCTAATAGTGGTACTTTGATTATATGACCGATGTGTGTAATATTCAAACGAAAACGCACTGTGAGCAAACGTTTTCTAAAGCGCATGTTAACAGTATCTTCGATATGTTTTTTGTCAGTAACCTTATGTTTACATGCACTTTTGCGATTTATTTCTGTGTGCATATGAATCCCTGAGAGGGTAAATTCTAAGGAAGGTATGAAGTGGTTGGTGAAAACAGGTGGTACTTTCAAAGGGAGGGAATTGAAAACAGTTGCAGATAAAAGAACAAGATACACCACATCGCTTGTGAGACAGGCTATCTTCAACATAATAGATGTTTCTGAAAAAAGATTTTTGGAACTTTTCTGTGGCAGTGCGATAGTATCCTTTGAAGCTATAAGTCGTGGTGCTAAAAACGTTGTTGCCGTTGATATATCAAGAAAATCTGTAAGCACAGTCATTGAGAATTCAAGAAAACTTGGAGTAAAGATAAATGTTGTGAATTCAGATTTCAGAAGATTTCTCAACTCATGCATAGACTCCTTTGATATAGTCTTTGCAGATACCCCGTACAACATGGGCTTTGTAAAGATACTCAGACACAGAACTCATCTTTTTGGAAAGAAAACCAAAAGATTAGACCTATGCCAATGTACGATCTCTCATTCATCCAGGATCCTGGTAGGCGCCTTCCATTATATATAATACGATTTTACTCAACCACCTGAACATCCAAAACACCGATCCATAGAGATTTGTACACACGAAAATCAATATTTCTCACAATATATCGCTAAGATAGAACTTTGTTGAGTATAACTTTTCAAAGCTTCATTGTAAGCCATCAAGCCACATCTGATACAGCCTTTCATAGTGTTCAATCAGCTCTGGATCTGGTTTGTACTCTGATGTGTTTTCAAATTCTGCAGCCAGAGAGCACAAATTACCTTTATTGAGAACATAGAGTACTGTTCCAAGCGCAGCTCCCTGCCGGCTGCTCTGCAGAAGTATTTTGTGATTGAAGATGGCACAGACCATTTTCATCCACACATCTGCCTGGGTTAAGCCACCCGTCGCTACGACCTTCTTAAGAGATTTTGGCATCGTTTTCACAACGTCAAAGGCGCGCTTTAAGTTGAAAGCAATCCCTTCAAGTACACTCCTGGCGACTTGCTCTTCGGTGGTAGTACTTTTCAATCTGTCAAACCTTGCAGATGGTGTGGGATCGAATTTAGGAAATCTCTTTCCAAAGATGAACGGGTAAAAAAGAACTGAATTTTCAAGATCAAGATTTGCAAAAGTTTTCTCAACTTTCTTCACGACCGTTCCATGATCACACCTTGAAAAAAGTTTTACATACCAATCAAAGACATAACCGCCGTTCTTAATAGCTGCACCTGTTATGTAATGATCCTCATCTAACACATAGCACCATATCCCTGGCGCTGGGTAATCTTCTGGTGGTTGGCTTACAATTGTTCTTATCGCGGCACTACTGCCGACAGAAAGGGTCAAAGAATCATCGATGCCTGCGCCTGCTCCAATACTTGAAGCCGCTGCATCTGAAAGACCTACAACCACTGGAAGACCTTCTAATAATCCCGATCTACCTGCAGCTGCCTTGCAGAGTCTGAACGACTCTGTCACAGATACAAGGCCAGGAAGTTTTTCGCTGTCGATTCCAGCGAGATCCTTCAGTTCATCATAACACCATTGCTTTGTGTGGATATCCAGGCAGCCACTTCCGGAAGCAACACTTATGTCACTGACTATCTGTCCGGTTAGTTTATAGATGATGTAATCTTTCTGAGAAACAATCTTAGAAGCTGATTTGAGCTTTCCATTCTCGCTTAACCAGAGGATTTTGTAAAATGGATAAACAGTATCAGCAGGACAGCCCGTTTTCTTGTGCAAATGCTGCGTCAGTTGTTCATCCTTTGAAATCCTTTTGACCTGTTCAACAGATCTTTCATCTAACCAAGGAATGATGTTGCCCAATGGTTCCATGTTCTTGTCAAGCAGTAATAGAGTGTGCAGAGCCGAATCCAAAACGATTGCATCGACGTCTCTGAAAGACCTTGCCACCTGTCTGAGAGCATCGAAGACCGCATTTTCAATCTCAAGAGGGTTCTGTTCGAACATTCCCGGCCCTGTTGACACTGGCTCATACGCACGGCTTATATCCATCTGAACCTTCTTTGTCAATGGATCGTACACGACCACCTTTACCGCAGTTGTACCCAAATCGACGCCGACATACATTCCCACGATCACTTACACCTCCACTAATGTGAGAAACCTTGCTTTAGAAGTCTATCGACAATTTCAACATTGACGATATGTTGGGGTAGTTTCTTGTTGAAGAAGTCCACTACCGCCTGGGATGCCATCATGTTCATTCTGTATATTGCTTCGTATGTATGTGCACCAATATGAGGTGTGAGAATCAATTTGGGACAGTTATAGAGTACAGAGTCTTCCGGTAAAGGTTCTACTTCGAAAGCGTCGAACGCTGCTCCTGCGATCTGGTTTTCTTTCAAAGCCTCTACCAAGGCATTTTCGTCGACTATACCGCCGCGTGATGTGTTTATTAGGAAGGCTGTTTTTTTCATCATCTGGATTTCTCTCTTGCCTATCATCTTTCTTGTAGTTTGATTGAGAGGTAGATGCAGAGAAACAAAATCACTTGTTTTCAACAGAGTTTCCAGATCAACTTGTTCGACTGAATATTGATGAATTACCTCGCGACTCACATAAGGATCGTAGGCGAGAACTCTCATACCAAGACATAATCCTCTCTTTGCTGTTTCTCTGCCTATGGCACCAAAACCGATAACGCCAAGCGTCTTCCCCAAAACTTCGATACCAACGCTGGATGAGAATTTTCTTTTCTCGAAGAGCTCGTTATGAACGTCCACTAATCTTCTTGACAGGACAAAGATCAACCCTATTACGAGTTCCGCAACTGATACGGTGTTCGCATTTGGGGTAATTGTCACAGGTATCCCTAAGTCAGTTGCTTTTTTCAAATCAACGTTATCTACGCCAACTCCATGCCTTGCGATAATCTTGAGAGAAGAATTCTCGATCATTTCGCCGGTGAGCTTCCCCGTTCCCAGGATTATCGCATCGGCCCTTCTCAAAAGATCTGGATTTAGTGAATCACTCCACAACAAATCAAAGCCGTTATTCTTGAGCAAATCGATGGGTTCTGATGTGTATTTGCCGAAGGTACGAGTAACAATAAGTACAGTTTTCACACCATCCCCTCCTGAAAGGTGAAATCAATACTTGAGCTCGGAGACCGCAAGACGACTCCTGTTCAAGTTTTCTATCGCTTTTGTATCTCTTGCAGCAAGCAAGGTATAGATCGTGTCTAAGATTACCAGCTGAACGATGCGCGACGTCATTGCATCTGTTCTAATACGTGTTTCTCTTGTATTTGTCGAGAGAACGATTGTCGACACCCTTGCCAGGCTCGATTTCCTGTTGCCAGTTATAGCAATAACTGGCACACTCAACTCTATAGCTCTTTTCGCAAGCGCGACCATCGATTTTGTTTCACCCGAGTGAGAAACAGCAACCAGAAGATCATTATGAGTGCAATTTGCGAGAATCGTCGCCATGATGTGCTCATCATTGGAGAACAAACAGTTCTTCCCTATTCTGGTGAATTTGTGAAAAGCATCAAACGCGACAGCCGCAGATGCCGCAAAGCCAAAGAACAATATTCTCTGAGCCTCTTTGAACAGAGTAGTTGCCTTCTCTACGGATTCGGCATCTAAGCTGTCAAGCGTATCCAATATTGCTTTGACCGTTGCTTTGAAGATTTTCTGAGTGATGGTTTTTGAATCATCTTTTTCCGAAACATCTTCATAGACGATCTCCAAGGGTGCTTTCGAGAGGTCTTGGGCGAGTAACACCTTGAACTGTTGGAAACTGCTCAGATTCAATTTTCTGTAGAATTTGACCACAGAGGCTTCACTCTTTACATTCGCAAGTCTACTCAGATCACTTATTGAACACTCAAGAACACCTCTTGGATCTTTCAAAATCACATCTGCAATCCTCTTTTCTGCGTCGGTCAGTGAGTTATAACTGTCTCTCAGAATCTGCAATATATCCATAAGTTCACCTCCTAAGAACGTCCTAATGCCTTGATGAAAAGTCTATCTCATGGGTGTATGCTGCTGTATAACAGTTCTAAGAATGGGAGATTAAATCATCGTTGATCCACCATCGATGTTAATGATACTTCCAGTCATGAAAGATGCCTCGTCACAGGCAGCGAACATTATCGCAAAGGCAATTTCCTCCTCTTTGCCGAGCCGTTTCATAGGGATCCTTGAAACCATCCTTCTCATAGTTTCTTCTGGATCTGCAGATGCTTTGACTCTCTGGGCGAGTCCCTGAGAGTAAGTTGTTCCCGGGCAGATTGCGTTGACTCTTATGCCAAAATCTACGTAATCCACAGCAAGAGATCTTGTGAGACCGATCAATGCTGCTTTCGAAATACTGTAGACGCATCTTCTTGGAATACCAACCAGGCCTGCCTCTGACGCAATATTGACAATAACACCAGATTTTTGTTTTTTCATTTCTTCAACAGCATACTTACTGAGCAAGAATGGGCCCTTCACATTTATTTCGATTGTTCTTGTGAAATCCTCGTCGGAAGTTTCCTCTATGTTTCCGTATGGGACTATTCCGGCGTTGTTGACCAGAACATCGATCTTGCCAAAAGTTTCTACGGTTTTCTTCACTATTTTTTCGGCGTCTTTCGCAACATCTCCGCCAACGAAAGCGGCCTCTCCACCTCTCTGCTTTATTATTTCAACGGTTTCGTGTCCCCTTTGCTCTGATATGTCATTAACAGCAAGCCTTGCACCTCTGTCGGCAAACATGATCGCAGCCGTCCGACCTATACCGGAACCGGCTCCTGTTATTAGGACCACCTTGTTTGAGAAATTCATCTTCTCATTCCCCCTTTACTTGAACAGCAAATTTGGCAGAAACAGTACTATTTGTGGAGAGAACATCACAGCAAATATAACAATAACTGTTGCGATGAAGAAAGGCAGAGATGCCTTTGTATATTCTTCCACAGAAGCACCAAGAACGGAACAACCCGCATACATGGATGCTCCAACTGGTGGTGTCTGGTTTCCCATCGCGGCTGCAAGTATGAAAACCAGACCAAAGTGCACGGGATCAAGTCCCACCTTTCTTGCCACGGGAAGCAAAACGGATGTGAGCATCAAGATTAATGCAGTTGCATCAATGAACAAACCAGCGAAAATAAGAAAGAGAACGATCATCGTCATCAATACATAGGGATTGGTACTTATGTTCAGCAGGAAACTTGCCAACTTTTCCGGTGTCTTTTCCCAGACCATGCCGTAACCAAAGATCTGTGACATCGCTATTATGTACATGACACTTCCAACGTCGTTAATGGAATCATCAAGGGTATGTTTGAAAAACGTTTTGAGATCGAGTTCTCTGTAGATGATCATGCCAACTATAAGCCCATAAACTACCGCGAAGGAACCAACCTCAGATGGTGTGAAAATCCCTGTTCTCAGACCCAACAGAAGCAGAACAGGAAATATGACGGCCCAGATGCTTTTGCCCAGAGCTCTCATGACTTCGCTCGCAGGAGCACGCTGTTCCCTTTCTGGTTTTAGCCCCATGCTCTTTGCCGATAACCATATTGCAAACATGTATGCGACCATTAGTAGCAAACCAGGAATTATACCTGCAGCAAATAGCCTACCTATGGAAACTTGACCAATGGTTCCATATATAATGAAGGCAATTCCCGGTGGTATTATTGGCGTTATTAAAGAAGTCCACACATTCACCGCTACCGCATAGCCTTTCGGATAGCCTCTTTTGAGCATTTCTGGTCCAAGCATTCGAGTCTCCATAGCTGCATCTGCTATGCTCGAACCTGAAACACCGCCCATGAGTGTCGACAAAACCGCAGACACTTGGGCAAGCCCACCTCTCATGTGACCGGTCAGGGACGCTGCAAAGTTCATCAACCTACTGGTGACGCCTCCGTAGTTCATCACATTACCTGCCAGAATAAATAATGGAATGGCAAGCAATGTGAAATTCAGCACCTGGGACAGGCTCACCTGTATGGGTATGGTTACAGGAAGTGATGGGTTTTGCAAGAACCATACAAATCCGGATATGCCTATAGCAAATGCGACCGGCATGCCCATGAGCAGAAAGATCGCAAAAACAATTATTACCAAAGTCATCTCATTTTGCCCCCTCTGTCTGCACCTTTTCGGGCATCTTTTTGAACTCCAAGACTATTTTTATGATAGTTGTTCTAAGTGCAAGAATGGCACCCACTGGAACACTCACGTTCACCCAAGAGTAGCTGAAGTTGGGTATACCAGCAAAGGTTCTAAATCTGGTCGTGTAGGTCAGTCTAAATCCCCAGATTATTAAATAGACCAAGAATGATGCTATTATGAAATAGTTCACCAATCTGATTATTTTCTGCACCTTAGGTGAAAAGCGTTTTACCAAAAGGTCGACTGACATCATTTTGTTGTTTCTCCAAGCCACATCAACTGCAAAAAAACATGCCCAAGCAAACATGAAAGTGCTCATGTCAACTGCCCAGTTCGTCGGATGTCTCAAAAACCTCGCAATACCGGACATGAAAATGAGAACTATCATGACAATTATGAGAATCTTCGCAGCTGTTTTTTCAAATGCAAGAAGGTACTGGTCCAATTTCTTCATCCATATCACCTCTGCAGAAGACAGGTCAAAAGCCCAACTCCAAACGGAGTTGGGCTCAGAAGATCAATGAATTGTTAGTTCCCTCCCAGTGTTTTCAACTCTTCAACAAGCTGGTTTCTGGCTTCAACGAGTTTCAGGACCTCGTAAGCTTTCTCTCCTGCTTTCATGAAGGCATCGATGTCCACGTCTGTTATGATTTGCATACCTTTACTTACCACTTCTTGTTTGAACTTCTCATTCAGTTCTTTCATGATCTTCAGAGAGGTTTCCACACCGGCCTTGTCGCACTCTTCTACCAGTATCTTCTGGTATTCTGGTGGAAGGCTGTTGAACCACTTTGCACTGACAACTTCGAAATTGATCAACAGGATATGACCAGTCTCAGAACCATACTTGAGAACTTCGTACAGTTTTCCGCCATAAATGTTTGCATACACCAACTCTGCACCATCAACGGCCTTTGTTTGAATACCTGTGTAAATGTCACCAAAGTTCATCGCAACAGGTTGAGCCCCGAGAGCACGAACGGATTCCTGCCAAATAGGAGTCCCTGGCGTTCTGATTCTCAATCCTTTCAAATCCTCGGGTTTCCTGATTGGTTTGTTGGTGAAGAAGTGTCTGTAACCCTGAATCCACATGTAAGAGACAACTTTGAAACCGTACTTCTCTTCCAGCTCCTTCAACCACTTCTGCATCGTAGGAGTTTGTTTGAGCTTTGTGAGGACTTCCAGGGCCTGCTCTGGTGTAGTTGCACCCAAATAATTCACAAAGTATGGCGCATTCATAACGGCTATTGGTGGAACGTACATACCCATTCTTGCCGAGTCTGTGTTCTGACCAATGTTTGCACCAGCCCTGATCTGTTCAAGGATGTCCTCTTCAACACCGAGTTGTGCACTGTGGTAAACCTCGATCTTGAGTTCGCCATTTGTTCTTTCTTCGACAGCCTTCGCCCACTTGAGAAAACCTTCGTGGTACGGTTCCGTCGGCGCAAGAACGTGATTGAACCTTAAGACATACTTTGGAGCAGCGATCAATGATGCAGCAAGTAGGACAAAAATCGCCAAGAAGAGTGTTGTAAACCTGCCTTTACCCATAGTACGTTCACCCCCTGTGAAAAAATTATGTGACTACCAAATACATTGGTGGTGTCCGAAAAAAAATTATACACCAAACATATCTTGAGTCAACCACACATGGGATTTTTTTACAAATTGGCTGAACAGTTCCAGAGTTCAGGAGGAGCTTTTGAGAAAGTCTATTGTTCGCTGTGCGATGAGTCTTCTGAAGATGTACGAAGATTTATGCCCAGAAGGAACAACAGATTTCCTTGCATTTGGCAAGTGCTCGAAAAGGAGTTGTGAACTCCCATGCGGGATGACTCTGTCGAAAACCCCTTGTAAAAATAGCACAGGTTGGTTGACAAACTGAGCATAGCTCAGTGGATCGTAATGAAAACACGCGGGGAAAAGTGAAAATATATCATCGATATTTTGCAATTTTCCGACAGTTCTCATGCTCTGAGACCTATTTGATACGCAATTTGATTCATTCCGACAATTGTATTCATTGCTGTACTTAGTGTAATTTTCTCTGAGTGTCTGTGTGTAGGGTGAATACCAGTTTATCCATCTCCAATCACCACCTGTGAAGGCAAGCACACCACTTTTCAACCTCTTATCCAGAGCAAGAGACATTGTTGTAATCATGCCTCCAAAGCTGAATCCCATTATTGAAATTGGCACAGGGGAAAGATCTTCAATGTAGTCAAGAGTTCTTCTAACATCCTTCACAGCCTCATGAAAAATGCGTGAACAATAAGAAGGAGATGGTGAGAAAAAAGGCTCACCACCTACCCACTCGGGTTTTGCCCTCCTTTCGTGATAAGGAAGGATCATGAAAAATATCTGTATACCATGCCTTTGAAAATACTCTCCAAACCACAGCAAATACGGTATGTTTCCATTGCCGATGCCGTGAAGAAATATCAAGTTTGTCCATGGCCTTGTTGTCTCGAAGGTGTAAAGGTATATTCTTCTACTCTCAGGTATCTGTGGTTCGTAGACAGCATCGAAACTGATCAATGAGTAGTCTCTAAAACGTTCTCTCTTAACATTTAAGGGTAGGTCTTGATCGTATTCGTAGATTTTCACAGATTCACATGAATCTCCTTTTCACATTGAATTGCTTCTCGATATCGCTGACAGTTCCTTCGAAAACAGCGTTGACTTCATCATCAGTTAAAGAACGGTCAGAGGCCCGGTATATCACGTAGAACGTGACACTCACCATGTCCTGAGGTATATCTTTTCCCTTGTAGACATCGCTCACTCCAACTTTTTCGACGTATTCATTCGATTTTTCGAAGAATGAAAGTATCTGTTTTGATGAAAAACCGACGGGTATCAGCAGGGAGATATCCCTTCGAACAGCTGGGAAGCTGGAGATTTCCTTGAGTTCTTTCACAGTTTTGCTTTTAGTAAAGATCTTTTCCAGATCGAGCTCCATGTAGTATATTTCTCCTTTGATGTCATAAATCTGATTGAACTTACTGTTCAGCATTCCCATTATTCCCACTGTTTCATTCTCCAATTGAACATATCCCGATCTACCCGGGGTTAGCCAATCAATCTGGGCTGGATCAACTTGCAGATCTACCGATAGGTGGTGAGATAGTTCATCGAGAACGCCTTTCAAATTCAGCATGGATACGAAACGATGATCTGTGTAATCTTCTTCATTCAACTGACCGGTCATGATAACACCAATCTTCTCTCTTTCAACAGGTGTTCTGTTTTCCAGATTGTAAACCTTCGCAATCTCAAAAAATTTGACATCCTTTATCTGTCTCTTCGCATTGTGAGAAAGCGAATCTATGAGACCAAAAACAAGCGAAGGTCTAAGACAATCCATGTCCTCCGTCATGGGATTTTTCAATCTCAATGGTTCAACATTCATGGATTGTTTGACAACTTTGGAAGAGGCAAAGGAAAGGCTTACCGTCTCATCAAACCCACTACCGATCAAAAGCTGCCTGATGGTTTTTCTGAAGGTATTCAGATCACTCCAACCTTTGCCAGACGCTGATACTTTCGGTATCTGCTGGGTAATCTTCTCATAACCATGAATTCTCCCGATTTCCTCAATCAAATCTTCTTCGATCGATACATCTGGTCTGAATGTCGGGATTTCAACGTGCCACCGATCTTGCATATCTTCGACTTTCATTCCAAGGGAAGATAGAATCTTTTGTACTGTTTCATCTTCGACGGTCACACCCAGAACCTTAGACAATCTTGATTTTCTAAGTGTGACGTATTTTGAAGTTATCTTTCTTGGATAGACATCCACGAAACCCTGTGTAGCCTTCCCGTAGGCAATCTTTTCGATTAGATTTACAAGTCGCTTCATGACCATCAATGCATCGTTTGGATCCACGCCTCTTTCAAATCGATATGATGCATCTGATTTTATATTCAAAGCCTTCGAGCTTCTACGGATTCTCACCGGATTGAAGTAGGCCACCTCGAGAATGATGTCTTTGGTTAAATCAGAAACACCACTCTGAGAGGATCCCATGATGCCACCAACTGCCAAGATTTTCTCTTTATCAGCGATGAGAGTTTCTATCCCATTCAATGCATAAGTCTTCTCATCCAGAAGTTTTACTTCCTCACCTTTGATAGCCTTTCTGACAATTATGTGTCCATCTATTACTTTTGAATAGTCAAATATATGCACAGGGTGACCCGTCTCAAGCATTACGTAGTTTGAAATATCGACAACGTTGTTTATAGGTCTGATTCCAGCATTTATCAGCCTTCTACGTAACCAAATCGGGCTTGGTCGAATCTCAACAGATTCCATGAAACCCGCACAGTATCTTGGACAACCATCCAGATCCTCTATTGTCACCTTAACGAAATCCTCTACATGATTGTCTGCAGCATCAAAGATCATATCGGGCTGTTGCAAAGTTCCATCGCAAAGCGTAGCAAGCTCTCGTGCCACACCTATAATCCCAAGACAATCAGGTCTGTTTGGGGTTATCTCAACTTCCATGGTCTTGTCATCGAGTTTCCAATATCTTATCAAGTCCTCTCCAAGTGGGATATCTTCTTCTATTTGATAGACATGCTCAGACTTTGTTTCAAGCCCAAGCTCCTGCAAAGAGCACATCATGACCTCAGATAGAACACCCTTTATCGACACTGATTCAACGACAGAACCATTTACAAGAACAGTCCCTGGCATCGCAACAGCCACAACTGACCCTTCATTCACATTCATGTCAGATGTCACTGTTCTGTACAATCCAGTCCCATCGAAAAGTTCACAAACATGAAGCTTGTCAGAATGTGGGTGTTTATACACCTTCTTAACAATTGCACTCAGAATCTTTCCCTTTATCGGAGGCATTATTATATTTTTCACACTCACGCCAGCCATTGTGAGTCTGTTCGCTATCTCTTCATCTGACCATTTGGTCTGGACATATTCTTTTAGCCATTCCATTGGTACAAGCACAGCTATCCCTCCATCAGAAGTTTTCCAAAAACCTCTTGTCGTTTCTGACAAAATCTCTCATGTCTTTGATGTTATATTTGAGCATCGTGATACGTTCAACACCCATCCCGAAGGCAAAACCAGTCCATCTCTCGGGATCATAACCGACATTCTTGAACACATTCGGATGAACCATGCCAGCTCCTAATATCTCAAGCCAACCACTGTAACCGCATGCCTGGCATCCTTTCCCACCGCAGACTCCACAAGAAACATCGACCTCAAAGCTTGGTTCCGTGAATGGGAAAAAACTCGGCCTCAGTCTGATACGCCTTTGTTTTCCAAAAATCTCTTGAGCGAATTTCTCAAGAGTATATTTCAGATGCCCCACCGAGACATCCTCGTCCACATAGAGTCCCTCTACCTGGGTGAACATGGGCAGATGCGTAGCATCGTAGTCTCTCCTGTAGACCCTACCGGGGGATATGATCGCGATGGGTGGCTTCTCAGAGAGCATAGTTCTTATTTGAACCGGTGATGTGTGAGTACGAAGCAAAAGATCGTCCAGATAGAATGAATCGTGTTCATCCCTGGCGGGATGCCATTCAGGAGTATTCAGTGCATCGAAATTGTGCCAACTGTCTTCTATCTCCGGACCCTCGACGATCTTGAAACCCATCGATACAAATATGATCTCTATTTCTTCAAGTGTTTTCATTATAGGATGTTTGTGGCCAACACGCCTTCTGATTCCTGGAAGTGTTACATCAACCCACATTTTTTGAGAAAGTTTCTGTGATTCTATTCGCTCAAGTTCTTCTTTCTTAGCCTCAATGGCTTTCTGGATTTCCTCTTTGAGTTCGTTCAGAACCTTTCCAGCCTTGGGACGTTCTTCAGCGGGCAATTTACCTATGCCTTTGACTTGTTCTGTGATAACACCCTTCTTGCCAAGTAAAGCAACTCTGAGTCTCTCGAGTTGTTCCAGATCAGATGCATTTGCGATTTGTTGTAATGTATCTTTCTTGAGTTGCTCGAACATCTCTTACACCTCCAGATACGTATTCAGTCAATGCGTCTTTCCAGCTCAAAAAACGCCCATCGATCAAAAAGCCAAATTCTTCGCCTGTTTGTGCTGGCAAATTAACAGCGTTCAAGAGGTTTTCTTGTCTATGAGTATAAACGATCTTACTTGGTTTTATATGTGAAACTATTTTCTTCACAAGATCAGTTCTCACAAGTTCACCGAATCTGGGATGGTATGGGCCAGCTATTACATTATGTTCAAGGTCATCTGGAATGAATAATCCCACCCTGATCACCTTCACGTTGTGTGACTCAAGTATCGCAACCATTTTTGAACAGATGTCAATGGCATTCTCAAGGCTCAGCGGCTTGTACTCTCCATCGGCGAACAGCTTTGCCAGGGCGGAATTTTTCAAAACCAGAGTTGGATGAATTCTACAAGTTCTTGCGCCGATATCTACGGTTTTCCAAGCACTGAGAAGATCTTTTCGTTCGTCATCGGCGGGCAATCCCACCATCAAGTGCAGACCGTAGTCAATTCCCATATCTCGCATCAATTTGCATGCCTTTTCTATATCTTCAGCACCATGTCCTCTGTTTGATTTCTTAAGGACCAATTCATCAAAAGACTGAGCACCAATTTCTATGAAACTCACGTTATGATTCTTGAGAAATCTGAGCCTTTGTTCATCAATCTGGTCTGGTCTTGTAGAGATTCTGATGCCTGCACATATCCCTTGCTTGATATATCTGTTTGCCCAGTTAAGATAGAACTCTTGCACAGATTCAGATAGACCTGTGAAAGTACCACCATAGAAAGCTATCTCGAACTGCGCTGCGCTGTATTTGTAACTTTCTACCAGTTCGTCGATTTTTGAAAGCTCAGGGGCCTTTGAAACCCCTGTAGCTGACCCTTGGTCGCAAAACACACAGTTTTCTTTGCAACCCATTTGAGGCAGAAAAACGGGTAAGATTTTCACAAGTCCTTTTCCCCTTTGAGTTTTTCGATGGCTTTCTTTGCGGCGTTTTTCTCGGCTTCCTTTATTGAGAATCCTTCTCCCACGGCGATCGTTCTTTTGTTGAGTCTGAGTTCAACAGTGAATCTTTTCATATGAGATGGTCCTTGTTCATCCACAAGGACATATTCAGGTAACTGCTTGAACCTATCCTGGGTTATTTCTTGCAGGAAGGTCTTGTAATCAAAAACGATTTTTCCTTCTAAGACCTGTTGTGCATATTTTGCAAAATAAGAAAGAAGGCATCTTCGCAAAGACTCGATGCCCCCATCGATATAGAGTGCTGCTGCAACTGCCTCAAGTGTATCGGCAAGTGTTGAGTCTCTGTCTCGGCCACCGGTCGCTTCTTCACCATGCCCAAGAAAGATATACCGACCTAAGTCAATATCTCTTGCAATTTGTGCAAGAGCTTCTTCACTCGCTACCGCTGCCTTCACCTTTGCCATAACACCTTCTGAGGCATCCGGAAAGGTTGTGTAGAGATAGTCAGCAATCAACAAGTCAATAGCCGCATCGCCAAGAAATTCTAATCTTTCATTTGATTCAACGTCTTTCCTGCCACGCTGATTTTGTTCATGTGCATAAGAAGAATGGCACAATGCGTTGTAGAGTACTTGTGGTTGCAGGAATCTGTAACCAATCGACTCCATGAACAAGATTACGATTTCTGCTTCTTCTTTGTTCACTCAATCATCTGACCCAGTTTTTCAGCTATCTTTGACGCACTGAGTCCATATATCTCGTACAGAGCTTCGTAAGGTCCAGATACCGCATGTTCCTCAACTGCAACTTGTTCAAAGCTTGCCGGGATTATTCTCTTTGCCAAAAAGAATTTGGCCAAAAGCGCTGTAAGTCCTAAGGGTGCGGCGTGATCTTCTAAGACCAGAACTTTTCTCCCATGAGCATATTCTCTGAGTACTGGTTCGTCGAGATCAAACGGACAAGAAACATTCAGCACAGCAACCTTTCCCTTGAAAGAATCAGCAGCTTTGATCGCATTCTCCACGATTGAACCACATGTAATCACAGTCACGCCGTTTCCTTTTCTCAGGACGTCTATTTTCCCGTAGACGAATTGATAACCATCACCAAAGAATACTTTCCCAGCTTCATCCAGAATCGGGGTCATTTTGGCTCTACCCATCGCAATCAAGAAATTCCCATAGACACTTGCAACATATCTTACCACTCGATCTGTCTGATTCGGATCCGCTGGAACTATCACTTTGTATCCAAGCCAGTTTGCAGGGGCGGAAATATAGTCAAGGCCATGGTGTGTTTTGCCATCTTCCCCAACATTCAACCCACAGTGAGTCACAACGACCTTCAGATTGGTGTGATTTATAGCGTTCAATCTGTGTTGGTTGTATGTTTCACTCACTCCAAAAACACCAAAATCTGCAAAGAAGGTTACAACGCCATCTGCCGAGATAGCACCTGCAACCGCCGCGGCGTTGTGTTCCTGGACACCAAGCTCGAGGAGCATCTGTGGAACGTGCTTCTGAACCTCGTCTAACTTCACAGATGTTGCGAGATCACAATCAACTGCAACTATCGGGGTTTCATTGTTTCTGTTGGCTTTCACCAGATCGAGCAAAGCCTTCCCAAAGGCTCCACGGTTGTCCATTTTGTCTGTATAGGTTCTGCATGGGGGAATATCTATCTTCACAGGGTATTCAACATGAAATGGTTTGTGTTTTTCATTTCCAAGTTGCTGACGCATCTTGATGTACTTTTCCACATCGTTTTCTATTCCAAGTTCACTCAGTGCCTTTTCAAGCTGCTCTCTGCTCAGAGGCTTTCCATGGAATGAAACGTCATTCTCCATGAAAGAAACACCTTTTCCCATTACTGTGTGCGCAATAATCGCGACAGGGTTAACCTTGTCTTCTATCGCTTGCTGTAAAGCATTCAGAAGCTGTTCTATATCGTGGCCATCAACTTCGAGAACCCTCCACCCGTCGGCTTCGTAATTCGCCTTTATGTTGACCGGCATTATATCTCTTGCTCTTCCTGATATCTGAGCATCATTGTAATCTATAACAACTGTTATATTGCTCAATCCATATTTTTTTGCCACTCTGCGCGCTTCTCCAACCTGGCCTTTTGCTTGTTCCGCGTCACTCATTGCTACAAAGACATGGTAGTCTTGTTCCTTGATCTTTGCGGCAAGTGCAAATCCCACACCTGCGGACAGACCTTGGCCAAGATTACCTGTTGTCCATTCGACTCCCGGTATTCCACGAGTTACGTGACCTTCGAAAATGCTCGCATGATGCCTAAATCCTGCTATGACCTCATCTGTGTTAACAAAGCCAAGTCTTCCGAGTACGGAGTAAACACCCGGAGAAGTGTGGCCGTGGCTGACAACTACTCGGTCGCGTAGTGGATCCTGCGGATTCTTAGGATCTATATTTGCAAAAGAAAAGATGCTTAGAAAGATCTCAAGTGATGACATCGATCCTCCTGGATGACCAGAATTTGCAACATAGGTCATTTTCAAGATATCGCCTCGACATAACCGGGCGATCTCCTTGAGCTGTCTGATCTTTTCCTTGGTGAATTTTCTCATAACTTCATAACCCTCCCCTAATCTATTTACCGAATTTGGATATCAGGAAAAAAATCAAAGACAAAACTGCACTTATCAACAAACACGTCATGAGTGGAAAGTACAAGATGAATTTCTCTCTTTTTATGACTATGTCTCCTGGTAGACGCCCAAGCGGTGTGAAACGCCCAAGTAAGTATATGATTGTTCCAATCACTACGAGGACAAGGCCGATCAATATGAGCAGTTTACTGACTTGAAGCATTTTCATCACCCCTGAAGTATGAGAATGGCAGATAGACCATTTCTCCCTCTTCAGAGACAACGAGTACTGTCTTCTTAAAGACATCTGTTGACTGCACTCTGTAGCTCTTTTCACCATAAATGACCGTTTCTCCTTCTTCAGGAATACCTTTCAGCTCTTCCTCGTAGAAGTTGTATTCGTACATGAGACAGCATAGAAGTCTCCTGCAAGCACCTGATATCTTTGCGGTATTTATCATCAGTTGCTGGCATTTTGCGTGTTTCAAGGTGATGCTGTCAAATTCACGTAGAAAGGTGCTGCAACATGTGGGTAATCCGCACAAACCAAGACCGCCAATGAACTTTAACTCATCACGTACACCTACTTGTCTGAGCTCTATTCGTGTCTTGAAGATTCTTGCAAGATCCTTCACAAGCTCTCTGAAATCCACTCTGGTCTCTGAACTGAAGAAGAAGACCAACCTCGATCTGTCAAACATGTAACGTGCGTGGAGCAATTTCATTGGAAGGTCATGTTCTCTTATTTTCTCTGCGCACACTTCGAAAGCCTCTTGAGCATCTTTCAAGTTCTGCTGATGTATCTTCAAATCCTCTTCGACCAACTTCTTGATGATTGGTTTAAGCTCGGTACCTATTTCTTCTATTCCCATTTCTTTAGGACCCTTTATGACCTTTCCAACATCAGGTCCAAATTCGGTCATAACGATCACAAGATCACCTGGTTTTATATCTTCACCATTTTCTGCATAGTAACCCAACTTTCCCTTAGGTAGAACCTCGACAGCGTATACAACGGCCGTCATCTCCAAATCAATCACCTCTTTGCCGATTTTCTGATAAGTATGAGCAAGTTTAACAAAGTCAAAGGTGCGTTGAAATTCATGTACCTGTTGGATATTATCGAGTCGAGCCATTTGAACGTTGATATCTCTCTGTAACCTTTCAGTTCAAGAATTGTCTGAAAGACCCCGCACGTGAAGACCACCAAGGCAGTCAAGTCTATTTTGTTTGATTTTTCCATTATGTTCATATACAACTGTACAAGGTCCCTTTGGCTTAATTCTGGGAATCTGGTGTACAGATCATCGAACATGAGTAATGCCTTCAATTTATTTTGGGCTGATAGTTCTTTCTCAGCAAAGATACTGGTAAACTCCGATTCATTGAATTGGGTGTCCTCCGAAAAACCTTCAACTTGCAGAATGTAACTGAGTACATCAAAACGAGTGCTGCAGAATTCCATGATCAGGTCAATCTTTGGGTGATCTTTGAGTCTCCCTCTGAGTGAATCAAGGATATTCTTGCCTACAGTTAGATTCATAGTCTTCACTCTGCTTCTTATCGTTGGCAATAGATCAACAAATCTTGTTGTTGTCAGCACGATGACTGAATAGCGAGGTGGCTCTTCCAAGATCTTGAGCATCGAGTTTGCCGCTTCTTGCAAGATCCTCTCTGTTTTGTGGATAAAAACCACTTTGTAACCGTTACCAGTCGCGCTGTATAGGAACTCAGTCATGTAACGCACGTCATCGATGCCAGGTTCGTCTAAGACCACATATTCTTCTGTGATTTTCTCAGCAATTTGTGAACAAATCCAGTACAGCAGGACTTCGTCGTTTGAGCAGAGACATATTGATGATCCGAGATTTGCAGTGATGAATTTCTGAACCTTGTCAAGCAAGTCATCCATGCCACTCACCTGTACAGATCCATCAGCAAACCGTATATTTCTTGGACCTTAGCTGCGAGCATTATAGCACCTTTCTCTGCCTCTATGAGGTCTTTCGCAATCTGTTCAAGTCTCTGGTTGATTTCCCTGGCCACGACGTGCAAGTCTATGTCATTTGAAAGTTGCCTTCCCACTTTGTAAAGCCTCTTTTCTATCAGCTTAAGGAATTCTTTGATGCTCTCACGATAGTTTTTGAAATTTTCCTGAGTTGGAGAACGAACAAGTTCGTTACCAGTGTTAACAACTTTCTTGATCAGGTCTTCCAAAAGCTCATCGATCTTCTCTTCCTCAACATCTTCAAGAATCTCGAAAAAACCAGACCTTGAAATCTCACTCAGTGCTTTTGATTTTATTTGCTTTTTTCTCTTCACTTCAGAACTCTTGAAGTTTCCATCTTCCAGTGGGTTTATCCTCACATTTTGCCCCCCTGCAAGAACAATTTCTTGATACTCTCCTGATAGGGCGGTCTTAGAATGCCATTTTGCGTTATAATTGCATTCACCAGTTCATGCTCCGTTACATCAAAAGCTGGGTTGAAGACCCTGACACCCTCAGCAGCTATTCTTTTTCCATTTAGATGCGTGACTTCTTCATGTGAACGTTCTTCTATTGGGATTTCAGAACCATCCTTAATCTTTACATCTATTGTTGAAATAGGTGCGGCAACATAGAAAGGCACACCATTTCTATTTGCAAGCACAGCGACCGAATAAGTTCCTATTTTGTTCGCTACGTCACCATTTGCAGCTATCCTGTCGGCTCCAACAATCACGGCGTCAACTTTGCCTTGCTTCATAACCCAGCCGGCCATGTTGTCTGTTATGAGAATGGTCTCAACACCAAGCTGCACCAGTTCCCATGCAGTCAAACGCGCTCCTTGCAGATAAGGTCTGGTTTCATCTACGTATACCTTAATCTTCTTTCCATTTTCAACGGCCGCTCTTATAACTCCAAGTGCAGTACCATAATCCACGGTTGCCAGTGCGCCAGCATTGCAGTGTGTCAGAACCGTATCACCGTCCTTCAACAGTGTTTGCCCATGCATTCCAATGGCTCTGTTCACCTGTATATCTTCTTCTGCTATCTTCACAGCTTCTTGCTCGAGAACAGATAAAAGAGTATCAACATCATCCGCGTTGTTATCTAATTTTCGGCGCATACGTTCCAGTGCCCAGAAAAGATTGACTGCGGTTGGACGTGTACAAGCAAGGGTTTTATGCACCACTTCCATGGATTCAACAAGATTCTTCCCTTCAAGATGAGCTAACTGTTTCGCGCCAAGGACGAATCCGAATGCTGCTACCGCGCCTATGGCAGGGGCGCCACGGACGATCATTTCTTTGATCGCCCGGGCAACATCTTGATAACTTTTACATTCAACATGTTCAACAACGTGTGGCAGTTTTCTTTGATCTACAAGTATTAGAGAATCACCTGTCCATTCCATGGTTATGGTCTTGAGATTCATTGATTGGCTTGTCCTCCCTCTGTGAGAAGATAGATGTTTATCGTACTCGAGTTCTTGAATGGGATGAATTGCTGTGTTATCCAATCCTGCCAGAACTGCTGACTCTTCTGCTGTGTTAGGTATTGGTATATGTCATTTGCCACATCTTCGAATGCTTCATATCCCTTTGGTCTTTTGTCCAGTATTCGGTAGATTTCCCATCCGCCGGTGCTCTGAAGTGGGCCAAGCATAGAGCCCTTAGGACTCGCAAAGATCTTCTCCTCTATATCGGCTGCTATCAATCCACTGTTGCGTTCTACCCATCCAAGATCTCCTGCTTTTCCTTTGGTCAGAGGATCGATTGATACATCACTGGCAACTTGAGAGAACTCTTCACCAGATCTTATACGTTCAAGCACTTTGTCAGCCTTTTCCTTGCTGTCAACTATGATACGTAACAACTTCACTGCTTCTTCAACGGCAAAGTAATCTTTGTTTTGCTCATAGAAATCCTTTGCCTCTTCTTCGGTAACAGTTGCAGAAGAAGTTACTTGCTGCTGTATCAGAGTGACTGCCTTCTGAACTGAGAAAACCCATCTCAACCTATCTTTGAACGATTCGAGATCTCCCAATCCCGATTGCTTCAAATACCAGTCAAGGTCTGTTTCTGTCATGCCATACTGGGTCAGTGTTTTGTTGAGTTCATCTGAAACCATCTTCTCGATATCTTCTTTCTGAATCACTATGTTCATTTTCTCAGCCATCTGTTTTATCAATACTTGGTCTATAAGGTTGTTCAATACCTCTCTTTTGTAGCGAAGCAAAAGATTCATGCCTTCTGTTGTACCAGTGAGAACCTCGTAGAATCTGTCGTCAATTGACTGAATCTGAACTAAAAGTCTATTCAAATTTGCTTCTCTGTCGAGCTCAGCCATGGTAATGGGAACACCATTGACTTCTGCCACCACAGTTGTTGCTGGTTGTGTTTCTTGTGCAAACAGAATGACCGTGAAAAGAATCGCACAGAGCAATAAAACCTTCTTCATTCTAATTCTCCTCCCTTCACTTCTTCCCAAAGTGCATCGAGCTGGGCAAGAGAAAGCTTCTTCATGTCAAGCCCCCTTGCCCTGACAAATTCCTCAACAACCTGAAATCTTCTGACGAACTTTTCAGTAGCCTTTCTCAGAGCAACCTCAGGGTCCAAATCTAAGAACCTTGCAACGTTCACAACTGCAAAAAGCAGATCTCCCAATTCTTCCTCAACTTTGGCTTTCCGATCTGCCTTCATTACCTCCTTCATTTCCTGAATTTCCTCGTCCACTTTCTGTAGGGCACCGGATACATCCGGCCAATCAAAACCAACCGCCGCGGCATTCTCCTGAATTCGGCGGGCAAGACTCAATGCCGGGAGTGCATGGTTGATCTTGCCGATATTAGAAGGTTTTTCTTCTCCTTTCTCCTGAGACTTAATTTTCTCCCATTGTTGATATGAATACCCCGGGCTGTCGCCAAAAACGTGCGGATGTCTCCTGATGAGTTTCTTGTTAAGAGATTCAACGACGTCTTCAATTTCAAAAGCTCCCCTTTCCGAGGCAATCTGGCTGTGAAAGACCACTTGCAGTAGTACATCGCCCAATTCTTCCTTCATCTTTTCATCATCTTGCTGATCTATTGCTTCAATTAACTCGAATGTCTCTTCAATCAAATAAGATTTTAGACTGTTATGAGTCTGTTGTCTATCCCATTCACATCCCCTTTCAGATCTTAACTTCTGCATTAGGCAAACTAATTCTTCAAAACGTTCTCCAATTTTCGACAAATCATACCCTCCTTTTCAATGATACTATTTCCACTCTGTCAGAACAATCCTCGGCACGATCTGCAATATCGGCAATGCTTCTGACCAGTTCCTTCAACTGAATTCTGTGTCCATTTGAAATATCCATTTTGTAGATCTGTTTTATCAGGCATCTTTCAACCCCATCTGCCTCATGTTCCTTTTGTTCAACAATTAGAACATGCTCTTCGATTTTCTCAAGATCCTCGAACAGATCCTTTATGGAGATTTTCAAAGTTTCGTAAGTTTCAACACACAAGTCAAAGAGCTTCAGTATTTGAGAATTCAAAATCTCGGGGATGACAGGGTGCTCAAGCTCAAGTATATCAGCTATGTATTCCCCTTTGTTTCCCACCTTGTCCGCTGATTCAATTATGCCAAGCAAGTCTCCTCTGAAGTTCGGCAAAAAGGCTCCACTGTACATCAAGGTCTCGGCTTCTCGTCTGGCGATATCAGCTTGGTGCTCGTAATACCTCACCTTCTCGGCAAGCTGTTCAACGTCGTCGATCTGATGACTCAGATACTTTTCGATGAGCTTTCTGAGTTCCAAGAGTTCAACACTCATAACATCTAAATGCTCCAACACCTTTTTTATGATCTCCTGTTCTTTTCTTCCAACTATCCAACCCATATTAGCCTCCTCTCAACAAAAGATAGAGAAAAGCAGAAACAACTCCTGCAAGACATGGCGTCAGTGTGAGACCAAGAATAATCCTGACCTTTGTCCTTGTGCTACTCAAACGTTCACCTCTACTCATACCCGCACCTATCACTGCACCAATGGTGGATTGCGTAGCAGAAACTGGTACACCGACCAGAGAGAATACGAAAACATTTGTTGCCGTAGAGATAGCTGCAACAAGCGATGAAAAATGGTCCAACAATATTATACTTTTTCCTATCACAAAAGTCATTCTTCTACTAAAGAATAGAATACCAAAGCCAATACAAATACCGCCAAGAAACTGAGCTACAGACGAGCTTAAACCTCTTCCAACAAATGATCCAGTGACATTGGCAACATTGTTAGCTCCAAGTGAATACGCACTATAACAAACGGCTATGAAGGTTGTATATCTCAAAAGCAAATCTTGAAGGTGAATACTTCTCAATCGACTGAAGATAAGCGCCAACACTCTATACACCACGAAGGCAAAAAAGCTTGCAAGAATTGGTGTGATGACCCATATCGAGGCTATTTTGACCAGAACAGACCATCTTATGCTCTCAGTTCCACAAACTAATGCAATACCAATGAGTGAACCAACTATGGCTTGAGAGACCGAAGCTGGAGCCTTTAGAGAAATCATTAGAACAACAGTTATACTCGCAGCCAACACTGCTATCGAAGTCTGGTATTGATTCAATGTGGTCAGGCTACTTAAAGTCTTCACACCCGCATTACCACCAAGAACTGCACCCAAGAGCACGAAAATACTGCTGATCAAGACAGCTGTTTTTCGGCTTATGGATCCAACAGCTACAAGCGGACCAAATATACTCGCACCGTCATTTGCACCGAGTACAAACCCAAGCAAAACTCCAGGGATCAGATACAAGGTGTTCATTGTTCACCATCCTCTTGAATTTACAGTGAATTTTATTATACTCCAGGTGAATGATTTTCAAATCGTTTAAGTGTATCGGCACAAGAGTCCACGCGTACTTTTCTTTCGTATCTTCAAATCACACTACATGCCAGATAGTACCGATTCAAGGTATGAACTGTGGATTTCAGTAGAATATCAAGGTGACTATGTTGACAGTGGATGGTGTGTTTAGTATAATTAAACCAAAGTGGGGGTAACGCGATGCTTTTCATCACTATTGGTGAGAGTCCAAGAGACGATGTCGTACCGGAACTAATAAATATAATAGGTAAGAAATTTCAGTACCATCAGATAGGTCTGATAGAAAACTTCGACCCAGAGGTCTATGCTCCAACAGACAGAGACGACCTTCTTGTCAGCAAAAAGAAAGATGGTACAATTGCATATATATCACACAAATGGGTTCGCAAAAGAGTTTCAGAGATGAAATTCGACGAAACCACTGTTCTTCTTTGCACGGCCAAATTCAATGACAATAGACTGATTCTACCCTACAAGGTCATAGACTCATTTTTCCGAGCAATGCCGAGAATTCACACTGCTACTGTAATAGTTCCGGACAAAGATCAATGTGATGGTACTAAGAAAAGATGGGCCAAGATAGCACAGAAAGTGGACTGTTTGGCTTTCTCACCTTATGTCGAAACAGAGATGGACTTCGATCTGACCGATCAACAGCTCGTGTATTTAGATTGCATAGGATTCACCTTGGAGCACGAAGAACTTTTCAAAAAATACACAGAAGGTATCGTTATAAGTGCGAGGAAAATCTTGGGAAACTATCTGAGAACTTTACTCTAAAAGGGGGTGTTGGTATGAAGAAACTGGTTTTTTTGGTCGTTGTTGCTTTTCTAACGGTAACCTTTGCCGCTCCAAACTACGACTCAGTCATCAGAGTTGGGTCAGATCAAAACCCAACCACTATGGATCCAGCCATGTATCAGGACCTTGCTTCAGCACAGGTCATGAGAAACGTCTTTGAAACCTTGGTTGCATACGACGCAGAGGTTAAGGAAATCCATCCATTACTTGCAGAGTCTTGGGAAGTCAGTCCAGATCTAAAGGAGTGGACCTTCAAGCTGAGAAAAGGTGTACATTTTCAGAAAGGCAAGTTCCAAGACGGTAGAGAAGTAACCGCCGAAGACGTCAAGTACAGCTTTGAAAGAGAAATCGCTATATCTCCTATGGTGAGAATCTACATGGTTGACCGAGTTGAAGTTTTGGACAGGTATACCGTTAAGATCATACTCAAGTATCCCTATGCGCCCTTCTTGACGGTGCTTACAGATGTTGGAGCTGCAATTGTACCAAAGGAAGAGTGTGAGGGGTGGAAAGACCAATTCACACTGCATCCGGTTGGAACTGGGCCATTCAAGATGATTGAATGGGTCAAAGACAGCCACATGGTCTTTGAAAGGAATGAAAACTACTGGGGAGAAAAACCCTACTTGAAACAGATAACCTACAAATTCATTCCAGACAAATCTGTCTTGACTGTTGCTTTGTTGAGTGGAGAGGTGGATATAACAAGCGATATTCTCGACCAAGACATTCCAAAGGTCAATTCCAATCCAAATGTCGAAGCGAAAATGGTTGGTGGATGCAACGTCTACGCAGTTTATATGAGCTCGATCAAAGGTCCAACAGTTGACAGGAGAATAAGAGAGGCATTTTTCAGAGGAATCGATGTTGAACAACTTGTGAAAGTGATTTTCCCGAATGGAACTGCGGAGGCAGCCTATGGCCCCATTCCAACAGGATCTTGGGCATACAATCCAGATGTGAAATCTTTCTACACCAAGTACGATCTCGAAAAGGCCAAACAGCTTTTGAAAGAAGCAGGATATGAAAACAAGCCAGTGAAGCTGACGATTTACACACCGGAAGATCCGAATAGGAGAAAGGCCGCGGTCATTATTCAGTCAATGCTTAAGAAAGTCGGGTTTGAAGTCGAGGTGCAATCTCTTGAATGGGGCGCCTTTACGGCAACTACTTCTAAGGGTGAGGCCGATGCTTACACGATTGGCTGGACATGGTACCCCGATCCAGAATTCTTCATCTTCTACATGTTCCATTCTTCCAGAAAGGGAACATATGGTAACGGCGGTGCGTACAACAATCCAGAGGTTGACAAGTATATCGAATTGGGTGAATCGTCGGTGGATCAAAAACAAAGGACAGAGTATTACAGAAAAGCTGAAGAGTTAATCATGAAAGATTTGTATTACTTCCCGATGTGGCATAAATTGGTTGTTAACGGCGTGAACAAGAAGGTTCAAGGTTACAAACCATCACCCGATATGACAATTCGATTGTACGCACCGGGTACAAATGTTTGGGTTGAGAAATAAGCAAAGGGCGCTTGCGCGCCCTTAAACTTTTGGAGTGATTCAATGGCAAGGTATGTCGCAAGAAGACTGGTACAGGTCATACCAACTCTGTTCTTTGTAATACTCACGGTTTTTCTTATAATGAAGATGATACCGGGAGATCCGGCAGAGGTTCTGCTTGGCCCTCAGGCAAGGGCAGAGGATATCGCTCGGTTCAGACAGCAGTTGGGTTTGGACAAACCAGTCTTGATCCAGTTCATTATGTATCTAAAAAGGGTTTTGACGGGAGATTTGGGAAGGTCTCTGATATACAGACAGGATGTTCTGTCATTGATCTTAGAGAGACTTCCAACCACCGTCACTTTAAGTCTGTGTGCGCTTTTCATTGCTATTGTGATAGGTATCCCTTCAGGTATCATAGCTGCCATGAAACGTAACTCCTTGTTGGACCTGCTCGTTACGGTGTTGGCTCTGGTAGGTATTTCGATTCCGATATTCTGGTTTGGCATGGTGTTGATTATACTCTTTTCTCTTCAGCTTGGTTGGTTACCAGCTGTCGGTTTGGGTGATCCTTCTAAGGGATTGTGGGACATTGTAAGCCATTTCATTCTCCCTTCGCTGGCTTTGGGGATACTTTCAACTGGGACTATAGCACGTTTTACCAGATCAAGTATGCTTGAGGTGCTCAACCAAGATTACATAAGAACCGCTTATGCGAAGGGACTGAAAAAAAGCCTGATTCTTTACCGGCACGCTCTGAGAAATGCCTTGATTCCCGTAATAACCGTCATAGGTTTGCAGCTTGGGAATCTCCTTGCAGGTGCCGTGCTCACAGAAACTGTTTTCGCACTTCCTGGACTTGGCAAGTTGATGGTTGATGGAATCTTTCGACGTGACTATATGCTTGTTCAAGGAGAGGTACTTTTCACCGCGGTCATTTATATCTTTGTGAACCTGGTAGTTGACATAGCCTATGCTTTCATAAATCCCAAGATAAGGCAATCCTACAGGAGTGTGTAAAATGAGAGCGCTGAATAAGCAAATTGTTTTTGGATTGACGATAATCATCGTGGATATCTTCGCGGCGATATTTGCACCGTTGATAGCGACTCATTCTGTTGACGATATGGACTTTTTCTATATATTCGCAAAACCAGGCGAGGGCGGGCACATCTTGGGAACAGACGACTACGGAAGGGATATATTCTCGCGACTCATATATGGAAGTCGTATATCATTATTGGTCGGGGTGATCGCCGTAGGCATCGGGGCCTTTTTAGGCACAGTTCTTGGCGTTGTGTCGGGTTACTTCGGAGGTTTTATCGATACTTTGATCATGAGGTTCACCGACGCACTCCTGTCATTTCCCTATGTACTTCTTGCAATAGCCATGATGGCCGTACTCGGTGCAGGACTTTTCAACGCGATGTTGGCAATAGGGATTGTCATGGTGCCAAGTTTTGCACGGGTTATGAGAAGCGCCGTCATGAACATAAAGAACGAAGAATTTGTCCTTGCAGCCAAATCCATGGGGGCATCAAATACGTGGGTCATCTTTCAACACATCATACCGAATATTATCCCCGTCTTAATAGTCTATTCATCGCTCAATTTCGCTGGTGCTGTCATCAGTGAGGCGACTTTGAGCTTTTTGGGGCTTGGGATCCAACCTCCAACACCATCATGGGGGAGCATGCTCTCAGAAGCAAAGAACTATCTTCAGTCCGCACCACACATGGCTATCTTTCCAGGTCTTGCGATTCTCATCACGTGTCTCGGTTTTAATATATTGGGTGATGGTTTGCGTGACATGCTCGATCCGAGATTGAAAAATTGATTGAAGGAGTGATGAATTTGAAAGACAAGATCTCTGAGGAAATCGATCTGTTAAAAGATGATCTTGTGAAAATTGCCAAACAGATCTTTGAGTTGGCAGAGCTTTCGTATCAAGAAGTTGAGTCTTCGCAGCTGCTCGCACGATTCTTGCGAGAAAATGGTTTTTCTGTTGAATTGGGAACTGCTGGACTTGAGACATCCTTCATCGCGGTGGCAGGTCGAGGCAAGCCGAAAATAGCTTTACTGGCCGAGTATGATGCTTTGCCATCGATTGGTCATGCCTGCGGACACAACATGATTGGTACGATGAGCTGTGGAGCCGCCGTTGGATTGAAAAAGGCACTTGAAGATTTGCCATTTACGCTTGTAGTTGTTGGTTGTCCAGCAGAAGAACGCGGGGCTGGAAAGAAAGATCTCATAAGAGCGGGTGTCTTCAAAGATGTGGACGTTGCCATGATGATTCATCCTGCATCCATGAGTACAGGTTTTGACATAGCCTATGCCATACGGCGCTATAAGATCGAATTCTTTGGCAGATCTGCCCACGCTGCAGCCGACCCATCCAAAGGTGTCAACGCACTGGACGCCATTGTACTCTTGTTTAGTTCGATAGGCTTGCTCCGACAACAGCTCCCTGAAAAGGTGAGAATTCACGGAATAATCACCAACGGCGGACAATCCTTTAATACTATTCCGGAATACACGAGCGCCGAGCTGGGATTGAGAGCGTTGAAAATGGAAGAAGTAGATTCGTTGGAAGCAAAACTCCGCTCATTAGTGCAAGGTGCATGCGATATGACAGGTTGTACAAGCAAGATTACGGTCGAAGAGGAGATGCCCGAAGTCTATGTGAATGTGCCACTTGCAAAGGCGCTCGAAGAAAATTACAGACTCGTCGGTGAAAAAGTCTCTATGAGGACTTATGAACAAGGTGTTGGTTCTACAGATATGGGAGCGGTAACACAAGTTGTCCCTGCGATTCATGCTTATGTGAATATCACTGCAGAAAAGACGATACCGACGCACACCAAGGAATTCGCACAAGCAGCTAATTCAGATTACGGTTACGGTGCGATGATAAGAGCGACGAAGGCTCTCGCATTAACCGTTTATGATCTTGTCAGTAAAGATGACTTGTTCGCGCAGGTGAGAGAGTATTTCATCAACAGGAGGAGAGAGTTTTGAATCCTCTTTTGTCCGTTGAAGATCTCATGGTTGAATTCAGAGTATCGGGTGCCATATTTCGTGCTCCGGACGGTGTTTCTTTTCAGATCATGGAAGATGAATGCGTAGGACTTGTCGGTGAAAGTGGTTCTGGTAAGAGTGTGACCGCGTTGGCGATAATGGGACTCGTGCCAAAGACACAGGGTAGAATCGTCGGTGGACGAATCTTGTTTGAAGGGCAAGATCTGACGAAGATCATCAAATATCTACGTGGGACAAAGATAAGTATGGTCTTTCAAAATCCGCTGAATTCATTGAACCCAAACATGAAAATAGGTAGGCAACTTTCAGAGGTTCTCGAGCAACATTATGGGATGTCTTATGCGGATGCGATAGTTAGAGTTGTTGAAGTTATGAAACAACTCGGAATTCCAGAGCCCGAAAAGATGGTCGAAAGATATCCCTTCGAGTACAGCGGCGGTATGAGGCAAAGAGCGATGATCGCAATGGCGATGTTGTGTAATCCGAAGTTGCTCATAGCAGACGAGCCAACCACTGCGCTCGATGTTACTATACAAGCCCAGATCATACAACTTTTCAAGCAGTTGAAGAACCAATCAAGGACATCGATATTGTTTATCAGTCATGACTTGAGTGTTGTCTCTCAGATTGCCGATAGAGTCGTAGTCATGTATGCCGGAAAGGTATGTGAGATCTCTCCAGTGCGAAAGATTTTTGACAAGCCTTTGCATCCTTATACAGAGGGGTTGATTTCATCAATAGTTGATATGAAACAACGCAAAACAAAACTCAAATCAATCGAAGGTAATGTTCCAAGTCTCATTGATCCTCCAACTGGATGCAGATTTCATCCACGATGCTCGCGAAAAATGCAGATCTGTTCTCAAAAGGAACCAGGGTTTTTTTCGAAAGATGACAGACTTGTCAAATGCTGGCTTTATGAAGGAGTTGGCAAGTAGATGCTTCTTAAAGTTGAAAATCTCTGTAAGGACTTTCCCGTAGAATTCAATGTCTTTGGAAAACCGATCAGATTTCTCAGGGCTGTACAAGAGGTTTCTTTTGAAGTAGAACAAGGTTCAGTCTTCAGCATAGTTGGTGAAAGCGGCTCTGGAAAATCGACAATTGCCCGAGTTCTAAGTGGAATTTACAAACCGTCCTCTGGAAGGATTCTTTATAGAAATGAACCACTTGAAAATAGGAAAAGAAGTTTTGATATCCAGATGATCTTTCAAGACCCGGACAGTTCGTTAGACCCACGAAAAACGGTGGCATTTATCGTTGAAGAAGGCCTTCACATTCATGGAATAAAAGATAGAAGAGAGCGGAAAGAGCTCGTCCTTGAAACAATCAAGTCTGTTGGACTGACCGAAGATGTGCTCAAGAAATTTCCTCACCAGTTAAGTGGTGGGCAGAAACAAAGAGTTGCAATTGCAAGATCTCTGGTGCTAAAACCAAGACTACTCATACTGGATGAACCAACTTCTGCACTCGATGTCTCCGTTCAAGCACAAATACTCAACCTGCTTATGGAGATTAGAGAGATTCACCAATTGACCTACATATTGATAACCCATGATTTGAAAATCGTAAACCACCTTTCAGACCAGATTATGGTCATGTACTTGGGTCAGGTTATGGAAATGGGAGAAACAGAACAGGTCATGCAGGACCCATTGCACCCATACACAAAGGGACTTCTTGCCTCAGTTCCCAAGGTCGATAGTGACAATCTTTCAAAGTTCTCCATGACAGGAGAAATATCGAGCCCACTGAACCCACCAAAGGGATGCGTTTTTCGAACAAGGTGCCCTTTGGCCTTCGATAAATGCCAAGAAAGACCACCTCTCATAGTTCATCGCAATAGGAAAGTTAGATGTCATCTTTATGGATAGGAGGTATGACCAATGTTGTCCCAAGTCGAAAGTATTATGGAGTTGCTTGACGATCCAAGAATCAATGGCCAGGTCGTCTGTGAACTTTTCAATAAATACAGAGGTGTTACGGCTGATTTTGAGACTGTGATTACCAATCGTGGCAAGACAGACATAGTTAGGATAACTATTGAAGGAAGAAACGAAACTGCGCCTGTTCTTGGAATCATAGGACAGCTCGGTGGTGTTGGTGCGAGACCAGAGATGATTGGAATTGTGAGTGACGCCGACGGTGCCATCGCAGCGCTCGCAACCGCTTTGAAGATATCGCAGATGAAAGAGAAAGGGGAAACTCTCGAGGGGACCGTTTATGTGGCAACACACATATGCCCAGATGCGCCAACCGTTGAGCACAAACCGGTGCCCTTCATGGATTCACCCATTGGCGTGGGGCAAGTTCTAAAATTGATGTTGAACAGGCACGTTGATGCGGTTCTTTCTGTCGATACCACCAAGGGTAATCGCATCGCCAAAAGAAAAGGTTTTGCAATTTCACCAACTGTACTGAAAGGTTATATACTAAGAGTAGCAGATGATTTACTCGATATATACGAAAGAGTATGTGGAACGATGCCATTTGTTTTACCGATAACAATTCAAGATATTACACCGTACGGGAATGGGGTGTATCATCTAAATAGCATCATGCAGCCTTGTACTATTACTGATGTACCTGTTGTGGGTGTTGCCATCACAACAGAGGTACCGGTCGCAGGTTGCGCAACGGGGGCATCACACGAAGTGGATATAGAACTTGCTTCTCGTTTCTGCGTCGAGGTGGCAAAATATTTTGGTAGAGGTCAAATAAATTTCTATAATAAACAAGAGTTTGAAAGGCTGCAAACGCTGTATGGAGATCTCACCTTTCTCGTGTCAGGAAAGGAGTGTAACGGATGAGTGGCACTGAACTTGACAATATTGGGGCAAAGATAAGAACCTTGAGACAATCCAAGCAGATGACGGTAAGAGAGCTTGCCAAATTGGCTGATGTCACGCCGGGTTTGATAAGCCAGATTGAGCACGGCAGAGTCTCACCCTCTCTGAGTACTCTTAAGAAGATTCTGTCTGCACTTGGGGAGACGATTATCTCACTTGTCGAGCAAGATATCGGTGAACAGGCTGTTAGGGGAATCATCCGCAAAGAAGAGAGAAACAAGGTTTATGTGTCTAAGGGATTGACATATGAATTGCTTTCTGCGAAAAACAGAGCTTATTCGATGTTCATATCCTATCTTGAGCCTGGTCATGACAGTGGAGAGAATTTCTACTCGCACGAAGGAATAGAGTCTGGGTTGGTTCTCAAAGGGTCGGTCGAAATATCGCTCGGAGACAAATCCATTGTATTGAAGGAAGGCGACAGCATAACGTATCCGTCCACTATACCCCACAAATGGAGAAACGTTGGTGACGTTACCGCTGTAGGAATATGGGTTGTGAGCCCACCAAGCTTTTAGGAAAAACCACACATTCCGTAGAAAGAATACTCAGGGAGTGAAAGGCTTGTTCAACGCGAATTTTCAAATAATAAAGTCGGCAATGGATGTGGCGATGCTCAGGCAAAGTGTCAGTGCTCAGAATATCGCTAATGCAGAGACACCTGGATATAAAAGAAAATACGTGGTCTTCGAAGAACTCCTGAAGGAATCAATGAAGTTACAACTCAGTACTACAGACTCGAGACATATTGAAAGCACTCAGAGAATCGTACAGCCAAGGATTGAGAGAGAAGATTCTTTCTTTTACAAAAACGATCAAAATGGCGTAGATGTGGATTTTGAAATTGCGCAGATGACGGCCAACGGATTGAGATACGAGGTTCTTTCAAGATTGATGTCCAAGAATATCGAATTTTACAACATAGTCGTGAGGAGTGCATGATAAAATGAATGAGTTTTTGACAATGAATGTCAGTGCATCTGGAATGACCGCCCAGAGATTGAGAATTGATACAATTTCAAGTAATATAGCGAACTCCGAGACAACGAGAACCGAACAAGGTACACCTTACAGAAGGCGTGTGCCGATTTTCTCGGAGTATTTGATGGGAACGGGGAAGGTAAAGAGCAGTGGCGTCAAAGTCGTAAGGATTGAAGAAGATCCGTCGCCTTTCAGAATTGTATATGACCCAACACATCCTGATGCTGATGAAGATGGATATGTGAGTCTTCCAAATGTCAATGTTCTTAGAGAAATGGTAGACTTAATAAGTGCACAGAGATCATACGATGCAAATGTAGCGGCCTTCAACGTGACAAAATCAATGATAAGCAGTGCCCTTCAAATAGGGAGGGGATGATTGAATGATCGACAAAATACCGTCAGTTGGCCAGAATCTGAATTCTTCAGTGCAATCTACACAGAAGAAGACTGAGGCGGATTTCGCTGACATTTTGAAAAATGCCATCGAAAAGGTCAACCAGATACAGAAGAACGCAGAGCAGATGTCCGCTGACTTTGCCCTTGGGAAAATAAGTAACATTCATGAGGTGATAATCGAGGCCGAGAAGGCAACGATAGCACTAAGGTTGACGAATGAGGTTAGAAACAGGATAGTACAGGCCTATCAGGAAATCATGAGGATGCAGCTCTGATTCAACATCGATTGATAGTTTCCTTCAAATATCCGTGTAAGCTCTCCAAAGAGAGATATTTCTTACCTATTCTAAAGTTGTGCTGCACATTCTTTTCCAACAGTGTTGGATTTGAGAAAAGTTTCAACAGTTCTTCTGCTGCCTTTTTTAGAATGCCTTGGTCTATCTCATAGAATCGTGTCTTTTCATTGTAAAGCACCCTGTCAGAAAGGGAGATGAAGTTAAAACCAAGCGGTGCGATATCGCTCTTATAAACAGGATACTCGAAAACAACTAAAGATTTACGCGAGAAAACAGCTTCTATGAGCTGATTTCCCCAGCCTTCAAGTACTGAAGTATAAGTTATGGCATCTGCAATTGCGTACATATCCCAAAGTGAATAGTATTTCTTGCCGTTTACAAATCTTGTGGACCTCACTTTTTCAAAAACGAAATGAGTTTCATAGGGCATTTCTCTGGCTTTTTTCAGGAGCCTATCGTAGTACGCCAGCGATTCCTGCTCAAAAAAGCCCGCAACGAGAAAATGAACCTTCTGTTCACTCATATAGCAGAGCTGCTCAACAAAATCCATCGCAATCTCTATTGCCTTTCTTTCAACAATTCTTGTGGCGTGTAGGATTACAAGATCATCTCCACTTATCCCAAGGGCTCCCTTCAAATCCTTGTTGTAATCATCTATCACCCAGGGTGATTGGTCGAAATCAAACACATTTGGTATAATCTTCGAGGGAAGACCTTTACGCTTCAAAAGTTCTTTTTGTGCCAAACTGTTAATCGTCACGTGCAGTATATTACTGCCCTCCGGTGGAAAATATTCATCGAGAATCTTGCTCACAAAATCGCTCTGTGGCTTTGAGTATCTCTCTCTTTCCCAGTAAAAATCATGGTGATGCCCAATGATCTTCACTTTATTCTTCCTCGCATATTCTGTAATCGCGACGGCAGCAGGTAGGTTGAACCCAAGAGACAGGATGTTGTTGACTATGAGCAGGTCTACAGGAGGCATTCTCAACTGCAGTTCTTCGGCGATCTGTTCAACATAGTCCTGGAAAATGTCAATAAAAGATCTTTCGTCTGTCGACAGCCTTTCAAAGGCATTTTCGTGGATCCAGAGATTTGTTGGATTATTCATGCATATGGAAGGTATCTCGATACCATGGGTTTTACCCAACTCTCCAGCAAGATAGAACACTTGATGTCCCATTCTTTCAAGTACTGTTTTCCATTTCTCCATTTCAAGCGATACTCCGTCTGTTTCTCCCGCTCTGAAATGAACTAACGCAATCTTCATTCTTTACCACTCTCATATCTTTTTGGTTTGAGGACCTCTGAAAGTCCATTAAGGTAATCTTCTTTTTGTGCATAGATCTTTTTCAGTATCATCTGGAAAAGTATCTCTATCACGGCGAGTTCTCCAATGTTCCCTCTGAGAAATTCGTGCTTCTCGAACCTGGCGACCGGACTGTATAAGGTTATATCTGCTGTGCATGACAGCGGGGAGTTCACGCCAGCGGTGATCGCGACAGTTTTCGCTCCCACATCTTTGGCCACTTGTGTTGATTTCACGGTATCTCTTATGTTTCCACTGTGGCTGACGGATATGACAAGGTCTTTTTCACATAAGCCTGTCGCAACGATTACTTGAACGTGCGGATCATTGTAATAGAAAGATGACAATCCCAAAAGGGAGAAAAGCAGACTGCCATATTCGGCTGCAACTGCAGAAAGCCCCACACCAAAGAATATCGTCTTCTCAGATTCAGTGACCCATTCTGCTACCTTCTGCACATCTTCTCTTTTCAGAGTCGTTGTGATTCGTTCAATAACAGACTTCATCTGGCTTATGTATTCATCAAAGGCATCTTTTGTGATGGTAGGAAAGGACTTGGCTCCACTGGTTTGCTTGGTGAGTTCTATTTTGAAAGACTGGTAACCATCAAAGCGCATTTTTCTGATCAACCTGTATATGGTAGTCTCGCTCACACCAATAATTCTTGCAAACTCTGTTATGGAGTAATGTATCACATCATCTGGCCTCTCGATGATATAAGATGCGACCTTTTTTTCTGTATCACTCAACCTATCGTAGATGCCAAGTAGATGGTCCAGTATCAGAAAAACCACCTCTTTAAAAGATCCTTCTTCCTTTGTGTGAACAGCTCGAGTTGTTGTTCCACAATCTCTTCCGCCCGGGAACTATCCAGATCTATCGTTTCTTCAACGAAACCTGCCACACGTGCGAAATAAAACGGCAGAAGCATCAGAATCGTTTCTTCATTTCTTTTCTCCCTGTATTGTAATGCAAGATTATAAACTACCTCGACCCAGTCTTGCATATTAACTGTTCCTGTGGATAGTACTGACTGAACAATCCGATATGGTAGGGGCAAATCACCATGTGATTTCTCCTGCAGAGTCACTTTGGCTCTCTCTTTCAGACCTTGCAAGTCGACGACTATCTCTTCGACAGTTTGGATCGGTTGCTCGCCATAAACTCTGGCAGGAACAAGTGAGTCGATGCTCTTCCATCTTCCTTGGTATTCAATCATCATCTCAAAAAGCGTTTGAACAACTTGTATGAACATTCCTTGAAGGTGTTTACCAGGGTCTTTGACGTCGTGAACTTTTGCTCCCAGCGCTGCCTGAATAGGTGGTTTCTCTGATTCATTTATGGCTATCGTCGACATCCATATATCGATACCAAATCTGCCAACATTTGTTTGCCAGATTTCATCGCGTTTGTTCAGGTATGTCTCAATGAGTCTCTTACCGACACCAAAATCACCACCGATGGGTTGACGAATCTTCAGTCCGTACAACACAGATGTCAGTGGGTAGCAAATATTGTTCGTGATCGTACCATCATACTTATGACGAATATAAAACGGCGCAACGTAATCCGTTTCCCCGTCAAGAATTGGCGCCGACAGTCTCTCAATCCACCAGGGTTCAACACTTCTCAAATCTGAATCAAGCATAATGAAAACCTTAGCCTTCACTTTGTGGGCAATCTCAAACAATGCCCTTACAGCACTGCCTTTTCCAGGTATGCCTTTGTATTTGATTGTGACCTTTGGTAAACCAAGGGTATCGGTCTGGAGAAAAGAACTAACAGTCTGATCAGACGAACCACCGTCAGAGTTAGCTATCAAACCTTTTAGTCCGAGATCGACGATACCCTTTGCAGCTGTTCGGGCGACATGACTTATAGTAGTTGCGTTGTTGAAACTTGGTATTCCAACAACGATATCGCAAGTTGGTAGGTCGCTGGGTATATCATTGTGATATTTCACTGTTCTCCCTCCTTTAACAGTTCCACGATATAGTCATAGATCCTTTTTTGTGCCCTAATTCTATTGAGTTTCCTCAACAACGCTCTTGGTACCTTACCTTTATTCAGGGATAGTGAAACTCTCAGTTCAAGCATCGTTCTTTGGTTACTCAAAATCTTGTGTTTCAGCAGGTGATATTTTTTAGAATCTTTTCTAATCTCTCTCATGCGATTTCTTAGAATTTCCAGCTGTTTCTGGATTCTGCCAATCTGTCCTTCTATTGAATCAAGTACTTCTTGAGAAGGCTGCTTCGTCGAAACAAAAAATGGAAAGGCAGGAAAATTCATGATCTTGATACTGATTTTGTCATCGTTGGATTGTGTCCGAACATTCAGCGGGATTGTCGATATTCTGCCTGGTCTCAATCCATTCACGGTCTTAGAATACGGATTATAAACAACAATTCTGTTTTCTTCCAAGCAGACCCATGGGAGCTCACCACTATAGAAATTCAAAGATCTTGATGTTCCCTTTGTGTTTTTCAACGAAATCACTAAAGGAGAATCATCAAACAAATTAAACCATCGCATTAATTCGCTCGATCTTGGACTTGACCTTATCTCACATACCGCGAGTTCAAAATGCATTTTGCCCTCACATCTGGCATCGGATATGTACATCAATGGCCCCGCATCACCTGTTCGGCCTGGGATATTACCTTTGGCAATCCATTCAATGCTTCGAACAAGATCGATCTTCATGTCTCCAAACTCGTCAACTTCATACTGATAGACGCCCTTTGACATCATGGCTATGGTTTTTTTCCCACTCGACAGCGCCACAAAGCCCTGAAAAGGGAATTTCTTGACAGATCCAGTCTCTCTTGCAGCGAGTAAGACCCTATCAATCTCTGGTGGAATATTCGAATCAAACAAATCTTTGTCCATCCTATTTCTTTGAACCACTTCAAAGGGCATCTTCGCGAATACCTTTGAGTTTTCATCATCTGTCTTTGTCATGAAACTGAGAAGATACCCACTACCCTGTAAATCAACGAAGATTTCCCATTTTACTAAAGGTGATTGATCGAAAACAACTCTCTCAGTTGTCTTTATCAAAACGCCTTTTGACTTCACAATCCTCTGAAGTCTTACGATTTTATGTTTTTGACCAGCTCTTTCAACTTCAATCTTGAGCAACCGTGATGAGAATCTTATTTTCGTTGGGTATGTTGAATAGCTGTCCCCATTCTCCTTCTCCAGATGCAAGATGCCAGTCAATATGTTGTTGATTTTTACAGCTCCATCTTCGCAGAATTCGGCCGTGTAATAATCATTCTCGAATCGCAGAGTAGTGTCTTCTACTGCTGTATCAAATTCAGTCACTTTGAAAAATCCCATTCCATCACTTTGCAGTTTGTAGCATCTTTCACCGTCGCAATGCCAATGGTTGTAATCGAAAGGTGAGAAGGACAGAACGTATTTTCCAGATTCAAGGTCAGCCGCGATCTGGCTGATCTGTTCAACGAATGATCTTTTGAGTTTCAAGTACATTCTTCTGTAAGTTTTCTGCATCTGCCTGTGTATCTGGTCTACACCGACACCACAGATATTGTCATGAATGAGCGTCTTCAGATAGTTTTTGTGCATTGTGTCGATTTGCCTGCCGTTCAAAGAACTCAGGAATTCCACATATCTGATGAGTTTTCCAACAACATATGACTGTCTTTTCAGATAGACCCTTGTTGAGAGCGTACCGGGGAAAACACAGGCATACTTTCCGCTCATCATTTCTCCGTTCAAAACGGGTAATTTGGCTGCGTCTGCGAACACCTCTTCTACAAAGCTCTCAGGAGTCGCTCTAAGAATTTCTTTGCCAAGCAATTGCTCAGGATCCTCAGGATTTGTATCAAGATCATACCCATCGAGGAGTGGTATATGACCTGTGAGAGAAAACGGTCTCAGTTTTTCAACTTCATGGCTTAATCTTTCCTTGGCAAGATTTCTTGTAGCAGAGAGTCCATAAAGATTTCTGTAGCCTCCTATCAGAAAGATAGATTTAACCTGAGAGCCATCCCTCGACTTCCAGAGAAACTCAATAGATGGCTTATCAGAATTAACCCCTCTCCAGATGAAAGCACCTTCAATACCGTACTTTTTAAGCAGCTGAGGAAGTTGAGAAATGAACCCGAAGTTATCAACCATCCATGCCACTTTTGTACAAGATCCAAACCTTTCCAGATCTTTCTTGCCCAATTCAAGGTTTTTCACAATGGCAACTTCTGGAGACATTCTGAAATCTATCTGAGCATACAGTGGTCCTATTAACAAATTGTGTGACCTCACAAGATCTCTCAACTGATTTTCATATTCGGGAGCGACACTCAAAAGGTCTTCCAAAATCAGAGTTTGCCCGTCGAGTACATAGGTGTAGCTTTCGTTTTTTCTGACCAACTCAAACAGTCTCTGAAAAAGTTCCTTAAGCCACTCATTTGTGATAGATGATGGGGCGAACCACTCCCGATCCCAATGAGTGTGACATATGACATGCCTCAAAGTTCAATCCGCTCCCCTGTTGCTGGATCAAAAAAGTGAATTCGATTGAGGTCAACGTACACCTGCATTTTATCGTTCTCTTCTACAGACAGATCGTATGGAACCTTGACGACAATGGTTGTATCACCATCGATCATGAGATGAAGCACCGTTTCAGACATCAATTTTTCAGCGAAATATACTGTCGCTCCAATAGATACGGAGTTGCCTGGTTGCTCCAAGAATATGTGTTCTGGTCTTATTCCAACAGTGAGTCTGTCTTTCCTGGGATCTGTCCTTAGGGGTATTCTCAGGCCGAAGTTTTCTGCAAAGAACTGATTACCGCTCGAAGTGACCTTCATAGGAAGAAAGTTCATCTGAGGCGATCCCACAAAACCCGCGACAAAGATTGTCTTAGGTCTTCTGTATATTTCTTCAGGGGTACCGTATTGAATAATCCTACCCGCATTCATGACCGCTATCTTGTCTCCCATAGTCATGGCTTCTGTTTGATCATGGGTGACATAGACTGTTGTAACCTTTACTTGATCATGCAATTTTCTAAGTTCACTTCTCATTCTCACTCTCAAAAGCGCATCGAGATTCGATAAAGGTTCATCCATTAATAAGACTTTCGGTCTGTGCACAATTGCCCTTGCAACGGCTACTCTTTGTCTCTGACCGCCAGAAAGCTGCGAGGGAAATCTGTCTAAGAGCTCGCTTATGTGGAGTAACTCTGCTACCCATTTAACTCTTTCTTCTATCTCTTTCTTTGGAACTTTTTTGAGTTTTAAAGGGTAAGCTATGTTGTCTCTCACCTTCATGTGAGGCCAAACTGCGTAGCTCTGAAAAACCATTGCCACATTTCTGTCTTTTGGAGCAGTATTGCTGACATCAGCGTCATCAAAGAGGATTTTCCCATCGGTGAGTTTTTCTAAGCCCGAAATACACCTCATCAAAGTGGTCTTTCCACATCCTGAAGGTCCAAGCAAGACAACAAAAAGTCCTTCCTCAATTGTGAGATTGATTCCATCAAGAGCTTTAACGTTGCCAAAGTGTTTTCTCACTTCATTAAGAATGACTTTAGCCATCAGATCACCTACTTGAGAGAGATTCCCCACATCGATATCAAGTACTTTCTTATTATGAAAATGAATATCAAGGCCGGCACGGCCATTATGGTTCCCGCAGCGAACTTGAAATAGTCGGGCGATGCCATGGCGGTGCTGAGTATGTGAGCGGGTAATGTTCGATTGGTTATTGCAAGTACAGAAGCAGCAAACACTTCATTCCAAGACATGATAAAGGCAAAAATCGCAGACGCAGCGAGTCCAGGTAATGCAAGTGGCATTGTGATTCTCAGAAAAGCACCGAAACGCGATAATCCAAAGATCATGCCTGCTTCTTCGTATTCCACAAAAACTCCAGAAAAGATGCTTGAAGTTATTAAGACAACAAAAGGTAGTACCATTGCAGCATGAGCAAGGGCAACTCCAAACATCGTGTCGGCTAAATTCAATCTCAGATACATAGTTACCAGTGAAACAGCGATGACGACGAGTGGTACAGATCTTGTAAAGAGCATCACAAGCTTTATCATGTTTTTTCCGCGAAAGATATACCTGGTGATCGCATAGCCTGCAGGAATACCGAAGGCAAAGGAAATAGCTATGGCTATGAGAGCAACTTGAACACTAACCAGCATCGCTCTCCATCCACCGAGGTTCACGAGCAATTTGTAAATGTGCTCAAAGGTCAGCTTTGATGGGAAAATCTTGTCCATGCTGTAAAAATCTGAAGATGGTGTCATAGATGCGAGAAAGGTAAAAAACAGGGGACCTAAAAACCACAGACAGATGGCGACACAGGCGAGTATATAGAAAAACTTTTTCATGTTCTCACACCCTCTTCAAGGTGTTTTGAACGAATCGTGCCGATGTAGAACCACCCAACTATGAAAGTCAGTATAGCTATTATCAACGCATAAGTACTCGCGATATTTCTGTTGTTCATAAAGACATACCAGTAATAAGTTTCGCCTGCCAGAATTGTGATGTCTCTTCCAGCCAAAAGCCAAACGACACCGAAAATCTGAAATGCGAAGAGTGTTCTGACAAGCAACGCTGAAACAATAGAAGGTTTGAGTAGAGGTAAAGTGATCTTTGTGAATTTCTCCCACGCTGAAAATCCAAATACATCTGCTGCTTCGAGGTATTCGTTGTTTATCGATTGTAGACCTGCAAGCAAGATCACAAATACAAGAGGAGTTGCTCTCCAGATCTCGGTCAAAATAACAACAAGAAACTCTCTTGATCTGAAAAGATAGCCAAAGAAATAGAGTGGTCTTTCTATCCAGTTCAACCTGAGTAGTATTTTGTTCAGGTAACCATTCGGAGCAAAGATTGAATAACTGATCAAAGCGGCTGTTACGTCGCTGAGCGCTAATGGTGTTGCAATTATATACAAGATTGTCTTGTAGCCCTTCCATTTTTTGTTTACCAGCAGCGCGAGTAATATGGCAAGAACAAACTGAGCAGGTATGACTACCACACCAAGCAAGATTGTGTTCAAAAATGCGCTCAGAAAATCTCTTGAAGAAAGAACATACTTGAAATTCTCAAGCCAACCCTTTGGACTACTAAATGCAAGCTGAAAGGTGCCTACTATTGGATAACCTATGAAAACTACAAGATATACAAGCGCTGGGAGTATCAACAACAATGGTACCATCGATTCTCTTTTCATAAATCCACTCCTCAGGTGTGAAAGCAGGTGGCGCAAGCCACCTGCATGGATTTAGAAGAGGCTTGAATCAGGTTCAGGCAGTGGTGCTCCCACTTCTTTGAAAATCTGTCTTATTTTCTCACCGAGTTCTCCTATGACCTTTACAGGATCTTCTTTGTTGAAGACAATTCTTGTAAATGCCATGCGATATGTCTCGCTAAACTCTCCACCTTTTGCTCCAAGGCCAGGTATAAAGCAAACAATTGAGTCTGGTGCAGAAGACTGACTGACAACACCTTGCGCGAGTATCTTCAGACCGCCTTCTGGTATCTGACCGGCCGCTTCTTGGACTACAGGGAAGAAGCCGAGGTTCTCCAGGATAGCGTTCTGCGCCTTTGGGCTTGTCAGAAAATCGATGACCTTCAGTGGTTCATCCATATTCGCGTTCTTGGGTATTGACAAGCCAACCAGAACAATGATGTATCCTCTTCCCATCGGTCCTCGTGGTACAGGGACTACTACGAAATCGTTAGGTCTCTCCACAATTGCTTGTTTTATTCGTGCCGTGTGATCCCACGCGATCATAACCTCGCCTCTCAAGAGCGGCTGATCCATGTTGTCCCATGTCGTGCAGGCTGGATGAACATATTTGAACAGTTCGCGAAGATAATTCCACATATCGATTGCCTTTACACTATCAAACTTAGTCGCCTGTGCGCCTGTATAAGACGGATAGATATATCCATGCAAAAATCTGTGCCACAAGCCCTTTGGACCCAGTGGAAAACCAAGCTGTGGTTGTTTTGTTTTCTCTTGCATGTTCTTTGCCCATTCAAGCAGAGAATCATAAGTCCATTTCTCTGTTGCATTCATCACATCTTGTTGTGTCAAACCTTTTGGCAGGTAGTCAAAGGCCTTTTTGTTGATAGCCATCGCATATGTAGCCTGTAGCCATGGGAAGAAGACCTTTTCTTTTCCAGCATAAGTGTACCTTTCAAAGGTGGAGACGAAGGTCTTACCCTGAAAATTCACGGAGGAAAGATCTGTAAGAAGTCCGCTTGAACCCATTGTGTAAAGTCCACTTTGAAGATCAGCAATCAAGTTTAAAACCACTTTTCCTGCTTTTTGTTCAGCTTCAACCCTGCTGAGTAGATCGGTGTACTCAAAGTTCAGAAACTCAATTTCAACACCCGAACTTTTTGAAAAGTCACCAAGCAGTCTAATCATGAACTCTCTTTCAGCAGCAGGAGTCATCTGAGTTGACCCGAAATTAACCTTAGCGAAGGCAAAAACCACAAATGAGAGCAGGACAAGACCAACTAACAACTTCTTCATACAAACACCCCCTTATTTAGGTGAAAAAAATTTTCCTTGGAAGATCAAAACAGAAAATTTTCTACCTTACTTCTACCACATGTTACATATTCTGTCAACAGTGTTAACACGAAAGGCTTTCATGCGATAATCAAAGATCCCTCACAAATCTCTTCAAGGTAGACCGACAAGGACTGATTTTGAACCCCACGCCGACCAAGAAATGGTTTTTATTGAGGCATTGTGGTTGTATCCAACATAGTAGAAATCAAACAGAACTGTCAGTAGCAAAGACAGATTCAAAACAGCAACGCATGGAACTGCCCTTTGAATATTCAGCGTACCAATTCACTCAGGTACTTTTGTACTACTGCCATGGCAACGCCGTGTTCCCAATCTGCCTTTTCTATGGAGAAAGCAGTGCGATTGACAAACTCCCTGTTAAAAGTCTTCAAGATATTGGCTTTGATAAGCTCCACCATTTCTCGATTGACCATGCCTTCTCCGAGGAAGACTACAGTAGATGGTTTTAGAATCATTAACAAATTCCCAACGACAGTTGAAAGAACTCGAAGTGGTCTTGAGTAACACATTCTGACAGAATCAAAGTCCTGCGCGGCTTTTAATCTTATCTGTTCAACTTGTTCCCTGTACTTTTCCTCTTCATTTTTCGCGAAGTCCTCAAAATCTATCTGTTGTTGTGAATATTCCCTCAAAACAGCATATTCCGAAGCATGGTATTCAAGGCATCCAGTCTGTCCACAGTAACAATTACCATACTCCGAAACAATTGCATGGCCGATTTCAAAGTGTTTTGTTCTTCCCTCGCCCCAGTAACTCGCGCCGATACCCGTTCCATAAGTAACGACAAGATAGTCTTTCTTATTGGTCTTGGTCAGAGAATAACACAGTGCGTCCACATCGTTCATTAGAATGAATTTCTTCAGGCCAAAGTTACTCTGGAGGAGCGATTGCAAGTCCAAGTTCCTAACGTTCATCAAGTGTGAGACTATTATGGTAGTTTCATTCACTATACCCGATGAACAAACACCAACACCGAGCAACTTTCTATCTTTTAAATCCTCAATAATCTTCATTATGGCATTCGAGTAGCCTTCATTGTCTCTCAGATGGGAAAAAACCCTCACACGGCTTGATCTTATAGCATTCATAGATGCGTCAAAAAGCGTGCCTCTTACTTCCTCTCTACCGACCTTTATTCCGATCGTGGTCCAGCTACTGGGATTGATCCGCAAAAGTTGTGTTGGTCTTCCTCGCCTTTGAACATGCTGTTGGATTGTTATGAGCCCCTCTTGTTCAAGCTCACGCACCACATAACTGAGCGTACTCAAAGATAGACCGGTGAGCTTTGACAGTTCAGCCCGAGAGATGATTTTGCTTTCGAAAACATTTTTCAGAACATCTACTTTGTTTCTTTTTCTCAGAGCTGGCGCTGGCAATTTCTCACCTCATCAGTTCCAGGAACAATTTCAGATAGTTCTTCAGATTCACAGTAATTATAAAGTTGTCAATGACAATCTGTCTACCCCTTTGACCCATCTTGGTTCTGAGTTCTTCATTCCTCATAAGTTCTACGACGCGATTTGCAAGATCGGGAACATCGCTTGCCAAGTATCCACATTCGCCGTGCTTGATCTGTATCTTCACACCACCTACTGGTCTTGCTACAACAGGCACATTCTTGTACAACGCTTCGCTTATCACAAGCCCAAAACCTTCTCGAATTGCCGTGTGAAGTGCCACAGTAGTCATCCTCTGAATCGCATTGACTTCTATGCTGCCAACACCGTTCAGGTTAGTGCAGAACATTATATCTTTGTCGGTACCAGCGTATCTGGCAACCTTTTCGAAAAATATCCAACCTTCCGGGTCATCCGACGCCATCGCAGAGACAATCGCAAGCTGTACAGATCTAATCTCTTTCTTAACGGTCCTGTACACATCAATTGCAGAAAAAAGATCTTTCCATGGATCGAATCTGGCTACCACTGTAATCAAAGGCCTATTTGAATCTATGCCAAGTTTTTCCAGCATCTCTTTGATGAATCTATGGTTGATTTCGGTATTCTTATCACTCAGCGGATCGATACTTGGTGGAAAAGCAACACACCTTTCTTTCATGTCTTTTGGGAAATACTCATCCAAGTGAAAGACCATTTTGTCGTAATCCTTAAGATATTTCGAGAATTTGTCCCAAACATTCTGATTTGGGGTGGAAAGATCTATGTGGCACCTCCAAATCCACCTGGCAGTCGGTTTCACTTTGGCGAAAAGTTTTATCGCTGCGGGTTGTGGGTCATGGACTACAATAATATCTGCATCTTCATCAATCACTCCAGCATTTTTCTCACAGACATGTTCATAGAACTTCCATTCCTGCTCGGATATTTCCATCTGAGCACCCTGCAATGTATTGTGAAACTTCTTGGTCACATTGAAGAACTCGTTCGGTGCTTCTATCGCATACCACTTGGCATTAATACCAACTGATCTCATGAGAGGAACAAGATTATGCAGAATCTCCGCAACTCCTCCTCCGAAAGCCGTTGCATTGATGTGAACGATTTTCTTATTTCTGAGTGGCTCGGCGATTTTCTTGATTTTCTCTACATCATCTTTGATTATCGCTTTGTACTCGTCGATCGATCTATCTTTTAATTGGACTTCCACATGAAACCTCCTCTCACTTCAAAGACCATCCGATCATACCCTTTATGTAGTATCTCTGCAATAACAGATAAACCAAAATCGGTACTATCATCACGATAATCGCGGCTGAAGAGAGTAATCCCCAGTCAACGTGATAAACACCTCTCATCAGAGGTATTCTCTGTGTAGCTAAGAGCTTTTCAGGTGAATAGATCAGTATCAATGCAAGGAAAAAATCGCTCCAGACCCATGTAAACTGTAAGGCGAAGGCCGAACCTATCGCAGGTAAGGCCATGGGCAAAACGATTCTGAAAAAGGTCGTGATATCGCTGGCACCATCTATCCTTGCAGTTTCTTCCATGGCTCTGGGTATGGTGGTGAAAAAGTTCCTCATGAAAAAGGTAATCCACGGGATACCCCAGGCTGTGTGAACGAGTATCAAGCCAAAATACGTGTCAACAAGGTTCAACCAATTCATGAGTTGGAAAATCGGAATGGCGATCGTCTGCTGTGGAAGTGCAAGAGTAATAACAACCAAAGCAAAAAGCAATTTCTTTGTGCGAAATCTGTATCTGGAGAAACCATAACCTGCCATTGTCGCTATGATCAGAGGAAGAAATGTAGCCGGAATTGTCACTATAAGCGAGTTCATCATGCCTTGTTTCAAAGATGCAGTGGGGTGATTCCATGCGCCTACCAGATTGTTTAAGGTTGGATGAAAGGGCTCAACTCGCCAACAACCACCAAGGAGTTCATCAAGTGGCCTTGTTGCAGTCATGAGAACTCCTACAAAAGGAACTATCCAGATTAATCCAACCAACCATCCTATGATCGTCCAGAGGATTTTCTTTTTCATGGTTGCTCATCTCTGACAGATCTGACAAGAGATAGACTGACAGCGAGAGTTGAAAGTGTTAATATCACAGCCACGACAGCAGATCTGTTGAAATCGAATGCCCTGAAGGCATAGGTGTACATTTGCAGTGCCAATACATTTGAAGCCCCACCTGGTCCACCCATGGTAGCAACATAGACAATATCAAAAACCTTCAGTTCCCATAGCAGTGTCATGGTTGTAACAACCACCGTAATGGGTCTTAAGAGGGGTACAGTGATCTTTGTGAAGATTTTCCAAGAAGAAGCTCCATCCAATTGAGCTGCCTCGTAATAATCTTTCGGTATCGTCTCCAAGCCTGCAGAGTAAAGTACAACTGAAAAACCCGTCCAAAGCCAGACTGAACCAAAGATCAATGACAACAAAGCGGTATCTGGATGAGCTGTCCAAGTTTTTCCCTGCACACCGAACAGACTTAAAACGCCGTTGACTATGCCAAGATTTCTGTCAAAGATGAAATTTATCATCACTCCACCAACAATCATCGGCATGACCATTCCAAGAAAGATGATGGACTTTATGAAAGAACCGCCTTTCACGTTCTTCAAAAGAACTGATAGGGACAAACCAAGTATTATTGTCAACGGCAAGTGGATTGCTATCCACAGTAAGTTGTGCACAAGGGCTCCCAGGGGAAAACCCCTGGAAAAGCCCGCAGGATCAAAAACCTCCCGGCTCGAGATTACCTTGCTGTAATTCTTAAAACCGACAAACTGGCCATCTGAGTCAAGAAAGCTGAGTATGACAGTTCTCGCAACCGGGTAGACTACAAATATCAAGAGCATCAGAATCGCTGGTAGAATGAAAAACAAAACGTACCTTGAGTTGTTCTTCATGAGATTATCTTTTCGGCGCCTTTTCTTGCAGAACCTTTATTACATCATTCACACGACTCGGTTGTACCCAGAGCAACTTCAGTTGATCCCAGAAGGCTGGCTGAAACTCTCCGCCAATAGAGTCATCGAGATCATCCAAAGCGGTAACACCTTGAATTATCTTTGCTACCTCTCTATCCACAGGTGGATAGGTCGAAAGATCTATCCCAACTGCTGTAGCAATATGGCCTCCCTGTTTTACCTGAACTGCTTGACCTTGAGGACCAGACAGCCATGCGATAAGTTTTTTCGCTTCCTCTGGGTACTGAGTGTACTTTGGCACGAAGGCGTAATCCGCACCGAAAACAACACCTTTTGCTCCAGGAAGTGCGAAGACACCCAAATCATCTGGATTGTCAACCATTCCCGTTATCCAACTTCCCATGAAATACAGGCCGTAATCTCCATTCCACCATTGTTTCAGAACGAGTGTCCATTCTGTCGGTTCACCGAAATATCCCTTTTCAAGTATTGACGTAAGTTTGGTCATGGCATTCATAACAATGTTGCTATCCCATCTGATGTTGCCTTCTATCAGGTCCAACTGTAGTTGTGGACCACCAAAGGTTATCAAGAAATGTTCAGTAACGTCCGACAGTGGCCATCCAACTCCGTCACCACTCGCTATTGGTGCCTTGATACCAGGTATCTTCTTGATCTTCTCCAGCAAAGCTATGAACTCCTCCCATGTTGTAGGAGGCTGGAGTTTGTTCTTTTCGAAGAATGATTTTCTGTACCAAAATCCTGGTTTGACCTTTCCAGTGTAAGCTGTACCATACAGCTCCTTACCCACCTTTACTTGGTTGAGAGAACCGGGCAAGTAGTTAGCCTCGTTGATAACCCCTGTCAGTGGAAGGATGTGACCCTTCTGACCGTATTCCCTGATAAAACTCGCCCACATAAAAATCACGTCACCGGGTGCTTTCTTTGCGGCGAACTGTGCTGGCAAGAGATTCGCGAGATCCTCGGCACGGTAAATCTTGTAGTCGATTTTTATCCCGGTTTGTTTTTCAAACTCTTGAAGAACAGGCATGAACTTGTCCATCTCAGGTCCAGACCAAGGTCCAATGACGGTAAGTGTTGTAGCGCCAAGAAGGGTGGCAACTATCACAAGAGAAAGAACGATCCACCTTGACATATACACTCCCTCCCCATGTGGCACAAAGGCCAGCATTTTGTCGTAACATGAATTAATTACATAGAAATAATAGCACGACAACTGTTACATGTCAAGGCGCATATTCATCGACCCTGGTACATCTTTTGTACAGTCATTAGCTCACTAAGGTCTACAAAAATCCGCAGAGTAAGCACCTCTAAGATAGAATTCTGTTTTGGATAATCCTCGCGGTAGCAAAACCACTGCGATTATGAATAAATTCGTTATGTGATAAAACCTCGTTTTCGTCTTGAATTATCTGAGGGATGTTTCTTGGGAATACAAACAATCGCCTAAAACACTTCTGATCAGCGAAGTGAGAGGATGTCAAAAGCCTCTATAACTTTTTGACCGTGGCTGAATCAGATTACTTTTACTTGATTATCAGAAGAATCAAACTACTTGCGACGTTCATCAAACATTTTCTAATTGGATTTTCTGGTTGGCGATACTGTGAAAATATCTCTTTAATTTCTTTGACGTTGCGAGTCCCCACGCAAAGGTAATTGCCTCAGCCGTTATATTTCCACAGAGCATTCCCCACCAGACACCCTTTAAGCCCAAATGCATTACAAAGACAAATAACCAGGAGAAGAAGACGTGCAGGATTATGGTTCTCAGGATTGAGACTGCCAGACTTTTTATGCCGTGACCAATGCCCTGAAACATAGCAGAAGTGAACATTCCAAATGGAACCGTTGGTATGAAAAAGCTCAGAATCTTCAGAGCATTAACAAGATCGTCGAAAATAACGCTTGTGTTCTCTGAGTATGTGAATATCAGAGCTATCTTTGAGGCCAGGAAGAAGATGACTGCCATTGTACACAAACCAATAGTCAAGCCGAACTTCACAGCAAACAGATAAGCGTCTGTCAACTTCTCAGCATTTCTCTCACCATAGGCCGCACCAGTTACAGAAGTCACTGCATTCGCGATTCCCATAAGCGGTATTGTGCCAAAATTGATGATTCTCCAAGCGCTTGTAAAAACAGCCAGACCTACATCTCCACCAGCCACTATGATGAATCTGTTCAGCACGAAGTTGGATGTGGACATGATTATCTGACCGAAGGACGTAGGAATGCCCACCCTCAGTATATCAGTCACTATCTTTTTGCCTCCGTGTAGATGCTTGAGACTGAACGAAACGTATGTATCTTTTCTGAAGAATAGCCAGTTTGCCATCAAAACTGTTGACACGGCTATCGAGACAATCGTTGCATAAGCTGCACCTTTGATACCTAAACCAAAGGTGTAAATGAACAAAGGATCCAAGAAGATATTCAGGACCGCTCCTATACTTATGGCATACATCGATCTTTTTGTATCGCCTTCGCCCCTCAGTATCCCGTTAACCACGTTATTGAACATCAAGAGCGTTATCCCAAGGAGTATCACTTGAGAGTAATCAACTGCGAGTTCGAAGGTCTTTCCGGTCGCCCCTGTCAATTTCAAAATAGGACCAAGAAAAGGAAATACTCCCAAAGTTGCAGCGATTCCAAAAACGACTGCCAGGATTATCGAATAAGTCGCTGCACAGTCAGCTTGTTCCTTATTTCTTTCCCCTATTTTCCTTGATATAACAGAACTTGCACCAACGCCAACACCACCAGAAAAAGCCAAAATGATCATAAAGATTGGGAAGAACAAACCAATCCCTGCAAGCGCCTCGGGACCAAGCCCCGCAACCCATATGCTGTCAACCAAATTGTATAGGGCTTGGACGACCTGTGCGATCATAATTGGTAAAGAAAGCTTCACGACTGCCATCTTTGGATCAGATCGCAGAAGTGAAACACCTTTTGTGTCTTTCTCCATGTGACCACCTCGTTGTTCATAGTATGCACCACACGGCACTTGAACTATAGGTATCTATTTCTGAGCTTTCATTACCTTATTGTTCGCCACGGTTCGGTACAATGCATATAAAGTGAGCGAATTTGTCACCAACGTTCACGAACTGGTGTTCTTCATTCGGTTGAACGAAAACAAAAGTTCCTTTTTCAGCAGTTACTTCTCCATCCTTTGATTTGATATTTACCTTTCCATCGATTATGAACACCTCATGTTCCCAATCGTGAGAATGGTAAGGTGTACTCGCTCCAGGTCTAAGGGTAAACAACCTCATTGCGAAATTGGGTGAGTTATCCCTTGGACCGATCAAAACCCTTTTCAAGACTTTACCGTCAAAGAAACTCTCTGGCTCTACATCTTTGTAGCTCCCGATTTTCAAAACAAACACCTCCATTCATATTGTACAGTTCTAACTCTGCGATGTGTGGTTGTCAACGTAATTGAAATGATTTTGACCAACGATTACACTATTTTGTTATTTGCTGTGGTACCTTCTGTGAGATCTCAATGGATCTGGGGGTTGAAGGATCAGACCTTGGACAGGAACGCGTTGCTTCGCAGTTGAAATTTACTTTTCTGTTAACGAAAATGAACCAAGACGAACAAGTAAGTCGAAAAATAAGATTCAGATGAACGAGGAGCCCAAAGAAACTGTTTTCTGATTTTCTGTGTAGCTTTTACTCATTCTTTCTTTTCTTGGCTCGGACAATCGCACGTTTATTTGAAAATTCACGGCTTGACTTAGATTAACGATCACGTTATCGTTAAAGTGAACCACAGAATGCGAGATATGCACTTATTTTGCTGTGGTTTAGACAGTTGAAAGGGAGGTAAGATCATGAGAAAAGCACTTTTGGTTATCTGCATTGCAGCTTTGCTATCCGCTATCGTCAGCGCTAAAACAACGATAACGGTCTGGACGTTCTTCAGCGGTGGTGAAGGATTCATAGTAACAGATCTGATCAAGAAATTCAATGCTGAAAACCCAGATATCGAAGTGGTAGAACAGATAGTTGAATGGGGAGAGCTGTACAACAAGCTGACAACAGCGGTTGTTGCAGGAGATCCACCTGATGTATCGGTCATGCACTTGGCAATGATACCAGACTTTGCTTCAAGGGGAGCTCTAACACCTATTGACGCGTATGCTTCCAAGGATATCCTGTCAGATTACGTACCTGAGATTATTTCCAAGGCTCACTACAACAACAAGCTTTACGCAATACCGATTGATACACATCCTCTTGTGATGTATTACAACAAGAAATTACTCAAGAAGGCTGGTTTGGTTGATCAAAATGGAGAAGCGCTCATTCCGAAGACTTGGGACGAGCTCATTAAATATGCAAAGACAGCAAAGGAGAAACTCGGCCTGGAAGTCAGTATAACTGCTGAGAACGGGCCAATGGTCGGTGAAAGATTATTCATGGCTTACTACACACAACTTGGTGGAGAATTCTACGATGCAAAGACGAATTCAATCAAACTCGATCTTGAAAAAGCCAAGAAGACGTACGAGTTCATCAAAGGACTTTATGACTCTGGCATAATAAAATCCATGGATTACAACACAGCCGAGTCATTGTTCCAGAACGATCAATCTGTGTTCCATCTGAATGGTGTGTGGGCAATGGCAGTCTATCCCACACTCAATTTGGAGTTTGGCGTTACAAGTGTTCCAGCGCTTGAAGGTAGTAAGCCTTACACCTGGGCTGATAGCCACACATGGGTGTTACCAAAACATCCAAAAGATGATCCGAACAAAATCAAGGCAGCCGTTAAATTCATAGAATGGTTTGCAAGAAATGCTGCAGAGTGGGCAAAAGCAGGACACCTTCCTGTGCTCAACAGCGTCTTGAAATCAGATGCCTTCCTAAGCCTGCCAATGAGAAAAGACTATGCACAAGTTGCGAATTTCGTGGTACCGGCACCAAGTATGAAAGGCTGGGTCGAGATCAGACAGAAGATGTGGGAAATCTCTCAATCGGTAATACTTGGAGAGACATCAGCTGAGCAAGCAGCAAAACAACTGCAGCAGGCAATCAAAGATGTCTTGGCTGATTGATCCTTAGGTTTGATGGAAGGGGGTGTTTGTCTCCCCCTTCCTCTTTATAATCTATCTGGAGGGATTCCATGACTGTTTACAACAAAAGAAAACATACACTGCTCGCTTACATGTTCTTCCTACCATTTGGCATTCTGCTCGTAGTGTTCAAGTTGATACCTTTTGTGAATTCGGTTCGTATGGTTTTTTATAAATGGGATGTACTTGGCACACCTCAGTTTATAGGTCTTGCGAATTTCACGCGTATGTTTTCCGACAGGGTCTTTTTGACGTCTCTGTGGCACACCTTTTATTTTGTGATCCTCACAGTTCCACCAATTTTGATCCTCTCTTTTCTGATAGCCGTACTTGCGAACAGCAAAATATATGGCAAAGGTTTTGTGAGGTCTGCCTTTTATCTGCCATACACTTTGACAATTTCTGTAGTGTGCTTGACCTGGGCATTACTTTACAACCCGTATTTTGGAATGATTTCAAAAGTCACTAAGTTCTTTGGTCTGAAAACCATTAACTGGCTGGTTGATCCCTTGTGGGCAATGCCGGCTGTTTCGATTACCACTGTATGGTGGACAATGGGTTTTAGCATAGTTCTCTACATAGCTGGCCTGCAGCAAATACCGAGCTCTTACTATGAAGCAGCAGAACTCGATGGCGCAAGCAGTTTCAAGAAAATGATTTTCATAACAATACCGCTTTTGAAAAGGGTACACATTCTTGTGATTGTCACGCAGATCATAGCATCTCTTCAGATTTTTGGACAGGTGTACATAATGACTGCTGGTGGACCAGCTGGAAAGACTCGAACAGTCATGCAGTATATCTATGAACAAGGTTTTAGATACTTCAGAATGGGTTATGCGCAAAGCATGGCCTTTATTATGTTTCTCATCATGCTTGTGTTCGCATATCTCCAATTGCGTTTAATGATTTCCTCTTCAAAAGAGGAGTTGATATAAATGAGCTTGAAAAAATACCTGCTGACGATCTTGGCAATTGCTCTATCTTTGATTTACTTGGTTCCTCTGATATGGATGGCTCTGGCGTCGTTTCAATCGCAAAAAGATATATTGGCTGGCAAATGGATGCCATCCAAGTGGTCGACCGACAATTACAGAATAATACTTCAGAGGGCAAAAATAGGTACTTGGTTTGTGAATAGTCTGATTTCTTCTTCAGTTGCAACGATCGGGATTGTTGTGATCTGCACATTGGCTGCTTACACGGTGAGCAGGATGGATTTTCCAGGAAGAAGATTCTTGTACATTCTTTCTCTGACTGGGTTTATGATACCAAGTCAGGCGATCGCTATCCCTCTGTATTTGATGGTTAGAAGGGTTGGCCTCGTTAATAATTTGCTGGGAATCATACTGCCTGCACTACCTTCTTCGATGGCTGTTTTCATACTATCACAGTTTATGAAGGCGATACCTGCAGACTATGAAGAAGCCGCAAGACTAGATGGAGCAAGTGAATTGGACATAATGTTCAAAATAATCTTACCGATGTCGATACCATCGATCATCACAGTTGCTGTACTGCATTTCACTTGGATATGGAATGACTTTTTCTGGCCATTGATCGTCATGACCAATGAGAAGATGTACACGCTTCCCGTTGGTCTGGTGGCGCTTGCTGGTTCTGATGTGAATATACGGTACGGTCCAATAATGGCTGCAAATGTAATGGCATCATTGCCCGTCATAGTTGTCTACCTTTTCATGCAGAGATATCTCACGCGCGGGGTTGTTCTGAGCTTGAGATGAAGGAGGTGTATGTCAATGAGAATGGCTCTAAATGAAAACTGGAAAGTAGTCTATGAGAATGGCACAGTTCAGGAGAATATCTGTCTGCCACACCAACTTCCAATCACCGAGGAAAGTTATCCAAATCCGATTTGCCTTTCGGCTTTATATGAAAGAAGTTTGTCTGAACTTAAAGGTGTTTCTGGCAAGAGAATTCTGTTGAGATTTCATGGGATTGATTATCTATCAAAGATCTACGTCAATGGAAAAGAAATCATGAGCCACGAGAATGGCTACGATTTGTTTGAAACAGAGATAACCGATTTTCTGAGCTTTGATGGTAAAGACTTGTTGAAGATTCATGTCTCTGATTTCGACGTGACTAACAAGCCAGAGAATGTCGCTGGTAAACAGGATTGGTATGGTAACGCCTGCGGGATAATCCAAAATGTGGAATTGTGGATCGTTGATCGAGTGTTCATAAAGTCCGTGCAGTTGAAACCAATGCGAGATTTGAAAACAGTCAGATGTGAGGTTGAATTTTCCGATGAACTGGATCATGAATTCTCTCTGACCGTTCTTGATCCACTGGGTAAAGAAATTCTACACAAGAAACAGCGCGGGAGGGTTTTCGATTTTGAGGTTGATGAGCCAAGATTATGGTCTGTGCAATCACCAGAACTGTACACCGCAGTAGTTGATTTTGTAGATGGTGCTTCAAAGGACAGATTTGAGACTAAATTCGGAATCAGGAGAATCGAGGTGAAAGGAGACAAGATACTGTTAAATGGCGAGCCTATCTACTTGTTTGGTGCGCTCGATCAGAATTTCTATCCGATTACTCACTACAGATTACCAAAGAAGAATGATCTTCTCTCAGAGTTTCTGAAGGCTAAAGAAATGGGATTGAATTTGCTTAGGTTTCATGTGAAAATCCCTGATGACCTCTACCTGGAACTGGCAGATGAACTGGGATTATTGATCTGGATTGATTTACCATATGCAAGGCAACTGAATGATAGATCGATGGCATACCTGGAAAGATTGCTCGAAAATGTTCTGAGAAGGCATGGGAATCATCCAAGTTTTGTGATTTTGAGCTTGATAAATGAAAGTTGGGGCGTAGGTTTGTCAGAAGAACAGACACGGAATTGGCTTAAGTCATTCTACCTGAAGGCTAAACAGTTTGATGAAACTCGGCTCTATGTGGATAACTCAGCATGCATGGGCAACCGACATGTAGTCTCCGACATAGATGATTTTCATTTTTATCACTCATTTCCTTATCACAACAAATTATGGGATGAAAAAATAGAGAGTTTTGCCACCGGTAACTTCAAAAGTTTCTTCGAACCGAAAGACAAATTACCTAAGATTGTATCGGAATTCGGTGTGTGGGGCCTCTCCGATCCAAAGGAGTGGGAAGGTAACTGGATGAGGTTTCCTGTGACCACGATGGGCATGACCTTCCCAGGTTCATCACCCCAATCGTCGGTTTCCAACCTTTGTGATTTTCATAATCTTGAAGATTTTATCCATCAAGCACAGCTGCATCAGTTCCTGGGGCTCAAATATCAAATCGAGAAAATGAGGCTCAAGCAGGAAATAACAGGTTATGTGATAACCGAGTTTTCAGACATTGCCTGGGAAGCCAATGGTTTGTTGGACTACAATCGCATGCCTAAGAGTTTTTATTCCAAACTCAGTTTTCTGAACCGAGAAATCCTTCCTGTCATCAAAGATCATAGGTCTATAGTAGAAGATGGTGAAGATTACCACGCAGACATTTACATATCGAATTGTTCAAGGAAAGACCTCAATGCAAAGTTGATCATAAGAACCGATAGAGCGATACTCAAGGAAATGTCTATCTTCGTTAAGAAATGGTCGATAATGCAGGTTACTGGTTTGTCTACAAAACTGGAAAACAATACGCAGAATATTTTCTTGGAGGTCTTTGATGGTGAAAAGCTTGTGAGTCGTAATTTCTATCCGATATCGGTTTTGAAACCAGTTCCCTTAGCGGAAGAGATAATTTGGGTGAATGACAAGTCATTTCAGGATGAAGAACTCATATGCCTTTCTGAAAAAGAGAAACTCCATGGCTTTCTCGACCTTTCAGGAGACTGGATAAGCAACTTGACTGTGTTCAATACTAAAAGAAGCAAGAACGTAGCTGCGTTGCTCTGGTCCATAGGAGATGTTGCGTCGGAATTTGTGCTGATGATGGAACAGGAAAGTAAAATCCCAGTTTCTGAAAACTCACTCATAACCAGAGTCACAGGTTGGGGTTATGCCTTTGCATCTTTGTTGTACGTGAAAAAAGACGGGAACAAGAGAAAGGTCTACACAACACTGAAAGACAGCCCAGTTTCAAGGTTGATGATCTCTTATATGCTATATTAGTGATTTGAGGGTGAAATCAGGTGAGGCAATACGTCACAATGAAGGATATAGCTCAGCGCGCCGGTGTTTCTGTCAACACCGTCTCCAAGGCGTTGAGGGGCAAAAGTGATATAAGCAAGCAGACTCGTCAAAAAATTCTCAAAATTGCCAGAGAGATAGGTTACATAAAAAACACCACTGCATTTGCTTTGAGAAGAAACCAGACGAAAACCATTGGAGTTGTCATAGAAGACAGTTCCAACCCATTTTTCGCCGAAGTCTTGAAAGGCGTGGAAACTGCTACGAGAAAATCTGGATATCAGTTACTCTTGATGAATACGGAGACAGATACAAGAGCGCAATCTGAGGCTATCAGGACTTTACTTGAAAGAAGGGTTGAAGGCCTTCTGATCAGCCCATTTGGTGAAAACACAGAAGACTTTGAGAGACTTCTGAATATGAATTTCCCTTTCGTGTTACTTGGGAGGCATATGTATCGACCAGACATCGATGAGGTGTACAGTGATGAAATCAAAGGAGGCTACTTGGCAACAGAACACCTGATATCCGTGAATAGAAAACGTATACTTTTCATAAACACGGACATGAACAACTCCGCTTCTAAGATGAGATATGAGGGTTACAAAAAGGCACTCTGTGATTTTGGTATAGATCTCAGCCAAGATTACTTGGTTGTCGTTCCGCACAACAGAAATATGGAAGCTGGTTACCAAGGTGTGAAAGAGGCAATCAAAAGAGGTATATCCTTCGATGCGATAGTTTGTTACAACGACATGTTTGCCTTTGGTGCAATAAAGGCACTCGATGAGCTTGGAAAGAAAGTGCCGGAAGACGTCGCGGTTGTAGGTTATGACGATGTATCTTTTGCATCCTATTTTCGGCCACCTTTGACCACCGTTCGCATACAGAAACACGAGATGGGCTTGGAAGCCTTCAAGGTTCTCTTAGAACGAATCAGAGGCACAAGAAAGAAATATAAACAACTGATACTGGATGTCGAGTTAGTGGTTAGAAGATCAGCATAGGTAAACCTTCGTCACAGAGATTTTCTGGTAGTTTTTTCCCATTCAGGGAGGCCTTGAGGTCTCTATGTGAAAGCTCACCTGACTTGAATCTTCTCCTTAGAAAAGTCCAATATCTTCTGAGGAAGCGATTATATTCACGGGTATTTGATGTATATTTATTTGTTGATGAGCCAATGATAATAGGTGAGAAATCACTGAAACTCTGAGATGAAAGTTCATATCAAGTAGATTGGACGCGATTTCAATCCCGGAGGGATGCAAATGAAAGTTATGATAATTCAGCCAATTCATGAAAGCGGTATTAAGATGCTCGAACAAGCAGGTTTTGAGGTTGTTCAAGCATCTGACCCCGATCCAGAAGTGGTTGCACAAGAAATAGTAGATGTGGATGGTGTCATAGTAAGAACATCACCTTTCAACGCTCAGATAATTCAGAATGCACAAAGGCTGAAAGTGATAGCACGGCACGGTGTTGGTCTTGATAATGTGGACCTGGAAGAAGCATCGAAACGCGGTATCTGGGTAGTAAATACACCTAACGCAAACGCATTATCGGTTGCCGAGGCTACCTTAATGTTCATCTTGGCACTTGCGAAAAAGGTCAAGCAAATGGACAGTGCGACGAGGAACAACCATTTCGAGGTGCGAGACCTGTTTTCTACCATGGACGTTCATGGAAAGACACTTGGAATAATAGGATTTGGAAGGATTGGAAGGCTGGTTGCCAGAAAATGTGAGGCAGCTTTTTCGATGAGAATCCTTGCTTATGATCCATATATTGACCCATCACAGAAACAACAAGTTGGTGTGAAATTCGTCACTCTGGATGAACTGCTTGCAGAGTCAGATTTTGTCACCATTCACGCTCCACTCACCTCCCAGACAAGGAATTTGATCGACGAGCCGCAGTTGAAATCTATGAAACCTTCTGCCTTCATCATAAACATGGCAAGAGGCCCAATTTGGAATGAGCAAGCCGTTTTGAAAGCACTCGAAGAAGGTTGGATTGCCGGTGCCGCGACTGATGTCTTTAGCGAGGAACCACCTGCCCCAGATCATCCGTTTTTCAAATGCGATAAAATACTGCTCACACCACACAATTCAGCCTTGACAAAAGAATGCGTTGTGAGAATGGCCCAGGGGGCTGCGCAGGGAGTAATAGAGGTCCTGACCGGTGAATACCCGACTTGGCCAGTGAACACAGAACTTTTGAAAAAATATGGCAAGCTGTGAGGTCGAAAACTATGACATCAGACGGTGAATACATGGTGAGGTGGTAAAACTGAGAGAAAATCGAACCAAGAGATTATTGAAACAAGGTAAAACCGTAATAGGAACTATGGTGAGTGAAATAAGAACTCCGGGAATTGCCCAAATGTTATCGATAGCAGGTTTTGACTTTTTTGTAATAGATATGGAGCACTCGCCTTTCACCTTGGAAACTGTTCAAGACATGGTTTGGGCAGCCAGAGCGAGTGAGATAACATCTATTGTACGAGTACCAACGAGATTTGGTCACCACAACTTGTCAAGGCCACTGGACTGCGGTGCAGAGGGGTTATTGATACCACAAGTACAAGAGAAAGAAATTGTGCGGCAGGTTATTGAGGCTACAAAGTACCATCCATTGGGGAACAGAGGGATTGCTATTGCAAGAACTCCAACTGGATTCAAATCGGTAAAAGCCGACGATTTTATTAAGTGGGCAAACGATAATACCTTGATAATCCTTCAAATCGAGAGTAAGAAAGCTATCGATAATCTTGAAGAACTCATAATGCCAGGTGTCGATGCGTGTTTAGTGGGACCAAATGATCTGTCACAGAGTTTAGGAGTGCCTGGGGATACAAACCATCCTCTTGTACAGGAGTACATAGACAAATTCGTACAAAAATGTCTCAAACTGAACTTACCTTGTGGCATTCATCTTTCATCGCCCGATGCGATCAAACCTTGGCTTGAGAAAGGAATGAGATTGTTAATGTGTTCGAGTGACATAAATCTAATTGTGCAAGGAGGCAAAAGGATTGTCGAGTTACTGAGGCAAGATTAGTTGGAGGTGAAGAAATTGATCTGGCATGGTCGATTTCACATGGGATTGATACATTTCATGGCCTATCCGGATGCGAAGACAGAGGAAGAGATTATTTCGACAGTCAAGAAAGTGCTCGTCGATGAATTTTTTCAGGCAGTTGAAATCAGTGCGCTGATAGACGAGAATATCCTCAAAAGAATAGGTGAATTGTGTGAAGTCGCGAAGGTTGAGTTGCTCTTAGCAGCCCAGCCACTGGTCCTATCCCAAAAGCTCGATCTGAATTCTGCAGACGAATCTGAAAGAACCAAGGCAGTTGAAGCGATCAAAAATGCCATTGATAAGGCATATATGAGCAGGGCAAAGATAATCGCATTCTTAAGTGGCAAGATGCCGGAAAAGGATATTGAGATCGCAAAAAATCAATTGGTCAGATCTGTATCAGAGCTATGCGATTATGCCAAAGCAAAAGGTGAGAATTATGGTTACACACTCGCCGTCAATCTGGAGGTTTTTGACTGGTCCGTCGACAAGAAATCTCTTGTCGGACCAGCGCCAATTGCTTTTGAAATTGCATCCAAGGTCAGGATGTTTCATGACAACTTTGGACTTACGATCGATCTTTCACATCTACCCTTGCTCTTTGAAGACCCATTCTACACAATTAGTCTTTTGTCACCGTTCATAACACATGTGCACGTTGGGAACGCAGTTCTTCAAAAAGACCACCCAGCTTATGGAGATTTACACCCAAGGTTTGGGATCAAGGGTGGAAGTAATAACACAGATGAACTCACATATTTTCTTAAAGCCCTATTGAAGAACAACTACTTTGAAAAAGCGGTTGCGACAAAAAGACCTGTGATATCTTTTGAGGTTAGACCATTACCTGAAGAGGACCCCGATCTTGTTATAGCCAATGCAAAGAGAACCTTTCTTGAGGCATATTCAAGATTACTGAAGGAGGTTTAAACATGTCAAAGCCAAAGATCTTTGTGACAAGAAAAATTCCAGAGGAAGGTTTAAAAATGCTTTATGAATACTTCGATGTTCAAGTGAGCGAGTACGATGGTGTGATACCAAAAGAAATGTTACTCAAAAAAGTCAAAGGTATCGATGGGCTGTTGTGTCTTCTGACCGACACCATAGATGGTGAGGTAATGGAGTCAGCGGGATCACAGTTGAAAATCATAGCGAACTATGCTGTTGGCTATAACAACATCGATATCGATGAAGCGACCAAAAGAGGTATTATGGTGACTAACACACCTGGGGTCTTAACCGAGACAACTGCTGATTTAGCTTGGGCACTGATGATGGCCATTGCAAGAAGAATCGTTGAAGGTGATCGATTTGTCAGGACAGGACAGTTTCGAGGATGGGAACCGATGCTCCTTTTGGGAACCGATCTGTACGGCGCGACCCTGGGTATCATTGGATTTGGAAGAATAGGTCAAGCAATGGCAAGAAGGGCTTTGGGTTTTGATATGAAAGTTTTGTATTACAGTCGATCAAAGGCCGACGACCAAATCGAAAGACAATTGAGGGCGACTTATGCTGATTTGGAGACATTGTTGAGAAACTCCGATTTCGTCAGTTTGCATGTTCCACTCACAAAACAGACGCGTCATTTGATAGGTGAAGATCAGTTGAAACTCATGAAAAAAGAGTCTTACTTGATAAACACCTCGCGCGGGCCTGTAGTCGATGAGAAGGCCCTTGTGAGAGCCTTGAAAGAAAAATGGATTAGAGGTGCGGGATTGGATGTCTTTGAAAATGAACCAGAGATCGAGCCAGAACTTCTAAAGCTGGACAATGTTGTGCTCGCACCTCATCTTGGTTCAGCATCTTTCACGACAAGAACAAAGATGGCTAAAATGGCAGCTGAAAATATCATAAAGGCTTTGAGAGGTGAAATACCGCCGAACATAGTCAACACACAAGTGCTAAAGAAAAGGTGAGGTTCAAACCTCAGTTTTTGTCTGATTTTATCCATTGCAAGTGATCTTCAGAAATCTCACACGTCTGCAAAACAACTTCAAGTAGCACCGACATATCAACTGCTGTGCATACTGATCTATTTGTAGTAGCAAGATCGAATGATTTGGTTCTGTCAGTCATGAATATCAAAATAGTTGACCTATATTTGTTTTCTTACTGACTAACGATTAATTTTTGATGTGACTTACAAAATGAAATTGTTGCTATAATATATGGTGAACAAGGAGGTGCATTATGAGAGAGATGACGAAAAAGTTCCTTGAAGATGCCTTTGCTGGTGAGAGTATGGCACACATGAAGTATCTGATTTTTGCAGATGAAGCCGAGAGAAAGGGTTTGAAAAAGCTTGCGAATCTTTTCAAAGCGATATCTTATGCCGAATTTGTTCACGCGAGAAACCACTACAGAGAACTTGGAAAGATTTATCAACAGATGCAAGAGAACGTTCAACAATGTATCGATGGTGAGACCTTTGAAATCAACGAAATGTATCCGGTTTACAACACTGTTGCACAATTCCAGCAAGAAAAGGGTGCTGAGAGAAGTACAAAGTACGCCTGGGAAGCTGAAAAGATTCACGCAGAGATGTACAAGCTTGCCAAAGAGCTTGTCGAGAAGAAAGAAGACTACAGATCCAACAAGATTTACATATGCCCAGTTTGTGGTCACACCGTTGAGAATGAGCCACCCGAAAAATGTCCTGTCTGTGGGACAGATAGGAAGATGTACGTCGAGTTTTCTGTTTAGAGGAGGGATAGGTATGAGACTTGCTGACTTCATTAAGTCGGAGGATTTCAAGAAGGAGAAACATGTGCCAGTGATAGAACTTCCCACGAAAGTCAAAAAGGGTGAAAAGGTTGAGATCACGGTATCTGTCGGTAAGGAGATACCACACCCGAACACCACAGAACATCACATAAAGTGGATTAAGCTGTTTTTCCAACCAGATGGTGATCCTTATGTCTATGAAATAGGAAATTATGAATTCAATGTACATGGAGAATCTGTGAAGGGGCCAAATACTGGCGATGTGTACACCGAACCTGTGGTGAAAACGGTCGTGAAGCTGAACAGATCTGGAACCGTGCTCGCGCTTTCTTACTGCAATATACACGGTCTGTGGGAGAGCAGCACAAGAGTCGATGCTGAATAGAAAAACAAGCCCTGGTCCTTCCAGGGCTTTTTTCGCATCTGAGGGGGTATGTGTGTGGAACTCTCTATCTTGATTTGTGGCGAAGCAGGTCAAGGTATCCAGACGATAGAGTATTTATTTCCAAATGTCCTTAAGGACTCTGGCCTCAATGTTTATTCATATAAAGAATACATGTCGCGAGTTAGAGGTGGAAGTAATTCCACTCTGATTAGAGTGAGCGACAGACCCGTGAGGGCTTTCTGCAGAAAAGTAGATGTTTTGGTTTCACTTTCTTCGCAGACAACTCATCTGTCCAGACTTTCAGACAGAATAGATAGTGATGCGATTATAATCTTAGACTCAGATTCGAACACCAAACTCTATCACAATGGGAAAATCATTCACCAGGTACCGATATCAAAACTCGCCCTTCAAGCTGGGAACAAGGTATACTCAAATTCCGTTGTATTGGGTATGCTTTGTTCTATTTTGAACCTGCCATTTGAAAATGCGTTATCAGCGATTGAAAAGTGGTTTTGCAACAAAGGTGGCAACATATGCGAGGAGAACAAAATCGCGGCGAAGCTGGGATATGAAAATATCTCAACAAACAGTGATTTGAGAATTCGTAAAGATTTCAATTCGGACCCAAGGGTGAAGGAACATCTGCTTATCAATGGTGCAGAAGCAGTTGCAATTGGCGCGCTGGCTGGTGGGTGTAACTTTGTTTCTTCTTATCCAATGTCGCCTTCGACGGGCGTTCTTACGAATCTCGCAGCCTATTCAAGGGAATTTGACATAATCGTTGAGCAAGCTGAAGATGAGATATCCGCTATTAATATGGCTCTTGGTGCATGGTATGCAGGTGCAAGGGCATTGGTTACAACCAGCGGTGGCGGTTTTGCCCTAATGGTAGAGGCATTGAGTTTGGCTGGTGCCATAGAGAGTCCAATCGTTATACATCTTGCACAGAGACCTGGCCCTGCAACAGGACTTCCAACGCGGACTGAGCAGGCCGATCTTTTGTTTGCACTCTTTTCGGGTCATGGAGAATTCGAAAGGGTAATACTTGCCCCAGGTAACATCGAACAGGCTTTCAGTTGCACAGCAAAGGCCTTTGAAATCTCGGACAAATATCAGGTACCTGTTTTTGTTTTGACGGATCAATACTTGATGGATACGATATACAACTTCGACAGTTTGAAAAAGGTAGAACCTTGTTTTAATCATGTGGTGAAAACCACAGATAATTACAAAAGATATGAGATCACACAGGATGGCATTTCGCCACGAGGGATACCAGGCTTTGGCGATGGGCTGGTTTGTGTGGACAGTGATGAGCACGATGAATTTGGAAGAATAACCGAAAACTTCACAATTAGAAAAAAGATGGTTGAAAAAAGGCTCAGAAAGTTGAAAGACTTTTCTGACGAAGTGCCAGCAGAACTGATTGGTAACGAGGACTACAGATACCTAATACTTTGTTTTGGTTCAACCAGGGAGATAGTAGTTGAAGCAGTAAAGGATTTCGATGAAGTTGCGGTCGTTCATCTGCAACAAATTCATCCTTTGCCATCAAACCTGTCTCGGTACTTGAGGATGGCTCAGAAGGTTCTAATCGTTGAATCAAACGCAACTTCACAGCTCGGGAAACTCATCAAAATGGATCTTGGATTCAATAACTTTGAAACGCTTAACAAATACAACGGTCTGCCCTTCTACGTTGAAGAAGTGAGAGACTTTGCTAAGCGTTTCGTGAAGGGGGAGATATAGTGGCTACAAGATTCGATCTTGAGAACATTGATATCGCATGGTGTCCTGGTTGTGGAAATTACTCAATACACAACATATTGAAGGCTGCACTTGAAGAACTCGACATAGACCCGAAAAACTTGGTGATAGTCTCGGGCATCGGTCAAGCGGCCAAGGCCCCCCAGTACATAAGATGCAATTACTTCAATGGATTGCATGGCAGAAGTCTGCCGGTGGCTGTCGGAATAAAGGCTTCAAATCCAAATTTGACTGTGATAGTGGAGAGCGGTGACGGGTGCATGTATGGTGAAGGAGGAAATCACTTCGTTCATGCCATAAGGAGAAATTCAAATATAACCGTCATAGTGCATAACAACATGGTTTACGGTCTGACCAAAGGCCAAGCATCTCCAACAAGTCAAAGAGGATTCACCACGTCTGTGCAAGTAGCCGGTGTTCTGAATGAACCATTTAACCCCATAGCCGTTGCTCTGTCTTTGAAGTGTTCTTTCGTGGCAAGGGCATTTTGCGGCGATATACAACAAACAAAGGAAATCATAAAAAGAGCCATTCTGCACGAGGGTTTTGCTTTGATAGATATATTTCAACCCTGTGTGACTTTCAATAAAATAAACACCTACAAATGGTTTAAGGAGAACACTTATTACATGAAGGATCATGATGAAACTGACATTAGGAAAGCCTTTGAAAGAGCGCTGGAAGAATCTCCATTACCTCTGGGGGTCTTCTATGTGGAAAAAAGGCCAACCTTTGAATCACAACAAAGAATATACAAAAATTCTTTGGAACCACTCTTCAAAAGAAAACACAGTGTTGAACAAATCATGAATCTCATTGAATCCAAACGGAGGTGGTGAGGATGTTACAAATAGGATCGAATGCACCCGATTTTGAACTTAAAGATCAAAATGGTATTTCTGTGAATCTCTCACAGTTTAAGGGAAGGAAGGTACTCCTGTCCTTTCATCCTCTTGCATGGACCTCTGTCTGTGCGAATCAGATGAAGTCCATAGAAGAAAACTACGACGAATTTGAAAAACTCGGCACAATCCCACTTGGTTTGAGTGTGGATCCTGTTCCGAGCAAGAAGGCGTGGGCTGAATCTTTGGGTCTCAAGAAACTGAGAATCCTTTCCGATTTCTGGCCCCATGGTGAGGTGGCCAAACTCTATGAGATATTCAGAGAAAAAGAAGGCTTCTCAGAAAGAGCAAATGTCATAGTTGATGAAAATGGTAGGATAGTTTTTTTCAAGGTTTATCCGATTAGGGAATTACCAGATATTGTAGAGATAATTGATTTTATAAAGAAATATCGATCGACACAGGAATAAAAAAGAAATCTAAAGGTTGAGCAAAGACTGGTTAGTTGCAAGGAGATAGTCCACGTCTTCTCTGAGCTTGAGTATCTCAACCTTTGAAAGGTTCTCTACGAACATTTGCTCAACCTTTGGGATTTTGAACATACCACCATGCAGGTAAAGTTTATTGGCACCAGTTTTTCTTAAGACGCGTTTGGTTCTTTTTAAAAGGACGTGGTAATCTTCTTTCAGTACTTTGACTACAAGAGGCGTCAGCGTCATAGAGGCAGCAAAGGAAGCAATTGATTCTTTGAAATCTTTAGATCTCTGTAGCTCAACAAGATCTTCAATGCAACTTGCACCGTAGAAATTCAACAATTCGTCGAATACAGAGTCGAAGGGACCAATGCCATCCTTGTAGTTCAATGCAGCTTTTATGAGCTTGCAGACAACACTGAAGGCTCCACCTTCGTCGTCAAAAAGATGACCCCAACCCCCTGCGCGGTGTATCATCTGTTGGCTGTCTATACCCATCACCACAGATCCGGTACCAGCAATCACAACAGTTACAGGTTCGTTCTCGTAGCATGAATACAGGACACCTTCTGCATCGGTGAAGATTTGTAAGGATGAATTCGGAAAGTATTTGTGAAGAATCTGTTTAAGCAGCGACCTTCTCTGCTGGCTTCCAGCACCTGAAAACGCAGCCCTTACAAGATCAACAACGCCAGACCATTCATACAACTCTTTTATTGTTTCCTCGATTTGATTAACATCAACAGCAGATAAATTAACACCTTTCTTCAAGACAGTTCTATGGATGGTCTTGTCTCCTTGCACAACGGTTGCTTTCAACGATGTTCCCCCGCCATCTATTCCCAGAATTTTCATGATCATACCTCCATTTTGTGTAAGATTATCCTTATGGTATTATAACCCTTGGGGAGCAGTTATATTGTAATCACATTTAGGGGGAGGTGCTTACTGTGAGAAAGTGTGTTTTGTTGGTTTTAGCACTGATCGTTGTAGTTAACGTCCTGGCAGCCGAGTTTTTTGTGGAAGATGAGATATTGACACCAGATTCAAAGCCGAAATGGGGAGGAACACTCAGACTTGCTCTTGCTTCAACACCTGAATCGTTCTTGCTCTATGGCACACTTGATTCATCTGCGTACACCGTTATTATGGGCCCCATGTATTCGACGCTCGTTGAGATGCATCCAGTGACGAACGAAATCAGGCCTGCATTGGCAAAGTCTTGGTCAGTCTCCTCGGATGGAAAAGAGGTCACATTCTTCATAAGAGAAGCATACTGGTCCGACGGAAAGCCAATAGTTGCAGACGATGTGATCTTCACCTTTGAATACTTTGTGATGAACAAGTACGCTCGTGGCAATTCGATCGACAGATTCACCATACCAGATGAAAAAGGCGAGAACAAAATGATTCAATGGGTTAAGGTAGATGACAAGACTGTCAAAGCGATACTGCCATCCCCATATGGACCCTTTTACACCGTTTTATCCCATGTCTACATTTATCCAAAGCACAAACTTGAACCATTGATTGATAAGAACGATCTTGGTTCTGTGAACAAGGTCTGGCTTTCAAATGTTGATCCCAAAGAAATAGTAGTGAATGGGCCGTACAAACTGGCTCAGGTAATTACAGATCAGAAAATCGTCTTGGAAAGAAACCCAAATTATTGGAAAGTGGACAGATTTGGTACCAGACTACCATACTTCGACAAGGTGGAGTACCTCATCATAAGAGACGAACAAGTTCGACTCACGAAATTCATGGCTGGAGAAATTGATTTCATGGCAATAGCTTCAAGGGACTATCCAATGTTGAAACAACAAGAACTCACAGGGAAGGCACCATACAAAGTCTACGCAACGCAGCCAAATCAGCCAACACCAAGCCCGATACACATATCCTTCAATTTCGATGTGAATGATCCAGATCTCAGAGAATTATTCGCGAAACTTGAGTTCAGAGAAGCAATGGAATATGCTTTGAACAGAGACAGGATCATAGATGAGGTCTTTGCCGGTCTTGCCATACCAGATGCAGGTTTGATGTTACCGTCTAACAAGGCATTTTATAACCCAAAGATCGAACAGCTTATTCGACCGTACGATCTGAAGAAGGCCTCAGAGCTACTTGACAAAATCGGCTTGACAAAAAGAGACAAAGATGGTTTCAGAGTATTTCCAAACGGCAGAAGAGTTGAGTTCAATTTGTTGGTTCAAAGTTCACCACAGGAATACCAAGATGTTGCTTTGATTTTCGCGCAGGATCTTGAAAAGTTAGGAATCAAGGTAAATCTGCAGATACTCGATTCGTCCTTAGTTGGCCAAATGTTTGGAGCAGGCAACTTTCAAGCGGGTATCAGGGCATTTGGTAATCAGCCTGATCCACAGTTGAGAAAGGCAATTTGGCAACCAGGTACTCAGTTGTATTACTGGCATTATTCGACCATGAACAAAGAAGCGACACCCCCAAAACCCATCTTTGAAAATATGTTCGACTGGGAAAAGAGAATTTGGGAACTCTTTGAACTTGGACAGATTGAGATGGATCCAGTCAAGAGAAAAGCGTACTATGATGAATGGCAAGAGCTGTACCACATTTACCTGCCAGTTATATTCGTCTGCAAAGGTATGAACATCTGGGGTATAAACAACACCATTGGAAACGCTGGATTGACCAAAGATGGCTTAATCGTGTTCACAGTTTGGTCCACTTACCGAAAGTAGTTTTCTCGGCTTGGGCTCCTCGGTGAGAGGAGCCCTCTTTTGGAGGTCCAAGAGAGTGCGATCATTCATAATCCGCAGAATTTTGATAATGATCCCGATGATGTTCTTGATCTCTATCATATGCTTTATCGTTACTGAACTACAACCCGGCGATTTTCTATCACAGTATTTGGAAAACCCAAGGATTTCACCAGAACAAATCGAGGCAATTCGCCAAGAACTCGCACTTGATAAACCCGCGTATCAAAGATATCTCATCTGGATCAAAAACATTGTCCTTAAGGGGGACTTTGGTTATTCCTTTGCATATCAAAGACCAGTTGTAGAACTCATATGGGAAAGGCTCGGCTGGACAGTATCCATTGCGATCTTCACAATAATATTCCAGTGGTTGATTGCCGTGCCCATAGGGATCTACTCGGCTTTTCACCCTTACAAGCTCAGTGATTATACCCTCACCGTAATAGGTTTCATAGGCCTGTCGATACCAGAATTCTTTCTGGCACTTGTTTTGATGTACACCGTGCTGAGGTTAGGTGGGACAGCTGTGGGTGGGTTGTTTTCACCACAGTTCATAGGTGCACCTTGGAGTTGGGAAAAATTCGTTGATCTAATGAACCACATTTGGTTGCCAATAATAGTTGTTGGTGTGAGTGGCTTGGCCGGGCTCATGAGAATAATGAGAGGCAATGTTCTCGATGTGATTGGTTCTCCATTTGTTGTTTCTTTGAGAGCACGTGGCCTTGACGAAAAGACAGTGAGAAAACACATAGTGAAAAACGCGCTCAATCCTTTGGTTAGTATTGCCGGCATGGAACTACCCAATATTTTCAGTGGAACGATTATCGCGTCCATCGTTTTGAATTTGCCTACCATAGGACCTTTTTTCTATAACGCGCTTTTAAACCATGATCAATATCTGGTCATGACCTTCTTGATGTTCATCGCATTGATAACGCAGATCGGAAATCTTCTTGCTGACATAATGCTCGCCGTGCTTGATCCAAGAATCAGGGTAAGCTGAGGTGGAATTATGCGTTCGAGATCGCAAAGAATATTCCGACAGTTCAGAAAACATAGACTCGGATTGTTTGGTTTCTGGGTCCTCGCAGTTTTGTACTTTTTGGTGATCTTTGCGGATTTCATTTCGCCGTATAATTTCAAAGAAACTCACAGCAAATTCACATATGCTCCTCCAACTTTCATTAGAATATTCCACTCGGGAAGATTGCACCTACCATTCGTCTATGGCCTAAAGAAAGTTCGTGACCCTGTGACTTTCATGGTTAGGTACGAAATAGACAGATCAAAGATCTACACGGTGAGATTCTTTACAAAAGGAGAGAAATACAAATTCTGGGGTTTGTTCGAGACGGACATTCATTTGTTTGGAATAGACGCCGATCCAAACGAGGCAATGATTCTTTTGTTTGGTTCTGATAGATTTGGTAGGGATATCTTCTCGCGTACGTTAATTGGCGGTAGAGTATCGCTAACGGTCGGTTTGGTGGGAACCTTAGTCAGTGTTGTGATTGGCGCTGTCATGGGATGTATCTCTGGTTACTATGGAGGGTGGGTAGATGTTCTTATACAGAGATTTATTGAACTTTTGCGGTCTTTTCCGAGAATTCCACTTTGGCTTGCCCTTGCTGTGATCTTGCCACCCAGTTGGCCAAGCACCTGGGTATACTTTGGAATTGTTGTGGTCTTATCTCTCATAGGCTGGATGGGGGTAGCCAGAGTGGTACGTGGAATGGTTCTGAGTCTGAGAGAAAAAGAATATGTTCTTGCTGCCAAAGTAGCTGGTGTGAGCGACTTTAAAGTAATAACAAGGCATTTGATACCAAATATCATGAGTTATCTGATAGTAGTGTCAACTCTCTCCATTCCTGGCATGATTCTCGGTGAAAGCGCAATAAGCTTCTTAGGTCTTGGAATAAAAGAGCCCATGACAAGCTGGGGATTGTTGCTCAGACAGGCACAATCGATTTCTGTGCTTGCGACGAGCCCGTGGTTGCTCATACCTGGTGTGTTCATAATGATCTCTGTACTTGCGTTCAATTTCATTGGTGATGCTCTGAGAGATGCGCTTGATCCATACAGGGTGGTTGAGAAGGTATGAGTATACTCGCTGTTAGAAATCTCAAAACCTATTTCAAGACCCCTGAGGGTTCAGTCAAGGCAGTAGATGATATTTCTTTCGATCTAAAAGAAAAAGAGATTCTCGCATTGGTTGGTGAATCTGGGTGTGGCAAGACCGTTACAGTTCTCACGATTTTGGGATTGGTAAGAGGTGCGCAAGTCTATGGAAGCATAAAGTATAAGGACTATGAACTCACTAAATTTTCGGAGACCGAGTACACCAGAATAAGAGGAAGGAAAATATCAATGATCTTCCAAGAACCCCTGTCTGCTTTCGATCCTTTGTACACGATAGGACAACAAATGGTGGAGGTTGTTTGTGCGCATCTTGATTGTGATAAAGAAAGCGCAAAGAACATCTGTATAGAGATGTTAAAAGAGGTTCAGATTCCATTTCCAGAAAAGAGATTTGATGAATATCCACATGAAATGAGTGGTGGAATGTTACAAAGAGTCATGATAGCGATGGCTCTGGTTACTAAACCGGATATAATCATAGCGGACGAACCAACAACTGCCCTTGATGTGACTATACAAGCTCAGGTACTGAATTTGTTTAAGCAACTGCAAGAAATATACAAGACTTCAATCATATTCATAACGCATGACTTCGGTGTTGTCGCTGAGGTGGCTGACAGAGTCCACGTGATGTACGCTGGGAAAATAGTCGAAAAAGCTACTGTATCCGCGCTTTTTGCCAACCCTTTGCATCCATACACAAAATCTCTCCTTAAATCAAGGATCAAAAAGGAATTCAAGAACAGGACTTTACCCTATATTCCAGGCAATGTTCCACTTGCCACTGATTTCCCATCTGGGTGTAGGTTTCACCCAAGGTGCGATAGAGCGTTGAAAATATGTTCACAAAAAGAACCTCCAGAGATATGCTTGAATCACTCTGCAGTTAGCTGTTGGCTCTATGTAAGAGGCGATGAAAAATGATTCTTTCACTCAGACAGGTGAAAAAGTATTTTCCTGTGAGATCGGGTATTTTCCTTCAAACTACTGGTTGGATCAGAGCCCTTGAAGAGATAGACTTGGACATAGAGGAAGACAAGACCATCGGGGTCGTCGGAGAATCGGGATGCGGGAAAACGACCCTTGGAAAAGTCGTTGCCAGGATCTTACGCCCGACGTCTGGAAAGGTCGAGTTCTTGGGCGAAGATGTCACTGGAAGGGTCTCAAAAGATGTTGAAAGAAAGTTCAGAAGAAATATTCAGATGGTATTTCAAGACCCATTCAATTCGCTTGACCCAAGAATGACGATAGGTGAGATTTTGAGTGAGCCACTTGAGGCTCATCGAGTTTTCAGTTCAAAAAAAGAACAGGACAACTATGTAAAAGAACTTCTTGTCAAAGTTGGCTTGTATCCAGAATATCTGTCGAGATATCCTCACGAATTCTCGGGAGGACAAAGACAAAGGATAGCGATCGCCAGGGCAATAGCACTAACTCCAAAGATAGTTGTTTGTGACGAACCAACCTCTGCTCTTGATGTGTCTGTGCAAAACCAGATAATCAACCTTTTGCAGCAGATAAAAACGGAATACAAGATTTCATATCTGTTTATCTCGCACAATCTGGATGTCGTTTATCATATGAGCGATAAGTTATTTGTTATGTATCTGGGGAACGTTGTTGAAAGTGGTGAATCAAGGGAGGTATTTGAGAATCCTCTGCATCCATACACAAGGGCTCTGATGAATTCAACTCCAAGTTGGGATCCAAATCAGAAGCGGTTGCAAACTGTGAAGCTTTTAGGTGAACCTCCTAACCCGATCAATCCGCCAAAGGGCTGTCCTTTTTCCACAAGATGCACAATAAGAATCGAAAGGTGCGACAAGGAGAAACCACAGCTTGTTGGCGATGAAAAACACAAAGTGGCCTGCATATTAAGCGAGGTGTAGAAGATGGCAGATTTCGATGGTGTGGTAAAGAGTGTTGACAGGGTGATCCTGGAAGGCTTAAACAAGATATATCCAGGATGCGTCGTCCTGATCGGAAGACCTGGTGAGGTACTTTATCAGAAAGCCTATGGCACTTTGGATTTCGAAAGAAAGACCAAACTTGACACACTGTACGATCTTGCGAGCTTAACAAAGGTTGTCGCTACAACAACTGCAGTTATGAAACTTTTTTCTGAAGGATATCTTCACTTGCACGATCCGATCGGTCGTTTTCTTGATCTTGAAAAACCAAAGTCTGAGATCACTGTGTTGAATCTCTTGACGCATACTTCGGGTATGCAGCCTTATTCGGAACTATGGAAGTATCTACGAGGCAGGGAACTCTTAGAAGAGGTACTGAAAATACAACCGGTTGAAGAACACGGCAAGAGAATAGTTTATTCATGTCTGAATTTCATAACTTTGATGGCAGTAGTGGAAAAGATCGCGAATATGCCATTTGACAGATTCGTCTACTCGATCCTTGAACCGCTGGGAATGAAAAACACAAGATTTTCACCTGGATTTTCAGAAAACACCGCTCCCACATCGATGAGAGACGATAAGCGTCTGATCGGTTTGCCAGATGATGAACTTGCTTACTATCTTGGCGGAATCAGCGGAAACGCAGGATTGTTCTCAAATGCACCTGATCTGTTTGTTTTCATGACTTCCTTGCTCACAGGAGCAATCGTGCCTTTGAATGTGGTGAAACTCTTCACCCAGAAGATAGTCGAAGCGGGTGGAAGCAAGAGACACCTTGGTTGGATGTGCCCAGCGAGTGGGACAAGCAGTGGTGATATGCTCTCAGAGAAATCTTTTGGGCACAGCGGCTTCACTGGTACTACTATCTGGTGCAGGGAAGATGGATTGTTTGTCATTTTTCTGACAAACAAAGGGTTCATCAAAAGACACGAAGAAGAGATAATGAGAATCAGAATACTGTTGCACAATGTCGTTTTTGGAGGGATAGAATGCACTGGGACACTTTTTTAGAACTGATTAATAAGAAACAGAGAACTGTGATGGGAGTGATGTCCGGGACAAGCGCTGATGGCTTGGATGTAGCACTTGTCACCTTCACGGGTTCAGGTCGCCAGACCAGTTTCAAGTTAGTTGATTTCAGAAGCTTAGATTACCCAGAAGATTTCAAGAACCGCATACTAAGAACGTACGATCCTAATGTATCATCTGTCAAAGATGTCACATCAATGAATTTTGAGATAGCTCGAGTGCATGCAATAATGTTGAAAAATCTAAATATGAAGGCCGATGTGGTTGGATATCATGGTCAGACAGTATACCACATGCCACATCAAGGAGCTACCCTACAGATAGGAGAGGCAGATGTATTAGCAGTTGAACTGGGAGTACCGGTGATTCACTCCTTCAGAACAAAGGACGTGGCACTGGGTGGTGAAGGTGCGCCTATTACCTCATACTTCGATTGGGCATTCTTCAGAAAACCGCATACAATCGTTTTGAACATAGGAGGCATAGCTAATGTAACCTATGCGAATGATATCGTTTTGGCTTTCGATACTGGCCCAGGAAATTGTCTAATTGATCTATATGTGAAAGAGAACTTCGGTCTTGAGTACGATAAGGATGGCGCTCTGGCAAGCAGAGGAAAAATAAACCAGCAGATTCTCACAGAACTAATCCAAAGGGATGAAGATTATCTGAACAGAATTCCTCCGAAAACCACGGGTAGGGAGTGGTACAACAGAGAGTTTCTATTGGGACTTCCAGCCAAAGACTACGACACTCTCAGAACACTCACTTATTTCACGGCGTTTTGCATACACGAGAATATACGACGATATCTTCCAAAGGTCGAAAAAATCTACACATTCGGTGGAGGGGCTTTCAACAATACTCTTATACACGATTTGAGATCTTTTGGCTATAAGGTACTTGTGCCAGAAAGAACCTTTGCAAAAGCAAGGGAGGCCATTTCAATGGCTTTTCTTGCCAATGAGTTTCTCAACGGGATGCCGACAAACATCCCTTCTGTCACCGGTGCAAAAAGACCTGCTCTTCTTGGGAAGATCTCTGTGCCATGGTGACTATTTAGACATTCAAGAGAGGACGGTTTTTTTCATTTTCTGATAGATTATCTCCCAAGTCCTCTCTTTTTTGATATATTCAACGTTTTTCTTGCCTAAATCTGACAGATCTTGATTCAAAATCTGCTTAAGGGCCTTTTCAAGGCTTTTGTGGTCATTGTTTTTGTAGAACAGTGCACCATTTGTCAATTTGAGCAATAATCCATCGATGTCAACACTCAGTATAGGTTTGCCGGATGCCATGTAATCAAGCACTTTGTAAGAACTCACAGCAGGATTTGTCATCTGAGTCTGAGAGAGTGTGAACAACAGTACATCGCTCTTTGAAAACAGGTAGGGTACACAATCCTTGGGCACAGAGTCAAAGAAAAAGACATTGTCTTTCGCTATCGCCTTCACCTGTGACAGGTATTCCTTATGTGACGGCCCTATGAACAGAAAAGCAAAGTGTCTAAGCAAGTGTTCGTCGATTTGGTTGATTAGTTCGATGAATTCCCTTATACCGTTGTGTGGGACAATGGAACCTGCATAGATAATTCTCACCTTCTGAGGTGTTCTTGAAAAGATCTCATCGACCTTCCCACAAGGCTTAGAATCGGTGAACATTTCAAGATCAACGCCGTTGGGAATGTATATACAGTTCATGTGCTGGAAACCAAGTCGCTTGAAATGGGTTGATAGATCTGGTACAAGACTGATTATGGCAGATGATTTTGGATAATATTTCTTGCACATATATGTGAAGAATTTTGCGACAGGATGTGCATAACTCATCATTCCAAGAGAAACAAGATCGTCAGGCCATGTATCTCTTATCTCTATTACAAACTTCCCCTTCTTTTTCTTACAGTAATACCAACCAAGACTCCAGGCGAAAGGGTGAGGAGAGGAAGATATGACGACATCGTAATCGTTGTGTAAGATGGTCGTTCTACCGTTTTTGAGATAATCATAGCAAGAAAGAAATCTTGCCAAGGAATTGGCAGAGTATTTTCTTGTTTTTATGACAAAGAATTCGACTCCTTCAACTTCGAAGTGCACATTGTAGCTCTCACTCCATCGTTTGCTGTTGAGGTGCGAAAAATCTCCCACATATATGTGTACACTGTGCCCGTCACTTACAAACCTTTTTGCGAGTTCAAAATGTCTGGTCTCTGAACTCCCAATTTCAGGTAAACTCGCGTAATGGTTGAGAATAGCTATCCTCAATCTCTAACCCCTTTCCTCAACATGCAACTTGCAAAAGATTTTCACTCAGGTATAATATATCTCTGGAGGCGTGTCCGAATTGGCTAAGGAGCCGGTCTTGAAAATCGGTGGTGGTGAAGCCACCTTGTGGGTTCGAGTCCCACCGCCTCCGCCACATCAATCCTACCATGGGAGGTCTTAAGATGCCACTTGTTAGCAGCAAGGAAATGTTCAAAAAGGCCTATGGAAAATATGCTATAGGTGCTTTCAATGTGAACAACATGGAGATACTTCAAGGGGTTATCGAAGCTGCAAAAGAGGAAAAATCACCGCTGATTCTTCAGATATCGGCAGGCGCGCGCAAGTACGCAAAGCAGGTCTATCTGATGAAGCTGATTGAGGCAGCTGTTCAAGATGCACCAGAAATCCCGATTTGTGTTCATCTGGATCATGGCGATTCCTTCGAATTGTGCAAGGCTGTCATTGATGCTGGTTTTACTTCTGTTATGATCGATGGATCGCACTTGCCATTCGAGGAGAATGTAAAGTTGACAAAGCAGGTGGTTGATTACGCACATCCTCGTGGCGTAGTCGTGGAAGGTGAATTGGGAAGGCTTGTTGGTATTGAAGAGCATGTGGTTGTAAGTGAAAAAGAAGCGAGTTACACAGATCCAGATAAAGCCGTTGAATTTGTTGAGAGGACAGGAGTGGACTCACTTGCAATTGCAATAGGCACAAGCCACGGAGCATACAAATTCAAAGGTGAGCCAAAACTTGATTTTGATAGACTTTCACAAATAGCAAAAAGACTCCCTGGTTTTCCGCTTGTGCTGCACGGTGCATCGAGTGTTCTGCAAGATCTGGTTGAAAAAGCCAACAAATACGGTGGAAAACTTTCAGGAGCGCAGGGTGTACCGGAACAAATGATACGCAAAGCAACGACTATGGGGATATGCAAAGTCAACATTGACACCGATCTAAGGTTGGCTATGACAGCTACAATAAGAGAGATATTTGCGGTTCATCCTGACGAGTTCGACCCAAGAAAATACTTGGGACCAGCAAGAGATGCAATCAAAGAACTTGTCAAGCACAAAATGAGAGAGGTTCTTGGATGCAGTGGCCAGGCTTAATCAAGCCTGGCTGCGTCGCTCCAAAGACCTTCCAGATCGTAGAACTCTCTTGCATGCGAAGTGAAAATGTGGACCACTATATCTCCGGCATCTATGAGTAACCAATCGTATCCTGTGCCTTTGTCGAAATAGATCAGTGGATGAGAATTGCTGAGGAAAAATTCCACAACCGCATCCCTCAAAGTACCCATGTGCGTCTGAGAATTGGCCGTTGCTATTACAAAGTACTCTGTTGGCAATGGTGTCTTCGTCATATCAAGTACTATAGGTTCGATTGCCTCTTTCTCATGCATCAACTGAATCAATCTTCTGAGTATATCCACATTATCACTCCACCGTCACGCTCTTTGCGAGATTTCTCGGTTTGTCAGGATCAAGTCCTAACTCATCGGCAACAAAATAGGCGAACAACTGAATGATTGGTGTCATTAAAAGTGGATAGAGTTCCTCCTCGCTGTTGTTCACAAAGACAATATCGTCTGCCAGTTCTGTTACTTCTTGATTGTCATGGTTTGTCAAAGCGAGAATCTTAGCATTTCTGGATCTACATTCAATTATGTTGCTCTTCATCTTCGAAAACAAAGAATCATTCGGAGCGATCGCAAAGACAGGAAATTCCGGTCCAAGCATCGCAATAGGGCCGTGCTTTAACTCGCCCGCCGGATACCCCGTGGCATGAATATAGCTGATCTCTTTCAATTTCAATGCCCCCTCGAGGGCTGTAGGGTAACCATAACCTCTGCCAATGTACATAAAGTGTTTGTATTCTTTGTATTTTGTCGCCAACTCACGGATTTTGTCAGATGATTTCAGCGAATTTTCGAAGATCTCCGGAATTCTCATCAGTTTGTCGATCAATTGCGAAGACTGCGGAACAAAATCATTTACTAACTGGCCTATTTTGAACGCCAACAGGTACAGCATAACAAGCTGTGCAACATATGACTTTGTGGCTGCAACACCTATCTCTGGTCCTGCATTGAGGTACAGTACACAATCCGATTCTCGAGTTAGCGTCGAGCCAACAACATTTGTTACAGCCACGATCTTTGCTCCACATCTTTTGGCGAGCCTTACGGACTCAAGGGTGTCCGCCGTTTCACCGGACTGCGAAACGGCTACAACTATTGAATCAGGTTTCAAATGTGGTCGTTTATAACGAAACTCAGAGGAGACATCAACATCCACGGTGATGGGAGTTGTGTTTTCCAAGAGATACTTAAACACAAGCGCAGCATGATAACTCGTCCCACACGCAACCACTTTGATCGTTTTGGAATCTATCAGCATCTTTTCAAATGGCTCGAGTTCCTCAAGCACGATTCTGTCATTTTTGATTCTACCCGTTAAAACTGAAACTATACAAGAGGGTTCTTCGAAAATCTCCTTCAACATGAAGTGCTTGAAGCCAGATTTCTGCGCATCTTCATAAGACCAGTTCACAGTCACTGGCTGACACTTATGTGTGGTACCATCGAAACCAACGATTTTCAGAGCATTTGCCGAGAGCTCTATAAGTTCACCGTCTTGCAGAAAGATAACTTCTTTGGTGAATTTGAGCAAAGGCGTGACATCGGACGCGATGGCTTTTACTGAATCACTCATGCCAGCAACCAATGGACTTCCTTTTCTGGCTCCAACAATGATATCAGGATGATCAACGTGGACTACTGCTATCGCATAGCTTCCCTCAAGTTTCAGAACAGCCTTTCTGACAGCTTCGAGTAAGTCTCCGTTGTAGTATTCTTCTATCAAATGTGGAATGACCTCGGTATCCGTTTGCGATAGAAACTTGTGTCCCAATTCCTGAAGCCTGATCTTTAACGCTCTGTAATTCTCTATTATGCCGTTGTGAACGACAGAGATCTTGCAGGAACAATCAAAATGAGGATGGGCATTGACATCGTTTGGTTCTCCATGTGTAGCCCAACGTGTATGGGCGATTCCTGTCTGAATTGTCTGGTCGAGATTCTCACCAAGGTGGTTTTTGAGAACTTCTACCTTCCCCCTGGATTTTGTGATATTCAGCTTACTGTCTTTCAGATAAGCGACACCGGCTGAATCATAACCGCGATACTCGAGTCTTTCAAGGGCTTCGATCAGATCGGTGACCTTCAGTTGCTCACCTGTGAGCCCCACTATCCCGCACACGTTTTATCTCACTCCTTATCCCATCTACTATCTTCATCTTCACACCTTGGCAAGCAACTTTGATGGCATTGCATATTGCAAAGCTATCTGAAGAACCGTGGGCTTTTACCACCAATTCATTAACACCAAGAACAAATCCCCCACCATATGTACGTGGATCAAGAGTTTTTTTCAGTTCAGCAAAAACTTTCTTCATCAGCAACGCTCCAAACTTCTGGAAAAAACCGGCTTCATCGACCTTGGATTTCAATGTCTGCAAGATCATCTTTGCCGTTCCTTCCATGGTTTTCATGGCGATGTTTCCAGAGAAACCATCTGTAACAACCACATCTACTCTGCCGGTGTTTATGTCGTGTCCTTCGACATTCCCCACAAAGTAGTCCGAGAGACCTTCTTTCAGAAGAGAGTATGCTTGTCTTGTCACTTCGTCCCCTTTTGTCTCTTCTTCACCAACATTTAACAATCCAACCTTGGGTTTTTCGCGTCCAAGAACCCTTGCATACGACAAACCCATTATCGCAAAGTCCACAAGATGTTCAGCTCTAACGTGCGCATTTGCGCCAGCGTCAATCAAGATTGTGAAGCCATTAGTGGAGGGAACTGGTATACCCAATGCGGGTCTTTCAACATTTTCAATTCTACCAAGTATGAAGGTAGCTCCTGCGAGAAGTGCTCCAGTATTACCCGCACTGACAAAGACTTCAACTTTTTTTTCTTTTAACAACTTGAGACCAACATACATCGAGGAGTTTTTCCTTCGAAGGACTTCCGTGGGCTTTACATCCATTGGTAGATAATCTTCAACTTCTACTTTTTCGAAACCGTCTATCTCAGCAAGGGCTTGTTTTGTCCCTATCAGCAAAATCTTTGTATCCACTGAAGAAGACAATCTGGCACCCTCCAAGATTTCGGTGGGTGCCTTGTCTCCTCCCATTACATCAAGTGCGACACGTACCATTGCCTCACTCAGCTATTTCCAGAACTTGTCTACCATTGTAGTATCCGCAGTGCAAGCAAACTCTGTGCGGTAACTTCGGCTGGCCGCAGTTTGGGCACTTGCTAACAGGTACGCTGATAGCTCTGTAGATTTTCGCGCGCTTGGCATGAGTTCTTGACCTTGTTCGCTTATATTTTGGAACTGCCATCTACTAACCCTCCTTGCTTGCTTTCTTGCTCAGTAACAGCAATTTACTCAATCTTGGATCGATCTTGTACTCTCTGCAAGAATGATTTGGATCTTCATTCAAATCCGCACCGCAGTGCGGACATAGACCTTTACAGTCTGGTTTGCAAAGCACCCTCATGGGAACATCAACGATTATGGCTTCTATTATCCTATCCGATAAGTCTATCTTATCCGATGAGTAGTATAGCACGTTTCTCAAAGATTGTAACTCTTCTTCTTTTTCCTTGGGGGCTTCACTTATGTGCTTATAAAGTGCTTCAATGGTGCCATGGATTTGCAATTGAACTGGTTTCAAACATCTATCGCATGGATGCTCCAGAACTGTTTTGACGTAGCCTCCAACAGCGATGCCGTCCTTTGCCAAGGCAACCACTATCTTGACTCGTATTGGCTCAAGGACCCTGCATTCCACACCCGGCAACTCAATTGTTTTTGCTTCGTATATGCCTTCCATTATCACTCTACGTTCTTCGAAAACTTTCTCGACCTCAATTACCCAGTTCAAAAAACCACCTCAAATCTTCTATAATGGTAAGGGGTGATCGGTTGCGGAAGGCTATCTTGTTGATTTTGGCAATCCTTTCATGTACAGCCTTCGCAGATCCCATGTTCTTCCTTACAGACCCGACGACCCACTTTTCCATAGAATTGTACAACAACCAGTTCAAATTGTCTATGTTTCAACCTTTTCTTTACAGATCTGTTCCTGTTGAGTGGATACTGCCGAAGGAAAACAAGGATACACTTAAAGGTCTAATAAGTGTTGAATCGAATTTCTTCATTCATGCTTTATCAGACAAAGGAGCAATGGGATTAACGCAGTTGATGCCTTCAACTGCTGAGAAACTTGGTGTTTTGAATCCCTTCAATGTCTTTTCGTCAGTTGATGGAGCAAATCGCTATCTGAATACTCTACAAAGCAGTTTCAAGAGTACCGAGTATGCGCTTTCTGCTTATTACGAAGGACCGACAAGGGTGGCGAGGATGGGACCAAGCACCAGTGGTCTGAATTACGCAACAAAGGTCATGGCTGAGTCGGAAAGGTTAAAGAATAAAACAATGCCTTTGAGAGATGTTCTGTACATCCAGCCATATGTCAGGCTCGGTGAGAGTTTGTCTGTGGGTTCAGATTTATACCTTTCTGCATTTGGAATAATTGATTTCGTAGCTGGACTTGATTTATCTTACAGTGGAATATCTCATTCTCTGCTTGCCTACACCAATCTCAGCCATTCTTTTTCGTTAATAATTGGTGAGAAGAACTCATATTTCACCGCAGGAATTTGCTTTCGGAAAATACCCGATTTTGGTGTACAATTCTTGATAAGCTCTGAGTACTTCGATCTATCCATTCTGGTGAGGATGTGGCAACTTTACATCAGCGCGGGTTTCTCTTCCGAAGGTTTGCATGTTGGAGTGATAAAATAAGGATAGTACTTAAGGAGTGGTGAGATTGAACTTTCTCAAGAAAATCTGGGGATACATCAAAGGTCTGTACGAAAAATGGAAGGCTCTTCCAATCCCCAGCAAGATATTGTTTGCAGGTATTGGCATAGCGATATTGGTTGTCAGTATAGTCATGCTTGCGATTTTTACTACTCCAAGGTACATACTCTTGGTCAGCGGCCTGACCGATGAGCAATCTGGCTATCTGATCCAGCAGCTTCAGACAATGGGTGTACAGTATAAAGTTGAACCCGGAAGAGTACTTGTGTCAGACAAGTACAACGTTTATGAGCTGAGGATGAGGCTTGCCTCCATGGGTGTACTCGGTGCAACTACAAAAGGTTTTGAGATCTTAGATCAACAGAGTTTTGGAGCAACCAGCTTCGATAGACAGGTAAGGTACCAAATCGCTTTACAAGGGGAACTTGAGCGGAGCATCATGACTATAAGCGGTGTCAAGGCAGCGCGCGTTCACCTCACTTTACCGAAGTACACATACTATGTCCGTGGTGAAATGGCAGAGCCAAGAGCATCTGTGTTAGTTGTTCTACAGCCCGGTCAAGATTTGACACAGAATCAAATAAAAGGAATCATGGAATTAGTTGCCGGTGCCGTGGAAGGGATGAAATTGGAAAATGTGAAGGTAGTCGATCAAATGTCAAGGGTACTCAGTGACAAGGTTACTGCTTCGAGTGATATGCTGTTGGCTTCAAGTAGAACTGAGTTAAAGATGAATCTTGAAGCCTACTACGGAAAAAAGATAAAGCAAACCTTAGAAGCTGTTTTTGGAGCCAGTAGGGTCGAGGTTATTCCCGACATCAAACTGAACTGGGAGAAGATAGAAAAGCAGTCTACGAAATATGAGCCCGTTACAAGACAAGGCGGAATCATAAGAAGTCAAGAACAAGAAACGGAAAAAAGCACAAATCAGCCACCAACTGGCGGAGCTGTTGGTACAGACTCCAACATCCCACCAACCTATCCAAGCACAACTGGAGAAGGAACATCGACTTATGAAAAGACTCACACCATAACTAACTACGAGTTGAACAGTGTAGTTGAAAATGTTGTTCAAAACAGGGAAGGAGAAATTGAATCTCTGAGCCTGTCCGTTGTAATAGACGCTTCTTCGTCGGTTTTTCAAAAATTCGACGAGAATGAAAGGATCAAATGGGCTGGTATTGTGTCAGATTTGGTCAGCAAGGGTATCGGGGCAAATTCGAGCGATCCGAAACTTTCTGTCTCGGTTGCCTTTCTCCCATTTGATAGATCTTTTGAGGAAGAGTATCAAAAGAGCTTAGCCGAAATCGAAAAAAGAAAGCGCTTTTCGATGATGGTCTTTGGTTTGAGCATTCTGTTCATACTCTGTTTTATGCTGATGTATCTGATCATCATACAAATCAGAAGAATCAAGGGAAGAAAACTCATAGAACAGCGAAAACTCAGAATGGAGGAAGAACTGAAAAAGGTATTCGAAGAAGAAAAGGTCAAAGAAGCACCTCTCACACCAGAACAGCAAGCACTACTTGAACTCAAAGAAAACCTCGAGAAGATGTACAAGGAATCTCCAGAAGAAGTTGCAAACATCATAAAACTATGGTTAGTGGAAAGAGGGATGTGAGATGGCCGAGAAAAAACAGCTCAGTGGCAGAAGAAAGGCTGCGGTACTTCTTGTCATGCTCGGACCAGAAAAGGCTGCATCGGTCCTGAAACATCTTGATGAAGCTGATGTTGAACAACTAACGGTTGAGATAGCTAATGTCGGTAAGATATCCGATGACGAGAAAAAAACTGTTTTGTCAGAGTTTCAGGAAATCGCCCGCGCAAGAGAGATGATCTCGCAAGGTGGAATTGATTACGCTAAGGAAGTTTTGCAAAAAGCCTTTGGACCAGAAAAAGCCATGAAGATAATTGAAAGATTGATCTCCAACCTTCAGGTCAAACCGTTTGATTTTCTCAGACAAACCGACCCACTGCAACTGGTCAATTTCCTGCAGAGTGAACACCCACAGACAGTTGCTCTGATACTCAGTTATCTTGAACCTCAACTTGCAGGAAGGATACTGGCATCGCTACCTGATGATCTACAGGTTGAAGTAGTAAAAAGAGTGGCTTTGCTGGAACGTTCTTCTCCCGATGTCATAAGGGAAATCGAGAAAAATCTTGAGAGGAAACTCTCGGGGTTTGTCAGCCAGAGTTTTAGCCAGGTAGGTGGTGTTAATACCGCCGCTGAGATCATGAATAGTTTGGATCGATCATCAGAAAAGAAGATCATGGAAAAACTCGGTTATGATTCACCTGAACTGGCCGAAGAGATCAGACGCAGGATGTTCGTCTTTGAGGATCTGATGAAGCTCGATGATAGGTCGGTACAGTTGATTTTGCGTGAGGTGGAAACTAAGGACTTGGCACTTGCCTTAAAAGGGGCTTCAGAAGAAGTCAAGGAAAAGATATTTAAGAACATCTCCAAAAGAGCGGCACAGTTGCTCCAGGATGAGCTTGAGTACATGGGACCGGTTAGGATAAAGGATGTTGAAGAGGCACAGCAGAAGATCATAAACGTTGTAAGAAGACTCGAAGAAGCCGGTGAGATAATCATTGCCAAAGGTGGTGGCGAGGAGCTGATCGTGTGATCATCAAGAAACGCCAACTCTTCATAGACAGTCCCTATGTATTCAGCCAAACGAAAGCCACTGAAGATCCAACAGAACTTTTCAAAAAGGCCGAGCAAGAACTCCGCGATGCCCACGAACAGGCAAATCAAATAATCAATGAAGCGCAACTGAAAGCCAAACAGATCATCGAAAATGCAAAGAAGGATTCTCAAAGCATTCTGGAAAAGAGCAAAAAGGAAGCCGAGCTTGCACAAAGTCAGATGAAAGCAACTGTGCAGACACTCAATAAAATCGTGGAGGAATTCCGAAAGCAATTGAACTCAAAAATCGCTGACATTTCGAATGAACTGACAGAAATCCTGCACATATTAACAAAAAAGATGGCTTACAGGGAGATAAACAAGGTTGACTACCAAAAGAAAATCGAGAATATTCTGTCGAAAATCATAGGCATGAGCAATATTAAGGTAACGATGAACACCGAAGACTTCGAGAGTTTTCCACAGATAGTTGAGCAATTCAAGTCGCTTGGAATGGAACTTGTGAAATCGGCAGCTTTGAAACGAGGAGAGATAATTGTCGATACGGAAATAGGCGTGATAGATGGTACAAATCAGTATTTAACTCAGATTATCGATCAACTGCTTGAGGAGGCTTTTGGAAGTGAACCAACCTCTTGAAATTCTAAGATTTCTAAGGGACAGAGCTGAAGAGGAAGATTTTTTAAAGATAAATGGCAAGGTGAGTCGCGTAGTTGGACTTACCGTTGAATCCATTGGACCAGATGCGTTCCTTGGAGAGATATGCAGAATGAACCTGAACAGCAAGCAACCACTGTGCGAGGTTGTTGGATTCAAAGACGGGAGAGTTCTGCTCATGCCATTGGAGGATTTGTCGGGTGCAAAACATGGAACGGTAATCTACAAGACTGGAAAAAGATTAGATGTGGCAGTCTCAGATGAAATGATGGGTAGGGTTGTCGATGGCCTTGGGAGACCGATCGACGGGAAGCCATTGATGGCTAAGCAAAGATATCCGTTGATCAACACTGCACCCCATCCCTTGAAAAGGTCAAGAATCGTCGAACCATTACCGGTAGGAGTTCGGGCAATAGATGGTTTCATAACCATAGGCAAAGGGCAGAGAATTGGGATTTTCGCGGGTAGTGGCGTTGGCAAGAGCACGCTGCTTGGGATGATAGCAAGAAATACCGTCGCTGATGTGAACGTGATAGCCCTGATAGGTGAACGCGGTAGAGAGGTCAGGGAGTTCATAGAAAAAGACTTGGCAAGTGGCATCGAAAAATCGGTGGTAGTTGTCTCAACATCGGATCAGCCGGCGTTGATGAGGGCTAAAGCTCTTTACACGGCGACAAGTATCGCTGAGTATTTTCGTGACAGAGGTTTTGACGTGCTTCTGATGGTCGATTCACTGACACGCTGGGCAATGGCGCAAAGAGAGATAGGACTCGCAATTGGAGAACCCCCAACCGCGAGGGGATATCCACCAAGCGTATTTGCAGGTATACCAGGGATTTTGGAAAGGGCTGGGAATTCAGACAAAGGGAGCATTACGGCGATATACACGGTTCTTGTAGAAGCAGATGATTTCAATGAACCTATTTCTGACACAGTTAGGAGCGTTGTGGATGGTCATATAATGCTTTCCAGAAGATTGGCAGAGTTGAATCATTATCCTGCAATAGATGTGCTTGCAAGTGTTAGCAGATTGATGATAGATATAGTGAACAAAGATCATTTGGAAGCTAACAAGAAACTGCGTAGTTTGATGGCGGTATACTATGAATCGAAAGATTTAATAGATGTCGGTGCCTACAAACCTGGATCGAACTTGCAGATAGACAAGGCAATAAAGATGATAGAACCCATAAATGATTTTCTCAAGCAAGGAATAGAAGAAAAACCGGCATACGATCAAACAGTGAACGAGCTTCTGAAACTCTCCGCTATGGTCTGATCATTTCTTTGCATCTGCTACCTTGGAAAATTCAAGATAGAAAATCTGATCGTACGTTTCTTCTTTCAGAAGTTTAAAGCCATTCTCTCGTGCTATCTTCTTGATGAGACCGGAGTTTTGTTCGAATTTCCACTTTGTCACATGCACAGTTTTGATCACTTCAAAACCGCTGTCGATCAACAAAGGGACGGCGTAAAAGCTCTTATGGCCGATTTTTTTTGGAATCACTGCGTCCCATACTAACAGCCTTCCCCATCTTTTTAGAACGTGATTCACATTTTCAAAGACTGCCTTGTGCTTTGGTAGATAGAAAAACGTGAAAAAACAAATTACAAGGTCAAATGATTCGGGAGCAAAAGACAGCTTCAGCGGGTTCATAACAATTCTCAAGGATTTTGTATCAGCACCTTTCATTAGTTCCTCATCTGGCACAATAAGAACAGCTCTTTGTTTCAACAGTTTCGTGAACACATCATCTCCGCCAGTGCACAGTACAAGAATTCTATCACCGTCAAAATCATCTGTAACCCTTATCTGTTGATCTCTTATACTGTAATAGCCACTCATCTGTTGTCTCCCAAAAAGAGTATAAGATGAATCGATCAATTTCGATACAGCATGGATACAAAAAGTTACGCATGCGAACTAAATTCGAAACCAAGAAATGTTATCCAATCTATGGAGGTATCTGTTTGAAGTATTCCCTACTGAGAGAGTATCTCACAAAAACTCAGGCAAGAGAGATCAGAAGAGAATTGCTGTCTCTTGGTTTACCATCCATGGCGGAAAATGCCTTACAGATGCTTCTGGGACTTGTTGATACAGCTTTTCTGGGCCACCTTTCATGGCAGGCAATGAGCGGTGCTTCGCTCGCAAATCAAGTGTTTTTCATTTTTCAGGTCGTTCTGATAGCTGCATCAACTGGTGTGACTGTGCTGGTGTCAAACGCCATAGGCGCGAGGAACGCCAGGATGATATCTAAGTCTCTCTGGAATGGTCTGTATCTTGCGGTTATATGGGGATTACTGATGATGCTCTTTGTGCCATTTGTGCCAGTAGTCTTGAAGGTCTTCCCGAATGTTGATCAGCAAGTCTACAAGATGAGTGTTGATTATCTCAGAGTGATATTACTGGGTATACTCACCATGTCGTTAATGGGTACACTTGGTGCGGCTTTGAGAGGCTCTGGTGATACAAAGACTCCGATGATGGTTGTAGCGATTTCGAACAGTTTGAATGTGTTTCTCGACTATGGTATGATCTTTGGTAAATTCGGCTTTCCAAGACTTGAAGCAAAGGGTGCAGCACTGGCAACTGTGCTTTCACGGCTCGTGGGAGTTGTAATGTTGTTCATAGCGGTTTTCAAGAACCACAATCTCCATGCGCATGACAAAGAAGGCAGAAAGTTAGACTTCTCGACCATGAGGAGTGTTTTGTCTGTAGGTCTTCCCACCGCTGGTGAAAATGTTTTGTTCTCGACGGGCCTTCTCATCTTCGCAAACATATTGCTTTTGGCAGGTTCGAAGGCATATGCGGCACACAGGGTAGGTATAAACATTGAGTCGATTTCCTTCATGCCTGGAATGGGTATCTCCGTTGCGATAACGGCACTCGTGGGCCGATACAATGGCAGAAGCGACTTCAAAAAGGTGGCTGGAATCGTACGCCAAGGTTGGATTCTCACTTCGATCTTTCAAATATCGGTTGGACTTTTCATTTTTGCATTTCCAAAGATCTTAATAACTCTGTTCACAAATGATCTGCAGATAATATCTATGGCCGAGTTGCCTGTTAGACTCATAGGCTTGGTACAAGCCTTTCTGGCAATCGATTACTCTATGAATGGCGCTCTGAGGGGTACTGGGAATACCTCTTTCCCAATGTTTGCAGTCGCCTTTGCGATGTGGTTGATCAGATTGCCTGTTGGCTATTTGCTGGTGGCTCATTTCAAGATGGGACTGCTTGGCGCATGGCTTGGTATGATAGCAGATATAATATTTCGAAGTCTTATCAAATTGATATTCTATCTAACAGGGCAATGGGAGAAAACTGCGAGGAAGACAGCTCTAAGAGTAAACAAAGTCGTGGTAGATGAATCACATCATGGCAGCTGAGTCAGTCTCTATTTTCTCTCGGTGATTTGAGCATTTTGCTCAGGTCTTTTATGCATTGGTATTCTTTTACCGCTTGATTGATATCGCCTAATTGTTCATAAAGCATTGCCAACCTTGAACGAGTCTTTAGATCTGAAGGTTCTCTCAGAAGAATTCTCCTACAGGTCTTGATAGCCGCCTTTTTCATGCCAAGCCAAATCAGCAGATTAAGCCTGATTCTGTCTATTGATAAGATGATCACGCACGCTATCACTCCAAGAACGATCCAGGTCAGATATGAACCTTTCACAACGAGGGCATGTGGTTCTTTCAGAAGATTATCAATGTACTTGTCCTTTGATTCCACCTGATCAAATCTGATTCCGACCTTCTTCGCGTTTTCTATTAGAAAGGCTATCCTCTTTTTAACTTCCTCTTTCGGTAAAGATAATCGGTCAAACTGGGAAATGATTTTGGATAACTCCGATGACGTCACTCGAGATGGTTCCAGTTTATTTATCGCATTGAGTAGATCCACATAAGATTTTAATTCATTACCAAATTCCTTTGAATAGTCTTTGTCGTATTCATTCGCAATTTCAAAGAGCCTGTACAAAGATGGAAAGGATGGCTCATTATCTTTATACATGAGACATGTGTCGATTATTTCTCGAGAAATGTCTTCACGATTCTTGGCGGTCTTTATGAGCCCAACCAGGTTCCAATCCAACAAGAGTGGATCCTTCAGAAAACTCTCCACCAACCATTTCCCAAAGCCCTTTGGAACAACTGTGGTTATGCCTAATTTCCAAAAGCTCTTTATCACAACTGCTTCTGAAAACTCACCTTTTTCGAACTGTTTGATGTGACCTTGCAACTGAGGAAAAACTATCATCGCTTCTTTTGAAAGATCGACCTGCAAATCTAAGGAGTTAGACAGTTCTTTCACAAAGAGATCGAAATCTTCATCAGTAACAGCCCGTCTTAATGATTCAAAACGCACAAGACGTCTCTTCGCAGATATTCTTGGTCCTTCGGAAAAGATATATTGAGAGTCGGGATCACGCTTAATTAGATCTATCAATGCTAACCAACTTTGTTCTGGATCCTTTCCCAGCTGATCAATGACACCTGCCAGCGAAACAGACCAGCAGACAAGCAAAACCAGGACGATATTTCTCATCATCAATCCCTTTCAAATTGCGGATAGATGAACTGTTTGTAGAACACAACAACAAAAACCGCTGCCGGTACTCCAAAGAAGACTCCAACTGGTCCAAAGATTTCACCTGTAAGCAGAATCGAGAAAATCATCACAACAGGGTTGACCCTTGCATACCCTTTCATGATCTCGAAAAAGAACACGAAAACAGCCAGATGTATCATTACAGAGAAAAAGATCACCCAGAGCATGCCTTGCAATCCCAAAGACAGTGAGAACAAAAATACGGGAATGAATTCAAAAATAACCCCAACAATGGGGATGAAATTCGTCAAGAAAGCCCAGAAAGCGATTAGTGGGGCATAAGATATATTCATGATCTTGAACAAGATAAAAAAGGCAAAACCCACAATGATCGCATTCAAGGTTATAACACCGATGAACCGCCTCATGTTTACTTTTAGCTCCTCGACAAACCCAGCGACGTGTTGTCTACACTTTTTTGGGTATAGCAATGGTACCACTTGCACTATTTTTCTTGAATACACAGAGACATAGATAATACCGAGTATTGTAAAAAACAACACTGTAAGTGCACCGGGAACCTGTGACGCAACAACTCTCAGAAGATAGCTTGCAAGCTGATTGATACTTGGTTTTATGAAATCGACTACACTATTGAGCATGTTCAGAAGTTGCTCGTTGTTCTGTATATATTGCTCCCATGCTCTCTTTTCTATTATATCTGTGATCAATGTGTAGAAATCTGTAAGCTGTGTGAAGGCAGTTGGGATGATCGTAACTAAGCCCCAGATGAAGACAGAAAAGCAGATCAAAAGTGAAAGGATAATCGATAACCTTTTGCGAATTCTGAAGATTCTTGCAAGAATACTGGCAACCGCATCGACAACCATAACCGAAATGAAGGTGAACAAAAGTGTGTTGAAGAAATTTCTATATAACACACATAAGATTACAAAGGCTATTGAATAAGCCAAGGTGAAATACATAGCCATTCTATTCGGTTCTAAATTCTTTTGTGCTGAGAAAAACATAGCTTTCGCCCCTTCAAGAATACAACAAAAGCCGTTGCGAGAGATATCAAACCCGTAAAGTAAATGAGTGTTCTGATACTGTCTCCAAATGGTATTATCACGAAAACCCTCAGTCCGGTACCACAAGCCCAGGCAAAGCCCATTACAACCGACGAAGCAAATGAAGTGTGATTTGGTAAGGTTAACTGAGCCTGCGAAAGGTTCGACGACATGGTTAAATAACCAAATCCATCGATCAAAACATAACTCAGTAACATGACCAACATGCTCGATGCGTTTGCAAAAATCAAAAATGCACTCCCCATGCCAAGGAAACTGACAAAATTACTGAGGAAGTTGCCAAATCTGTTGCTCAACCAAGCCCCTAACATGGTAGTGAAAACTCCAACAGCCACACCAACCGATAACAAAGCCCCTCCAAAAACAATCGAAAAACCCCTTTGAGCAGAGATGATTGGTGCGTAAAGATGTGCAATGGACATGACTAAGGTTCTCATGGTAACCAAAGTCCATAAACCAAACAACAATCGTTTCTGTTGCGAATTGATTTTCAGGACGTCGGTTTGATTGTGAGCTGACACTGGTGATGGTTCTGATCTCACCATGAAGGCCAGAAGGACAAGGATTGGTAAACTGACTAACCACAGAAACTCGAGTCCTATCTTTGAAGAAAAGACTGTCACAAAGATTGGTCCAAGGGCAGTACCAAGGGTTCCAGCAGCAACGAAAAACGGCATAGATCTTCTGGACAAGCTATGAGTAACTGAAGCCCCACTGGGGTGAAAAGCAGAGTTTGCAAAAAATGCTATTATGAAAAACAGAAACAGCACAGCAACGTTTGGAGCGAATTCAATTACAGTTATGAACAGCACAGTTATGGCAGTTAAAATGTAGATAAACCTAAACCTTTTCTCGATTCTGTCAGCTACGGCACCAAAAAGTATTTGAAAGATTGATGAGATGAAAGAAATCGCTGTAATAAACAGAGCGATTTGTTTGGCGTTTACTTGGTATTTCTGCATGAAATATGGTGCAAGGGGTGTCAAGAAGGAAACGTAAAAATCAGATACGAAATGATTTATCGGCGCAAAAAGGTGAATTTTCATCAGCCTCCAATTTCTGAAAGCATCTTTGCAACGAGTGATCGAAAACTCTTCTCAGCCTCAGAGCCTCTGAGAAAGGAAACAACAGGCTTACCGGCATCGGAATACTGAGCCACCGTTGGCTCCATCGGTATCTCACCTAAGCATTTCATACCTGTTACTTCCACCAACTCATTCACTACCCCTTCGCCAAATGGTTTGATCTTTGTGCCACAATTAGGGCAAACCAAGTAGGACATGTTGACCACAAATCCAAGTGCCTTTTGTCCCATTTCGTTGACGAAATTTACAGCTCTTTCCACATCATCAACTGCGACGCGCTGTGGTGTCGTGACTATTAGAGTCCCATCGAGCTTTACCATTTGAAACAGGCTCAGTGCCTCGTCTCCTGTTCCTGGTGGCAGATCGAATATCAGAAAGTCGAGTTTTCCCCAGTCCGCATCACCAAGGAACTGTTGTATCACTGTATGTTTCAGTGGGCCTCTCCAGACAACTGGTTGGCCATCCTCGAGTAACATAGCCATCGAAAGAACCTTCAAGTTTGTGAGATATCTCAATGGTACGATCAGACCGTTCTGCATCATTGGTTCGTCGGTGAGCCCCAGCATTCGCGCGACATTCGGACCGTGTATGTCCAGGTCAGCTAAACCTACTTCAAAACCTTCCTCTGCAAGTGCGACTGCCAGATTTACAGCAACAGTTGTCTTCCCTACTCCACCTTTTCCACTTAGAACTGCAACCTTGTGATCGATCTTTGATAGATTCTCTTCGATCCTCTTTTGCCTTTCTTTTATCTGTGCAAATCTATCCATTTGCTCCATCACATTACCTCCTTTTACAATATTCTACACTGTTCGCTTTGAAATGATAAAATCGAATGGTAAAGGAAGAGTGTTTTGTGATATATCTTGTGCAGGTTCAAGATCGGTTGGTTTTCGTGAAAAATAGTCTTGTGAAATGTGACTCTTTCCATTGAACGTGGTGCTCTATACGCAGTATTTGGTGCCAATGATGGTGCAACACCACGCTCGTTAAGATTGACTCAGGTTTGGTAAAGCCTTACAAATAGGAGTGAGAACCATAGAGGTTATTTTGGTTTTAGCATTTCTAACAGCTACTGTGCTGGTGAATGTCATTGCAAAGGATTTCAGAAAAATCTTCATTCTAACATCAATATTTGAAATTATCTCTGTCAACATTGGAATGACAACTCTTGTTTGGACAGATATCCCTGTTGGCTCAATGACAGTCGTTACCAGAATGTACTTTTCTTTGCATTTTCATTGTTGAGAAGGAGATGAAAGCGTGTTTCTCATATCGAGGGACTTCAAATTCGATGCCGCTCACAAGCTTGAGAAATATCATGGCAAATGTGAATCACTTCATGGTCACACATACAGAATAAGAGTCACTCTGTGCGGTGAACCCGATGAAGAAGGTATGATCATTGATTTTCTTCAACTCAAAGATATCGTAAAAAGAGAGGTGCTCGATCAACTTGATCACAGTTATTTGAATCAAATCATTGACCAGCCAACAGCTGAGAACATAGCGAGGTGGGTCTGGAATAGGTTGAAGATCCCACTCACCAATGAAGGCCATGCATTGTATGAGGTAACTGTGTGGGAAAGCGAAGATGCTTTTGTGATCTACAGGGGTGAATAAATGAAGGACGTACAAAACGAGCCAGATTTGAGAAATGTATATTTACAGAGAGTTGGTATCAAAAATTTGAGTTATCCTGTCACTGTGATGGACAAGAAGAATGGTTATCAGGATACTGTGGCAAGGATAAATATGTATGTGGATCTACCAGTCGAATTCAGAGGTACTCACATGAGCAGATTTGTAGAGGTGCTAAACAAATATCGACTGGGCATAGATCCAAAGCTCATCAAACAGATGCTTGAGGAGCTCAGGGTAAACTTAAACGCGAGCGTTGCAAGAGTGGAAATAGAGTTCCCATATTTTGTGCTGAAAAACGCTCCTATTTCCAATCAAGAGAGTTTTACGAAGTACACCTGTCGTATAGACGGGCAAAAGTCTGCGAATCTTTATGATTTCACGGTATCTGTTGGGGTACCGGTTCTGACCCTCTGTCCATGTTCGAAGGAGATCAGTGAAAGAGGAGCACATAACCAAAGAGCTGTTGTATGGATACACGTTCGTTCCAAGAGACTCATCTGGTTTGAAGAATTGATAGAATATGCCGAGAAAAGTGCGAGCGCACCTGTGTACACTATTTTAAAGAGAGCCGATGAAAAATTCGTAACTGAGCATGCGTACGATAATCCAAGATTTGTTGAGGATGTTGCTAGAGAGATCGCACTCAAACTGAATGAAGATAACAGAATCTTGTGGTATATGGTAGAAGTCGAGAGTTTTGAATCCATACATGATCATAACGCTTATGCATGTGTAACTAAGGACAAGGAGGAATCGAAGTGATAGTGGAAGTTCTCGACAAAGGTTTTGTCAAATTGATCGACAGTATGGGTACAGACATCTCCGTGGTTAGAGCCGCAAGAATGTCCCATGGTAAAGAACCGATAGATGAACAGAGAGATAAGAAGTTGATAGAACATCTCTTGAAAAGTGGACATGAGTCACCCTTTGAACATATTACATTTACCTTTCATGTCAAATGTCCTATTTTTGTTGCAAGGCAATGGATGAGACATAGAATAGCATCGTATAATGAATTGAGTGGAAGATACACTGAACTCGCCGATGAATTCTATATGCCTGATCTTGAAAAGAGATTTGGCAAAGAATACAGTGAGCAAGTGGAAGAGATTTTTGAACAGGCTTACAGAAAGTCTTATGAGTGTTATAGGAATTTATTGGAACTTGGTTTTCAAAGAGAGGTGGCGCGGATAGTTCTTCCTCTATCGACTTATACGCAATTCATTTGGACCGTTAATGGGAGAAGTTTGATGAATTTTCTTTCTTTGAGAGCAGATTCACACGCACAATGGGAGATGCAGCAATATGCGGTCGCCGTGGCTCGCATTTTCAAACAACTATGTCCGTGGACCTACGAAGCGTTTTTGGAATATCGGTACACAGGAGATCTGCTCAAGGAGGTGAATTTGTGAAGCTTTCGGAAATACTATCAGAGATCAAAGCAAGAGTGCTTACAGGTGAAGAAAAGATCGATGAACTCGAATTCGATTATGTCGCCGCTTCGGATTTGATGAGCGAGGTCTTGGCAATTGCAAGACCGAGCATGGTTTTAATCACGGGGCTGACAACACCGCAGGTTGTTAGAACAGCAGAGGTTGTCGGGATACAAGCAGTCGTAGTTGTCAGGAAGGATTTCCTTCCATCTGAGACGATAGATATGGCTAAGGCTTGTGGTATAGTTCTCGCCGTTACAAAGATGACCATGTTTGAAGCATGCGGAAGACTTTACAACAGAAAACTGAAGCCCATTTGGAGTGCTTGAATCATGGAAAAAGTACTTGATCGTGTACAGGGTTTCTTTTTGGATATGTCGATTACGGAAATAATGAATCACAGTGTCATCTCTGTGAAACCCGACAGGACACTTAGGCAGGTTAAGGAAATCCTTCGGATTAAAAGAATTTCTGGTTTGCCTGTAGTTAACAATCAGAGAAAACTGGTGGGAATAGTGAGCATTGAAGACATAATAAAAGCCTTGGAAGGCGGTTATATAGACGATACTGTTGAAAACAGGATGACTCGTGATGTTATCTCGATCCAAAGTACTGCGACTTTGAAGGAGGTCATAGAGTTTTTCGAGAAATGGCCTTATGGTAGGTTCCCTGTCATAGACAACGATGGAGTACTGGTTGGAATCGTCACGAAAAATGATGTGATGATGGCTTTACTTGCCAAACTTGGGCTTGTCTACCTACATGATGAGAGGCGCCGCGAAGTGCTGGACAGTCCCGAGTACTTCGCAAGATCTCTATTGACAGGAGAAAGACTCGATAAATCCGGCGCGGATTTCTATTTCTCCATAGATTACTTTGACATAAACCTTGCTGGGGTAGGTGCGTCAAAGCTCAGGCAGTTCTTACTTTCAAAAGGAATTGACGAAAAGACAGCCAGAAGAGTGTCAATTGCCACTTACGAAGCCGAGACAAATGTAGTCATTCACAGCGGCAGCACAGGTGCAATATACTGTTTCATAAAACCGGAAAGTATCTTTGTTAGAGTTGAGGACACAGGCAAAGGCATCGAAGATGTCGAATTGGCAATGCGTGAGGGTTATTCCACAGCACCTGACTATGTAAGAGAACTCGGTTTTGGTGCGGGTATGGGTCTCGCCAATATGAAACGTTGTTCAGACAACATGATAGTTATGTCGAAAGTAGGTGCCGGTGTAGTGGTTGAAATGGAGTTTTTCAGGGGAAGGGAGGCAAAACAGTGAAAATCTCTCAAATTGCGGAAAAGTTGGGACTGGAAATCTGCTGTGGAAACTGCGAGGAAGAAGTACTTCATGGTTGTGCTGGTGATCTTCTCAGCGAGGTTATGTCACACGCGAAACCTTCTTCGATTTGGATAACTGTACAGTCACATGTAAATATCGTTGCGGTGGCGGCAATCTCTGGAATAAAAGCGATAGTCCTGTGCAACGATCACAAATACCCACAGGAGACCATTGTCAAAGCGGAGCATGAGGGAGTATGTTTGCTTAGAACTAACAAGTCCCCATTTGAAATAGCAGGGTTGTTGTATTCGATCGGAATCAAACCATGATAAGAGCGGATCTGCATGTACATTCGTGTCTTTCACCCTGTGCTCAGATAACGATGGTACCAAGTGTCATATCACATGTAAGTAAAGAAAAGCAACTGGATTTCTTGTCAATAACCGATCACAATTGCTGTGACAATTTGGCCAGTTTTGACAAAAAAATGAAAAACTCCATGATAGCCGGGGTTGAACTCACTTCCTTTGAAGAGGTTCATATACTTGCCTATTTTTATTCAATCAGCGATGCCTTGAACTTGTGCAGTTTTGTCAAAAGATTCCTGCCGAAAATCAATTATGATCCGGAATTGATGGGATACCAGATCGTTGTAGATGAACAAGATGAATTTCAGAAATTGGAGGAAGATTTTCTTGGCATTGCCCTTCAGTTATCGCTGAGTGATCTAATCGAAGTCGTCTGCTCACATGGTGGCATACCAGTCTATGCACACATTGAAAGAAGATTCGGTGTTTTGTACCAACTGGGTGTTTTTCCAAAAGATGAACGAGTTAGATTGGCCGAAGCACGCAGTAAAGAAGGCTGGGTCGAAGCAATCAAGTCTGGGTTTGTTGTATTGAGCAATTCAGACGCTCACAGCCCAGACGAAATAGGTTGCAGATTCACAAGATTTGCAATGCAGTACCCAGATTCGAAAGAACTGGTCGATATCTTGGCTGCACCAAGTAGAGAGAAGGTCTTTTCGTTATGGGATTGAGAACGATAGCCGATCATATAATGGACATCGTACAGAATTCCCTAAATGCTGGTGCGAGTAAGATAATTCTGACGATTGAACAGAACAAGAATTGGTTTTGCTTCCAGGTGGAAGACAACGGAAAAGGCATGGATCAAGAGCAGCTATTCAGGATATTTGACCCGTTTTACACAACACGAGACCCGCGCATCAGAAGAGTGGGACTTGGTTTGCCTTTTCTGAAACAAGCCGCCGAAGCCACAGGCGGCAGTGTGCAGATAAAAAGCACCAAAGGTGTTGGCACAACGGTAAAAGCATGTTTTGACACAAGCCACGTTGACTGTCAAGAAATTGGAGAGCTTTCGGATTCAATTTCCACATTGCTTATATCTTCAAATGATGTAGAATTGATCGTGTGCAGGTCCAAAGATGGAAGAGTTTATACTGTATCCAACATAGAACTCAAAGAGCTTTTGAAAGATCTTTCTTCACCCTTTGCTATAAAATTAGTTTATCAAGCAATTGAAGAACTTGAAAAGAGCATCATAGAGGAGGTGCCTTAATGAGATTTGTGCTAACTTCGTTGTTTATGGTGCTTCTATCCTGTTTGGTAACTGCTGTAGTAATCAGTGATCTCAATTTCGTGGGGCTTGTCACAGTTGATTCATCGGAATTGATCGCCGTGGCAAGAGATTATCTGAATGTTGAATTGACTGATCAGGGTGTTCAAGAACTTCTCAGGAAGATTTTCGATACGGGATATTTCGCTTCACTTGAACCAAGGATGATCTCCTCAAGCAAAGGATATGTACTTGAAATCAAGGTTGAAGAGAATCCAGTTATAAAAGACTGGAAGATTGAACTCAGCGGTCCTGAGCTGATCAAGAAGAGTGACCTTGAAGGAACCGTAAAACTTGAAAAGAACAAAGCACTCAGTCTGGCAAAGGTTAGAGATTCATTGCAGGCAATCAAGGGGAAGTTCGATGAAGCGGGCTATTTTCTCGTGGAGGTCAGTGGTGATTTGGACAAGGACACTTATGTTTTCAAGGTGACGGAATATGCACTGTGGGAAATTTATTTCGAGGGTGAGACCAACGGACTTGATTTTTCAAAGGTCAGAAAGCAAATAAAAATCGACACACTCAAAGATTTTTACACAACACCCGGTTTTTTGAGAATTCTTACCAAGGATATAAAACGCTGTTACCCAACGGTCGAAAACATGTCGGCTGTCATGAGTGTCCTGAGTAAGTACGTGTATTTCGACAAGGAGACCTCGATGAACTTTGAGAAAATAGAAGTACCAGGCGTTGATGAGAAAACAGCGGTATTGAAGATCAATGTGGTGCTTAGGAAGATCATACCAGATGGTAAGCTGTACAAAGACATCCAAATCACTGGTAGTAAACTGATTTCAACAAACGAACTCAGAAACTGTCTGAACGTGAAACCTGACCAAGTAGTCTACAACGTCGACATTCTCAAATCGATGCAGGCGATTATCGATTACTATGACACCAAGGGCTACCCGATGACATATGTTGTGGCGGAAGAACAAAAGGACACATTGCAGTTCAAGGTTTTTGAAAAATACGTATCTGAAGTAGAATTCAAAGGTTTTGAAATCACGAAAAAGTATGTAATAAGTGACCTTATAACATTTGAGAAAGGAGAGGCGCTTAAAAAACAAGACTTCTACGATACAGCATCTGCTCTGAATCGGACTCAGTTTTTCGAATCTGTCAGTACATACCCCGTAGGTACCGCTGAGTCAACCGAAGTGAAGGTCACGGTAGATGTAACCGAAAAGAAAAGGAAGTTCGACCTCAGCGGTGGAATCACCTGGACTCCTCCCTCAGGACCTTGGTATGAGGGTTTCATGGGAGAGGTAACTCTTAGCACGATCAATCCTTTTGGGTATGGGCAAAGCTTTTCTGTGAGTGGCAAACTTGGTTTGACAACAAAGAGTGTCAATTTCGAGTACTCGATAAGAAAACCTTTTGAACTACCTGCGACGCTCGGAGCTTTGTTCAGCTATGAATATGTAACCTCAGATTCGTCGATAACAAACATTTTCAAGGTAGGCGGTAATTTCACAACACTCCGATCGCAGGGACATGCGTTTGGTATAGGTGCGACTTATGAATACAGGTACTATTCGAATCTGATATCTGCCGAGAACACGCTCATTCTTTCGGGAAATTACTCTTATGACACACGCAACAGCGCAATATTCGCAACCAACGGTCAATATCTCTATCTTGGATTGGACAAAGCAGGACTCTTCGGTATCTTGGATGACAGAGATTACTGGAAGGCGAAATTGGATGCAAGGGTTTTTGTGCCGATCTATGAAGATCTGCTCTCGGTTGGCTTCAGGGGGTTTGCCGCGAGTTTGTTCTTGGAAAAATACAAAGTACCTGGTACTAAACAGGAGACCATTCTCTTTTACGGTGTGAATGCTGTGAGAGGTGTAGAAAGTACAGAACAAAAGGCTGGCTGGTTAGGCAGTGTTGAGCTGAGATATGATTTGAAATCACAGACCGTACCGATTTACTTGCTTGCATTTGCGGATATCGGTGGAACGGGTTCGAGTCTGTGGAATTCGGGCTTTGATTTCACTGCGGGACCCGAAATTGATATCGCAATACCGATGCTCGGAGTAATTGGTTTTGGTGTAGCCTACAACTTCGATGGGAATTGGACCTTTGAGAATTTCAAACCGTTCTTCCGATTCGGTGCAGTTTTCTAAAGAGAAATTAAGTTACGAAGAGAAAAGAGCAGTTTTTTCGAAGTTAGTCGTCCGTCACCGATGAAAATGTGGTATAATTGTGCGTGGGTGGGGATATTTTGCCAAAGAGCATGACAGGCTACGGAAAATGTGAAAAGACCGAGCAAAATTACAGAGTTATTTGTGAAATAAAATCGCTCAATTCAAAGTACTTTGTCACCGATATCCAGTCTCCGTCGTTCATGTTCGGCAGAGAAAATGAAATAGTCCAATTGATACAGAGTGTTGTCAAACGAGGCAAGATAACTCTGAGGTTGTATGTGGAATTCCTGGCACCGCTGAATGCAGTGAGAATCGATTATGGTTTGGCGAGAAGCTATTATGAAGCTCTGGAGAATTTGGTTAGTCAGCTTGGGATACCTGAGCCGGTCAACTTGGATAATATTCTACGTTTTCGAGACCTTGTGAGATTCGAGTTATCTCAGCAACAGGAGGAAGAGATCTTCGAAATCGCGAGAGATGTTGTAACCAGAGCCTTAAAGATGCTTGACGACGAAAGAATTGATGAGGGTTTAAGACTGTCTCGTGATCTCGAAATGATGCTTCAGCAGTTGTCGGATATACAAAATGAGGTGTCAGCCTTCAGCGAAGATTCAGCAACGCTGATGAGAGAAAAAATACGGCAGGATTTGAGAAAATTGCTCGATGACAACATTCAGTTGAACCAAGAACTGCTTGAAAATGCTGTTGTGCTGGCGGTACAGCGAGTTGATATACGTGAAGAGCTTGCCAGGTTGAGAAGCCATCTTGATAAAGCCCAACATCTCCTCAGATCAAACGAACCCGTTGGTAACCATCTTGACTTTGTAGCACAGGAAATGTTCAGGGAGATAAACACAATTCTTTCTAAGTCTCAAGATCAAAGAATTATAGATGCTGCGCTGAGAGCGAAAGTACTGATCTCTCAGTTTAGAGAGCAGCTCCAGAATATTGAATGAAGATTAGGAGGTGTGGTCCGCTATGTATGGGTTGATCAACATCGGTTTTGGAAATGTCATTTCGGGTGATCGCGTGATAGCGATTGTAAATCCCGAGTCCGCTCCTCTTAAAAGACTTAAGGATGAAGCCAAGGATGAAGGAAAACTCATAGATGCTACCTATGGTAGAAAAACAAGAGCTATATTGATCACAGACAGCAACCACATAATACTCAGTGCGATCCAGCCAGAGACAATAGCTCAAAGGTTTAAGCAATCGATGATAGAGATTGAAGAAAGTTTGAACAAAGTGAGGTAGCAGAGTGAAGGGCGTTCTGTATGTCATCAGCGGACCATCGGGCGTAGGTAAGACCTCCATCATAGAATCAACTTTGAAGAGGGTTAAAAATATCGTTTTTTCCGTTTCCTGTACTACGCGACCCAAAAGACCTAACGAGACTGAAGGAAGAGATTACTTTTTTGTTGATGTAGTCAAATTCCGGGATATGATCGACCGAGACGAGTTTCTCGAGTGGGCGGTAGTTCATAATCATTATTATGGAACACCGAAGAAGTTTGTACAAGAGCAAATTGAGAACGGCAAGAGCGTGTTGCTCGATATTGATGTGCAAGGGGCAATGACGGTGATGAACAAATACAAAGACGCAGTTTACATATTCATTGCGCCGCCTTCTTTTGATGTGCTGAAACAAAGGTTGATGAATCGTGGAACAGAGGATCGAGAAAATCTTGAACGACGGCTCGAAGATGCGAAGAAAGAGCTTTCCTATATACCAAATTTCGAATATATAATAGTTAATACAGATCTACAGGAATCGATAGATCAATTGTGTTCAATAATAGTTGCTGAACAGCTCAAGGTCGAACGGGTTATCGACAGATTGGGACTGCACAGTTTTTTTGAAGACGGAGGTGGAAAGAGTGAGTAAACCTGTAATCGATTATGATTATCTGTCTAAGAGGATACCCTACAAATACGCCGTGCCCATTGCCGTTGCTAAGAGAGCTGAGGCTTTGAAGGAATATGCAAAACCTTATGTGACGACGCCGGACGCCAATTTAGTATCAATCGCGTTTAAGGAACTTCAAGAAGGTTACATAAGAATCAAGAACGAGGAGATATTGAAGATTCTTTTACCGGAAGTAAAGTGATATGAAGGTACTCATCGGAATAACCGGATGTATAGCGCTCTACAAAGTAGCCGAACTTGTGAGCTCGCTGAGAAAATCTGGCCATGAACTCAAGATCGTGATGACTCAGAGTGCCCAGAAGCTTGTTTCAAAAGATCTGTTTTCAGCGGTCGGCAATTGTGAAGTCTATACTGATTCAGACGCGTTCGACATAAGAAACGGCTTTATACCTCATACGGAACTATCGAAATGGCCGGATGTACTTGTCATAGCCCCGGCCACTGCAAATACGATCGCCAAGCTATCGTATGGCTTGGCAGATAATCTTTTGACCATGGTATGTCTTGCTTACAGTGGTGATAAGAAGCTTTTGGTGCCAGCCATGAACTACAGAATGTACGAAAATGATGCAACTCAGGAGAATCTTCGAGTCTTGCGGAACAGAGGTTGGTGGGTCTTGGAACCTTCCGTTGGACATCTCGCCTGTGGTGAATTCGGTAAAGGAAGATATCCAGAAAACGAAGTAGTCCAGGAAGCCATAGAGATTCTCGCGAGTGAAAAACCGTTGAAGAACTTGAAAATTCTCGTTACGGCAGGACCGACATGGGAACCGATTGACCCGGTCAGAATCATCTCGAATCGTTCAAGTGGAAAAATGGGTTATGAACTTGCAAAGACAGCAGTGCGCTTGGGTGCGTACGTAACATTGATTTCTGGTCCCACATCTCTTAAGACGCCGTATTTTGTCAACGAAGTCGTGAGAGTTGAAAGCGCTCAAGAGATGTTTGATGCGGTGATAAGGAAATTCGACGAGGTGGACGTCGTTATAATGGCTGCCGCTGTGGCTGATTACACCCCAGCCAAGATCAGCGAAAGTAAGATAAAAAAGGATACCGAGGATCTAAACATACCTTTGAGAAAAACAATCGACATTTTGAAATACTTGGGAGAGAGGAAAAACAACAAGATACTTGTCGGGTTTGCTGTTGAAACAGATTCGCTTGAGGAATACGCCAAACAGAAGCTGATGAAAAAGAATTTGGATATGATAGTTGCAAACAAAGCCGAAGTGATGGGAAGTGATCAAAACAGCGTTATCATTCTCAAAAGCGATGGAACTGTAAAAAGAGTGGGGCCCGATGAAAAAAGCCGTATTGCTCTTGTTATCCTTTCTGAACTTGTTGAGCTTCGCAATAGATCATGAACTCACGGTACTCTCTTTTGAAAATGAAAAACTATCTATAGCTGTGAAGCCTCTGTATTCCAGCGTAGGATCATTGAAAGGCTATATCTTTACTCAGACAGGGCACAGACTGCCAAAGGAAATCTCCGAGAAGTCTATGAGTTTCGATGTGTCAAAAACAGATTGGATTGTACCAGAAATCTTTGGACAGAGTGTCTTGTCCAGTGTTATGAGGGGAACGAGCCCATCGGTTCTACAAATATCTTCATACAGATCTCAGCCAGAGATTTTCTTGTTTACCGATGTTGACAACGGCAAAAGACTCTACGTTGGTATCAAAATACCAAGAGAATGGAACTTGAACGGCTTAAAGCTTCAGAATGCTTCATTTCACTCCTTCGCTTATTCGGATATGGTCTATCTCTATACGGACGACAGACTCAAAGATGGTATGGATAAAATCTTCCTTGAATTTGGGTTGCCTTACGGGTTGAAGAGGAAAGTGGAGAAAGACATCTTCATTCTTGCCGGGATCGCGAATTTCTTAAGAGGCAGTACTACCCCTTTTGTTGTTGAGCAAGTACCGCCATATCAGCACGTAGTCAAATCTGGTGAAACGCTTTGGGCAATAGCCAATACGTATGGTCTGAGGATCGCAGATCTTGAAATTGCAAATGGTTTAGAGGATGGCAGTAAATTGATCGCAGGCACTGTACTGAAATTGGCAAAGGTTAGATTCGACAGTTCCCTGACGACCGTTGTGATAAATACAATGACAGCGCGTCTTGCATTGTACTACAATGGAGTTCTGGTTAGAACATTCCCGGTTGCCATAGGTAAGAGCGATACTACTCCCCCCGGTGTGTACTGGATTGTGAAAAAGGAAGTTGATCCAGCGTTGTATTGGTATGGAGAATACATACCACCTCGTTCGCCAATAAATGGTTTGGGAACAAGGTTTCTACAGTTGTCAAATCCAACATATGGCATTCACGGAACAACAAAACCATGGGAGATCGGAAAGAGAATCTCCCACGGGTGTGTGCGCATGCTTAATCAAGATGTGGAAACTGTGGATGCCTTAATAGATACCGGAACCAAAGTGATTGTGGTCAAGAACACAGAGCCATTTCCCGAAAACCTTGAAAACCTTCTTTAGAACCTCCCACCCTTTTTCTCCACTCTCTTGCGATACTCCGCCATCTTTCTTTCGCTTTCTTTCATGAACCTTGCGAGCTTCTTCTCAAACTCAGCCTTACTCGTTCCCTTTTCTTCTGAGCCTTTTTCTGGTCCTCTCTGTTCCTTCAACGACAGTTCCCATTTCCCATCTTTCGTCTTACCGATAACCCTCGCAGAAATTTCCTGACCTTGCTTGAGAAAATCCTCGACGTTCTTCACATACTGATTAGCTATCTTGGAAATGTGGATGAAACCTGGTTCTCCACTCTCGAGTGTAACCATTGCACCGAATTTTGTGATCTGCGTTACCTTGCTCTTCACGACATCTCCAACCTTTGTCACAAAATGCCCCTCCTTGAAGAATGTATTGCCTTTCAGTATTGTTTGTCCTTATATTTGCGGCGGAATTTTTCTATTCTACCTTCTGTATCTATTACCAGACTCGCTCCAGATAGACCCTTGTACAATGGATGGCAGTTTGAACACACATCAATTCTCACATTTTCACGAGTTGTATAGAATTTGTGTTCGGCGCCACAAGCGCATTTTACCGAGACAAACTTCATCTCAGGATGGATTTTCTCCTTCACTTTTTTATCACCTCTCCAAATTTCTGTGTACCTTATCAATCATATCACACAATTTGCAACAGTCAACTCAATTTAATGGGTTTCGATGTTGCATCTGTATAGGAGTCTTTACTTTTCGAAAATAAAAGCGTAAATTTGCGCTGGATATAATAAAGCAAAACGGAGGCTGTCGCATGAGATACGTTCAAACGGTGATTTCATCGGGTGTGTGTGACACAATTATGATAATGCGCATTGATGCCCCTGGAGGTATTCCGGGCATTTGATCGTGCTTGGAGATACTAAAAGGGGCGTTTCCAAAGATGGAAGCGCCCCTTTTTTAAAGGTAAACCCAATTGAGGTGGGACAGTGAGCGAAGTTTTCTACCCGGACAGACTTGATTGTATGCCGGACAAGAGAATCTTCCTTTCAAGAGCTGGAGCAAGATACGGCAGAATAGATGAAAGCCTGATACACCGTGTTAACGAGTTGTTCTTGGTTGCGCTTGAAAAAATAGAACCAGTCGTCTTTTACAGCACTTTGAGTCTTTCTTTACTGCCAGAGCAGATGATACCATCGAACTTTCAAAATGTCACGGCGATAACGGTATTTCTTTCTACCCTTGGTTCATCGATAGACAATTTAATATCACGATTAACTGAACAACAAAGAACCTTTGATGCCTTTATAGTCGACTCGTGGGCATCCGAGTCGCTTGAGAAACTCAACGAAAGATTCGATCATCTGCTCAGAGAGAGATTCGGGAAAGGTACAATGCGCTTCTCACCTGGTTATGGGAATGTTGATCTAAGAATGAATGGGTATATAGTGAGAGAACTGTTAAAGGTCGATCAGGTAAAGGTTTTGGACAGCGGAGTGATGATTCCAAGAAAGACTACAACTTGCATGATAGGGTGGTTTGATGAGAAGAGAAGAGTTCCTGAGAATGTTGAATGAGAGAGTACTATTTCTCGATGGTGCCTATGGTACTGAGTTCTTCAAAAGAGGATTTAAGGGGTTGATAGAACTACTGAATATAAATGACCCTGGTGCCGTTGAAAGACTTCAGACTGAGTACATTCAAGCCGGTGCCGATATTCTTCTTACAAATACCTTCAGTGCAAACAGAATGAAACTAAAAGCACATGGCGTTGAAGACGAGTTTGAGAGAATAAATCGCAGAGCCGTCGAAATAGCAAGATCAGTGTCCAAGGGAAGACTTGTCTTTGGGGACATCTCTTCAACCGGGAGTTTTGTTCAACCTCTTGGTGAGATCAGTTTCGATCAAGCCTACGAGATCTTCAAGGAACAGGCATCGGTACTTATACAAGCCAGAGTTGATGGAATAATTATCGAGACGATGTCGGATCTGAAAGAACTCAAAGCTGCTGTTCTTGCGGTTCGTGACTTATCCAGTGATCTTCCACTGATCGCACACATGACCTTTGAGGAAGATGGAAAATCCGTAACTGGTACATCTGTTGAGATCTTTGCCACACTCATGAACGATCTTGATGTCGATGTGGTTGGCATAAATTGTTCGCTTGAGCCAAAGCAAATGCTCTCAGTTTTTGCAAGATTGGCGAAGTACAGTAAGAAACCGCTTAGTGTTGAGCCGAATGCAGGAAAACCAATCCTGGAAAATGGGAAATTATCCTATAAGACAAGTCCTGAAGAATTTGCAGTCTACATGGCAGACTTTGTCGAAATTGGTGCCAATATTGTTGGTGGTTGCTGTGGTACAGGACCGGATCACATAAAGGTTATGACCAAGTACATAGGAACAAAGAGACCTCGAAAAAGAGAGATCGTTAGCACTCAACATCTTTCTTCAAGAACGATTTTGAAACCAATAGATACCTTTCTCATAATTGGAGAAAGGATAAATGCAAGTGGTAAAAAGAAACTTCAAACTCAGATTCAGGCAAAGGACTTTTCGAATGTTCTAACCCTTGCACAAGAGCAAGAACAAGAAGGTTGTGCGGCGATAGATGTGAATTTCGGTATCGAGAAACTTTTGAGCAAAGAACATTTTCAAGATGCAATGATTCAACTTGACAGACATTCTTGTCTGCCCGTTTCCTTTGATATACAGAACATCGATTTTCTCGATGCCGCGATGAAAGAATATGTTGGCAGAGGCTTGATCAATTCAGCGCTTGCAAGAGAAGATCATCTGTTGCAGAGAGTTGATCTTCTAAAAAGATATGGGGGATTACTTATAGTACTCGCCATGGAAAAGGATATCCCAAGGAATGCCGAGGAAAGATTTCAACTTGTACTGAAGGCTGTCAAGATTCTTGAAGAACACAAAATCGAACTGGATCGGGTCTACTTTGACCCACTTGTTTTGCCGATAGGTGCAAAAAACGATTATCACATAACTTTGCAGACGATAAATCTCATCAAGCAAGCTGGTTTAAGGTCTTCGATTGGTCTTTCCAATCTGAGTTTTGGTATGCCAAACAGAGAGTCCATAAATGCCGCATTTCTTGCTTTATGTATTGAAAATGGTTTGAGTGGTGCCATATTGAACAGCAAAGAAACTCTTACAATGAATATCATACCGGGCGCTCTGTCGCTTCAGGGAAAAGAACTTGTGAAAACTGAGAGTACTTCACAGGATCCATTCGTTGATTTGATAATAAAGGGGCAAAAGGAAAAGTTGATGGATACGGTTCGAGAGCTCTTGAAACAGCACGATCCTTTATACATCAGTCAACAAATTCTTGCAGAAGCAATGAAGAAGGTGGGAACGCTTTATGCGAATGGGAATATCTACTTACCACATTTGATTCTCGCTGCAGAAACGGTTCAACCAGCCTTTGATTATTTGAACAGTCTGCTCGGTGAATCCCAGGTAGTACTTGGAAGGATACTTCTTGCGACAGTTCAAGGCGATATCCACGACATTGGAAAGAAAATCGTCGCAACGGTTTTAAGAAGTGGGGGATTTGAAGTCTACGATATTGGCAAAGACGTACCTGCACAAAAGATTCTTCAGGAATGCAGAAACTACAAACCAGACATAGTTGGACTCTCCGCGATGATGACTACAACCGTCGGACAGGTGAAAGAAATCGCAGATCTTTTGAAATCGCAAGGAATCAATGTTTTTCTGCTCGCTGGTGGAGCTTCGATGAATCAACAACTGGCTGATCAATTCGGTGTTTTTTATGCCAAAGATGCCGTTCAAGCCCTTCAGTTGTGCAAAACACTCTTAAAGGGAGGTGCCAAGTGAAGGTGATTGTGCTCAAATTCGGTGGTTCGAATTTGAAAAACAGATCAGATCTTGAAAGAATACTCAGAGTTGTGAGCATGTATAAAGAACCATTCATTGTTGTTGTCTCCGCCGTCAATGGTGTTACAAACAGATTGATAGATGCACTGGACAATATCAGAAATCTTGATGTTGAAAGTTTTCTTGAAGATTTGTATCTCACATACAGGAGTTTCTTAGGCGAAGAGAATGTTCAGTTAAAGAAAAGAGTGTACGAAATACAAGAGCTCTTGATGGGTACAAAACTCATAGGTAAGGTTCCTGATTTCATCTATGATGAAGTGGTTAGTCATGGGGAAAGGTGCTCTTCAATGCTCTTGTCGTACTATTTAAATGAAAATGGCGTTCATTGTGAGGAAGCATTACCGGAGAATTTCGGCTTGGTCACAGACGGTAAGTTCAAGAATGCGTCCGTAGATCTGTCTGCTTCAGAAGTCAATCTCAGGAAGTTCTTCAGCCAGAAAGAAAACTACGTTGTCCCAGGGTTTTATGGCATTCATGAGGGTCAGGTAACGATCCTTGGCCGTGGAGGAAGTGATTACTCGGCGACGTCAATAGCGTATTGTTTGAATGCAAAAAGAGTAGATTTGTACAAAGATGTATCAGGTTTTATGACATGTGACCCAAAGTACGTCGATGGAGTTAAGCCAGTTCGAAAACTCAATTACGATGAGGCCGCAGAGCTCTCGTACTTCGGCGCTAAGATTCTGCATCATGCCTCGGTTGACCCAGTGCGCAAGAAAAGTATCCCCCTTTACATATTCAACATAAACACTTTTGAATCAATCGATAGACCTGACACGATCATCTCCTTCAACGATTCTGTAGCGAAAACAGTAATAAAGAGCATATCCTTCACCGATGATATCGTGGTGATACAATTCAAAGGTACCAACGTCGGTCGTGTACCAGGGTTACTTGGTCAAATTGCATCTACCCTTGGTAGCGAGGGTGTGAACATCAAATCTGTTGTGACCTCTCAGACGAGTATAAATGTCCTTGTCTCAAAACAAGATATAGAGAGATGCATGCGAATAACTTCGAAGATGCAGATACCCGAAGTAGAAGATATCCACTACAAAACGGAGATATCTTTGATAGCAGCCGTTGGAGATGGTCTTTTGAAGAAGCACGGTATTGCCGCAAGAATCTTCACGGCTGTTTCGAGAAAACACATAAACGTTGAAATGATCTCTGCAGGTGCATCGGATGTGACGATATACTTCATAGTGAAACTGCAAGATAGAGATAAAGCTTTGCGAGCCATTCATGAAGAATTTTTCAAGGATGGTGAGAATGATGAAGACGATCGAACAGATCAATGAAAGGATAAGAAGTGGGAAAGCAGTGGTTTTGACAGCTGAAGAGGTTGTTCAGCTTGCGAAACAGTCGAGTCCAAAACAGATCGCGCAAACAGTTGATGTGGTGACCACCGCAACCTTTGCACCTATGTGTTCAAGTGGCGCTTTTATCAATTTCGGTCATACAATTCCACCAATGCGTATGGAGGAAATAGACCTGTCCAATGTTCAAGTATATGGTGGCTTGGCAGCCGTCGATGGCTATATCGGTGCGACACAGGAATCCAAGAAAGACAGGAGATTCGGTGGGGCACATATAATTGAGGCACTGATCAGTGGAAGAGATTTGTACCTAAGGGCTTCGGGCAAGGGTACCGATTGTTATCCACGAAAGTATTTTGAGGGATACATTAACAAGGATATGATAAACGACTTTTTCCTTTTCAACCCCAGGAATGCCTATCAGAATTACGCAGCAGCGACAAATAGTTCACAGAGAACCATTTATACATACATGGGAAAATTGCTTCCAAACTACGGTAATGTGACCTATTCGACCTCTGGTGAATTGAGTCCACTTTTGAAGGATCCCAAGATGCTTACAATAGGTCTTGGTACGAAAATCTTCCTGTGTGGTGGTGAAGGTTATGTTGTCTGGCCTGGAACTCAGTTCAGAAATTCTGTGAAGGTTAATGCGCATGGAATACCAATTGCTTCGGCAAGAACTCTTGCGGTAATTGGAGATGCCAAGAAAATGAACCCACGGTATTTGAAGGCAGCGTATTTCAAAAACTACGGTGTAACGCTCTTTGTGGGTATAGGTGTTCCCATACCGATCTTAGATGAAGAGATTGCTTACTATGTCTCGAGATCAGATCAGGAGATCGAAACAGAACTAAGAGATTACGGTCAATTGGGAAAACCCGTGATTTGCCAGGTCAATTACGCACAGTTAAAATCTGGATGGATTGACATAAATGGAAAAAAGGTCAAGACTTCTTCGATATCAAGTCTCTCAATGGCAAGAGAGATAGCGTCTGTCCTAAAGGGATGGATTAATGAAGGGGAATTTCTACTCACCCAACCAGTCAAATTGTTCAGTGAACAACGAAGTCTGAAGGTTCTTGAGGAAAAAACACATTCGGAAGAATCGGGATTTGAGAAGCCCACATGTGTTGATTGTGGCCTTTGCGTGAGCCTTTGTTCCTTTGATGCTTTGATGCTTATTGACGGCAAATTTACCTTCATTGCCGACAAATGTGTCTTGTGTGGACAATGTTCTGACGCGTGTCCAGTTGGGGTGAAACTTCCACCAGATGGATAGATTCTATCGTAGTTTGCACAATGGGAGATTTGAGAATTTCAACGTTACATACAGGGAAACCGACCTTTGGGTCGGTGTGGATAGATTTGAAAAGCAAATGATCAACAGGACGTACAAATTAGTTGTTGAGTTACATGAACAGTTGAGTAACTATATCAAGAAAAACAAACGGTTCCTTTTGTCTTTTGTACCTTTGGAAGTCCCAGATGATAGTCCAAAGGTGATAAAGAAAATGGCTGAGGCAGCCAAATATGCGTCTGTTGGACCGATGGCAGCAGTAGCTGGAGCCTTTGCAGATGAGGTGGGGAGATTCTTGATAGAGGATTTTGGTTGCTCCGAGGTCCTTGTAGAAAACGGTGGAGATATTTTCATCAAGAACACAGATCCTGTGACAGTCTGTATTTATGCAGGAGATTCTCCACTCTCGCAAAAGGTGGCTCTGCGGATACCTGCAGGAAGTTGGGGTGTGTGTACTTCTTCTGGTACTGTAGGGCATTCGATCAGTTTTGGGAAGGCAGATGCAGTGACCGTTGTTTCTGAAAATGCTACAGTTGCCGATGCCTTTGCAACAGCCTACTGCAATATAATAAAAAATGAGAATGACATTGAAGAATTGATACAAAAGGCACTTAATGAATATGTGCAAACTGTCTTGGTCATCTACAGAGACAAACTTGGCGTTGTGGGCAAGCACGAATTGGTTTTCGTTGCACCTGAAGGGGGATCAAAATGAAGGTAACCGAAAGAATAAGCAAAGGTCAGATCCTTTCAATAGAGATTCTACCCCCAAGTAGAGGACAGAGCATAGACGAAATATATCAAGTTTTGGACAGTCTCATGATTTTCCCCATCAATTTCATAAACGTTACGAGGCATGCACCTCAGATGACCTATTTGGAGTTATCGGACAGGATAATCAAAGTTCCAAAGGTTAAGAGACCGGGAACGGTTGGCTTGACAGCGGCACTTATGAACAGATACAAGATAGATGTTGTTCCACACGTGCTGTGTTTTGGGATGGACAAATATCAAATTGAAGACATGCTCATAGATCTTCATCTGATTGGAGTAGAAAATGTCTTTGTCATCAGAGGTGAATACGAGGATTCGACGGAATCAGAAGACAAGGACACCTACAAACACGCAGTGGATTTGGTAAGACAGATTTCAAGAATGAATAATGGTGAGTATTTGTACCCGTGTGAAAACGCCCAGCCGACAGATTTTTGTATAGGCGTTGCTGGCTATCCTGAGAAGCATTTCGAGTCTCCGAATTTGCAAGAAGATCTGAAACATCTGAAAGAAAAGATCGATTCGGGTGCGAATTATGTGATTACTCAGATGGTATTTGACTTTGATGTTTACAGGGATTTCGTGGAGATGTCTCGAGAGCTTGGCATAAAGGTGCCCATAATACCTGGCATAAAACCAATCGTGAATTTGAAATCAATCTACAGTATTCCCAAGAAGTTCTTTGTGAATATACCTCACGCGTTCTTATTGCAGATGCAGCAAGCTCGAAGCCCTAAGGAAGAATTCGAGATTGGGACGAAATTCATGGCGAAATTAGCCGAAAGACTGCTTTCCTTTGGTGCTCCTGGTATACACATTTTCACAATGGGTAAAGGACAGTCCACAAAGGCTTTGATGGAGGCTGTCTTTGGCAGAGGAGGTTAGTGCATGAGAAAGGTCGCAGTTCTTGGCGCCACAGGGCTGGTTGGGCAGAGATTCATCCAAATCCTTTCTAATCATCCTTTTTTCAAGATATCGGTGGTTGCAGCCTCTGACAATTCTGCGGGTAAGCGTTATCGACAAGCGGTGCAGTGGCACTTGGATATGCCTATTCCTGAAAATGTCTTTGAAATGGAAGTACAAAAGTGCGAACCCAATTTCGATTGTGATTATGTTTTCTCGGCGCTTCCTTCTGATATAGCCGGGCCAATAGAGGATGAATTTGTCAAAGCGGGTTATATTGTGTTCTCTAACGCCTCAAGTCATCGAATGGATGAAAATGTACCTTTGATAGTTCCAGAGGTTAACCTCGATCATCTCGACTTGATCCATAATCAGACAACAAAGGGTAAAATCGTCACGAATCCAAATTGCTCTACGATAGGACTTGTGATGCCTCTCAAACCCATCTTCGATCGATTTGGCATAAGACAGGTACATGTTGTAACGATGCAGGCAATATCGGGGGCAGGTTACCCGGGTGTAGCTTCCCTTGATATCCTTGACAACGTCATACCTTACATAAAAAACGAAGAAGAAAAGATTATGACAGAATCAAAGAAGATATTGGGTAGTTTCGAACAGAATCGTATTGAGTTTGCCGAATTCGATGTGCAGGCACAGTGCAACAGAGTTCCAGTCCAAGATGGTCATATGCTTTCAGTTTTTGTAGAAACAGAGCAACAAACAAATGTTGATAATATCATCAAGAGTTTTGAGGAATTTGAACCTCTAAGAAATCTGGGCCTTCCAACGGCTCCAAGAAAGCCTTTGATATACTTACCGGGAGAAAGATCGCCCCAACCAAAGCTGCACAGAAATCTTGCAAATGGGATGGCGGTCAGCGTTGGACGGCTCGTGCAAATGTCACCGACAAGATTCAGATTTGTAGCCCTCGTCCACAATACCATAAGAGGAGCGGCTGGGTGTGCTATTTTAAACGGTGAGGCTTATGAATTACTCAGAAATAGATGAAAGGTATGGACAGGGTATATGAGTATTCAGATTTTGGTCTATTTGATCGTTTCTTTGATCTTCGCTTGCATAGCGGGTATCATTTTGAGTGCCGTGATAACGCATGCCAGAGTGACCGTTGAAAGAATAGATAAGGAAACGGATTTCTTCATGACCATTGATTTTCTGAGAATGGATTTCTGGTTCCATTCGATTTCGATTGGCCATGTTTATAACAATGGAAGCCTTTTCACCTTCAAAGAAAAAATCGATGGCAGAGAGAAACTGGTGAGCTATCTTGTAGAGAAGGTCGGGGATCTCTACCAGCTCAAAAGGATTGCAAACGATGGCGTAAACATTCTGTACAAATCAACAGAACCGATATTCTTTTCTGAGCCGATACAAGGTGTATGGGCAGTACAGATTGAAGGATTTCAGTTTGAAATGGTCAATGCTACACCCAGCGAACTCAGTGACAGGCTTTATGGTGGTAAAGTGAGAACACCAGACTTTCTGCTTCCAAAGTTGATTGAAGTGAGAGACAGATGAGCTATTTTTCTTCGATCTTTGGTTTTTCAAGTAATTTCATCTTTCTCTTGAACTCTTTTATGTTCATCTCTCTCAGTACGAGGCTCCCAAGAAAATACTGAAATGGCAACCAAGTGACATGTCCCATGGGAATGATGTGCCTTTTCGGTCTTCCGAGGGCATTCCAAAGGATTTTTCTTGTTCTCAGAGGGAGTGCTCTATCGAATAGTGCTTCTATGAAGGTTATTCTGTCTTTCTGTACAAATTGTGCATAGGCTATAAGGTCGATTTTCAGTAATGGGTGAATCTCTGAATTTATCATCTGTTCTATGCTCTTGAAAGAGTCGAGTTTTCTGATATCTCTTTCAAAGGTGTCCAACAGCCAGTTCTTGTCATCCATTCTGTATTCTTTGCCGAAGCCTTTTCTTACATCTCTTCTAAAGTAAGCGAGTGTTGGTGAGTACCACATCAATGTGGCTATATCACCACCCGAAGTTATGATGATTGTTTTGCGAAATTCTTTTTTCAGCGAACTGATTATTACAGAGATCATTCCACCCAAACAGTATCCAACAAGGCAGTTGTTTTCATGCCACCAGCCTTTTTCTTGTGCAACTTGGAGCGTTGTCAAAACATCGACAACAGCGTGTTCCCAGAATAAAACCATCTTTTTCACATCTGTTGAGAAATACTCTCTGCCACTCGTTGAACCATCGGCAGTTCTGGTGAGATTGCCAGGTAGTATGGGAAGGAAGGTTCTAACACCGGCGTTCGCCATGTGTATGCCCATCCAAAGTAGGAAGGGGATGTTTATGGTTCCAAGTCCGTGCAGGAGTATCAAAGAACCAACAGGTCTTTCCTTTGGTTCTATGTGGTAAATTTCCACCGTCTCCGTTCCTGGCAAGGGGCGTTCGTAGAGCGTCGGGAACTTGATCAGTGAGACTCTGAAGTTTTTGCCCTTCATTATGTATCCGCTTGAGAGTTGAGGAGTCCTGTATTCGAAATCGAAATTCACCATTGAAATTGTCCTTTCTAACTATTAGCAAAACATTTTCTGGCTACTTCAAAGAGCACTATCCCAGCGCTCACCGAGACATTCAGTGAGTCTATAGACGAAAACATCGGTACACTGATCAACTGATCACACTTTTCTTTCACGAGTCTGCTCAGACCTTCTCCTTCGTTTCCAAAGACAACGGCAACCGGCAGTGTAAATCTTTCTTCGAAAACATTCTTGCCTCGCATATCTGCGCCATAAACCCAGTATCCCTGCTCCTGCAATTTCTCGATTGTATTGACAAGATTTGTAACTACGACAATTGGGATTCTAAAAACTGTACCGGCAGAAACCTTTACAACCGCTGCTGTTACCTTGGCTGAGCGGTCTTTGGTAATTACAACGGCACTTGCTCCGGCAGCAACGGAGGTTCTGATGATTGCACCAAGGTTGTGGGGATCGACGATATGATCCAGCAAAACTATCAAATTCCCATTCAAAGCACTTTCATCGCTGTACTGAAAATCTACATCTATGACTATCCCCTGGTTTTTTTCCTCTCCACATAACTTTTCCAAGTACTTTGCCGTTGTATAAGTGTAAGAGTAACCGTTTTTCTTCAAGGTCTCTTCAATCGCCTTGAATTTTCTGTCGTCGCTTTCCTTCAGATATATTTTATTAACGCGATAGTGTGTTCTTATTATCTCGTCTAAGACACTCTTACCGTACACAATCATTCTGTTCATTCTCCAATGTAATTCGAATCAATTCGCCCAGTCTATCGTATTCCCTCGACAAATAAAGAAAACCCACAAGTGTTTCAAAGGCTGTACTCTTTCTATACAAAGGATCGTTACCATGCTTCTTTGCAGCTTTGCTGTTAGTAGCTCGTTTTACCAAGGACAATTCTAATTCATTGAGTGAATTCATCAGCTTGTCCAAACTCCTTGCTTGTCCTTCTCTTGAGACTATCTGATTTACCTTCTTATGGATTCTATCGACCCTTGTCAGATCCAAGTATCTAACTCTACAGTATAAGGAATAGACTGCATCGCCGATATAAGCAATTGTTGAAATAGGCAACTGCAAAACCTTCAGTGTATCATCCTTCACCTCTGCTCACCTTTCTCAAGGCAACTTCATCCAGGTACAATCTATTCAACCTATCTTGATCAAAGACATACCTCTTGAATCTCCTTGTTCTCAAGTTTTCCAGGATCTTTCTGTCTCTCCTTGCGGCCATATATTGATCTTTGAGATTTTCTTCCTGTTCTTTGAGTAAGTTCAGCTCTTGATATAATTTCTTCACCCACATTTTCTCCGCATCTATGTACATTAGCCATTGAGTGATTTGCATTCCCATCACGCCTCTTGAGGAATTCTGTAACATAGATTTGTACAGATCGCGTAAGAGATCTTCTGCCGATGTGATTTGATCTTGGAGGTCTCTGATCTTCATTCTAACAGCCGCAAGTTGTAACTTCACTTGATTCTCCTGCGATAACTTCAGTTTTAAAAGCCTGTCCAACCTGAATTTGAACAATTTCGTTCTCCTCCACGTCGTTTCTCTTTCATATTATAGCGTGATAGAATCATATTGACACACTGGGGGTGATCTGTTTTGTCCTTCGATTTTGTAGATTTCAAGATGACAAAGGAAGGTCTTGTTTTGGTGATAAAAGATTATGAAGATCTCGAGACAGTTATTCATCAGCTCGGATCTCGCATATCACAAATGGGTGGTTTCTTCGCAACCGGTGACAAGATAATGCTGATGATTGAAAACAACGAGAAACACTCACAGGATATGCCAAGAATCGTGTCTATTTTGAAAAAGATGGGCTTGGAGGTCTCACAGATACTCATGGGTGCAACATCAGGCGAGAACATAAATGTACGTGGAAGAATGAAAATGATCGAAGAAGGTGAAACGAAATCTGGCACAAAGGTGGTTAAGAAAAACCTTCGATCTGGCCAAGCCTTAGTTCACTCAGGGGATGTCATTGTGATTGGAAATGTTCATTCCGGAGCAGAAATCATGGCGGGTGGCTCGATAGCAGTTTTTGGTGATGTAAGAGGTATCCTTCGAGCTGGACTGAACGAGGGTGATCAGGCAGTAATAGCGGCACTGTCGATACATCCAACCCTGATTCAGATCTCTGGTTATACACTCAGGGAGGTGGAACCGTCCGAAGAGCCTGTGGTGATACATGTGAAAGATAATAAGATTTTGATTCAAAAAGCAAAGGATGTAAAATTCCTATAGAGGAGTGATGAAATTGGATGTGAAAGAGCTGATAAAGGAACTATCGTCTCTTGATGGACCTTCTGGATACGAGAAGGCAGTCTTAGAGCTCATAGAAAAGAAGATCGAACCTTTGGTTGACAGAGTTTGGTACAACAAAGTTGGTACCTTGATTGCGGAGAAAAAAGGAACAGGATCAGGAAGACTCGGTATATTCGCTCATGCGGACGAAGTCGGGTATGTGGTGACTAAGTTAGAAAAGGGACTTTTTGCAAGATTGGAGACGATCGGTGGAGTAGACCCAAAGGTTATCTTTGCACAGAGAGTAAAGATTTATACAGCAAAGGGCATAGCCAAAGGAATTGTGGGAGTTCTTCCACCTCACCTTCAGAAGGAAGAGCATAGAAGCAAAGTACCGAGTTTCGATAAAATCTTTGTTGATCTGTCCTGTAGTGAACTGGGGGAATATGTATCGGTTGGAGATATCTGTGTTGTTGATGTGAAGCCAGTTGAATTGAATGGCAAACTGTGTGGTAAGGCAATGGATAACAGAGCAGGGTGCGCTTCTTTGATTTTGGCAGCCCAGCTACTCAGGAATATAAGGAATTATCAGGATGTCTACTTTGTTTTTTCAAGCCAGGAGGAAGTTACCGGTCTTGGAGCGGTATCGATTGCGTACGAGTTAAGGCTCGACAGGGCAATTGTCGTGGATGTGACTCACGGCGACGTGAAGATTCCTCAGTTTGTGCAGATCAAGACTGGTGAGGGTCCCGCGCTGTGTGTTGGACCTGTCATCGATAAAGAGTTTTATTCAAAACTGTACCAGACCGCTCAGAGAAACAACGTCAAGATTCAGATCGAACCAGCCCCAGGTAGATCTGGAACAGATACAGACGAGGTACAACTTTCCGGGACTGGTGTACGAACGACTCTTGTCTCTATACCTCTCATGTACATGCATACACCTGTTGAGGTAGTGGATCCAAGAGATGTTGAGGAAACAGCAAGACTCTTGGCTTTGGCAACAACGATTGAGTGAAGGAGGGGTAATTTTGTATCTTAAAGAACTGACAGAACTTGATGGAGTATCAGGCAATGAACAACAGGTGAGAGAGTTCATATCTGATAAGATAAAAGACAAAGTTGACGAATTGAAGGTGGATGTGCTTGGCAATTTGATAGCATACAGAAAAGGTACAAAAGGTGGAAGGAAAATCGTTTTGGCAGCACACATGGATGAAGTTGGTTTCATGGTAACGAATATTGAAGATGATGGAACCCTTGCTTTCGCTCCCGTTGGTGGTGTTGAAACACAGGTGATGGTTGGCAAAATCGTGAGGATAAACGGTCAAACCCTCGGAGCAATTGGATACAAAGCTATTCATATACAAGACAAAGAGCAAATACTCAAGCCATTATCTATTGATCAACTGCGCGTTTATATAGGAGCGAAATCCAAGGAAGAGGCAGCAAGACAAGTCAAGATTGGCGACTACGTTGCATTCACCACTACCTTTGATCAAGAGAACAATAGGTTAACCGGCAAAGCCTTTGACGATCGCGCTGGATGCTCTGTTTTGATGGACATCATTGACAAGATAGACCGATATGAAGATGACGTGTACTTTGCTTTCTTGGTTCAAGAGGAGGTCGGTCTAAGAGGTAGTGCAGTCGTGGTAGAGCAGATCCACCCTGATATAGCTATAGTCATAGAAGGAACAACTGCGGGTGATGACCCTGAATTGCCAGAATATCAGTGGGCAACTCATTTGGGCGATGGTCCGGCCATAACCTTTATGCACAGAGGGTATGTCGTGAACAAGAGGGTGTATGAATCTATAATAGAGGTTGCAGAGAAATATTCAATTGCACATCAGGCAAAAAGAAGAACGGCAGGAGGCACGGATGCTGCCCGTTTTGCAAGAACAGGTGCAGGTACGGCCGCCGCTGTTGTATCCGTACCATCGCGTTATATTCACAGCCCTGTTTCCATGATTGATCTGAACGACTACAACAATACGGTTCTTCTTTTACAGAAAATTCTTGAACAAGGGGAGGCATTTGCAAGATGATAGATCTCATCAGAAAATTGACAGAGGCCTATGGTCCCAGTGGCAGAGAGGAAGAAGTTCACAATTTAATATTGCAGGAACTGGAAGGCCACGTAGATGGTTATAAATTCGACAACGTTGGGAATCTTTTGGTTTGGAAGGCAGGTACAACTGGAAAGAAAGTTCTGTTCGACGCGCACGCAGATGAAATAGGACTTGTCGTTACGAACATCGATGAGCGAGGTTTTCTGAGAGTAGAAAGTGTTGGAGGAGTGCCACCTCATTCTTACGTCGGCCATAGGGTGAGATTTCCGAACGCCATTGGAGTTGTTTATGTTGAAGGTGAAACTGAGGAAGAGCGAAAGAAGAACTTCACCAACTTGAATCTGGACAACATGTTCGTCGATATTGGCGCAAGGAACCGCGATGAAGCTATGAAGGTCGTGCCGATAGGTTCTTTTGGTATCTATGATTCTCATTTTTTCAAGAACGGTGATCTGTTGATCAGCAAATCCATGGACGATCGAATAGGTTGTGCGATAATCGTTGAGATTCTGAGAAGAGTCAAGAAACCTCGCAACACGATTATAGGTTCATTCACGGTTCAGGAGGAAGTCGGGCTTATTGGAGCATCGGTTGCTGCCTATTCTTTGGTCCCAGATGTGTGTGTTGCTGTTGACGTAACTGATTCATCCGATTACCCGAAATCTTTTAAGAGACATTCAATGGCTTTGGGAAAAGGTCCAGCGATCAAAATCAAGGATAGAGCATCTATCAGCAACAGAGGTGTCGTTGAAAAGCTCATTGAAGTTGCCGAGCAAGAGAAGATTCCATACCAGATGGAAGTACTCACATTTGGCGGGACGAATGCAGCCGCACTACAAAGAACCAGAGCTGGTATACCCTCTGCCACGGTATCAATTGCCACAAGATATGTTCATTCACCAAGTGAGATTGTTTCACTGGAAGATGTTGAAAACACGGTGGAATTACTCATAAATTATGCGGGGAAGGGAGTGTAAAAGTGCCTAAGGGTCAAATTCGATTGACCGACACCCAGGCTCGAATACTTGCGATACTCATAATTGTTCTGAGTATTGGATTTGTCAGTTTCACACTTGCAACATTTTTTATCCTGAAGAGTCGTTCCAATGTTCAGGTAGAGATAGTTGAAGTACCACCACCAAAGATTGAAGTGCCTGTTAAGAACAGCACACCCACCGAGTCTGTAACTGAATATGTGAACCCTTCTATCTACAGATTAGAAGAATTCGACTACAAGAAATTGATAACGCAAGCTACCGAGGTGGTTGAACGAGGAGCAAATTTGTCAGTTTATGTCATCCAGTCGGAAGATGTTTTGAAAATTGTCAGAGGTTCGAACTTGCCGTTTGTGATCTGTCAGTATTCGAAAGATACTTACACAGTTGCGGTTGTTGGTGATTACAGTTTTCAGAATCTGACGCCCATGCGTACTCTGTATGGGGTACTTGTGCTGTCGGTCATAAATAAGGAAACCGCTTTGGAAAGAGTACTGAGTTTCAGGAGTGCTGGATATCCGGCCTATCTAATGCATTTTGTGCGTGACGGGCGTGATTGGTATTCATTGGTGATTGGAGCTTTCAGTGATGTGAACAGCGCTGAGGATTTCAACAAGAACCTGAACTGGACGGAAGTCATGAAAATAGCCGGTACTCAGCGCCCAGGATATGTGGGGAGAATAGCACCGTGAAGTTCTCAGTAAGTGAGAAAAGGCTTATCTTTGTGTCTTTTGTTGGTTTAGTAGTCTTGCTGGGGCTTGCACTTGAAAAGACCTATAAAAAGGAAGATACACAAGTAAATCAAGTAACTCAAAGAAGAACTGTTGAATTCCCGATGGACATCAACACAGCTTCCTATGAAGATCTGCTTGAAATACCAGGGATTGGTCCAGCGAAGGCGAGGGCTATAATTCAGTTCAGAGATCAGAACGGACCTTTTAGAACAATTGAGGACCTAATGAAGGTTTCGGGTATTGGTAAATCAACAGCCCAAAGAATAGCAGAGTTTGTGAAACTTGAAAGTTCTTCTGGATCGGTAGTTGTCAGGAAGATCAATGTGAACACTGCTGGTTTAGACGAGCTCTTAGAACTCCCTGGTATAGGAGAAGTCAAAGCCAGTGAGATGATAAAACTCAGGGAACAAAAGGGTCCTTTCAAAAAACCTGAAGATCTTCTTCAAGTGCCTGGCATTGGTCCAAAGACACTTGAGAAAATAAAAGATATGATAGCATTCTGAGGAGGTGCTCGTGTGAAGAACACAACCATTTTTCTGGCAGCTTTAGTTATCATGATGATGCTCTTTTTACTCTATGGAGCCACGCAGCAAGATGCAAAGATAGTCTTTGTTGATGTGAACAAGGTAACCCAGGAATATCCAAAGATGGTTGAACTCAATGAACGCTATAAGACAGATGTTCAGTACTATCAGGGCAAGCTCAACGAAATGACAAAGGAACTTGAGAATATGCAAAAATCAGGTGCTTCTCAGGCTGATTTGGAGAAGAAGCAGGCAGAGATACTTGCGAGAAAACAGCAGTATGAACAACTCATTCAAAATGAATATCAACCCAAAATGCAGCAAGTATTGGATGAGATAGCTGCCAAGATAGACAAATATGCAAAGATGATGGGCTATGATTATATTTTGAGTAAACAAGCGTTTGTCTATGGTGATGATGCTTATGATATCACCGATCAACTCATAAAGTACCTGAAGGCACAATGAACAAAATCGAGTGTCTTGGTCTGGTAAAAAGATTCGGAAGAAAGGTCGTTGTCGACCACGTAGATCTTTACGTCGAACAGGGTGAAGTTGTCGGTTTATTAGGGCCGAACGGTGCTGGAAAAACTACCATATTCAACATGGTGCTGGGAGTTGTTATACCGACAAGTGGCAAGATAATTTTTTCTGGCACAGATATCACCAAAATCCCAGTTAGTCACAGAGCGAGATTTGGCATAACGTATCTTCAGCAAGAAACATCAGTCTTCGGTGGTATAAAGGTTTTCGAGAATGTTGAGTTAGTTCTGAGGTTTTATGAGAAGGATCAAACAAGGCGAAAACACAGGATTGAAGAACTTCTCAAAGAGTTTGGCATCTGGGAACTGAAAGATCAATACGCAACAGACCTTTCAGGAGGAGAAAAGAGAAGATTGGAGCTGGCAAGAATGATGGCACTCAATCCCTCTTTTCTTTTGTTGGATGAACCCTTTGTTGGAATAGACCCAAAAACGGTGAAGGACATACAACAGATGATCCGTTCATTGAAGGCAAGAAATATCGGGATAATTGTAACAGACCATACAGTTGATGCTCTGTCCCAAGTTGTTGATCGACTTTACATCATACATAAAGGAAAGATAATTGCACAAGGCGAGCCACAAGAGGTTCTTCAAAGCAGAATTGTGAAGGAGGTATATCTGGGAACATGAATGTTGCAGTGGTTGGATACTCCGGTCCCATCGATCAATCTCCGATCAGTGAAATATCAACTATCTGTATCGAACTGGGTATGGCACTTGCTCGACAGGGTCACACAGTCTTCTGCGGTGGAAGAGATGGTGTGATGGAACTTGTTTCAAAAGGTGTCAAGGAAGTGAATGGTAACGTCGTGGGAGTCCTGCCGGTAAACGAGACTGGTAATGAATATCTTTCCACGAGAATAAAGACACCCTTTGATAACATAACCCGTTCCTTAGTTTTAATTGAAAGTAGCGACGTTGTAGTCTCCGTTGGAGGTGAGATTGGTACGGCGATTGAGATACTCATCGCTTATGCAAGATCAAAACCAACTGTGCTTTTTACAGGTACGGGTGGCTGGACAGACCGGTTTTCAAAGATCTTAATAGAGGGAAAATATCTCGACATGAGAAAAAACACAGTTGTCTACAAGGCTCAAAGTGTTGATCAAATTGTTGAGATAATTACCGAGATCGGGAGGCAAAGAAGATGAGCGAAGTCAGACTCAGATTTGCTCCAAGCCCTACGGGGCACCTGCACGTAGGAGGCGCTCGAACAGCTCTTTTCAACTGGCTGTATGCCAGAAAGATGGGTGGAAAGTTCATACTCAGAATAGAAGATACCGATTTACAGAGATCAACAAAGGAATCCGAGAAGGCGATAATTGAATCTCTTAGATGGTGTGGCATTGATTGGGATGAAGGACCAGATGTTGGAGGAAGCTATGGCCCGTATAGACAGAGTGAGCGTGTTCTCAAAGGGATATACGATCACTATGCCAGAATTCTGATTGAAAAACAGATGGCTTATTACACCGTCTATGACAAGACAGACAGGAAGAAACCGATTCTGAACACTTATGAGTATCCAGAAGAATATGCGCAGCAAGGGTACGACATCACAGTATCTTTCAAAGTGCCTGAAGGAATAACGAGGTTCTATGACTTACTCAAAGGCGATATGGAATTTCAGAATTCAACTATTGAGGATTTCGTCATGATAAAATCCGATGGCTTTCCAACTTATAATTATGCGGTTGTGATAGATGATTATCTGATGAGAATCACTCATGTTTTCAGGGGAGAAGACCATCTATCTAATACACCAAAACAGATAATGGTGTACAACGCGTTGGGGTGGAACACACCACAGTTCATGCATATACCACTGATTCTCGGTTTTGATAGAACGCCACTGAGCAAGAGGCATGGAGCAACCTCTGTAGAACATTTCAGGGGTATTGGGATACTCAGCAGAGGGTTGATGAACTATCTTGCCTTGCTCGGTTGGAGCGTGGGAGAAGAGGAGATTTTCAATTTAAGGGAAAAGCTGGGTAACTTCGAGCCAGGAGGCATATCCAACAAAGGTGTCGTCTTTGATCCAGAAAAACTTGAGTGGGTGAATGGTAAGCACATGAGAATGATGGAGATCGACGAACTGTGGAAAGAATTCGTTGGATGGGTGCAATTCACCGGCAAGAAGATGCCAGAATGCGATGAAGGTTATGCCGTTAAAGTTATAGGTGTGTGCAGGGAAAAGGTCAACACGCTTTCACAACTGTACGACCTTTCTTATCCGTTTTTCTTTGATGATTACGTATTTGAAGATAAGTTTGTCAGCGAATATTTGAATGCACCATATGCAGGAGAAGTGTTGAAAAAAGCCATAGAATTTTTCACTCAGCTGAGTGACTGGTCAATCGAAGGCACAGAAAAGGTTTGTAGGGCGATAGCAGACATGAAGATAGCCTCCAAGAACAAAGTTTTTCAGCTGCTCAGAGGTAGCGTTACAGGAAAGCTTGTGACTCCTGGTCTGTTTGAAACACTTTCGATACTTGGGAAGGACCGGGTAGTCAGAAGACTTGAAAGATCAATTGCGAGTATGGGTTGTTGAGTGCCTACAATCTTTTCGAAAAAACAAGCTTTTTGATGATAAGGTGTTCTTGTGCTTGAGATGACTCTCAGGCACATTTTTTGCAATGTCTTGTTTAGAAAGGCACAAAATTCATTTGGGTGGTGGATCAACAGCCGTTGTCTTTGCTGTACTCAATATTCGGGATAACCAGTTATCTGCTGCAAAGATTTGTACAACGGACTAAGGTGACTGTAAATCCTTCTGTAGACTTCTCTATACAGCCTCATGTATAGTTTGGAGTTGTCTGTGTTTGGTTTGAAAGATTTACTGTATCTGACCATTTTGTCAATTGCTTGACCAAAGTCGTTGTAGTATTTCAAACCAACGAAACCACAGATAGCAGCGCCGAGTCCTGCGGCTTCCGGTATCTCACCTCTTAGAACTTCCCTTCCCAATACATCTGAGAGTATCTGGCAAACGAAATCGGATCTTGATCCTCCACCTGTCACGGCGACCTTTTCTATGACTCTGTGTGAGACTCTTTCTATTTTCTCTGCGGCATCCAAAAGTGCATACGATAGGCCTTCTATTATAGACCTGTATAGGTAAGCCCTATTATGGACATCTCCGAAACCTATGATTGCACCTCTGGCCTCCGGCATCTTCAAACCTGCACCCCAGTAAGGCTGAAGTATCAGTCCCAGTGAGCCAGGTTTGGTATTCTTCAGCAAATCATCGAATATTTCTTCAACACTTACACCTTTCTGCGCTGCCAACTGTGCTTCGTAGTTGCCGAATTCGTTTTTGAACCAGCTGACCATCCAAAAACCTCTGAAGATTTCTACCTCTGGGTTAAAATGTCCTGGGATCACAGCAGGATATGATGGCATGAATTTTATAGGTTCAAGATATCTGTCAGATGTTATCTGCAGAGTCGCCGTTGTACCGAGGCTGGCGCAAGCCAAAGATTCCTTCAAGCACCCCATCGCCAAAGTCTCACAACCTTTATCTGAACCAGTGGCGATCACATAAACCTCTGATGAAAGACCGGTCAATTTCTGGGCATCCTTGGTGAGTTTACCTATTACAGTTGCAGGTTGAACAAGTTCAGGGAGTTTTTCTTTATCTATCTGGAACAAATACGGCTGGTAATCTGTTCGGGGATTTGCCCATCTTTGTTTCTTGTAGTTAAATGGAACATGCCCTATTTGATTCGCAACTGAGTCTACAAACTGGCCAGTCAGAAGGTAATTGAACCATCCAGATAGCAGGAGGAATTTATGAGTCTTTTCCCATAACTCCGGTTCGTTTTGCCTTATCCAGTTTGCTTTGCATTTCTTTGCAGAGATAAATGCCGCCTTATCCATACCGATTATTTTGAATCCAATTCTGTAGTGCACAGGCAACTTGCAGTCATAGTCAGCCATTCTCTGGTCAAGCCAAAGTATGGCTGGTTTTAACGGTTTGCCGTCCCGATCCAAAAGCACACATGTATCTCTCTGAGTCGTTACAGCGATCGCTTTCACATGTTGCCATTTTTCTGGTTGTCTTTGTTTCAGCACAAAGCAGGACTTCGTGAGTGCTTGTTGATAAATGAAGAGATCTTGCTCCGCCCAACCGGGTTTTGGAGATACATAAGCCTGTGGGTATTCTTCTTTATGAAAATCGATCAATCTTCCAGATGAATCAAACAAGAGCGCCCTCAGACTTTGCGTGCCACAATCAATCGCAAGAACTATGTCATCCATGTAAGATCTCACCTCAATACGGTTTGGTGATTTCGATCACACTTTCAATTTTACTCTCCCGCTTTTGAAAAATGTTAGTGCATTGAATCTGAAGAAACATGGTAGAATATCATGAGGTTCAAAACCGAACTCTTCGGGGGGATAGCGATGAGAAAAGCAGTGATCTTCATCCTGGTTATGCTGGCAATCTTCGCATACGCAGAGTCTTATGCATTATATCACCTTTCTGTACCGGGCTACAAAACCACCGTGTTTGTTTCAAACATGAGTGAAGAGAGAGCTTATTTCAGGGTGTCTGTTTTCGATTGCAATGGGCAGAAGCTTTGGCAGGATACCTACAACACGGAAGAGTATTCGACCATAGGAATCAGCCCGGCTGAATTCATCAGCAGCAGTGACGACAACTGGGGTCTTCTTTTGATTGAATGTGATCAACTGTTGCATATCACGGCTTTTTACGAAGACGAGGAGTATGGCCTGCTAAATACAGATCACATAATTGAGCCAATTAATGTTTCCGAGGATGCCAAGTACTATTGGTATGCGGCAGGTTACGTTAACAAAGGCGGGTCTGAAACAGCGCTGGTTTTGATAAATCCAAACAAGAATACCGCACATGGTACGATCTGGATATGTGATTCCAAGGGACGAACTGTGAAGGATGCCTCAGGAGATATAAAGCCTTTCTCCGCGATGTTTTTTGATTTGATAAAATTCGTAAGCGATGATATGGGAGTTGTTGACATTCAAAGTGATCTACCGATTATTGTCGGCATTGAGCAGTACCAAGATGAAGAGCTTTGGACAATTGATAACATTGTGGATTGGTACACAACAACTGAATGGTGAACCAGTGAAGATCTTTCTCAGCTCAAAAAAGCTGCGGGAGAATCTTGAAACCTCCCGCAGTTTTCGGTGATTTTTCGCCTATTTTTGAAGACAACCTCGAGATGAATTTCATCTCACGTACACGGTCTTTTTGTTTCCCACACTGGTCCAAATGAGGTAATCTTTCGGTTCAGTTAGACACAGAGCGAATTGAATGGTTTTCTCATTGAACGGTGGTACAGTTAACTGCTTGATTTTGACTGGCTTGTCGTCGACATACAGAACGATAACATCTTGATATGTGAGTGAGCCGTGGTTTTTTGCGACTATTGATACAGTGAATCTTTCTCCAGCTTGAACAAACTGATCTGACAAAATCATAGAAAAGTCCACGTTTTGCTCACAAGCTGGTATAATCTTCCATACATCGTTTTCGCGCAGAGATTCTGTCGGTCTCACCCTAAATGAGTAATGATAGGGCTTTGGGAACAATATGTATTCTTTGTGAGGTAGTGCCCCCCAACTGTTGTCGCCTCCGAGCCCCATTTGCTTGTAATCGATATTCACGGTTACAAAGTCCCTAATCGGTAGTTCATTGACATGGTTGGCTTGTTCAAGATCTTGCATTGAAAAGGGCCAGACACTGAAGTCTACCGTGGGTAATCCCATGACAAGTAGGGAGACACTGCCATTTGAGATTGAAAACCATCTTGCATCAGTTCTGTTCCCAGTTTCCTGAGGTTTCACATATCTATGGAACATCTCATCGACTGTTTTACTGTAAACGCCAAAGATGCCGCTTTCCTTCCTATCTTCGTATGTTTCATGAGGTCCTCTTCCATACCACTTCACAGTTCGAAAATCAGCTGGCATCTTCAGTTGCAGGCCTATTCTCGGAATCTCTGGCAAATTCTGATTTGGACAGAGCGTATAGTCAAATAAAATATCGTCATTTCCAAAGACGGTGTAAGTCAAATACAACCAACTGTCTTTTGGTAGATGGTAGACCACCGAAACGGTTACTTTGTTTTCTTCCTTTTGGCAATTGATTTTGTGCAATCTTCTTAACTGGCTGGCATCTTTCCACACAGCCAATCTCTCTGGCATTTTGTTTCCGATATCGTTATCTGTAGGTGCCCTCCAAAAGTTTGGTGCTATGGCTTGCCAGAGCAACTCACGTTCTCTGAATTTGATACTTTCAAGAAGCCCAGTGAACTTTGAAAAACTCACAGCTATATTTTTTGTCCTGATAGTGTAATGTTCTGCTGTTTCGTCAAAATATGTTCGCTCTTTCACAGCTAACCTTTCAAAAGTAGGTTTTTTCAGTTGAAACTCCTGCCAAGCAATGACGTGACCAGCTGGAGCCCAGAGTTCTTCCCTTTCCGTGACAAACTCGATTTCAAGGAAATATTCCTCGTCCTCTCTAAGCTCAGGTAGATCCAGATGCAATAAGGTTCTTTTTGTTGGTGCCAGAGAAACCTTGAATTCACCCTTGGCAATTTGGATGCCATTTTCTTTGAGCAGCCAGACTCCGCGGAATTTTTCAAGGTTTGTGAACATATAGTTGTTTTGAACGTAAAACAGTTTATCATTGAGCATCTCGATGTCTATGTACTGATAAACTTTCTTGACTTCCAAGAGTTCTGGTTCAGGGGTTCTGTCTGGAAGAACTACCCCATTGCAGCAGAAGTTACCGTCGTTTGGTTCATCTTTGAAATCCCCACCATATGCCCAGAATCTTTTACCGTTTTCATCAATCCTTTCGATCCCTTGGTCAACCCAGTCCCAGATACAACCACCGTGTAGATAAGGCTTATTCTTGATTACGTCCCAGTAGTCTTTCAGATTTCCCACACTGTTTCCCATCGCATGAGCGTATTCGCACATTATAAGCGGCCTGTTCTGCTTCTTTGATGAGTAGTCAAGGAGTTTGTCTAAGGATGGATACATGCACGAGACAACATCGAGGTAAAAACCATCACCGGGTTTCTCGGCACCAAGAGGTGCGTAATGAACCAATCTGCTGTTGTCCCTCGATTTTATCCAGATCGCAGCCTTTTCGAAGTTTCTGCCATCTCCGGCCTCATTACCCAAGGACCAAAAGATTATGCTCGCATGGTTCTTGTCTCTTTCAACCATGCGCTGAACTCTGTCGAGATGTGCTTTTTCCCATTCAGGTTTGTTCGCCAGGGTTATTTTCTCGTCCCAACCCACACCATGTGATTCGATGTTTGCCTCGTCTATCACGAAAAGTCCATAGTAATCACACAGGTCATACCATTTTGTTTGATTGGGATAATGCGATGTCCTAACGGTGTTTATGTTGTGCTGTTTCATGAGCACTATATCTTGTACCATCCTTTCAACTGTGATCGCATGACCTCTTTTCGGATCAAATTCGTGTCTGTTCACACCTTTTATGTAAAACAACTCGCCGTTGAAAAACAACCGGCCATCGTTCACCTCGATTTTTCTAAAACCGAAATTGATTTTCTTCCTGTCTTGTGCCAATTCTGCTTGGAGCACATACAGCCAAGGAGTCTCGCAGGACCATTTGAGTGGGTTCTTCACATCGAAGACAAACGAGAGAGTTTCTTCCCCATCCAGTTCAATCTGTTTCTGTTCGAGCACCTGTTCCTCGCCATGAGGATCTATCAACGACAAAGTCAGTGTCTTGGTTTCTTTCTTATCACTAAGGTCTCTCATATCAATGTCCACAAGGAGTTTTGCATTTTGGTATCTTTCATCGAGTTCTGTTCTTACAAAGATATCTCTTATATGGGTCTTACTCAATGCATAAAGGTACACATCGCGATACACACCGGCAAACCACCACATATCTTGATCTTCTATGTAGCTACCATCACACCATTTCAAGACCTCAAGGACTATCGTGTTGATACCCGGTTTTACATAATCTGTTATTCTGAATTCAGCAGGAGTACAGCTATCTTTGCTGAACCCCACCTTCCTTCCATTCACCCATAAGTAAAAGAAAGAACGAACACCTTCAAAGTGCAAAAATATCTCTTTTTCAAACCAAGATTGAGGTATTTGTACCTTTTTTCTGTAGATTCCCGTCGGGTTGTACTCCTTTGGGGGATAAGGGGGATTGTTCTCAAACGGGTAGATCGTGTTCGTGTAAATGGGCTTGTCATACCCTGCAAACTCCCAGTTGCATGGCACTTCTATTTCATCCCAAGAAGAGTCGTCGAAGTCCTCCAACTCAAATCCACAGGGTACTTTCAAAGGTGATGGGCTGAAGTGAAACTTCCACTTTCCATTCAATGTTGAAAAATCTTTTGGATAGACCCAATTTGCAGTGAAAGGATCAAAGTACGGAATGAATGAACAATGAGGTTTTTCGAGGCCTTCGTGTAAAAGTTCAGGGTTCTCCCATTCAAACATGTTCTTACCTCCTGTGTGCTTTTGCACAATCATAGATCAATATGGTGCACTGTTCAGCTATTTTGATCAAAAGTATTTCAACGAGCCAAAACCATTTTATACCTTCACTTTCTTATCAGTTCGAATTGATCTACCCATCCCCAGTTACCAGGATTTCCCTTTACCGATAAGGTTATCTTCAATTTGCCTGTGATAACCTTTATGTTGTCAATCGTCGGATTACTCCTCTTGAGCCAGCCGGCATTTGTAATGGTAACTGTCTCTTCTGGACCACCGTGATCGCTCACTCTCATTTGTACCAGATCTCCACCACTACCTTGAATCCACATACTCACTCTGTAGACACCATTTGGTAGATCGGATACTATTTGGTACAGTTCAAACTCAAAAGATTTGTCCAGCCAGTAATTCACCGCATAGACTCCGTGGTGAGCATTCTGAGGTGGGTCAGCGCGCACTACTTTTACAGCACTTTTTTCACCGCTCACCTGCCACGGGTCGAAAACCCCAGATTCGAAGCTTGCGTTGGACAAGTAATTTTCTTGATCTATGATAATGACTTTCGCTTCGATTTGTTTTTCAAGCTGTGGTATAGTACCCTTTACCACATGCTCTCCTATCGTTAGTTCTTGCGGAGAAAGTTGATCCCACTGGACCTTCAACGACCTTATGGAATCATCTTTGAAGATCACTTTTACATATTCTGGCAACTTCAGCTCATCACCCACAGAGATCTGAACTTTGACAGGAACGATATCCTCTATTTGAAACGCTTCTTCGGGCTGAAAAATAGAACCGCGAAGAATTTGACCTGACGGTAACAGATTTCCACCAAAATCGAAGAGCGTTTGGTTTTCCCATGGGTTACCTTCGTTTGATTTCCACCCTACTCCCTTCACCGGTATCCAAGCTCCTTCCCAGTAGAAGAACCCAAGACCTTTATTCTGTGGGACAGAACGTATAAGATCTATCAGATCTCTGAGAAAAGAGCTCTGGCCTTTCACGGTTGGTTTGTAGCCAGCGATCTGATCTGATCCAAATATATTGGGATACCCATCTGCATCTTCCAGAGTCCAAGCATACGCAGTTTCTGCAACGACCACCTGCTTGTTGAAGGTCGACGAGATATCGTTCAGGTTCTTTGACAGGTCTTCAAGAGTTCCATGCCAGTATGGATAGAAAGATGCACCGATGACATCGAAATCAACGTTTCGCTCAGTTATCTGGCTGAAAAACCATCTGAACAAGGAGTTGTTGCCGCCTTCGGCAAGATGAATCATTATCTTTATTGACGGGTCTATCTCTCTAACAGCTTTGATTGCTGAGTTCAGCAAGGCAACCAATCCATCGAACCCGCCTGCATTTTGTCCATAAATCTGTCCATCAGGCCATAGAAAACCGTTGTTCAGTTCATTTCCTATCTGTACCATATCTGGCAACGCTTCGTGGTCTCTCATGTATACCAGGACATCTTTTGTGTATTCATACACAGCCTTCTGAAGTGGTTCACCATGCAAATCTTTCCACGCTTTTGGTTTGATCTGTTTTCCCGGGTCTGCCCACCAATCACTGTAGTGAAAATCGACAAGTACTTTCATACCAAGCGCTTTGGCTCTTCGGGCTATCTGGGTCATGTTCTGGTAATTGCAGTTTCCCCCACCAAGTGAAGTCCCGTTTTCATCGGTTGGATCATTCCAGAGCCTGAGTCTTATCCAGTTGAAGCCGTTATCTTTGAGAATTTCAAGGCAATCTCTTTGCTGCCCATTTTCGTAGAATTTCCCACCAGATTTCTCAATTTCATACAATGTTGATAGATCTACACCAATTATGAAATCTTCAATTGGTTTCATGATTCCAAAGCATGCAAGAGGTATTACAAGCATGAAGAGTGTGAGTTTTCTCATCGAGTAACACCCCCTCATTCTTTGACGGCACCTCTTGTCAAGCCACTAACCAGATATCTCTGAAGGGACAAGAACAGTATGACCATCGGCAGCATACCAAGCAGCGCTGCTGCTGTGAACAATCCCCACTCTGTCTCATATGGACCAACAGCAAAGGCTTGAAGTCCCAGGGCATAGGTGTAGTTTTGCACATTTTGAAGAATAATTCTCGCTACTACATACTCGTTAAAAGTACCTATGAAAACCAGCAAGAAAACAACCGTTAGAATTGGTTTTGCAAGTGGTAGAACGATCTTATAGAAACTCTGAAACCTCGTTGCTCCATCTACTATCGCCGCCTCTTCCAATGAACTTGGTATCAGATCGTAGAAGCCCTTTATCAAATACATGTTGTAGGCTATATTCGTCAGATATGCCAGAATGAGTCCACCAGAGGTATCGACTCCTAAGAACGCAATGTACCTTCCAAGGAAATTCAAAAGGTTGTAAATCGCAACCATAAAGATGACGCCCGGGAACATCTGAATCAATAAAAAGCTCATTATTCCATATTTCCTTCCTGCAAACCTCATTCTACTGAATGGATATGCAGCGGTCGCGCAAACAGCTGTTGTGATCAGAGCGACTACCAGAGAAATGATAACCGAGTTCAGAACCCACCTTAAGAAATAGTGTTTGGTCTTTTGCTTCCATATCTGATCTATTCTATAGAACTCCCTGTCTATCGTCTTGAAATCATCTCTCAGTTCCGAGAAAGGAACCAAGTTCATCAAGATACCAGCTTTTCGCATTACAACTGCAAGATCTGATCTTACTCTGTTTACAAAATCCGACCTTACTATGTCATCAAGTTTGCTCAAGTGGTCAGATGTGACAAAGACTCCTGAATAGGAAACTGATAGCAGGTCTCGCCAAGTCTTTTCAAAATCGTTCAGAAGATCGTTTGTTTGCTTCAGCACATCATCAAGGTTTTTGGACGCATTCTCAAACTTGGTTGAAAAGGTTCTGTACTCTTCTATCCATCTCATTTCATCGATGATCTTTCGCAGTTTCGCGTACACTTCATCTTTTCTTGCATACGAATTCGCGAAATTCCTCAACCAAGTCAGAAGAGTAGAGTATCTCAAGAGATCTGTTCTGGCAAACGAAGAGATCGCGTTGACAGTTGAAATCCTGGCTTCCAAATCGGAGGCAAAAACCCTCAACTGAGCGATTCTTCTTGGTTCTTGTAACTGGCTTTCGATGACTTTGACCTTATCTTGGATTAGTGATTTCTCTTTTTCAAGTGAATCTATATCATCTGCAATTGCTTTGAGTTTCTCACTGATATCATTCAAGACAAATGCCTTGTCTTCCAAACTGATCATTGTTGATTCAACTTCATTTAAGATTCTTTCCAGTCTTGGTTGGATTTCTTTATAGCCCTTGATAAAATCTGAATACGACATCTTTGATCTTTCGGAACTGTCGATATCTGCAAGCTCTTCTAAGATACTCATGATATCTTTCACAGACTTCTTTAAATCTGTGTAATCAACGAGAGTCTCCAGTCTCTGCTCAATTCTCAATGTTTGATCCAAAGCCACATGCACACTCTTGGAGAAAAATGAATCATCAAGCGGCATCGTGCTTTTCGCCGAACTTTCTTTGATCGCAACCTTCAGATTCCTGAGTTTCTCCAAAGCGTCAACCAACGCATTTAGTTCTGGGAGCATATCGTTCTCTAAGATCAGATTAGCCTTCAAAACCTGATCTTGTACCGGTGAAAGTTGTTTCTTGAGCTCTGACGAAAGGTTGTTCAATTGATTCATTCTTGCCGAAAGTTCGTTCAATCTTTGTAGCTGGTTTCCAATGTAGAGATCATAACTGTCTTTGAGTATTTCGATTGCCCTTTGGTAGTCTTGTGTGCTACCGATGGAAAAACCAACATTCTTTTCTAAGTCTTGTTTGAAGGCTCTGAAAATCGCTGAGTCAAAGGATTCTTTCTGTAGATATTCATACAAAACCGCTTTGTGCTGATCTGTACTGCCAAACTTGCCTTCGATCTGATCAAGTACCGTCGCTCTTAACTGTTGAAGATTTCTTAGAACGGACTCTCTGGTTTTCTCTCCTTTCTTTTTCAGGGAATCGTCAATTATCAGATAGGCGTCCTTGGTCATCTTATGTTTTGAAGCCACTTGTTCAAGGTATTGTTCCAATTTTCTCAATGAGTCTTCCAGTTTCTTCTGTGCCTCTTCAGAAGTTAATTGGTTGAAAGGTTTCGCTCTTGAGATTATGTTTTGCATGTCCTGCACAAGAACGGGCACATTTCTCTGTGGTGCAACCAAATCTATGTAATTCTGCAGAGTCAACCGACTTGAGAAGAGTTCACTCGAAAACGCCGCTTCATCTCGCCTAAACGATGTCGTCACTACCCACACGGTGGGAAACAGTATTACAATGATCAAGAAAATCAAGATGACGTGCACGATGATCTTTCTCATCTTCCCACCTCTTCAAAAGCTCCCGAAAACTTGAAGTTCAGGAAACTTATCCCACCAACGAGGAAAAAGATCATTATGGATATAGCGCTGGCAAAACCAAAATCCTGTCCTCTGCCCGCTTCGAATGCGAGTTTGTACACATACGAGATCAATATATCCGTGTAACCCGTTGGTGTGGTTGAGCCAGGAATTGGTGGGCCTCCTGCAGTTATGAGATAGATTATGGTGAAGTTGTTGAAACTGAAAGCGAAGCTACTCACGAGTAAAGGTGCGATCACAGCCATTATGAAAGGGAAGGTTATCGCGGTGAATCTTTTGAACCTTCCAGCGCCATCTATCATCGCAACTTCATAGAGTTCTGGTGGTATTCCTTGCAGCGCACCCAAAGAAATGGTCATCATGTAAGGAAATGTAAGCCATATGTTCACGAGCAGAACTCCTACTCTTGCCCAAAAGGCGTCATTCATCCACCTTATCGGGTTTAGTCCAAATAATGGGAGCAGAAATTTGTTTATCAGTCCGTAGCTTTCATTCAAAAGGCCGTTTCTCCACACAAGGGCCGATATGAAGACCGGAATAGCCCAAGGGATTATCAACAACGTACGATACAGATTTCTTCCTTTGACATTTTTGTCGTTGAGAATCAAAGCAAAAGGCAACCCAACAGCAAGAGACAGAACAACGCTTAACAATGCCCATAAAAAGGTCCAAAGAAATATCTGCAAGAAAGGTCCAGAGACCTTCGGATCTTTCACAATTCTGAGAAAGTTCTTTGAACCCACATAATCTATAAATCCCAACAAGAAGACGCTTTCACCGTTCTCATTTGTGTCGTAAAATGCACCATCTTTTTCTGTGACCTTGTTCCCAGTCTTGTTGTTGTAGATTGTCATTTTCAGCCCTATCTTCCCATTTTCGAAACTCTCGTCGTATCCCAGCCGGTAAAGTCTCTCAATTTTGGCAAAGTGCCACTCACCAGCGGAAGAGATTCTCAAAGCGTATCTGTTACCTTGTTGATCGACAAAATCTGCCCTATAAAGATACTGCTGGGCTATCCTGCTCTTGAAGAAAGGAGAATTAACTTGCAGGAATTCGTCTTTCGGAGAGTAAAAGGCCTTGTAGGCTTTATCTTCAATGGTTATTATCTTCAGATCTTGCAGTTCACCTGTCCATGGTACAAGATGGTAGGTTCGATTGTTCATCTGGACGTATTCGCTGTTTATCGGATACAAGAAGGACTCGCTGAGAAGTATTTCTTTACCTTTTCTTCTAATTGGTGTTGGTTTTTCAGCCAAGAACGGTTTTCCATCCAAGTTGAAGACGATGATGAAATCTTCCGTCGGGTTTATTCCATCGTAGATCACAAAGATTTTGTAATTGCTGTCAAGATCTTCTTCAATTATGTAAGTGTAATTTGGGTCATACAGGAGCCTTTCTATTGCTTCTTGTCTTGGCATATAATGCCCCGTACCATAGTTGGTGAAAGCCACTTTCACGGTGAAATAGATCGGGTATAAAACCAAAATGAACAGTAGTGCCAAAGCTGGTGCGATATATCTGTATGGATAAGCGCGTGGGTTGAAGATGAAAAAATCAATGAGAAAAAGCAGCACGAAAAAGACTATTCCAAGTTCATAATACGCGTTTTGAATTAAGAAACTTGCCCCCCAGAAAAAGAAGATATTCATCAACACGAATATGCACCACAAGAAAAACTTGAGCAGATGTTTCACAAACCTTTCCCCCTCAACAGATCAAATGCCCGGCGCGAGCCGGGCATTGAATCACTGTGTCTGTGTTTTGATTCTCTCGACTGCCGTTGTGAGGGCTTCTTGAGTCGTTGCCTTTCCATTCACAACCAGATTCAACGCGTCGTTCATGGCACCCCAAACCGCTGCCATTTGTGGGATATTTGGCATAGGTACACCGTTCGCCGCGCTTTGAGTGAAGGCAACTACATCGGGGTTGTCCCTCACAAGTTCAAGCACATCTTTTCTTGCGGGTAGCCTCGGGTCTCCAAGATACAGTCTGTACATAGTGTCTGTTCTTGCGATGAAATTCGTCAAGAATTCCTTTGCGAGGAGTTTATTGGGTGATTTTGCATTCACCATGAAGCCTTGGACTCCAACGAACGGCTTCGCCACCAGATTGGCATCGACATTTGGAATTACTGCCACACCATAGTCTATCCCTGCATCTTTATAGGCCTTGGTTGCCCAAGGACCATTGATTATCATTGCTGCCTTTCCTTCCTTGAACATTGAATCCATTATTTGATAGTTATCGCTTGGATCGAGTACTTTCTCATCGACGAATCTCTTGATGATGTTGACACCTTTTACTGCTCCTTCGTTGGCGAGTCCAATATCTTTTGGATCCAATCCCTTTGCGGTTTCCTTGAAAACATAGCCACCCGCTCCGAGAATGAATGGTACAGCATAGTAAAATTCCGTTGTAGATGTGATAAATCCCCTTACTTCTTTACCGAATTCCTGGTCAATCTGCTTGGCGATCTGGATCATTTCATCAACTGTCTTGGGTGGGTTGGGTACGAACTCTTTGTTGTAAATGAGTGCGATCGCTTCGAGTGCATAGGGCAGTCCGTACAGTTTACCACCATAAGAAAACGCACTCAATCCAGTTTCATAGAACTGGTTGAGCTCGGGAAAACTTGGAATCGGATCGATAAGACCGTTGACAACAAGTTCACCTACCCAGTCGTGTGCACCGACTATGATATCTGCTCCCTGACCTTCTGGAGCTGCTGTCAGGAATTTCGGCTTGATGTCTGAAAAGTTGACATACTGAACTTCGACAACTACTCCGTACTTTGCCTTGAATTCCTCGGCAAGTTTCTGCAGAATGTCCACTTGTTTTTCTGAACACCAGATGACGAGTTTTGACTGCGCAAACACAAAAACCGTGCTTAGAACCAATACCAACAGCAGAAATCTCCTCATAAAGTCATTCACCTCCCCAACGTAAACGTTACCACAAATCTGCTCACCAGTCAAAAGTGAATATTCTTTCAAAATGTTTGGCACACACAGAGATCAACAAGAATCGGCTATTTTCATGAAATTACTGATTTTTGCTTGAAATTTCCCGCTTCATTGTGAAACCTCTTGCAAAGATTTCCACAAGCACTGGGACCACGAAGAGAGTGAATAACGTTGTGATTGCTAATCCAAGAGCGACAACCCATGCTATTGGTGATTCAAGTTCAGAACCTTCACCTGCACTCAGTGCCACCGGAAGCAAGGCAATTATGGTTGTTAAGGTTGTCATGAGTATGGGTCTCAATCTCAAAGCTGCCGATTCAATTATCGTTTGGCGCAGAGGTCTTTCACCGTCCATTCTCTGTCGAATAAAGGCTATCATGACTATCGCGTTGTTCACAACGACACCGATCAACGTCAATGTACCTACCAAGACAGGAAGATTCAAGACATAGCCAAAGACCATCATAACTAAGGCAAGTGCTACTGCCGCGACGGGAACGGTTGTGAAAATTATGAACGGTATTGCGAGTGATTCAAACTGAGCACTCAAAAGCATGTAAACAAGCAATGCAGCTATGATTATTATTGTCCTGAATTCCTTCATCAGAACATCCAGCGACGTCTTTTGCCCACCGAGAGAATAATTCACATCGTTCATCTGTAACCCAGAAATTGTGCCTTGGACGAGTTTTGTCAGTTGTGACACTGTGTAAGGTGATTTCAAAACATCAACATATACAACTCTTTGGCCATTCTTATGAGCGATCGAACCCGCCGTTATTTTTTTGTCGATCTGACTCAAGGCATCTAATGGCAGTTCTTGTCCTCTGATATTCTTAAAGAGAACATGAGCGATATCGTCTACTGTTTCAATCTGTCCTGTTTTAACATACACAGGGAGTATCCCGTAATTTGTATTCAAAGTGCCGAATGGTTTTCCAACTGTGTAATACTGAAGATCCATAAACAGTTGGCCCGGTATCAAGCCAGAAAAGATTGACTTGGATCTGTCGATGTCGACCAAAAGAATTTCTACCGTACTTTCACCTCTGATGGCGACCTCGCCGATCTTTTGACGTGCAAGTTCATCTCTTAGACTACGGGCCGTATTTAGTAGTTTGTCCAGGTCTTTACCCGTTAATTCGACTGTCAAAGGATATCCAAAGATCTCCGAGAGAAAATCCGTTTGGCTTATCTGAATCTCTGCTTCTTCTATCTTCAAAGCTGAGATCTCTTTCAGTAACCTCTCTTTGTTTCTGATATACTGTGTTCTCTTACCTGTGAACCAGATGTCTATCGTCGCCTTGTCTTCACTCGCGCCACCTATTATCTGTGAAAACTCACTGTTGATACCGATATCGGAGTAAACGGTCTGGATTCCGTACTTGTCCTTCTTGCCGAGTATGAAATCCTCTATTTGCTTTGTGATTTCCGCAGTTTTCCTGTACCCTGCCTGATTCTTCGCCTTCACCGTTATTGTCAAAGTATTGGTGGCAAATTCTGGAATGAAACTCCTTGGTCTGGTGAAAATATAACAGATCGAAAGAACAACGACAAGAACTGAAAATGCCAAGACTGCCCATTTTCTTTTCAGCACCTTGCGGAGGGTGACCTTGTAATGTTCTTTCACACGCTCAAAGGTCTGCATTTTCCTACTTTCTACCCATCGAGAACCTGCTGGAATGAGTATTCCTGCAACCAAAAGAGATGCGCCAAGAGACAGCGAAAGTGTTGCAGCGAAATATTTGAACATGGTTGCGGCAAAGCTCTCTGTGAAAAGCAGTGGCACATAAACTATAATCGTTGTGGCAGTAGATGCGAAGATAGCGCCAAAGACCTCTTTCGTGCCCTTTGCCGCCGCTTCATCATAGGGCAGATTTTCTGATTTGTACCTGTATATGTTTTCAAAGACCACAATCGCATTGTCCACCAACATACCAACGGCCATTGTCAGACCACCAAGTGTCAGAAGATCGATATTTATCCTGAACAAGTACATCAAAACAATCGCGACTATCAATGAAATGGGTATGCTCAAAGAGACAATGATCGTGCTCTTTATGTCCAGGACAAATACCATGACGACCACCGCAGCACCGATCAATCCGAGTACCAAATTCTTCAACAGGTTGTTGATGGCCTTTTCAGTGTAAAGCGACTGATCTATCAAACTGGAATAAGGTATCTTCAATTCATCGAGCAGTTTCTTTACCTGCCTTACACTGTTCACGGTATTTGCTCCGGCTCTTTTTCTCACCGAGACAACACTTGATTGTTGGCCGTCTACTCTCACCAAGCCTCTTATCTGTTCATCTACAATCTGAACATCCGCGACCTGTCCCAACCTCACCGGAACAAGAAGTTTCGGCATCTGCCCACTCATCGCCATCTGGTAAGAGAGCCCGCGAAAACCAACTACCGTGTTCTTCAGCTCTTCGATGTTTTTGAATCTTCCGTCCACCATAACTGCATAAACGCTTCCATTCTCATCTGTGAGTTGTCCCATCGGATAAACAACATTCCCTGCAAGGAAGGTATCAACCAAGGTGAGATCCAATCCAAAATCCCTTGCCTTTTGCTGATCTATCGTCACTCTCACAATCTTTCCCGGTTTTCCCAGATTTTCGACCCCAGCCACATCTGGTAGGCGTTTTATTCTGTCGATGAACGTATCGGGATTCTCAGTTGTTGCAAAGACAAAGACAGGTAATATCGATGGGTCAAATTCAACGACCGTTGGCCTGACCTGTTCTGGCAGATCTGCCTGAGCGATGTTCAGGTATCTTTCAAGTCTTGAAGATGCGGTGAGGACATCCACACCCCATTCATATTCAACAAGGATTAAAGACAAACTGGGCTGGGAGACTGAGGTGAAGTTCTTTACACCCGGTACAGTAGCTATTGCTTTCTCGAGTGGCTCAGTGACCAGTTGCTCCATTTCTTCGGTTCCCATTCCCATGCAAGTTGCAAAAACCGCGGCGTAAGGATATTCCAGTTGAGGTAAAAGTTCCAGATGAAGCTTCCTGAGTGCAATGGTTCCTATCACCAGGATGGCTGTGAGCAACATGAATATGGCGATGGGTCTTCTTGCTGACTGTTTTGCGATATTCACTTTTTTCACCTCCATGCTACAACTATTTCAGGACTCCACCACACAATTCTACAACTATCTCAGCCCAAACTGTGTTGAGATCGATTACATTCACTCTTTGGCTCTTTGCCACTATTGGAAGTTCTGTGCATCCCAAAAGCACATTACCTCCCAGGAACGGTTCCACGTCCTCGTGCCATATCTTTTGTGCCTTAGGGATATTTGAAGCTTTCACCGAATAGATTATCTGCATCAAGTGATCCTGAATTTTTGAATTTGGAATGTGCAAAACCATTCCCGCCTTCTGTGCTGCGTTCTGGTAGACACCGCTTTTTATCAAACCCTTTGTTCCGGTCATCCACGCCTCGTCAATCCCATTTTTCTTGAGCCGTTCTATTGCAAGCTCTGGTAAACTCAGGACCGGTATGTTGCTCTGCACTCTCACTTTCTCAAGAAACGCATGTGCCGTGTTACAGATGAAGACGGCAAAATCTGCCCCCGCTGCTTCAAGTCTTCTAACCGATTCAACAAGATAGGGGGTTGGGTCTTCTCCACCATAAAGCAATGCAGTTGTCCTATCAGGTACACTGGTGTTGAAATCAACTATCATTCTGATATGATCTTGGTCCTTTTCGGCCTTTGTGTGCTCAACAACCTTCTGCAAGAAATCTACCGTTGACAATGATCCCATGCCACCTACAATACCAGCTATTTTCATTCTTTTTCACCTCGTTTTATTTGTAAACAGCAGGTGTGCAAAAACTGATTCTGTTTCCTTCAATCTCGAAAACTATTTCTACATAATATGCAACATGTCTCGATTGTGGTGGTTCAATTTGAACCGAGTATATACCATCATCTGATAGAACTGGCAGTCTTATCCAAAGAGAGTTTCTGAAATCGGTGGTATCTGAGACGGCTCTGTGTACGTATACCTCCTTTATTTGATGGTTATTCTTTATCGTTATCGCACTATCTTTTATGGAGAATTCAAAGTTGGGTAGTTTATCAGCCAGTGCGAGTTTCAGGAAAACAGATGCGTTTTCCACAACGTAAGGAATGTTCTTGATTCCGTGCTTGTTGTTTGGGACATAGAGTATGTAATTTTTGCCAGGTAGATCATAGAAATAAAGATTACTGGAGTATATAGTCCAGTACTCGTCGTTTGTGGCATTTACTATGTACTTAGGCATGGTGAGTTTGTCTCTGTAGGTGTAGGGATCCACCATCTTCAGAAGTCTCTGGCCTGCTTGCGAGTCTTTCATCTCTGGCAATCCTCGTTTCACATATGGTCCTATGCTTTCACTGTAGTTTCCGTACATTTTCAGTTGCTGCTGGAGTTGTTCTGCAAAATTCAGATTGTCAAAGACTATTGGCGCTATTGCAAAAACGCGATTGTCAACCGCAGCAGTCAACCATGTGGTCCACCCTCTCTTTGATGCACCAGTCACAAAAAATCGATCGACATGAAAAATCTGTTCCACGACATCCATCGCTGCCACAGCCGCCGTGGTCATCGGAAACAAAAGTGGCAAAGTGGGATCTTCAGTTTTCGAATATTGCACAAATGTGTGGGCTATCAGATCATCTTCTCTCAAACCATAGATGGGTTGGTTTGGCACATCTCCAAGCACTGCAAATACGCAGGAGAATTTCTCAGCGATCCACAAGTAATCTTCAACATCCTTTGATTTTGCCGGGTCGAAATCTCCTGTGATGAACAGAACAGCAACATCACTGAGCGATGATTCACTTGGCTCAAAGATCAGAAGATCATGGACCCAGCGAATATCCTGCCATATCTGGCTTGTTAATATCACATGTGTGAGCTTCGCGCCAGTATCGGTTATCTTTTCTGAGATGATTTCGTAACTAACATTTTTGTAATTCATCACATAATCCATCAATTCTTGAGGAAAGGCTGCAATTGCAATTATGATAAATAAAAACACGAAAGTTTTTTTCACATCACCACCTCCATCATTGTCTATTATCACACAAAAAGATGGTGAATTTCAACGTTTCTTGAAGGAAAAAACCGTGTAGATAGCAGGAAAGATAAACTGATCGAATTCCTGTGTCTTTGCCATATACGTGAGCGTGTAGGCGATGTTATCTAAAAGAACATATGCCTGCAAACATCTGTACGAAAAGCCTTTGGAGGAAAATTGGAAGATTCTCCAGTGAAATTCATTGCCTTGAACCAGGTTTTTGCCATTTGAAAGTTCTTTGTACTCTGAAAGATTGACAAGCGAGTTTTTCTCGACCAATTTGGCGTACTCCTGAGCGCTTAGTTTCCTTGACAGCTCTTCTTTGACCACCTGAATGTATCCGGCTTTGGTGTCTTGAAGGGCTATGAAAGAACCTATCTCACCCTCGGTCGGTTGTATGACTTCAAATGGCTTGACCAAGCTCACCGAATACTCGTACTGTTCGTTCAGATACTCCTGCTGAATTGAAGCGGTCTTCACACTGCTCATCGAAAGCAGTGCAGAAACCAAATACCTGTGAAAATCTTCCTCGGTCGAATAGTAGGTCATCACATAGCCTTTTTGGAATCTGACGAAGATGACCTGAAAGGCTTCAGATTTTGTGCCTGAAATGTCAAGCGAGAATCTCCTGAAAAAAAGTTGTAGATTGTCTACTTGAGTCAGCCCTATCGCTCCTTCTTCTGCTCCGACCAACTGTATTCCTATCAGTTTTGAAAAAGTCAACAAATCTGTGGACTGAGTGAGATTTACGGACAGTATCTGCAAAAGTGAATTACTTGTGAGGATCTTGAATAGCCCAATTTCGTTTGGATTTGTTGGTTTGACTGTTATGAAAGGATCATAGATCGTTAAGGCAAGATCACCATTAGGTGAAAAATAAAGTGTTTGACCAAATAAAGAAAGAGCGAAAAGAATCCACAACACGACTGAAAGCTTCATCCAATCACCATCCTTGAAGTATTATACACGATCCCGCCAATAGTGTATAATAATTAATATGAAAATGCTTTCCAGAAAGTTCATGGTACTGTTATTGGTTCTTCTGTGTGTTCTTGCTCAAGCCAAGGTGGTCGTCTTTTTGTACCACCGTTTTGATGACGCTCGGTATCCTTCGACCAACACATGGACAGAGGAGCTTGAAAGACATATCAAAATTGTGAAGGAACTCGATTTTGATATCTGGACGATCAAAGACCTTGAAGACTATGTCTATGGGAGCAAAAAAGCGAACAAGGACGCAGTTGTTTTCACCGTGGACGATGGCTATCGTTCGGTTTATGAACATGCTTATAAGGTTTTCCAAAGCCACGGTGTTCCCTTTTGTGTTTTTCTTCAAATAGGTGCTGTGGGATATTCAGACTATCTCACCTGGGAAATGATCGATGAGATGATCAGAAATGGTGTGGAATTTGCAAATCATTCATTCAGCCACACTGATTTTCCCGCTTTGTTATCGAAAATGAGCGAAAACCAAATGCTTGAATACTTCAAAACGGATTTGATGAAAGCGCAGCGAATTTTCAAAGAAAGAACTGGTAAGACTATGGTCTATTACGCTTACCCATATGGTCATTACATACCAAAGATGGCAGAGATTTTGCAACAGGAAGGTTTTTTGCTCGCTTTCAGCCAAAATCCCGGTCCGTATGATGTAAGTTACGGCGCATTCGAAATACCAAGAGAACCCTTGTTGGAAGATTGGGCAACTGAAAGTCATGTGAGATATATTCTGAGCAGAGAACCTCTTGTGACGGAAAACTTGCCTTTTGTATTACAAAATGGTATATTAACAGTAAAGTCAAAGATAGTTGTTCCGAAGGAGGTGAGGTACGCAACCCTGTACGTGTCCGAGAAAGGATTAATAAAAAGCCGCCTTGAAAACAACACTGTTTTTGGTGAAACAGCCCTGAAAAAGATGTACAACAGACTGATGATCAGTGCAAGAGATGGAAAAAAGGAATATCTCAGATACTATCTTGTCTTCAACGCACAGGGTGAATAATTGTTCAGCAGAGGTGAGCAAGGTAAAAAAGATCATAATCATTGTCGTTTTGGTTGCTCTTTTTGCAAGTGTTCCAAAGTTCACCTTCGAGCTTGTCAGGTACTTTGAAGAGTCACAGATCGAGGAGTTAGATGTCGTAGAAGTCGAGTTCGATACTTATAAAGATGTTTTGCAGTTCTTTGAAAAGATAGGCTATGATCTGAATCAAAAAGAGGTCCCGACGGTGATTTTGAAAAGGTTTCCGCGCGACATGAACCAGATAAGAGATGTTCAACTGAAAAAGGACTTGTTCGTCAAGGTAATGTTGCCGATAATACTAAGGGTAAATGAAGAGCTTAAACAGGAAAGGGAACAGATCATCAAATTGTCAAATGACAGCCAAGAATTGAAGTATTATCTGGCAAAGTACAAAGCTAAGACCAAACAGGAGCTCCTTGAAAAGGTGGACACGATACCTGTGGACATAGCACTGGCTCAGGCAGCCATAGAGTCGGCTTGGGGTACCTCAAGATTTGCCATTGAAGCAAACAACATCTTCGGTGAATGGACCTTCAGTCCAGGCAACGGGGTCGTGCCAAGGGAACGGCCAGAAGGTGAGATTTACGAACTCGCGAGGTTCAAAGATTTGATAAGCTCTGTGAGAAGTTATGCGTACAATTTGAATGTTTCGCCATTTTACAAGGAATTCAGGGCAATCAGAGCAGGTCGGATCAAAAAACCGATCGAAGAAGGATTGCTGTACTACTCTCAAAGACGTGAAAAGTATATTCAAGAAATCAAGATTATCATTGCCAACAACCAACTGTCAAAGCTAAGAGAACACAAGTCATCTCCGATACAAATCGCTTTGATAACAGCAATGAATATCGTACAATAATTTAATTCAAGAACAACTAAATGTTGAATTTTGAAAAACAAGGTGTATAATTATTTTAAATGAGGGATCTTTATGAGAAAAGGTTTTACGCTTATTGAACTGTTAATAGTCTTGGCAGTAATCGCCGCTTTGATGGCAATTGTCACTCCTATCGCGCTCAACGCTGTCGCACAGGCCAGAGCAACACAGGTGGCAAGTAACATGAGAAACATCAAGAGCGCTGCAGAAAGTTATGTAAATATCGAAAGGCCAACTGGAAACAAATCTCTGAGTGATTTGATAACCAGCGGCTATTTGTCAACCAATCCTGGAACTAACTATAGTGCGACGATAACACCTGGTTCAACTCAAGTGACCATAACGGTCACCTTTAGCGGAAACGTTGATAAGGATAAAGTTCTAGGCATACTCCCAGAAGCGACTTACACTGGTTCTAATCCTCTTACATTGAATTCAACCGTTGCTCGATGGTGGTAAACTGATGGCGGGCAACAAGCCCGCCATTTTTGATTGTATCTCCAATTGAACTCACTTTGGTTGAAGTAGCTCATCAAAGTCTTTTTCGAGCCTTGTCAGTGACAAAGCCACTTGCTCAGACAAAGACAGTAGTTTTTCATTGATATCTTTTGTTCTCATCTGAGCTTGTTTTATCATTTCCAGTACTTGATCTTTGTATGGTCCTCCCAACACTTTTCGCACTTGAACAAAGTTCTCTGAAGACAGAATTTCATTGACCTGTTCTTGTGTCAAATTGAATTTCATGCCAAAGAGTTGTTCGAATTTCTCCTTGATCACACCGTATTTCATCCCGGCTTTGACATAATCAGAGACAAGCGAATGACTCTGCCGAAAACTGATTCCAAACCTTCTAACCAATTCATCTGCCAGTTCTGTCGTTGTTGCACCAGTTTTCAATGCGAGATCTTTCACTCTGTTTTCGTCGACCTTCACTTTTTGAAAAACTTCTTGTGCGAGCTGTAGAGCCTCTTTTGCGATTTTCACAGCCTCCAAGAATTTGAACAATACAAAATCGCCATTCTCGTTCACGTCTTGATAGGCTGTGTTCATAAAACTCTGTTCAACGGTGTTGAAGATTCCATTAGCTGTATTTGCCCTGATTCTTATGTGCTCAAGCACAACGGGGTTTCTCTTCTGTGGCATTATACTGCTGATCTGAACGAGATCATCTGGAAATTGAAGAATTCCAACCTCGCAGGAAGATTTGTGGATAAAGTCCTGGACAAGTCTGGTCAAATCGTTCATAAGGGTTTTCAAAACAGTTGACGGCATGATGATCCAGTGCGAAGTCACTATGGCTCTGTAAGAATTTTCCACTGGTTTTGAAAAGCCCAGGTAATCACTCACCAGCTTTCTGTCTATTGGAAAACCCGTTGTTGTTATAGCACCGGAACCCATAGGGCACAGATTCACTGTGTGCAGAGATTGATAGAGTGCATCGAGAGTCTCTATCAAATCGAAAACAAAGGACAATAGGTAATGCGCGAAACTCGATACCTGAGCTGGTTGCCCATGAGTGTAAAGCAGTGTGAGCGTTTCAATACTGTTTTCGGCCTTTTGAATCAGCGCTTCGACCAAAGTCACCATGTATCTGCAAAACCTCATCAATTCTTCACGAACACAGATTCTGAATACAGTTGCATCAACATCGTTTCTACTTCTGGCTGTGTGAAGAAACCCCGCCTTCTCGACGCCTATGAGTTCTGCCATCCTTCTTTCAACGAGAAATACAAGATCTTCAACCTGTTCTGGAAGATCACCGCCTATTTGCTCTTTCTCTATCTTTCTGAGAGCTTGCGCTATTTGAGCAAGGATGTCCTCTGAAACTATTCGTGCTTTCTTAAGCATCAGTGTGTGAGCTTTGTTCACCTGCATGTAGTAAATGAACAATTTTTTCCAGTTGTTGAATGAATCATCCAGAACTATCTCTTTATAAAGTTTGGAAAGCTTCATTCGACCAGCCCCGTTATTTCCGCGATGTTCAGATACAGTACGCGGTCGATTTCATCGTCGGAGTAACCCACGTTAATCATGGCTCTTATCTGTTCATCGAGGTAAGCTTTGCAAAAACCACGAGGAAACCAGCTCGAATCGGTGCCAAAGATTATTCTTTCCGCACCAATGGTCTCTCTGTATTTTCTAAAAAGTATCTCAAGATTGAGTTCATAAGGCATCCACCTCATCCACTGGTTCGATCCACTGGTGTCGATCAAAACATTGGGACATGCCCAGCACAGATTCAGTGTTTCAAAGACATAACCACAACCAAAGTGAGGTACGATGAATTTTATTCTCTTGAATGCTTTGGCGACGTCGTGGATAATCAATGGGTTTATGTTCACATGGTATGCAATCCCACCAGCGGCCCCCATGATTCCAAAGTGAATCAGAACGGGTATTTCATATCCATTTGCAACTTCCCAAACTGGGTAAAGCGATTTGTCGTTAAGAGGTACATTCACCGCCGGTCCCAAGATTTTGTATCCCTTCAGCCCTTTTTTGAGATACTCTTCAAGTTCATCGGCTGCATTCTTGTTTGATGGATCATGATGGGCATATCCAATGAATCTTTCCGGATGTTTGAGTATGAGTCTCAACATGTTTTCGTTTCCATTCGCTGTGACGAAAATCACTTTTGTCAGGTCATGTTCGATACTCTCTTTGTACCACAACTCAGACAAAGTATCAAAATCATCTATCTGAATTGCTTGGGGGAAATTCCACGCCTTTAACCATTTTTCTTTCTCTCTTTTTATCCATGGATCTATATCTTCCTTTGTCGAGAAACCGACTGGAAAATGCACATGCGAGTCTATCAATCTCACAGAAATCATCCTTTCAATCCAGATAGCATTATTCCTCTAATGATCTGTTTTTGGAATATGAAGAAAACAATTATCAATGGGATCGTCGAGATAGTGGCACCTGTCATGATGAGTTCCCAGTGCATCATGTTTTCGCTTGAAAAGTAGGCTAATCCCACCGGCAATGTGTACATACGCGGCTTAGAGGAAACAATGAGTGGCCACAAAAACGCATTCCAATTACCTATAAAGTTCAAGATAGCCAGCGATGCCAGTGCTGGTTTCACAAGCGGCAAGGCTATTCTGTAGAATATCCCAAATTCGGAAACACCGTCTATTCTTGCGGCATCCAGAAGATCATCTGGAATTGTTTCCATGAACTGTCTCATTAAGAAGATCCCAAAAGCCGTTATCATCCCCGGAAACATTATGCCCCAGTAAGAATCTATCCATCCAAGACGCGAAGACATTATATACCATGGTATGATCAGCATCTCGGTTGGAATCATTAGCGTGCTCAAGATGAATATGAAAATTATGTTCCTACCCGGAAAGCGATACTTGGCTATTGTGTAGCCGACCAAGGAATCAAAAAACAACACGGAGAAGGTGGTTGAAAGCGCCACAAGAACGCTGTTCAAGAACCATCTTGGAAACAGTGAAGAACTCAATATCTGTTTGTAGTTGTCGAGTGTGGGGTTCTTGGGAAACAGATATGGCCTGTATATCTCTCTGAATGGTTTCAAAGATGAAAGAACCATCCAGAAGAATGGGAAGGTCATGACGATTATCAAGCCAGTTAACACAAAGTAGCTGATCACTTTGTTGATTCTCTCAGATCTGGTCATTCTATCACCTCAGTACTGAACCTTTCTGTTTAGCACCTTGAGTTGAATCACAGTTATGGCAAGTATTATGAGAAAAAGTATCACAGTTGCTGCCGTGGCAGTGCCCATATCGAATGATTTGAACGCCTTTTGATATATGTAAAGAACCAAAGGCTTGGTCGAGTTAAGGGGACCACCAGATCCCTGATCACTCATGTTGTACACCTGGGTGAATATCCTCAGAAACATTATCATCTCCATCACCGACAGAAAGACAATCACTGGATTGAGCAGTGGGATCGTTATTCTGAACAACAACTGTCTTCGATTTGCACCATCAACCTTCGCGGCTTCCAGATACTCCTTCGGTATACTCTGAAGACCAGCGAGGAAGATGATCACACAGTAACCAACCTCGATCCAAACCGTTGTTGCAACTATCGAAGGTAATGCTTCTGTTGTGCTCATCAGAAAACTCCTGGCAGGCAAACCAAGGAAATTCAAAAAGTTGTTTATCACACCAGTCGGAGGTTTTTGATACATCCATCTCCACACCCAGCTCGTTGCAACAAGAGGTGTGATGTACGGCATTACATAGACCAATCTATAGAAACCCTGAAACTTAGTGATATTGTTCAAAAGAAGCGCGAGTGACAGCGAAAGAATTATCACGCTCGGCACGCCGTACAACACATATTTCAATGTGTTCAGCAAAGATACCCTGAAAACCTGATCCTGAAAGATCTTCACATAATTGGAAAAACCGACGAAATTTTTCACAGGCGATATTATGTTCCAGTCGGTGAAACTTATGTAGAACGCCGATACCATAGGGTAAAACCTTATAAAAGCGAAAAAGGTAAGTGGCACTAAAAGGAAAAGATATGCAGTTAAGATCTTCTTCTGCCTGAGCTTCATGATTTCACCTCAAAAAGGCGCGACTTATCGTCGCGCCCATATTCATTTGCCTACGGATTTCCAGAACTTGTCCAACACAGCTTGCTCAGTCTGCGCAGATTCTTTGAATGCCTGCTCTGGTGAGATTCCTTTCAACCAGACTTTGTCAACGGCGTCCATCATGACCTGTCTTTGTGCTGTTTCGTCCACAAAGAAGGTCGCGTGGGCATATTCAAGGCCCTTCAAAAATGGCCCATAAATTGGATCGTTGTAGTACTTTTGAGCCACCGCTGGGTTTGCTGGCAGTTCTCCCACCTTTTCGAGCCAGATCTCCATCACTTTGTCGCTGCTGAGGAATTTTATGAATTTTATCGCTGCGTCCAGTTTCTCTCCCGTGGCGTTCTTTGTGATCCCATTTGCCCAGAAGGAAGCAAAATTGGACTTTATACCGTTGTATTCGGGTAGTTCAGCAACGCCGAAATTGATACCTGCTTTCTTCAACGAAGCTATTCTGAAAGATCCATCGATGTTCATCGCAGCAGCTTGAGATGTGAAGGCGGTGATATCGTCGTTCATAAAACCGGGATAGCCAACCTTGTGAACGGTTATGAGATCTGTATAGAATTTAAGAGCTGCCGGTACATCTTGATAGGTTACCTTCGTGTAGTCATCACTGTACGGTGCACCGCCAAACTGCCTGGTTAACACCTCTCTTATCCAGTGATGTCCTTGTCCAGATGGTTGCGTTGCCAAACCTGCCTGAACAATATTGCCCTGTTTGTCATATTTGGTGAGCTTCTTTGCCATATCAACCAATTCTTGTAGCGTTCGTGGTGGCCTTTGTGGATCTAATCCTGCCTCTTTGAAAAGATCTTTGTTCCAGAACAGTGCAAGACTTCTGACAGCAATTGGGAGTGCGTAACGCTTACCCATGAACTCAACACCTTTTGGCACAAACGCGAAGAAATTCTTCTGGAAATACTCATCGGAGAATTCATTCTCAGGGAGTGGTTGTAGATAACCGGAAGTGACATACTTCGGTATCCAGCCGTAGTAAAGATTCACCACATCAGGACCGGTTCCAGCGGGTACAGAAGATGCGACTTTTTCGTTGAAGCTCTCGTAAGGGAAGGTCACGTGTTCGACTTCGATATCAGGATACAGTTTTTGAAATTCTTTGATCAATTCATCGATCGCTTTGACTTTTGTCTCAAAGTAATACTGCCAGTAAACGATCTTGACCTTTGCAAAGATTGATACGGAGAGAATTAGCAAAAGTGACAGAACAACCAGTAAATACTTTCTCACAGTAACACCTCCTCATATGATAAAGGTATTTTTCTGAACCATGTAGACTGCCCCTAAGGCTACTCCAAGATCACCTAGAGCAGCCTTTTTGAAAGAAAGATGTTCCAGAATTTCTTTTGGGGTAACTTCTTCAAGTATGGGTACGATTTTCTGGACGATCTTTTCATATTGATTACAGCCTATCCCACCTCCTATTACAACGATTTGCGGATCAAGCAAACAAAGTGCGTTTGAGATTGCTAATGCGAGATGTTCGCAAGCCTCATCGAGAATTCTGTGCAAATCGGCATCAGAGTCACTGAGTTCAAAGAATTCCTTCACCTTTGTCCCAGGAGAATACCTTTCGAGCATCTTTTCAAAGGAGTAACCCGAGAACCATCTTTCCAATCTCCCAAAGGGCAGATCATGAACCTTTTCTTTGGACCAATCAGTTACGCTGTAACCGATCTCGCCAGCCATTCCCTTACTTCCTTCGTAGAGATAACCGTTGATTATTATTCCAGAACCAGTTCCAGTACCAAGTGAAATCATCAGAACATTCCTGTACCCTCTTGCTGCACCCTTCCACATTTCACCCAATGCGTTCAGATTCACATCGTTTCCAACAAAAATCGGTAGCTTTGTCATCTCTTCAAGGTCATCTTTCAGCGATATATTCTTCAGGCCAAAGGCTGGCATATAACTCACAAATCCGCTTCTTGAGTCAACAGTCCCCGGAACGCCAATACCTATCCCTAAAAGCTGATTTTGTTCCGAACTGAATGATTCGATGATACCCTTTATCAAGTCATAGAAGTCGTCTTTTGAGCTGATATTCTTTGAAGAGAAATTCTTTGCGAGTAAAAGTTCACCATTTAGATCTGTTAGTATTGCCTTGACTTTTGTACCACCAATATCTATCCCAACCACATAGCGGTACTTGGGATTAAAAGATAATAAAACTGGTTTCTTACCTCCTTTTGATGAGCTTTTACCTTTTTTCATCTCCTTTACCACACCGAGCTCAACGAGTTTCTGTACTGCCTCAGAAACCATCGGTTTGCTCACTTGAATCTTTGAAGCTATCTGTGCTCTTGAAACAAGCGAGTGATTTCGAATAAACTCCAGAACACGGATTTCAGAGTTCTTGAACTTGTACAATTTTCTCTCTCCCTTTCTCATTCTTTAACTGCGCCCTTTGCTAAACCTTCGAGCAGAAATCTTTGGAATAAACTCGCAAATATTATCGGGGGTATCATTGAAACTATTCCCGCGGCAGTCATCAAAGGATAATTCGTGTAGAACCGTCCCATGAACTCAGATATACTTATTCGAAGAGTTTTTGATCTCGCTTAGTCCCCCTTCCTGCGGAATTTTGGATCGC
>JAKPGA010000036.1 GCA_029551145.1 Thermotogota bacterium | reverse complement strand
TCTGAGTTCAAAGGTCACGCTCATCGAACCATCTGGATTGATCTTTATCAAGCCGTTTTCAAGACTGGGCATTCTCTTGATCATTCTTGGGTGGTAGAAACCATTGTCGTCGGTTCCTGTGATGCCATCACCGATGATGTTATCGATTGTCCATGTAAGCCCCGAAGAAGTGAACAAGGTGTTGAAGCCCTTGGGATCTGCTCCGACTGCGGTCACGATGGTACCGCCACGTTTTGGTGGGTAGAGTGCCATGTAGAAAGATCTTGCTGCTTCTGATTTTGTTATAGGTGACAGGGGTTCAAGCAAATGCCCATAACGGTAATCAAGGAGCTGCCTGTTGCTTCTAAAAGCAAGTGTAAAAGCACCTACTGCCTCTGGTGGGACTTTGTCTTCGTCGTTCGCCAGGGTGCATATCTCTGTGAACTTCGCAGCTTCTTGTTCAAGACCAAGTACTTTCACAAGGGTCAGAATGAAATCCTTTCTGAGAACCGCGTCTGAACCTTTTTTGACCAATGATTCTTTGCCGGGGAAGGCCTTTGCAACCGCTGAATAGAATTCATCATAGGTTAGGGCAGAATCATCGATCGTTTTGAGAATCCCAAGTTTTTGAACAACAGGTGCGGCTTCATCAAGACTGATTTGAGCAAAACACAGGACAAGTAATGACAGAGCAAAAAATACGCTGAGAAGCTTTCTCATCAATATACCCCCTTCGTATATATGTAATGATTATATATTTAGAAGCATACTCTGTCAATTTACAGAATTTGAATCTGAAGATATGAGATAATAAATCTCGCAATAGATGGTATAGAACTGAATGATCGATTCTTGAGCGCTACATGATTTGGGATTCAAATGATTTTGATTGGAGATCTATGCCAGATAGAGATCTAAAGAAAGAATGAGAACCTTTTAGTTGAAAACAAGGAGGGGGCGAGATGAAAAGGCTTGGAAATTTGGTGAATCAGTGTAGATTTCTGAGGGCGAAGGATGACTATGAACAAAGTAGAGTCGTCATCGTGGGCGCTCCGCTGGATCAGACAACGAGCTTCAGACCAGGTACTCGCATGGCACCAAAGAGAATTAGAGAGCTTTCTTATGGCTTGGAAGATTACAGTCCATACCTTGACGATTCTTTGAACAACAGAGTTTTCCACGATGCTGGAGATATCGAAATGCCCTTGGGAAATCTTCACAAGAGCTTGAGTCTGATCGAAAAAGTCGCAGGAAATATCGTGGAGGATGGGAAGGTTCCATTTTTCATAGGTGGAGAGCATCTGATAACATATCCGATCGTCAAACAGGTAGCAACCAGGTATCCACAACTAAAGGTCGTTCATTTCGATGCGCATGCAGACCTCAGAGACAGCTTTTTTGGTGAAAAACTTTCACACGCCACGGTTTTGAGAAGAGTTTGTGAATGCATCAAAGATAGACATCTGTACCAGTTCGGCATAAGATCAGGTGTGAAAGAGGAGTTCGATTTTGCAAAAGATCACGCAAAGACCTTTCTTTACGATGTGAGAGATTCTTTTATGAGTGTATTCGAGGAACTGAAAGGATTCCCGATTTATGTCACCTTTGACATAGATGTGCTTGATCCAGCCTTTGCGCCTGGTACGGGTACACCTGAGCCGGGTGGGTGCACTTCGAAGGAAGTCTTTGAGATAATTCAGAGATTCAAAGAACTCGACATAGTGGGTTTTGATCTGGTTGAAGTTTCACCAATAACAGATCTCTCAGAGAGAACATCTCTGCTTGCAGCAAAGATCATCAGAGAAGTTCTGCTGTGTATCAAATGATCATTTTTTTCTGAAAACCCTGCCAGGGCGCGCTTGCGTGTGTTCGCATTCGAAGATCACCGGCTCTCCGTTTACTATCACATGGATTATGCCCTGCGGGTATTTCTTTGGTTCTTCGTAGGTTGCGAGATCTTTGATCTTGTCAAAGTCAAAAACTACCAGGTCTGCAGCCATATTCGGTCTGATAATCCCGCGATCGAGCAAACCAATTCTTCTTGCAGGAAAACAAGTCATTTTGTAGATCGCCTGTTCCAAGCTTATTGTTTTGAGTTCCTTAACGTATCGAGCGATCACCCTTGGGAATGTGCCGAAGTTTCTGGGATGCGGGTGACCGTGTGAAAGAACACCATCGGTTGAAAGCGCGCTACCATCAGATCCAATCATTGAGAATGGACTTGAGATCACTTTTTGCACATCTTTTTCATCCATCGCAAATCTCATCATTCCTACTTTTGATCTTTCTTCAACTATCAAGTCAAATGCGGTGTCAAGCGGGTCTTTGTTTAGGATCTTGGATATCTCAGCGATGCTCTTTCCTTGAAACTGTTTGTTTTTCTCGGTGAAGGTGTAGGTCACGTAGAGATTTTCATATCCGCTCATCGCCTTTTGAACTGGGTCGATTTGTTTTTTGATCTTTTCTCTTACGCTCTTATCTTTCAGTCTCTCGATGAGTCTGGGTATACCACCTTCGTGTACCCAGTCCGGAAGAATGGCATCAAGATCTGTCGCTGTGGCGGTATAAGGATACACATCGCAGGTTACATCGATCCCTTTCAATCTTGCCTGTTCTATCATTTGAAGCGTCTTGTCAACCTTGCCAAAGTATTTCCTGCCACAAGCCTTGTGATGTGATATCTGTACAGGAACTTTCGACCTTTCACCTATCTCGATCGATTCCTGAACTGCTTCCTGTAAATGTTCACTTTCGCTTCTCATGTGGGTGGTGTATATGCCATTTCGTCTCGCCACGACCTTGCAAAGTTCTACTATTTCATCGGTTTTTGCGAAAGATCCGGGTGAGTAGATCAAACCTGTACTCATCCCAAAAGCGCCGTCTCTCATGGCTTGATCCAGCAATTTCTTCATCTGTGCTAATTCATCTTTTGTCGGCTCTCTTTTCTCATAACCCATCACCGATTTCCGAATCGTCCCATGTCCCACCAGCGTCGCGTAGTTGATCGATGGCCGCGATTTCTCAAGAACCTGAAGATATTCTTCAATGCTCTGCCACCCAGCTTCTACACCGTATTGTTCAAAATGAGATCTTTTGCTCTCATGAAGTGCCTCACCGAGCAAAGGGGCAAGTGAGTATCCGCAATTTCCAATGATTTCTGTTGTCACACCTTGTCTGACCTTGCTTTCGCACTTGTAATCCACAAGGGCGTGAAAATCTGAATGGCTGTGGATATCTATGAAACCAGGTGCAACGAATAAACCCTTGGCATCTATCGTCTTCCTGGCTTTGCGTCTTTTCAGATTGCCTATCGCAGAAATCTTCCCTGCATTTATACCGATATCTCCGTAAAACCAAGGAGAAGAAGTACCGTCAATTATCATTGCGTTCAAAATGAGTAGATCGAACATGAAATCTCATCTCCTTCACAGTTTTTATTTTACCAGAATCATTTTGGCAAGATGGTCTTGTCTTTGAGATTAGATTTGCTCTTGACTTTTAGGTTTTTCAAGGTGATATAATTCAAATCATGAAACCCACAATAGGAATTACCTGTTCAGTCGACGAAGATTCTGCGAGATTGAATGATGCTTATTACAGAGCACTGGAAGGAGCCGGAGCTGTCCCAGTTCTGATCCCCGCGTACAGTGATTCAGAGAATATTCTTGAGTTGGTTGGTCTGCTGGATGGCGTTCTCTTCTCGGGAGGAGTGGATCTGGATCCACATTCTTACGGTGAAGAGCCCATCAAAGGCTTAGGACAGATAACGCCCAACAGGGATGAAATAGAGATCAAACTGTGCCAGCAGTTCTTCAAGTTGAAAAAACCCATCTTCGGTATCTGCAGAGGAATCCAGTTGATCAATGTGGCTCTGGGAGGTAGCCTGTATCAAGATATATACAGTCAGCGTCAGAATGTTCTGAAACACTCGCAAGATGCCCCGAGTTATCATCCCACACATAAGATTCATTTGATTGAGAATACCTTTATCCACAGTGTATTCCAGAAATCTGAGATATTGGTCAACAGCTTTCATCATCAGGCGATCAAAAATCTTGCTCCTGTTCTCAAAGCCACCGCTCATTCAGAAGACAATGTAATCGAGGCTGTTGAAAATACCGATATGGACAGCTTTGTTCTGGGTGTTCAATGGCACCCGGAAAGAATGTTCCAGAAATATAGAGAGCAGGCGAGGTTGTTTGAAGCCTTTGTCGAACGATGCGCGAGCAGAAAGAGAGGGATTTGAGATGAGAATTTTCATTTCAGCTGACATGGAGGGAATCTCTGGGGTAGTTTCTTCTTCTCATGTTGAACCTGAAACCAAAGAGTATGAAAGATTCAGAAGACTGATGACCAAGGAAGTCAACGCAGTTGTCGAAGCAGCGTATGAATTTGGTGCAACTGAGGTTGTTGTGAACGACTCGCACAACAACATGGACAACATTTTAATCGAAGAACTTCATCCCAGGGCGGTTTTGATAAGCGGTAGTCCCAAACCTTGGAGTATGATGCAGGGAATCGACGAGAATTACGACGCGGTCTTCTTCATCGGTTATCACGCAAGGGCAGGGAGCGCAGAAGCGATCATGGATCACACGTATACCGGGAGGGTATTCTGCGCGAAAATCAATGGGAAAATCATGAGTGAAGCCGGTCTCAACGGCAGACTTGCTGGATCTTTCAGAGTACCGGTGGCACTCATCAGTGGTGACCAAAACACGATAAGGTGCGCGAAGGAAGAACTCAACGATTTCGTAGGTGTGGTCGTCAAAGAGGCATATGGTCGATATTCTGCAAAGCTTTTCCCATTTGATGTCGTCAAGGAACGTTTGAGAAATGGCGTCAAACAAGCTATGGAAAATATCAAGAGCTTCAAACCGACTGTGGAGAAAGAGCCAGTTGAGCTTGAGATATCTTTCATAAGATCTGCAATGACAGAAATGGCTTCACTCATACCAAATGTGATCAAAAAGGACGCAAGAACAATTGTTTACAAGGCATCCACATATGTGGAAGCTTACAAGGTTTTTAGAATATGCACCGCTTTGAGTGCTACTGTGAGCTGAAAAGCACAAGTGATAGATCAGCTGGACAGTAACGGACTGTGAATTTCTGATCACTTCATCTCATAACAAGCTTTATCCATAAAAGTGAAGGTAACTGTGACCATCCAAACACACAATTAGTCGACGATCCTTTATCAATTATTTCTGTGATATAATTTTTGTGTAAACACCACATCTTTCAAGGGAGGGATTACCGATGAGGAAAGTGGCTATTGGTTTGCTTCTGGCTGTCTTGGCAATATGCACCTTTGCTGTAACCTTTTTGACCATCGCAACAGGTGGCACCGCTGGGACGTATTACCCGTTGGGTGCGGCGATGGCGGACATTTGGAGTAAAAACATCAAGAACGTCAATGCCGCTGCTCAGGCAACGGGTGCATCGGTCGCGAATGTTAACCTTCTGAAGAACAAAGAAGTCGACGTGATTTTTGTCTAGAACGACGTTGTTTACTACGCGTATGCCGGTATCGAATTGTTTAAGGATCAACCGGTCAAGCAGTTGCGCGGAATGGCAACACTTTATCCAGAGACAATTCAAATAGTCGCGCTCGCAGATAAAGGCATCAACAGCGTGTATGATCTGAAGGGCAAGAGAGTCGCGGTTGGCGCAGCCGGAAGCGGTACAGAGGTCAACGCGAGGCATATCCTGTTGGCTGCTGGTATCACCTACAACGACATTAAGGTGCAGTATCTGAGCTTTGCCGAAGCGGCAGATAACTTGAAGAACGAGAACATCGACGCTGCATTCGTTACTGCCGGACATCCCACAGCCGCAATTATAGATGTGGCAGCCGTCAAGAGAATAACCATCCTGCCTGTTGATGAGAAAATTGTTCAGACACTGCAGAAAAACTACCCGTTCTACACAAAGATAATCATACCGGCTGGCACATACAAAGGTGTTGACAAGGACATAGAAACGGTCGCAGTCAAGGCTATGCTCGCAGTCAGGGAAGATCTTTCAGCTGATCTTGTTTATGAGATGCTCAAGACCCTGTACGCAAACCAAAAGAGATTGATCGAAGCCCA
>JAKPGA010000028.1 GCA_029551145.1 Thermotogota bacterium | reverse complement strand
AGCACGGGTATGACACGAACTTCATTCGGAACGCTGTTGATCGACACAACGTATTTGACCGGTACCATTGCCTGTCTCATGTCGAAAGCGTCGATGATCTCAAGATCCATCACTCTTGTTCCGCCTATTCTGAAGGGAGATTTAACCCTCCCTGTGACCGTTTTACCAACCAGGTTCGAAGCTTCATCCTTATCACTTTGAGAATATCCAACGATTGCCTTGCCAGGTTCTAGCAATCTTTCGCGCCACCGCTTGTTGGTTTCGAACGGCACCAGCGCGTTTTGCAAGAAGCTTTCATCGACGAAGGCTATCATATCGTTTTCGAATTCCGCAACGTAGATCCTCGAATAACTGGTCAGGCCTTCCGCAACTTCGATTTCGCTTTTTAAAAAGATCAGCTTCAACGGGTTTCGAACCACCATGAAATCGTAGCCAAAAAGTCCTCTCTCCAACCGGCTCTGAACGAAGTTCTGAATGTTGTGCGGGACTGTCACGACCAAGGTCATAACGAAGACGATCAAACTGAACATCGAGGCTATGATGAAAGAATTTTTTATGTTTCTTTCAACGTACGAGAGCGCTATGAAACTCGAAACGGGTGTTTTCACAAGTGATTTTGATAAGAATTTCCTCATCAAAACGATCGCGTATATGAAAATCAACCAGCTTCCAACGAAGAAAACCGCTCCTCTTTGAAGAATCTCCCATCCACCAATAGCTTCACTCGGAGCAAAATAACTCACCACACCGATCGCGACAATTCCAAAAATCAAACTCACCACCGGATGGAAGACCACCAAGAACAGTCCCACAAAGATGGAGAGCAGGCCAAACAGCCAGAAACCTTTCAGAGCAACCATCACAACGACACCAAAAACACACATTCCCGCACCGATGATTTTTCTGATTCTTCCAAACTTAGAACCCTGCGAGTCAGTTTGAAAAGCTGAGAGCATCTGTACAGGAGATTTTCGAGTTATCTGAAGAATCCTTCTTGCGAATATCAAAATCGGAACGATCAAGCCGGCTGAAACACCGAGAAACACCGTCATGGGAGAAACGTAGAGCTGAAGATCGTCGAAGATTGGTCCAAAACCGGCGCTGAAAACGCTGGTCGTTGCCAGAAATCTGTTCAGCAAGTACCTCGCCAGGAAAATGCCCAGCGTTCCACCAAAGATTCCAGACACCACAAGGTAAGCCAAACCTTCTATCAAAAGCGTTGCGGCTATGTGGTTCGCCTTCATGCCCAGTATTCTCAAAGTCGCCATGACCGTGGTCCTTTCTTCGACAAAACTCTGCGCGAAAAGATAGACTAAGACGAAGGATGCCAGGATGGAAAAACCGCTGAAGGCGATCGTCAGATAACCCAAAGCCTTCGTGGCGGGTGAATTCAGCAAGTCTGCCTTCATGGCGACGGCTCTCACGTTCAAACTCTTTCTCAATTCCTCAACTATCGCTTGGTGTTCTTTTATCTCACCGTGAAGGTCTAAATACACCCTCGTTGGAAAATTCACAGCTTTGGAAAGATCGTCCACGTGAACGAAGATGGCTCCTGCGTAGTGAAGGTTCTCACCGCGAAAGTTCAAAAAGCCTTCTTCACCGATCTGTCCTACAACGAATTGTTCCTCACCCGCACCGATGTTGACGGTGATCTTGCTGTTCCTGGAGAGGCTCAGAAAGTCTGCGATCGTTTTCGAAACGATGACTCTTCTTTCAGAAAGATCGACCCTCTTTCCCAGAAAGCTTTGAAGATCTTCGGGCCTGAGCGCGATGATCAGACAATCCAGAGTTTTCCCATCGAACTCGATCCTGCCGAGCGTCTCTGAAACTGGAAGGATTTTCTCAACGGCAGGGAAATCTTTCAGGGAAGAAACGGTCTGCTCGTCCAGGACCATCTTCATGAAGATGTTGTTTCTCCTGTTCTCCACGAAGGCGTCGGCGGGATCGAAGTTTTTCGAAAAACTCGAGGTGATCCAGTTCGCGATCGTATCGTTTATGGAAAGACCACCGACTATGAGCATCGCAGGAACACCGATCCCGACGATCAATACGAGCGCGGTCTTGATGTGCATCCTGAAGTTTCGAAAGGCTATTTTGAGAATCGACTCCGTCATGGTTTCATATCTCCTTATTGGATTTTATCATCGTTCGAAAGATTTTACTTTTGAACCAGAGCGCAGATATTATTTGTCCCAATCAAAACATTGCTCCCGATCGCGATCCCTGTTTTTCTATCACTGATGGTTCTTGTGATGAAAGAGAGATTTCTCTACGGTTTTCTCATACCCGCGAGTTTTTCGTTTTTACACTTATCGGGGATTTAGGTATGAATAATCACCTCGTGCTGACGAAAAACAATTTCAAAAAGCTGGCGATCGTCCTTTTGCTGGAGTCTCTCAATCTGATCGTGTCACAAACTTATGCCAACTGGAGTGGCATCGCACACGGTGGCACAGAACCTGCTATTGACTATCGCTTCTCTGATGCTGTTCACACGATTTCTGCACAAGGATTACCGAGGCGCCCAGACCCTTTCCTCCAACATCTACCATTAGCTGAACAATCCCGTTGCCTTTGCCATGCGTTCCTTTGCAATCTTCAAGTACGCTTCTTCGATGTCTATACCTATGCACTTTCTCCTGGTGAGCTTACACGCCACTGCCGTCGTTCCAGAACCAACGAATGGATCTAGTACGAGGTCGCCTTCGAACGAAAAGAGTTTGATGCACCTGAGCGGTAGCTCGAGTGGAAACGGGGCGGGGTGCCCAACCCGCTTTTTGCTCTCTCCTGGGAAGGTCCACACCCCGTTCGTCCACTCGATGAATTCCTCTTTCGTTATCGTGGTCTTTCCTTTGTCCGTTCGTTTCCAGGTGTGCTTGTACAAAAGAACGATCACCTCAACAGGTGCAATAACGTAGGGAGCCGATGCAGATACCCAACTACCCCATGCAGTCCTACGTGATATGTTTTGCTCATTCCACACAATCGTGCTTTGATACTTCAACCCGACACTTTTCGCTATCTGCACAATGTCAACGTAAACACTTTGCAAGCCGCCTCTGTTCTTATCAAGAGGGACGTTTAGACAGACTCTCCCATCTGGGGCGAGAAGCTCGTAGAACCTGCGCAGATAGTTCTCTGTAAATCGCAAATACTCGCTGTAGCTCATTGCGTCATCCATGCTTCCATATTCCACACCGACATTGTACGGCGGAGATGTGACTATCAAATTGACCTTACCCTCAAGGTCAGATAGATCAACCTGCAGAAAATCGTTCAACAGAAGCTGTACACTGCCGTCATTGAAATAGACGTTTTTCTGCTGTTTAGGACATGGGTGCTCCTCTTTCAGCTTTAACAACTGTTCTGCAAGAAGCTCATTCAACAAAGCATTTATACTCTTTCCATGGGTTGCGGACATCTCTGAGAGTTTGGTGTGTATAGAGCTCATGATCCGGAATTTCCTTTCTACTACCCCGCTCACTTTTAAGTACTTCACTAATCCACCTCCTCTTGATCAAAAATTATACACCAGAAAGTGGGGGTTTCTTTGTACAGGTGACAGTTTGTTAACATTCTAAGGCAGGAGGCGTTACGTGTGAATAACAGTAACCCCATACGTAAAAGACAAAGCGAGGTTTCTAAACGAGGAAGGGCAGTAGAGAAAAAAGTTGCTGAACTACTTCTCGATGACGAAGAGATTCGTGAAAGGTGCATTGTAGCACGCGGACCGACATCACTCTTGAACGCCGCGAATCAGACTTGCACTGCTCGACTTTCCGATTACTTCACAGAAGAAAATGTCGAGATAGACGTATCGGAACTCACTGTAAGTTACAAAAAGTTGGACGGAAGTGAGACTAGAGAGTTGATGGATGCTGATATAGTGGTATTAGACAAGGAAAGTCGGAGAATTCTGTGCGTGATCTCGGTAAAGAACTCGCTGAGGGAAAGAGGCGGTCAAACTGCATACTGGGCCGTAAAGTCTTCAAAAAGATGCTTTAAATACATATTCGTAACGCCTGATAAGGATCACGAATTGTGCGATGAGAACAGCAAACCGAAAGATAATAAGTGGTTAACCATACTGACCAGCGAAATGGATGCTGTTTTTGTTTTGAAAGAAAGCGGGGCCTGTATCGAGAATGGAAACTTCTATGTCGGTAATGAATGCCTAAGGAAATACATAAAGACATTGCTCAATAATCAAGATTCTGACTGTCAAAAACTTTAAGAACACGAGAGTTTCATCAGTAGTGGGTGATCGAACCCTCCAGAGAAGCTTTCTTGAGTCTCATCGTTTGTACAACATTGTGGAGTGGTTTTATTAACCTATCTCCGAGCCCCAAAACGGGGGTTTAGCTTACCGTCCTCAGCTTGCAAGCTTTAGCCATGACGATGTGACCAGCGCCCATACTCCTATTTTCACAAGATTCTAGAATTCCTTCTCCAGCACTCAGCTTCATTCTCTATCCCAGCATGTATTTTTGATTGCTGATCGCCTTTTCGTTTGCATTTTATGAGTTGCCATTGATTCGCAGCACCGTTCTTCGTAATAGGGTTGATTCTTCTGCAGTGCAATTCTATAAAAAGATTCTGTATTCACCCTGCGTCTTTTCCATGAAAGACATCTTTTCCAGAGTCTTGAGGAGCAGATACAAAATTGACTCTGAGATATCATCGCGAAAGCGTCCGAAGAAAACAACTGAGCGATCTTGAAAGAAAAATGTTTCTGGAAAAAGATGGGAAAATCGGCAGAATACGCGGTGGCGAGACAATAGTTGTCGATATCGCGCGGGTTACTGATGAAGAGCAAACCCTTGTCTTTGGAGATATCCTGCGCACCATCTACTCCCTTTATGCAGAGGAAGACACTGATAGGGAGGAACTCCCAGAAAAGGTGATTATCTTTGTTGACGAGCTAAATAAATACGCTCCTGCTCGTGAGAAAGAGTCACCCATCATCGAGCAGATAATGGATATCGCAGAACGTGGGCGTTCTCTGGGTGTGATCCTCTTTGGTGCAGAACAATTCATGAGTGCTGTACATGATCGTGTTGTTGGAAATTGTTCGACATTGATAATTGGTCGGAGCAGTTCAGCTGAGCTTTCCTCACCAGTATATCGGTTCTTGGACCCAGCGGTTAAGGCCAACATCACACGTTTGCAAAAAGGTGAACTTGTGATCAGTCACCCTATTTTTCGTCAACCATTGAAACTAATGTTCCCGAAACCTGCGTATCTGCAGGAAGGAACTGAATGAAAGATGCAAGAAAAGAAATTGACACTCGATTCGAGCGGTTCGATGGAAAACACCGTTCAGGCTGGGTCCATTCGTTGTTCCAAAACCGGTTTTGAAATCCTGTGCCTTCTCGTCTGATGCCGTAAATGAAAAACGCGATAATATCAAGTTGGAACCAAATTCACCGCACGTCGAACTGGCATCGACAATACAAACAAAACAGCGACACGTCATTTCGTTCGAACGGAAGATATCCAGTTGTAGCTGATTTCTTCCAATTAGACTGACTTTTTCACCTTAGACTCTCAAACCCTTTTCGAATGATTTCTGCCATTCGGCGTCGGCGTTCCTCCAGAAATGTCCCGTAACCCATGTTGTACCAGCCTTCAGGCAGTGCATGGTACCAGTACATTTCTTTGAGTTTCTCGGGTGGAAAACGACGTTCATACTCGGGTGCGTAATCTGAGGGAGGGCGATCTCTTATATCGGTGTTGTCGTGCCATTCTACCAGTGCGAAGTTGGCAACCTGGCTTATGTCGTGTTTATCTTTAACGTCCTGTTTTTCAAGGTATTTGCGTGGAAAGAGATGGTGTCTTTCCACGGCTAATCTGTGCGGTTGTGATGTGGGATCGAGCATGTCACGAACCTTCATGGATGAATAAAGTACCGGAGCGTCGAGCAAGCAGAGAGCCGCAAAAAAGGCGAATTGTCCCGGATTGCGAGCGGAAGCTGTGGCCAGTTCGTTGGGGAGCGTGACAGTCCAGTAATCGTTTGTTAGAACCGCCGATATTTCCTGTTCCAGTGTCCGAATGAACTCTTCTGAACTGGAACAGCTTCGTATCAATGCGAGATCCTGTTCCATACGTGTTTCAGCAGAAGAGGAATAGCGGCTGGTGAGCGAACTCATGAAGAACCATCGCGCCATCAGATCTCGGAGAGTGTGCTGGTCCAGACCAAAACCTTGCTTGCCGATGAGCCAGAGGGAGTAAGTGTAAACCAGCGCCATTTCAGAGGTAATAAGACTGGGATGGATATATCCGGCACGTTTTGTAACTTTCAAAAAGTCGTGCCAGTTTTGTAAGCTGAGGACATCATCCTGTGCTTTTTTCAGGAGAGCGAACTGGGCATCACGACGTTCAGGAGAGAATTCACCGGTCTGAAGGTCTTTGCCCCGTAGAATAGAATACACGTATTCCAGCCGGGCACGACGAAAAGCCAGTACCACATCGACTCTCAACAGTTGATCTGGCTGAGGTTTGAAGTATGGGTTATAGGGTGAAGGACGGTTATCCGAAGGTGGATTCTTAGCCTGTCGGCAGAACTCTTCCAGCTCTTTACGGCCTTCGTCCCAGAAAACAGACATCAACGTCAGGATGAAATCGGCCTGATTGAGTGTACGACCTCTGCTGTTTATGCGAACAAAGATCTCAGAAACCTGTTCTTCTGTGGCGCTGGCAGAAATTTCCAGAGCGGTCATTGGATAATTGAGGAGGTTGACCAACTTTTGAATGGATCGAGGAATCCGCTGCCGTTCTTCTTCAGTTAGACCACGACGTTCTTCTAATCTCTTCATAAAACTGGAGATGAAATCGTACAGTGCGAAACCTTCTTGCCACAGGATGCTGATATCAGCTATCCAGTTGAGATCTCGTTCAATCGACGTGTTGGTAACCTCAAATTTCTCTTCCAGAGGGTTAAAAGCTATTCTCAACCGTTTTTGATCAAAATTCTTATCCACAATTCGTACACCCTTCATCACAGCGTAGAGGGCGGTGAGTCGCTGTTGGCCATCCACAACGAGCAGACGAGGTGTTTTCTGCTTGCTGCCCGTCCCAATAGTGCGGTGTTCACCAGGAGAACCATTTTCCCAGAAAAGAAGGGTTCCGATGGGATAGCCACGGTACATAGAATCAAACAGATCACGTACACGGGTTGTATCCCAGACGAAGGGCCGTTGAATATCAGGAAGACCTATTTCACCACTATCAATATTCTCCAGCAACCCACCCACACTGTAATCTACCTTTTTAAATAAGAGACCGCTCATGATGTGCATACCCCCCTGAATTTTCCACAAAACGTTAGTAGAGATCAGATAATATAATCAAAATCCTATTAGATATAATAACATTGATATTTAAAGAATTGATGTATTCCACCTTTTCAATTTAAGAAATAGTCACTTTCCTGAATTCTTATTTGAACCGCGGGGAGGATTATGTACATGAAACAAACAGCGAGTGGTCATGAATTTGACAGTGACAAGATCAGGGGAATTGGAAAAGAAGATAAAATCAAACCCTGTTTTGGCTAATGAATGCGCAAAGACAAGGATCCTCTCGAATCTTTCTAAAGATTGATACAGTGAGAATACAAAACTCCATGGAGAGTTACAGCAGCATAGGATTAACTGACATCACTATTCTGCACCGCAATTGATAACTCTTTTCTCAAAATATGGGGTTTTCCCAGCTAAATGTGCCTCTACTATTACAGAATGAAAGCCAGAAAGCACATTCTATTTATGTGATTGAGATGAATAGCAGGGTAGGGGTAGTGGCTTTGCCTAACCCGATGCGGTTAAAGTTTGTAAGGTGGGCACGCCACAGGAAGAATCCCATCCCCTTCAGGAAATTGAGAGTAAGTCAAATTCTTGTGGACCAAATCTATTTTGATTCCAAGAAGGTTGATCTCATTCGGAATTCTCGGGCTGAAAAACTATTTTGGGGGGAGAAAATTTAGGCTGTTCTGTATCTCGGCGATGTTATCACAAAGAAGGCTTCGATGATCCAGTTTATTACCTACTTCTTTTCATGCGCGCCAACCTGTGCAGGATGAGGAGTTGAGCCGTTGTATAACTACAACCTCAAAAGATAATCGTAAGTTCTTAGCCATTCTTTCAAGCTTTCATAGTTGGGCATTAGCATTTTTACCTTGATCCAAAACATTCTCGAATGATTTCTTTCTTCCAGATGGCAAAGCTCATGAACAACGACATAATCTATAACCGAGAGAGGTGCCATAATTAATCTCCAGGAGAAGTTTAAATTCCCTTTTGGAGAACATGAACCCCATCTTCTATTCGCGTTTGTGATGTTGACTTTATTAAACACGAATCCTCGTTTCTTGGCGTACCACTCAACCCTTTGAGAGATCTTTTCATAAGCCCTTTCTTTATACCAATCGATAAATAGTTGTTTGGCTACTGACTGATAGTCTCTCAAGAGGAAGAACCCATTATTGAATATCAGTGGTTGCTCTTGTTTCTTGACAATGGTCAATTTGTAATATCTTCCAAGATAGAGAAATCC
>JAKPGA010000021.1 GCA_029551145.1 Thermotogota bacterium | reverse complement strand
ATAGAGCACGCACCCACGCACATAGCTAACCTGCCTGTTGCGGTCTCTGTTGATTGCTACCTGTGTAGGAAAGGAGTCGTTGATATTGAACCTGAGAGAACTGAGAATATCTGAAAGGATCAACTACTCTGGCACGCTATTTATGATGAGGGATGCCGCACAGAAGAGAATACAGGGCTTGCTTCAACAAAGGAAAACTTTACCCTTTGAACTTTCAAACCAGATTGTTTTGTATGCAGGACCCACGAAACCATTCAACAATATGGTGGGAGTTGGGCCAACAACCAGTGAGAGAATGGATCGTTACTTGAAAATGCTTTTCGAGCTTGGTGTTGCCGCGACCGTTGGCAAAGGAAAAAGAAGTAAGGTTGCGAGAAATCTCTGCCGGGAATACAAAAGAGTGTACTTTGTGGCGCCGAGCGGCACGGCGGCTGCATTGTCTGAATGTGTGAAGAAGATAGAGATGGTAGCTTTTGAAGATCTTGGACCGGAAGCGGTTTACAAAATGGAAGTTGTCGAATTTCCACTGATAGTGGCTATTGATTGCGACGGAAATGATTTGTTCGCATCGTAGGGATGTTGAATGCGCCTGTGACACTTGTATAGCGTTCTATCACAAACATGCATAGAGTCTATGAGGAGGTATGGTATGAACTATGTGGGTATCCTCGCTGGAATCTGCGCTATAGTCTTTTGGTTCGTGCGACTACCTTATTGGAATTTGGTCGTGTCATTGTGCTTAGTTTTTATGACCTTCTTATTAGTGCTGACAACTCTGTTTATGAAGAAAACGGCAAAGATCCAAGAACACACCGAAGATAAAAGCAGCGTGGACTTATTCAGAGAACTTTTTGTTTCTTCACAAACCCTTCGTGAAGATGCGGAGAATCTGGCAATGGTTTCAAAACAAATGAGCCAAATGTCTGATTTGACAACAGAAAGAGTGAAGAAGATTTCCGAGTTGATTCAGTCTTTAACGGCTGCCCTTGAGGAAACCTCATCAGGAGCAAGCGAGATAGCCAACTTTGCTCGATTGATTGGACAGAATTCCGAGAAGATGCGAGAGGGATTTGAGCATATCGAGCATGACGTTTCACGGTTAGTGAAGCAAGTAAGTGTGCTATCAAATGAGAATCTTCTTGCAAAGGACAGATTGATAGACTTGACCAGAACAATGAACGAATTGTCGGACGTGTCTAAGAACATAAGGCAGATGATCGAGACCATCCAACAAATATCCGAGCAGACAAACCTATTGGCACTGAATGCCGCAATAGAAGCAGCGCGTGCCGGTGAACATGGACGTGGTTTCGCTGTTGTGGCAGATGAGGTGAGAAAACTCGCAGAGCAATCGCGCAGATCGGCCGAGCAAATCTCTGCTCAAGTACTGACTGTCGAGGCCACGATTAAGGAGTCAATAGAGAAAAGTTCCGCAGTGGCTGAAGCTGTTCAAAAGACTGTGAAGGTGAACGAAGATTTTGCTGATTCACTCACTTCGCTGAGAGAAATCGTTGAAGATTTCAAAAAGGTGATTGATGATATTAACTCATCCATAAATGCTCAGATACAGTCAACAAAGGAAATAGAATCAGCTGTTAATGCCAATGCGAATACAGCGAACGATATTCTGAATTTCGCTGAAGAAACAGATAAAACTATTCACTCACTCAACACTGTTTCGCAAAATCTGCTGAAAACCGGTGAGATTCTATCAATCAAATCATTAAAACTGAAAAGTCTGACGGGAGCCAGGAAATGGTTAACAGAACAGCTTAAGGATTTGGCACGGTTGATATCGCTCCCTGAGTGCCAAAAACTTGATTGGCAGAACTTTGAACCTAAGGCGAAGGAGTTCTTGAAAACTCGAGGAGACATTTACGAGGCTGTATTCATTGCGGACTCCGATGGTAATTTTGTAACCACCACTGGCACAAAAGGTTCGATATCTGATAGAGCGTATTTCAAGTATTTGAAACAGAACAAAGCTGATTGGACGATATCTGATCCCATACAATCTCCTGCTACTGGTAACATGGTCCTAACAGTGGCCTTTTCGATAAGAGACAACGGAGTCTTCAAAGGCATAGCCGGTGCTAACCTGATTCTGAAGCGACTCGAACATCAAGTGGGGCAACAGGGAGTTTAGTCAAGCGATTCAACTGCAAAAATGGCACTTGCAATAGTGTCCAGGTGAGACTTCAATCAGGTCTGGCTCCTTTTGCTGGCAAATCTTCTGGGCTCTGGGACACCTTGTATGAAAGACGCAACCACTCGGTGGCTTGGCGGGGTTGGGTATTTTGCCGCGTGGGACAGACCTTATCTTTCGGCCTGTCCCAACACTTGGTACACAATCAAGCAGTGCAAGGGTGTACGGATGGGATGCTTTCTGGAAAATATCATCTTTTGTGCCGAGTTCCATGATCTTACCAAGATACATTACGGCGATATGTGTAGCCATGTAATCAACTACTGCCAGGTTATGTGTGATGAACAAGTATGTTAGAGAGAATTTTTCTCTCAATTCCTTGAGCAAGGCAAGTACTCTTGCTTGTACAGAAACATCCAAGGCTGAGGTTGGTTCATCTAAAACTACGAACTTTGGCCTCAAGACAAGTGCG
>JAKPGA010000031.1 GCA_029551145.1 Thermotogota bacterium | reverse complement strand
AGAATCAATAGATCTTGTTTGGACTGTTCCAAATTCAACTTTGCTTCATCTACACTCGCCTCTGCCCCAAGACGAGTGGAACTTGCACTCTGAAGGTCCTGCAGAGTTGCTGCGCCTGTCTTGTACAGATCTTGAGTTTGGCTGAAATCAATCTGGGCGATCCTGAGTTTGTTCTGTGCGATCTGAACCTGAAGGGTATTCTCCAGCACACCGATGTAAGCATCGAAAAATTCACCGTAGAAGTTCTTGATGGACTGATTATAGGTCTGCTGGGCCTGAAGCCAGCTTTTCTGCGCCACAAGTTGCTGTCTTTTGTTCTTTGCCTCGATCATGGCCTTGTCATAGTCATTCTTTGCCTGATCGAAATTCAGCACAGCCTTCAAGTAAGTAACGCTGTTCTGTTTTGCAAGTTCGATAACATCGATGATGCCTGCATACATGAGGACAACAGTAGAAATCAGAAAAAGCACAAGTACTTTTCTCACAACACAACCCTCCATTCTTCATAGCTTCAAGATAGATTTTAGACCTCATTTGCAAGAAATCTCTGAATTCTAATGATTTTCTAATTATCCTGCTCCAACCCTGCTGCCACCTGAACCTCCACCCACATGGCTTCCTCCTGAGTGTGAGCCACCTGAGCTCGAAGCTGAGACCGTGGATGATGCAATATTCCTAAAGGATGAAAGCTCAGCGACCAGCACTGGTGAGTGATACACACTTGAAGCGACCGGTGACGATGGTGGCTGTGGATAGAGTTTCTTGAGGTTGTTTATGACCTCCTTCGCCACACCAAGCGCCGTCGCATAGACTATGTAATCATCCCAAAGAACTACCGATTGAGGTGGATATGTCGATAGCGCAGAGAAATCTGTTATGAACTTTTCGAAGTTTTTCCATCTCAAATAATAGAGCAGTCCTTCAGAGTTCCATCTTGAAAAGACTGTCTTTTTCATGAGAACCACGATCAATCCAATCACTATAGATATTCCCATCAGCATCATTGAGTACCTGAAGACTATTTCATAGCCAGCCGTTGTCGCGCTCGACAAACCTACGATGATGAATATCGGGATCAGAATCCCGAAGATAAAACCGAAAAACTTCGCCAAAGTATTGCCCGTCGTGATGAGATAACCTTTCTCGTTGACCTTTTTGTGCACATCACTTCTCCATCGATCAACCATCTTGAGAAATCGCTGCGCGTTGTTTTGATTCTTGAGCAGTTTTTTGAGGGTCTTGAAATCAACAATTCCATCCTTTTCAAAGATCTTGAAGGCCTCCAAAAGATCCTTGTTCTGTTGACTAATTCTGATTATCTTCATGCCGATTACTTCTCTGACATCATTCTCGATCAGTTCGATATCGCCAGTTTTCACGCAGTTGAGCAGTGATGCGGCTATGGCATCATCATCTGGTTGCGAACAGATTTTCTTGACAATCGCATTGACAACCTCTGGGGGATCGTTATATGGAATCTCTCTTTCATAAAGTGAATCATACTGAATCGACTGTTCTCTGCCAAATTTCCTGTACAGGAAGATTGGAATGGCTACCACAAAGAGCAAATAGGCGATACTTCCAACTGTGATCAGCAGGGTCCTGATTGAATAAGACCGTTCGATGTCCTTTATCTGTGAGAGGTTTATCGATTTCATCATATACTGAGTGCCTGTGTTCAACAGATTTGGAAAAACAAATCGACCTTCGACAAAGCAATCCTTAGGGATGTTTCTGAACTCATATTCATAAATGTTGCTGGTTATGGCCTGACCTTTAACCTGAAGGCCCCATGGATGGTGGTAAACTATGGGCTTTGGGAATCTTTCCGGGAAGGCCACCCGAACCTTCAAGGACTTGGTACTCACCGTGGTGCCAGTACCTATGTACTTAACGAAGAGCTGTGTGAAGTCCTGTCCTTCTATGAGTAAATCTTCGAGTCTATAAGAGAACGCGACCTTTATGATCAAGCCCTGATCTGGCACCTGGATGTATTCATTCATCGATTTGCTGAAGACAAGTCTGAGATCTATGCTGTTATCGTTCTTGGTTTCATAGAACGCTCCTCCTTGCAACGAAGGACCTTCAAGAATCTGATAACTGAAGTCTGATATCTTGGTTGGCCTCTGAAAATCCACAGCCCAGCTTACGTAGCGGAAAGGTTTTTTCAGTTTGTAGGTGACAGTTTCTGTAACATTTGCAGAACCATCCTGTCCTACCACTATCGAATAGGTCCTCTCGGGGAGTTCAAAGATAGAGGACGTTAATCTGTCGATAAAACCAACGATGATACCAAAGGTTACAAAAGCAAGAAAGGCAACAATGATAGCAGTTTTTACAAATCTTGCCACAGAGCACACCTCCCGTGTGCTCCAATGATATCACACTAACTCAATTCATCTAAGATTTGTTTTGCTTGCTCGTAGGTCAGTTTTCCACTCGCCACAAGACGTAAGATCTTCTTCTCTATCCCTTCAGACCTCTCGGCTCTGTTCGTCGATTTGATGTCAACATCGCCTGAGGCCGTGCTTACAGTGATCTTCATTCTGCCATCGCCGAAGAGATAGTCCCTGCCTTCGCGAGTATAACCAACATTGGCATTCACTTCACCACTTGCCGTTCTCATTGTCAGTCTGATGCTCGGAATCCCGACAGTTTCTATAAATATGTCTCCACTTGTGGTACTCGCAATCCACTCACTTTCTCGGCAGGTCAGATTTTTGATCTTCAGATCACCGCTAACACTCGAGAAGACAAGCTTAGCAGCTACAGGTGAATCCATCCTGATGTCTCCTGAAACGGTCTTAATCTGCCAGTCAGTGAACTCTACGTTGTCCAAGACGATGTCACCTGATATCGTCCTCACAACCAGATTTCTGCCCGTTATCGAGCGCATGAGTATATCTGAAGAGACTCCACTCACAGTTAACTCCTCGAGTCCATGAGGAACCACAATTTCCAGAGCTTCCTTAGAACCCCGAGGACCAAATACCACGGGACCGAGAAATGAAAATTGCCTTTCCTTGGTGCTTATTGTCAATGTATCACCATTGTATTCCAGATGTGGTTGGTCGGATTCGTAGGCAATGTAGGTATCCGATGATTGAGTTCCAACTACTTTCAGATCACTGTCCACGATCTTCACAATGAGCTTGTCTATTTTGCTGAAATCTATAAGTTGCTTTTGCACTGATTTCACCTCCTAAAAACCCATAAAAATCACAATAACCCATATGACAACTAACTCGCCAGCAAGGTATATGATGATTGGTATGATATTTCCGATTATCAAAAACAACGCGTACAGTCCCACAAAGAATGAATAGACAAGTGTGACAGATTTGACTTTCATCTGAAGGAGTTTGGAGCCTATGTAAGCCAGCAACAACGCCCCTATCACACCGGTCACAACAAGGGCGATCTTCATTGTTCTCTCAGCCTCCTGATCTTTTCGAGTGCCTCCTGAGCAGAAATCTCACCTTTTTCGAGTCTGTCCAACAAATCATCAACTTGTTTTTCCTCAGTAACTTCCTGCGCCTCATAACCAAGTGTTTTCACGATTCCTTCCAGTCTGGATTTAGCAGTTGGATAAGATATTCCGAGTTCCTTTTGAAGATCGCTGAGGTTACCTCTCACTTTGATGAAAATCCTCAGGAAATTCAACTGGTCAGGTGTGAGCCTGAAGAATTCTTCCAGTTCAAATCTTCCTTTTATCACAGTGCCACATGATGGACAACTCAATTCAGTCACAACAAGATTTGATCCACAAATCGGGCATTTTGAAATGACGCGAGCCATTGAAATCTCTCCTTTCATTTTTTTGAATTCCATTTCAATTTATGTTATCCCTTGGTTTAACTTTTGTCAAGCTCACACGGAAGTAACAACAATCTTCTTTTTTGTTGGAATATCTCTGATAAAATCTCTTGGGAGGGATTTCAGTGTATAAAAAGGTCTTGATAAAGCTCAGCGGAGAGGTGATGTGCGGGGAAGGTTCCAGGGGGTTTTATCAAAAAGACATAGAGTATCTTGTCAAGCAGATATCTCAAGTTGTAGATTACGGAACAAATGTCGGTATCGTGATAGGCGCAGGAAATATATTCAGAGGCGAGGAGCTATCAGAGGTACCACACTCGCTGGCAGATCAGATAGGCATGCTTGGAACTGTGATAAACGCACTGTATCTGAAGGGGGCTCTTGAAAAACACAATGTCAAATGTGTCGTGGTTTCACAGATATCATCCTTACCGTCAATAAGGCCAATTCACTATGACGATATAAACCTTTACTTCGATGCGGGTTATGTAGTTGTTTTTGCCGGTGGGACGAGCAATCCGTTTTTCACAACAGACACAGCCGCGGCACTCAGAGCCGTTGAGATGGGGGCATCTGTCTTGATAAAGGCGACCAAGGTTGATGGCGTTTACGACAGTGATCCCAAGAAGAACAAAGCTGCTCGTAAGTTCGAAAAGATTTCCTATCAACAGGCAATCAAATTGGGATTGAAGGTCATGGATATGGAGGCTTTTTCCATCTGCGGCAGATACAAGCTTCCGATAATCGTTTTGAACTTTTTCGAAGATGGGGCTTTGCTAAAGGCTGTTCGCGGTGAAGACATTGGTAGTATTATATTACCTGATTGAGGAGGTGAATGGATGTACAACGAGATAGTTGACATCAAGGCCAGAGAAGTTCTCGATTCACGTGGTAATCCCACTGTAGAGGTGGAAGTCTTTCTTGAGGATGGAACTACGGCTTCAGCGATAGTCCCCTCAGGGGCATCAACAGGAAAATTCGAGGCACTTGAACTGCGAGACAAAACAAGTAGGTATCTTGGTAAAGGTGTTTTGACTGCTGTAAAGAACGTCAACGAGACAATAGCTCCCAAGGTTATTGGGATGAATGTTTACGATCAGGTCGCAATCGACAAGATCATGATTGAGCTGGATGGTACAGAGAACAAATCCAAGCTCGGTGCCAACGCAATTCTTGGTGTTTCAATGGCAGTGGCGCGTGCGGCCGCTGCGAGCCTGTATTTACCACTCTACAAGTACCTGGGTGGTCCGAATGCAAAGGTGTTGCCTGTACCGTTCATGAATGTAATCAACGGTGGAAAACACGCTGATAACAGCTTGGATATTCAGGAATTCATGATCGTTCCTGCCGGTGCACCAACCTTTGCTGAAGCATTGAGATATGGCGCAGAGGTGTTTCATAATCTCAAGAAAATCCTGCACAATATGGGACACGTCACCTCAGTCGGAGACGAAGGTGGGTTCGCACCTAATCTTTCATCGAACGAAGAAGCCATAAAGGTACTGATCGAAGCGATAAAGGCGGCGGGTTATGTCCCAGGTAAAGATGTCTTCGTGGCTCTGGACAGCGCTGCTTCATCGTTCTACAATGCTGATACCAAGACCTACAGCATTGACAAGTCACAAAAGACCAGCGATGAACTGGTTGATTATTATGCCTATCTGGTGGAGAAATATCCAATTGTGAGCCTGGAAGATCCACTCGACGAAGAAGACTGGGAAGGTTTTGCGAAGCTCACAGCGAAGGTTGGTAACAGGATCCAGATTGTCGGAGATGACATATACGTCACCAACATAAACAGACTCAAGAAGGGTGTACAAATGAAGGCATCAAATTCCATATTGATAAAGCTCAATCAGATAGGTACTGTCACAGAAACACTTGATACAATCGAATATGCAAAGCAGCACGGAATGACCTGTGTCGTCTCTCACCGTTCCGGTGAAACAGAAGACACATTCATCGCCGATCTGGTGGTTGCGACAAACTGTGGAATGATCAAGACAGGTTCACTATCAAGAAGCGAAAGAATCGCCAAGTACAACAGATTGTTGAGAATTGAAGAAGAACTTGCCTCTTCATCGCAGTACAAAGGTTTGAATGCATTTTACAGTGTGAATAGATAGTGCTATAATAACTTCTACACTAAAAAATCAAGGCGCGGCTTTATCCGCGCCTTATTTATCCAGGTGATAACATGGAGGACAGGAACAAGATCTCTTCGAAAGCGGCTTGGATAGGAGTATTCGCAAATGCGATTCTGGCAGCCATGAAGATCTTTGTTGGACTATTTTTCAAAAGCATGGCTGTACTCGCAGATGGAATTGATACATCGACCGATATCTTTACATCGCTGGTAACTTTGGTTTCGAGCAAGATATCGAATCGCCCCCCTGATAAGACACACCCGTATGGCCATGAGAGGGTTGAAGCGATAGCTGCAAAGGTCGTGTCCTTTGTCATCTTCTATGCTGGGGCAAACTTGATGATTTCATCGATTAGAAGAATCGTAAGCGGCGAGCATATCCTAATCGTTGGGATATTACCCTTGTTGATTTCCCTTGTTTCAGTTGCCGTCAAGACATGGCTCTTTCTGTACAAATACAGAGTTGGCAAGAAGATAAAGAGTTATGCATTCATTGCCGACGCACTGAATATGAGGAACGATATACTCATTTCTTCAACAGTTTTTGCTGGTTTGGTGTTGAACAAAATCGGTCTTTTGTGGGTCGATGGAATTGTGGCCCTGATAATATCGGTGATGATCATAAAAACCGCCTTTGAAATCTTCAAGGAAACAAGTTACGAACTGATGGATGGCATGACGAGTTTTGATATTTACGATCAGATTTTCAAGGCCGTCAAAGATGTCCAAGGAGCTGCCAATCCACACAAGGTAAGAGTGAGGCAGGTGGGCTACAAATACTTCGTGGATATGGACATCGAAGTCAGCGGAGCAATGTCGGTTCAACAAGGACATGACATTGCAACGCAGGTTAAAAGAGCCATAATTGAACAAAATGACAGAATAGCAGATGTGATGGTTCACGTGGAACCAATTGGAAATGTGGAGCGTGAAGCGTATGGACTGTCGCAGCATCAGGTTTCAGATGGAGGTGGGGAAAATTGATATTCAAAGGCCAGAAAGTCATTCTGAGGCCGGTTGAACTTTCAGATTTGAAGCAACTACTGAATATCAACGATCCAGAGGTTAGGCAGAATCTTTTGTCGGTCTTCCCGCTCAACCAAGTGAGAGAAGAGGAATGGGTGAAGGGTTTGTACTCGAGCCAAAAAGATGTAGTGTTTGGCGTGGTACCAATGGGTGAGGAAAAGCTGATTGGTACAACAGGCCTTCACGGAATTGACTGGGTTAACAAAGTGGCAGAATTCGGTATAGCGATAACAGATAAGAATTATTGGAACATGGGTCTTGGAACAGAGGCGACACAATTGACTTTGAAATACGCATTCGAGTTCCTCAATCTCAACAGAGTCTCACTGAGAGTATATGAATACAACAAGAGGGCGATACACGTCTATGAAAAATGTGGATTTGTCCACGAAGGAAGACTGAGGAAAGCAAGATACCTGAATGGGAAATACCACGATGTGTTGATCATGAGTGTGCTCAGCGATGAGTATTTTCGTCGCTAATCATCGTATCAATGGATTCTTTTGATTATCAGCGCAAGTGGTTTTATCAAATCTCAGAATGCACTTTTTGAGACAATAACAGATACGCAACCAACACCTTTTTCATTCCGATACACGCCCAAGAAAAAAGGGGACAAAAGTCCCCCTGGTGGAGCCGATGGGACTTGAACCCACGACCTCTACCGTGCCATGGTAGCGCTCTCCCAAGCTGAGCTACGGCCCCGCAATGTATATTATAAGACATATCAGAGACTTTGGCAAGTATAACGACGCCTAAAGTGAATTCCGCAGACATTAACCAGTATTGGCAATGATAAGAAAACCATCTTCAGTAAAAACAAAAGAGATGCCTTTTGGCATCCCTCAAGCATTAATCTGTTTCTTTTACACTGGTGGCCAGGGGCGGAATCGAACCGTCGACACCTGGATTTTCAGTCCAGTGCTCTACCAACTGAGCTACCTGGCCACTCTCTTTGGTGGGTGCGGCAGGACTCGAACCTACGACCTTCTGTTCGTAAGGCAGACGCTCTCCCTCTGAGCTACGCACCCACCGTTGCAACCATTGTTTATCCTATCATACAACTCAATCCTTTTCAAGTACCATCTTTTGTAAAAACACAATGTTACTCAGTTCCTAATTGAATCGACCAAGGCCTTGAACAATGGATGTGGGTTACCAACCTTAGTTTTCAGCTCTGGGTGATACTGTATCCCGATGAAGTAAGGGTGTTCCTCTAATTCGATTGCCTCGATGAAATTTGACTGTGCACTTATGACGAGCTTGTTGCCACTTTCATTTGGCATCTTGAAAAGTTCAGGATATTCGTCGTAGTTCACTTCATAACGATGCCTGTGCCTTTCACTCGTCTGCTCCACACCACCGTATATCTGCCACAGCTTGGTATCTTTCAAGATTCTCATAGACTGGGAGCCAAGCCGCATTGTGCCACCGAGTTGTAGGACTTTCTTTTGTTCTTCCATCAGTGTTATCACAGGGTAAGGTGTGTTGGAATCGAACTCCGTGGAATTGGCATTCTTGTAGCCAAGAACATTCCTGGCAAATTCGATGACCATCAACTGCATTCCAAGACAGATTCCAAGAATGGGCTTTTTGTACTCTCGCGCAAAATGAATTGCCCTTATTTTGCCTTCTATTCCTCTTTTTCCGAACCCTCCCGGTATTATGAGGGCGTCATACTCAGATAGTGTCTCACAAACCTGTTCCCAACTCATCTCTTCAAGGACCTGCGCATCGACAATCGATGGTTTCGTACATCCAGACAAGAAAACGGACTCTATGATACTCTTGTACGCATCGTCGGTGCCGAGGTATTTCGCTACAAGTGCGATTTTGTAAGTCTTGAAGGTTTTAGGATAGTCCCATTTGAAGTTCGACTCATCGAGGTTGATTCTAAGTCTGCGAGCAACCTTTCTGTGCACGTCGTAGTTCTTGAGTATCTCGACAACTGAATACACATTCGGCACATCGGGTAAGTTAATGACCATGTCGATTGGCACGCCACCAAAGAGAGCAACCTTTTTGAGGCTGTCCCCGTTCACGGGATTTTCAGATCTGATAACTATCATATCTGGATTAATACCAGATCTTCGAAGCAGTTGAACAGACTGCTGCGTTGGCTTGGTTTTGAACTCATTCGAAGCTTTCAAGTATGGCACATACGTGACATGTATGAACAGGAAATCATCCGCGGCTTTTTCCAGTGCAAGTTCGCGCACGCTCTCCAGAAAAACTTCACTTTCTATGTCGCCGACTGTACCGCCGATTTCAATGACATTTATCTCTCCCTCGAGCGATTCAATTCTTTTCTTGATCTCTCCGGTCACATGTGGAACTATCTGAACCGTCGAGCCTAAGTAGCCGCCTTCTCTCTCCTTCTTCACGACAGCAGAGTAGATTTGTCCTGCTGTGATGTTGTTTTTTCTGCTCATGTCCTCTCCAAGGAATCTTTCATAGTGCCCAAGATCGAGATCTGCCTCGTATCCATCATCGGTGACAAAGACCTCTCCATGCTGATTGGGGTTCATCGTTCCGGCATCGACATTGAGGTATGGATCTATTTTCAGGACATTGACCCTAACGCCGCATTCTTTGAGTAATCTTGCAAGAGAAGCAGAAAAAATACCCTTTCCAACACCGCTCAGTACACCACCGGTCACAACTACGTACTTCTTCAAGCGCTCACCTTCTTCACAAGACTTCAAAAAGCTCCTTTTCTCCGAATTTTTGCAGAAAATCTATGAGTTCCTCTCTTGTCGGGCTTGAGCTGGACGTACCTTGCCTTGTCACAGAGATCGCCGATGCTGCTACAGCTAACCTCAAATTGTCTCTCAGAGAAAGCTTCTTGATTTTACCCGCGATATATGCCGCGTTGAAGGCATCACCTGCACCAGTTGTATCGACTACATCAACATTGTACGCATCAGCATGATAAGAGAATTTCTCCGAGAAGAGGCTGGCACCCTTTGAGCCCAGTTTGACTACCACTTCCTCAACTCCCGCAGACAAAAGTTTTTTCGCCGCCTTCTCTATGTCTGTCTCTTTTGTCATCTTGAAAAGTTCGACCTCGTTTGGCGCAACTGTATCGGCATAAGCGACGAGTTCCAGTATAGACTCATCCGCGAACCCTGCTGGGTCAATATAGAGGTACTTCCCATTGCGTTTTGACATCAGGATGATCTCACGAACCGTTTCAACAGGTACACCAAATTGAATGAAAATCGCCGTGCATTTTTCCAGAAACGTCCAATTTATCATCTCAGGAGTCAGACAGCTATTTGCTCCAAGAATGTGAAACATGGTGTTCCTGCCGTTGGATTCAACCACGACAAAGGTCTTACCAGTTTGAGCGGCACAGGGTTTGATAAAAGAGGTATCAACACCATATTTCTCCAGTTTTTTGAGAACTGACTGCGAAATACTGTCGTTGCCTACACAAGCCATCAAATGACAATCTACGCCAAGCTTGGCAAGACCTATTGCGGTGTTTGCTCCCTTGCCACCGATATCGACGATCGTTTGCTGGCATAGGTGATTCTCTCCCATTCGAAGTTGATCGATGTACAGGAGAGTATCTACGTTAACCTTACCGAAAACCGCGACCTTTTCCTTCATACGCTTCTCTCCCTGATTTTCTGATCACCCTTTGTAGTATAAAACAAAGTAGATCAACTGAAAAGGGTTGAATCAGTGGAAAAACATTTTTGCGCGAAATCGCAGAGATCTTCCTCTATTTTTATATCACACAGATCATCGAAACCAGTCTCACCTTTGTTCACAATCACAACCTTCGCGCCATTCGATTTCGCAATAAAAGGAAGCTGTGCCGCCGGATAAACGACCAGAGAACTCCCCATTACAATCATCAAGTCACATCTTGATGCATGTTCCTGAGCATCCTGAAGAGCCTTTTCAGGTAAGGATTCACCGAAAAAGACAATCTTCGGACGTATCAGACCAGAACAACCACACAACGGAAGTTCTGAAGAATCTATCATCTGCTTTACCGATGAAATGCTGTATCGCTTGTTGCATCGGGTACAGCAGTATTCGTACACGCTCCCATGAAGTTCTATGACACTCTTGCTTCCGGCCTTCTGATGTAGACCGTCGATGTTCTGTGTGATTGTTACTTTCAAAATGCCTTTGTTTTCAAGTTTCGCAAGCATAAGGTGTGCCAAATTCGGCTTGACTTCAGCCATTGGCAAGAGAACTTCCTTGCAGAATCTGTAGAAGCCCTTAGGATCACGGTAGAAGTATTCGATATCGAAAATATCTTCGGGATATTTGGAATAGAGGCCCGTAGGACTTCGAAAATCTGGTATGCCACTTGGTGTACTGATTCCCGCACCTGTCAAAGCAACCACATACTTTGCAGATCTTAGGAGTTCAAGAAAGGAGTCTACCAATTCTACTCACCCTTCTTGAAGACAACCTTTGGAAAAGCCATTGAGGCTTGGCTTGGTTGCCAATAGATCTCGTTCGAAACAACTTTCGTGGGTGTTGGCTCTACAGTGATTATCTGCGCGTCCTGTGGAATAACAACGGTTATCTGAGAGTCATTCACAGAGTATATGGATATATCTTTCAACGAAGTATCCACCAGACCATCTTGTACCAATGCTGCATTCGAAAGTCTGGCGATTTCCAAAACTTCGAGTATGCCAGATCGCTCGGTAACCGTTGAGTTCATCGAAATCACATCTATTTGTCTTCCCACTTTTTTGCTCACATCATCAAAATAACTTTTAAAAGTGGATGCAGAAGCCTGTTGATATTGATTGATGTACTGCTGCTGCTTGGATTTGTCTTTGAAAAAAAGGCCAGCCGTTGCTGTGAAGGTTGCCTGGCCTGTGTAATCATATTCCATTTTGCTCCTATAATAAGCTATTTCAAAAGGTGGCTTTTGTGTCAGAGTTGTGACCAACTGTGTAACGATGAAAAAGACTATGAATGCAATCAGTATGTAAAACAACGTTTTTTGATTCACTTACTCTCCTCCCTTCTAAGATTATGTTACCACAGGAGGAGAAATTAGTCGATCTGAACGACTACTTTCGTGCCTGATTTGATATCTTTCAGTTGCTCCAGACCTCCCTTTATTTTACCAAAAACGTTTACCGCACTGGCTGGCCTGATCTTGTCATCGCTTATCGGTGTCTTACCAAAGAAAATGCAGATTGCCTTACCAGGTATCCAGAATGCAACGTCTCCTTCTTCCACTACTTCTTTGCTGTTCTCTTCCACTGCAAGTTTCACAGGTGTTTCAAAGTAGATCTCGTCACCCCATCTGTTGACAACACTTTTGATGGGCAGACATTTTCTAATTGCACTGATTGTCAACGGTGACTTGCTCTCATCCAATTCCGCCACAACTTCGCAATTGCCGAAGATAAACCTCAGATGCATCACACCACCTCCAGACAACGCTATATGATACCAACAACTATTGATTGCAATTTGCAAGAGGTGGCTTGATCATCTACTTCAAACATTAGCGCCGAGTCTTTTAGAGATCTCACGCGCGGTCTTGATGACTTCATTTGCGACAATGCTCAATGTTTGTTTACTGAAAGCACCTGCAGCTCCCGTGACACTGATACCACCTATTACATTTGCCGTGTAATCAAACACAGGAGCGCCAATACACATTATACCAGGTTCATTTTCCTGGTTGTCAACAGCATAACCCTGTTGTCTGATGATCGAGAGTTCTTTTCTCAAAGCATTGACACTTACTATCGTATTCTCTGTCTGCTTCTCAAGTTTGACGTTCGCGAAATAATCGTCGAGTTCCTTGTCAGACAAGAATGCCAGAATAGCCTTACCGAAACCAGTGGAGTAGAGTCGCATTTTCATTCCTATTCGAGAGACAGTAGGAATTGTGTGCGCACTTTCTATTTTGTCAATGTATACCCCTTCATAACCACTTCTGATCGCAAAGTGGATAGTCATACCAGTTCTTTCCATCAGGTCCACCAAGAATGGATGCGCCACTTCCCTAACTTGCACGTTTCGTAGGATTATGCTGCCGAGTTCGACTATCTTGTACGAGGGTAGATATCTATGGGTATGAGGCTCTTTGAAAATGTAACCAGCCTGAACCATCGTTTCAAGATGTTTGTACACAGCTGGTGAAGACATATTCAGATGATCTGCAATGTCTTGGATTCTCGTTCCATTTTTTCTCGATATTATGAATTCCAGAATCTTCAGAGCTTTTTCAACAGAACCTATTGACATTTATCTCACCACTCGTCCAGATCCTTCGCCTGCAGCAAGTTTCTTCACCTCTTCTAAAGTTACTTGGTTGAAATCTCCGATTATTGTATGTTTGAGACAGGATGCCGCAACAGCGAAATCTAAAGCCTGCTTTGGTTCCATGTTGTTAATAATGCCGTAAATCAAGCCGGCAGCGAATGAATCACCTGCTCCGACTCTATCAATGATGTGGACTGTGTACTGCTTGCTGTGATAGAAATCATCACCATCCAAAAGTACCCCCGACCAACCATTTATGTTTGCTACGATACTCTCTCTCAGACTTATGGCAACCTTTTTCAAACCAAAGGCTTCTTGCAATCGTCGAGAAACCTGCTCATATCCCCTCAAATTCAGTTTTCCTTCGATGATATTTGAATCATCTGCGCGAATGCCAAAGACTTTTTCAGCATCTTCTTCATTCGCGAAAAGCACATCTACATATTTGACCAGTTCACTCATGACTTCTCGTGCTCTTTGTTGGCTCCAAAGTTTCGCACGATAGTTCAAATCACAGGAAACCGTTATATTCTTTTCTTTCGCCTTTCTGAGTGCCTGTCTGCAAGCCTCCACAAGGTTGTCTCCCAGGGCTGGTGTTATCCCTGTGAAGTGAAACCAAACTGCATCTTCAAGAATCTCGTCCCATTTGAAGTCATCAGGTTTTGAGAGTGCAAAGACCGAGTTGGCTCTATCGTATATGACCTTTGATGGTCTTTGAGAAAAACCGGTCTCAAGGAAATATAGACCCAGTCTTCCATCTGCAAAAGCGATGTGCGATGTATCAATATCATGCTGTCGCAAAATTCTCAAGACTGCTTGTCCCAGATCGTTATTTGGCAATTTAGTCACAAAAGTAGCTTTCACGCCAAAATTGGAAAGTGATACAGCTACGTTAGCTTCTGCGCCTGCGTAGGTAATCTCAAAATGATTGGTTTGCACCAATCTCAAATAACCGGGCGTAGCCAGCCTCATCATAATCTCTCCAAAGGTTACCACCTTTGGCATTCTATCACCTCCAGATTTCCTAATGGATAATTCTATACACCGATAATTAACTACAAGATTATAACACCCAAAGACTGTGTCATAAAAGTATTGACATGCCAAGGTAGCAGTGATACACTGTTGAAAGGGTCCTTTAATTTGCTCCAGCGAGGGCAGAAAGGAGGATTAAAAAATGGAAGCTCAACTTTCGGTCATCCAGCAGCGGGTAACCGGCTGGAAGTATTTTGTTTTGTCTCTTCAACACTTTCTGGCAATGTTCGGTGCTACGGTATTGGTTCCACTTCTCACAGGTCTTGATCCTCTTGTCGCATTGTTTACTGCCGGCCTTGGTACGTTGGTGTTTCACACATTCACCGCAGGCGTCGTACCGGTCTTTCTTGGCTCGAGTTTTGCTTTCATAGCACCTGTGATCATGGTGAGAGAAAAATTCAACGACCTTTCGTACGCGACAGGAGGCATTTTTGTAGCTGGGCTCATATATCTCATATTCGCTCTTGCCGTGTGGGCGCTTGGGGTTGAAAGGGTTAAGAAGCTCTTTCCACCTGTTGTGACAGGTCCAATGATTGTTGTGATAGGTCTGACACTGAGCCCAGTTGCAATCCAAATGGCAAGCACTAACTGGTTGGTCGCAATTGTGGTTATCGTAACGGTCATACTCGTTTCCGCCTTTTTGAAGGGTTTCTGGAGTCTTGTTCCAGTTCTGTCAGGCGTTATCGTTGGGTATATCTTTGCTTTGATAACAGGGCAGGTTGACACATCTATATTGCATCAAATGAGTTGGTTCAGTGTACCAAAATTCATTCTGCCGAAATTCAACGGGACAGCCATAGCTATGATAGCGCCCGTTTCGGTGGCAACCTTTATGGAACACATAGGTGATATTACTACCAATGGTGCTGTGGTGGGTAAAAACTTCTTCGAATACCCTGGGTTGCATAGGACCTTGATAGGTGATGGGCTTGCAACCTCGATAGCAGGATTACTTGGAGGACCAGCAAACACAACTTACAGCGAGAATACAGGTGTTCTTGCCTTAACGCGCGTTTATGACCCTAAGGTACTCAGAGGGGCGGCGATAATTGCGATAATCGTGGCATTCGTTTCAAAGTTTGGTGGTCTGCTCAGAACTATTCCAAACTGTGTCATCGGTGGTATCAGTTTGATTCTTTTTGGAATGATTGCCTCGGTAGGTATAAGGACACTTGTAAACGCAAAGGTGGACTTCTCCAAAGCGAAAAATCTCCTCGTAGCGTCTTTGATACTGACAGTTGGAATAGGTGGTGCATCACTGAAGATTGGTCCTGTTGAACTCAAGGGACTTAGTCTGGCTGCGATAGTTGGTATCGTTGCGAATTTGTTGATCCCCGACAAAAAAGGCAGTTAAGTAATACTTTGAGAAACCTTGGCGGCCTGAAGGCCGCTTTTTTGGTAAGATTGTGTTTGGAGAGTGATGATTTGAATATAAAAAGAGCGTTGATAAGTGTCTGGGATAAGATTGGTTTGGTTGATTTTGCGAAGGAACTTTGCAGGAAAGGCGTATCCATTGTTGCAACACACGGCACTTACAATTTCCTAAGGAGCAACGGGATAGATGCAAGTGAAGTGGAACAGTTGACTGGTTACCACGAACTGTTAGATGGCAGGGTGAAAACACTTCACCCAAAAATCTTTGCGGCGGTGCTCGCAAAACTCTCAAATCCAGAGCATCTGCAGCAGCTGTATGAGCTTGGCGTTCAACCAATTGATATGGTTGTCGTGAATCTTCGTCCTCTGGCAAAGGTTTCTGACGAAAAATCACTGCTTGAGTCAATAGACATCGGTGGACTTGCACTGCTCAGAGCCGCAGCGAAGAATTACAGAGATGTAGTACCGGTATGCGACCACAATGACTACGCAACTATCCTGGAATCATTGGACCAGTGTGGTGATGTAGTACTTCAACAGAGAAGGAGGTTATGTGCAAAGGCCTTCTCATTGTGTGGTGAGTATGATTTGGCTGTGTACAAAGCGGTATGTGAGCTCTTTGCTATCGGCCCTGAGTTGTGATAGAATCAACCCGGAAGTTTTCGACGGCATGTTACTCTAAAAGCTCGAGGTCATAGAGTTTTGAAGTTGGTTGAGTTGTTTTTTCCAAATTACTGTCTTTTGTGCAATAGACCAATAAGATACAACGAACTGCTCTGCCCAGAATGTTTGGGAGATCTTTCGAGTGGTCCAATTGCTTTGTATGAAGACCAAAGAGCTTTCAAATCATATTTCTATGGCAGATATGAGTCAAAACTGCGTGATTTGATCTTACTTTACAAGAATTCCCATCATTGGCGTCTGAGCAAGATTCTGGCTTCCTTTCTGGTTAAGACAATGAAGACCTATTCTTCCTCTGCGGAACTTTTGACATGGGTTCCATCCAGCTTGTCCTCACTCGAAGAACGTGGCTTTGATACAATGGCTTTGATTGCTAAGATTACTTCTGATATGACTGGCATACCTCTCAAGAGAATCCTTGAATCTCGCGCAACATCTAACAAGAGGGGTATGACAGTCGAACAGAGGCGTAGCCTGGTGAAGAATTCCTTTAGTGCCATTGGTAAGGTTTATGAGGATGTCGCGCTGATCGACGATGTCTTTACAACTGGTTCGACAATCAGTGAATGTGTGAGGATACTGAAGAATGCTGGAGTAGGTTCTGTCACAGTCTATTGTATAGCCCGGGCTTGAGGGAGGTGTAGTGAGTGTCAGTGCGCGCAAAGATAATCTCATTGGTTGTGGTATTTGTAGTAGTTGCCGTCGGAATTGTTACGTTATTGAACATCTTATCTATGCAGCAACGTCTGACAACATTCGCAGTCGATGCAATGCGGCAAAAGGCTGACAGGGAATCGTTGGTACTGGATCAATGGTTTGTGCAAAGATCATCGGAACTTGGAACAGTCGCATCGAATTTCGAAAGCTATCTGATGATTTTTGAAAAATCTATGGTCGTGCTGGCATTGAAATCGCACGGAGAGAAATTAGAAAGACTCGGCTTTGATGATTATCTGTTGTCAAACTTGCAGGGTAAGGCATTCACCTATAAAGAGCAGGAAATCGATATTTCAAAGTACAGATTTTTCCAGGCAATTGTAGCCGAGAACAAGGATTTCTATGTTCAGGATAACCTTGACTGGCAGGGAAGGAGTTCTGTTGTTCTCGCGACCAAGATACTGGATTACAATGGGAACACAGCAGGCGTATTTGCTGCCCTGATACCTCAGACAAAGTTTTGGGAGATGGTCAAACCTGTCAAATATGGCAAAACTGGTTATGCATTTCTAACAGATTCTGATGCGATCGTCCTGGCACATCCAAAACAAGAGTACGTTGGAAAAACATTGTCACAGATAAATAGTTCACTCAAAATACTGGAAGATGAGGTTAAAAAAGCACAACCTGCCGTTGTTACGTACAACCTTGAAGGTGAGAAAAAAATAGCCACTGTTTCACCGATCTCTTCTGCAAACTGGATGTTGGTTTTGACTATGCCTTACAGAGAGGTACAAGAAGTATTTCTTCAAACGCTTTGGACATCATTGATTGCGTCCTCAATTGTCGTATTTGCCAGCATTGTTGCTGGCATGATATTTACAAGAAGGATGACAAGACCTTTGCACATTTTGACTACCACAGCACAGCGTATCGCGCAAGGTGATCTGACAGTTAGTCAAAGATTCGAAAGCAAAGATGAAATTGGTGAACTTTCCAAAGCTTTTTCTCTTGTCACCGATACCCTTAGAGATAGTGTGACTCGAATTAAGAAATTGGGCGAACAGATTGAGATTTTCTCTGGGCAGATCAGTAAAAGCGTAGAAGAAGCAACTACTGTATCAAGCAAATCTCAAGAATCTGCCCAAAAAGTTGGCAGAAGCATAGAAGAAATTGTCTCGTCTGTTTCTGAGGTGAATTCGGGGATGGAAGAAATAGCTTCGGGTGCGCAAAACACTGCGAAAAATGCCTCGAGACTTGCTGAAGGATCTGAAAGGCTCAAAAGTAAAGCCTTTTCCACCCAGAAATCTGTGAGAGATCTCACTGAATCTATGCAACATACTGCAGAGCGTGGCCAGATGTCCATGCAAGTCGTGCAGAAGCTGGTTGACCTGTCCAACCGCATTGGAGAGATAACAGATGCCATATACAGCATCGCCGAGCAGACCAACTTGCTTGCACTGAACGCAGCAATAGAAGCTGCGCGTGCAGGTGAGGCAGGGAGGGGGTTTGCGGTTGTTGCAGACGAAATAAGGAAATTGGCTGAACAGAGCAGAAGTGCGACCCAGGAAGTAACCGATATTCTCAAACAGATCAAAGCACAAAGCCTTTTGGTAGCCCAAGGAGGACAGGAAGTTGTTGATCACATACAGAATTCACTGAATACCTTGAACGAAGATGCACAACAAATAGAAAATATGGTAAAAGATATAGAGGAGTTCACCCTGGCAGCGAATGACCTTGCCGCTACCAGTCAAGAGCAAAGTGGAGCAATAGAAGAAATAAGTACTGCCGTGGACAGAATTGCAAAGAATGTTGAAGCAGTATCGAAAATAACAGATGAGGTAACAAGAGTTATTGTTGATCAAACAAACAATACCCAGGAGTTATTCAGGAGAGTCGATGAGCTGGCAAAGATGGTGACAGAACTGAAGGCTCTGTCAGATCGTTTTAGAGTCTGATTAGGAGGTGTAATCTTTGGTCGCTTATATCGTAAGAAGATTGTTACTGTTGCCGTTGATCTTGTTTGGAATATCGCTCATTGTATTTGGAATGATTCAGAGCTTGGGATCAGATAGACTCTTAGCGGCCTATGTGAACCCAGGATTGCTGGACAAACTGACTCCAAACCAGTTGGAAAAGATAAAGGAAAAATACGGACTGAAAGATCCAATGGTTGTCAGATACGTGAAGTGGCTCAAGAACACTTTGAGCGGAGATCTTGGCTGGTCTGTTGTCGGTAAGGAACCGGTTAAGGATGCGATTTTGAACAGACTGCCGTGGACCGTTGAACTTGCACTCTACGCCATAGTACCAGTGGTATTTGTGGGCGTGTGGTTGGGCATGATAGCGGCTGTAAATCGCGATAAATTCATAGATCATTTTGTCCGTATCTTTGCAGTAGTGGGTTGGAGTTTTCCAGATTTTGTTTTTGGACTTCTGGTTCTGATGGTTTTCTACAGTGTGCTTGGCTGGTTTCCACCAGGAAATCTCAGTTTTTGGGCCGACACAGTTGTAAAATCACCTGAGTTCAAAAGGTTCACGTCGCTTGTGACGTTGGATGCACTGTTCAATGGCAGATTTGACGTCTTTGTCGATGCTATGCAACACCTGATTGCCCCTATCTTAACACTCTCATGGTTGTGGTGGGCATATCTGTTGAGAATAACCCGTTCCAGCATGCTCGAAGTCTTAACCAAAGAATACATTCGCACGGCAAGAGCTAAGGGGTTGGCCGAAAATGTCGTCATCAACAAGCACGCGCGCAAGAATGCAATGATACCCGTCATCACAGTTGGTGGCGGAATGGTGATACAGCTCTTCGCAGGCACTGTGATCGTGGAAATGGTCTTCAACAGGACAGGCATGGGTAGCTTTACAGCAACTGCTGCCACACAACTTGACTACGCATCTATCATGGCTTCGACGCTTTTCTACTCGCTAATTCTGGTAATTGGCAACCTTGTAATCGACATACTCTACGCTGCCGTCGACCCAAGAATTCGCTTTAGCTGAGGAGGTTGGAATCGTGAGAACCGAAACCAAAAGAATGATAAAAAGATTGCTGAGAAACCCTTCAGCTGTTCTTGGTTTCTCACTATTGATATTCTTCACTGTGATTGCGATAGGTGCTCCACTCATCTGTCCGCCACAGTCTTACGACCCATATATGATCCCGATAGTGACATGGGACAAGACCCCGCAACCACCAAGCACGGAACATCCATTCGGCGTAATAGATGGCAGAGATATCTTCTATGGAGTCATCTGGGGTACCAGAACAGCCTTCAAGGTCGGGTTGATTGTGACGCTCACCTCAACAATCATAGGATTGTTGATAGGTTCTGTCGCCGGGTACTTTGGTGGCTGGTTAGATGAGATACTGATGAGAATAACCGATGTGTTCTTATCTATTCCATATATATTGGCTGCCATCGTTGTAACCGCATTCCTGGGTATGGGATTGAATAAGGTGATGATCTCTCTAATCATGTTTGGCTGGATGGCAACAGCAAGGCTTATAAGGGGAAATATCCTGCAGGTGAGAGAAGAACAGTATGTGCTCGCAGCAAGAGCATTGGGAGTCAACGATTATTTGGTGATACTGAAACATGTACTGCCAAACACGATATTCCCTGTGGTCATACAAGCAACTATGAGAATTGGCTCTTTGGTGATAACGGCAGCCGCTTTGAGTTTTCTTGGTCTTGGTGCGCCTGTTGGTTACGCAGATTGGGGTTCACTACTGAACTTTGCCAGAAATTGGTTGCTTGGTGCATCTGGTGAAGCGTTCAAGTACTGGTACGCGATAGTCTATCCTGGGGTTGCGATGGTCCTTTTTGTTCTTGCTTGGAACTTGGTTGGAGACGCGTTAAGAGATGTTTTTGACCCGAGGCTCAGAGGATAAAGGAGTGATAACGTGAAAGAGCCAATACTCAGCGTAAGAAATTTGAGAACTTATTTCTATACAGAAGACGGCATTGTGAAGGCGGTAGATGGAGTAGATTTCGACGTCTTCCAGGGCGAGACGCTTGGAATCGTTGGTGAATCGGGATGTGGCAAAAGTGTCACTTCTCTTTCCATACTCCGTATACTCGATGAAAAAGGAAGGATCGTTGAAGGATCCATTGTCTTCGACAACGTCGATTTGACCAAAATTTCTGAGGAATCTATGAGAAAGATACGTGGCAAAGATATCGCCATGATCTTTCAGGAACCCATGGTAGCGCTCAACCCTGTTTTCACAATAGGAGAACAAATCGTTGAGGCTATTGTTTTGCACCAGAAGGTTGATGAAACAACGGCAAAGAAGATGGCGGTGGACTTGCTCAGAAAGGTTGGTATTCCTGAGCCAGAAAAGAGAGTCGATGAGTATCCGCACGAACTCTCTGGGGGCATGCGCCAAAGGGCCATGATAGCCATGGCATTGTCGTGCAAGCCAAAGATTCTCATCGCCGATGAGCCAACAACGGCGCTTGATGTGACCATACAAGCTCAGATAATGGAGTTGATGAAGCAACTCCAAAGAGAATACGGCATGGCAATAATTCTGATAACCCATGACATGGGCGTGATCGCTGAAAATGCAGATCGTGTAGTGGTTATGTACGCCGGTAAAGCCGTTGAATACACCGATGTCAAAACACTGTTCAACGATCCAAAGCATCCATACACATGGGGACTTCTGCACGCCATCCCAAGACTTGATATCGAACAAACACGACTTTACAATATCCCCGGCATAGTGCCAAACCCCTTGAAGTTCCCAACAGGATGCAAATTCCATCCAAGATGTGAATTCGCAGAAGAAAAGTGCAAGTCTGAGGAACCAGAATTGAAAGAGGTTGTGAACGGCCATCTGGTGAGATGTTTCTTTTGGGAGAAGGTCGAACAGGCAAAGAAGAAAGAGGCTGGTGATAAGCAATGAAACAACCACTTGTCAGGATAGAACGACTTATTAAGTATTTTCCAATCAGAGCTGGGGTTTTTAAACGAGTTGTAGCTTGGGTTAAGGCCGTTGATGATGTCTCGTTCGACGTCTTTGAGGGAGAAACAGTGGGACTTGTTGGTGAATCAGGTTGTGGAAAGACGACGATCGGTATGACATTACTGCGCTTGTACGAGCCCACTTCAGGAAGGATTATCGTTGGAGAGGAAGATACAACATATTACTTCCTTCCAACGACAAAGGCAAGATCATACCTCAAAAGAAGCTATACGGACAGATTCCAGCAGCTACTCAAAGAGAAGGGTTCAACAGATTCAGTGATAGATTCACTACAAGGAATAGACCGCAGGTACGCTGAAATCTTTTTTGGCGACGCGAAGGGTTCAGCATCCAAATTCCTCTCTGTGATGCTCTCGAACATGGATGAAAAAAGAAAGAAGTTCAGAAGAGACCTTCAGATAGTCTTCCAAGATCCCTACAGTTCACTGAATCCAAGGCTCCGTGTGAAAACTATCGTGGGTGAAGGTCCACTCACACACAGGTTGGTTAGAGGGGATAAAGAAGTGGTCGAGAGAGTTAAAGCGGTTTTGGAAGACGTCGGAATAAGTGGTGAGTACATATACAGATTTCCACACGAGTTTTCAGGTGGTCAGCGTCAGAGAATCGGTGTGGCAAGGGCGCTCGCTCTATCTCCAAAATTGATAATAGCCGATGAGGCCGTGGCGGCACTCGATGTGTCCATACGCTCACAGGTCATAAATCTGATGAAAGACCTTCAAAAAGAACACAAGTTGACGTATTTGTTCATATCACACGATCTGTCTGTCATCAAGTACGTCAGCGACAGGGTCATAGTAATGTACCTTGGAAAGATTGTAGAGTCAGCACCTAAGAAGAACCTATTTGATGAACCACTTCATCCATACACACGCGCGCTTATGAGTGCAATACCCATACCGAATCCCAATATAAAGAAGGAACGAATAATCTTGAAGGGAGATGTGCCAAGTCCGATAAATCCTCCCTCAGGCTGCCGTTTCCACACAAGATGTTACATGGCAGTTGAAGAATGTAGCAAGATAGAACCTCAATTGAGGGAAGTGAAGCCTGATCACTATGTGGCTTGTCATTTGGTGAAATGAAAACCCAAAGATTATCTTGGATCGCCATTCTCACTTGCTTGGTTTTAATTTTGTTGATGTTCAGGTATTCCAAGCCAGGTGTAATCTATGTGAATTTCGAATGTGACGATCAAACAAAGAATGCCTTTGAATCTGCATTGAAGCGGATCGCTGCTGAGTACAAAGAAAACAGTTCTAACAAGGCAACTTTGATTGTATATGATGATCATCTGACTTATCACGGTCAGATTTTCAGATTCTACTGGAGTGAAACACTTGAAAAGAAGATCATGGATGTGGTATCATCTCATATCAAAGCGGGAGACAATCTTCGATCTGAAAGAAGAAGATTCGAGCAGGTGATCACAGTATCTCTATCCGATGAACCTGAAGTCGTATACACCGTAAAGCCGCAAGCGAACAGTTTCGATGAAATAGCTTATAAGATAATCAGCGATGTATTAAAGAGTGAAGAGAAAATATTTGAAAATGGCTATCTTGTGTTATCATTATGGATAGAAATGAATGGCAAGAAATTAATGTTCTACGATTCGAGAACAGATCAATTTTATATAGTTTCTGAGTCAGGAGGGAATTGAGTTTGGAGAATATTCTTTCTGTTAGAAATCTTTCCACCTATTTCTACATGGACGAAGGTGTTGTGGCAGCAGTTGACGATGTCAGCTTTGATTTGTCGCCGAAAGAGGTACTGGGTATCGTTGGTGAAACCGGGTCCGGTAAGAGTGTAACCGTGAAATCGATTATGAGGTTGATCAAACACCCCGGAAAAATAGTAAGCGGCCAGATCATATACAAAGGTCAGGACATAATGAGGTTCGATGAGAAAGAAATGTACAGAATCCGTGGTAAAGAAATCAGTATGGTGTTCCAAGACCCGATGACTTCGTTGAACCCGTTGTACACAATCGGAGATCAATTGATGGAGACAATCATACAGCACCAGAAGGTCTCCAAAGAAGAAGCTTACAAAAGAGCTGTTGAGATGCTTGGCATGGTCCAGATACCGGAACCTGAGAAGAGAATGAAGTCCTATCCATTTGAATTCAGCGGTGGTATGAGACAGCGTGTAGTGATCGCCATTGCATTGAGCTGTAATCCTTCGATCTTGATTGCAGATGAACCAACAACGGCGCTCGATGTTACAATACAAGCTCAGATACTCGATTTGATGAAAGACCTTCAACAAAGATTGGGAACAGCCATGATATTCATAACCCATGATCTTGGAGTAATAGCTTCAATGGCCCACAGGATAATCGTGATGTACGGTGGTAAGCAAATAGAAGTGGGAAGTTCTGATGACGTGTTCTACAATCCAGCTCATCCATACACACACATGCTACTCAGGAGTATCCCAAGAATCGACAGAAAAATCGATAGACTCGAACCGATCCCAGGCCAGCCACCCAGAATGATAGACATACCCAAGGTCTGTCCTTTCTTACCAAGATGTCCAAGAAACGTAGATGAATGCAACCAGAAAATTCCCGATATGATAGAAATCTCTCAGGGACACTTCGTACGCTGTTTCAATCCAGTCGGAGGTGGCAATTAGGTGACCGAGATCTTGCTCAGTGTGAAAAACCTCAAGAAATACTTCCCGGTGAAGCAAGGATTTCTCATAAAGCGAACCGTTGCAGAAATCAAAGCTGTAGATGACGTGAGTTTTGATATAGAGAAGGGTAAGACCTTTGCACTCGTAGGCGAATCGGGTTGTGGTAAGACCACGGTGGCAAGAACTGTCCTGAAGCTCACAAACCCCACAGAGGGGCAGATATTCTTTGAGAACACCGACATATCCAAGTTTGGCTATAGTGAATTGCTCCCGTTCAGAAGAAAGATGCAGATAGTCTTTCAAGACCCAATGAGCTCTTTGAATCCAAGGATGACCATCGGACAGATTGTCACCGAACCCATGATCTTTCACAAAGTCGCACGCACCAAACAGGAGGCGTATGATAGAGCCAAGAGCCTTATGGAAATGGTTGGACTAAAAGCCTTCCATTTGGACAGGTATCCCCATCAATTCAGTGGGGGGCAAAGACAGAGAATAGCCATTGCAAGAGCTATTGCGATTGAACCAGAGTTTCTCATACTCGACGAACCAACTTCATCTCTTGATGTTTCGGTACAAGCGCAGATCATAAATCTGTTCCTCGATTTTCAAGAGAGATTCAGATTCAGTTACCTGTTCATCTCACACAACTTGGGTCTTGTGAGATTTATAAGTCACACAGTTGGTATAATGTATTTGGGTAAGATCGTGGAGCTTGGTGAAACAGATGAAGTCTTTGAAGAGCCACTTCATCCCTACAGTATGGCACTACTTTCAGCGACACCGATTCCAGATCCAAAAGTGGAGAGATCGAGGCAGAGAATCATACTAAAAGGCGGGGTACCAAGTCCCATTTCAAGACCGAGTGGATGTTTTTTCAATCCAAGATGTCCCTATAAGATGGAAATATGTGAAAAAGTGTATCCTGAATTTCGGAAGGTATCTGAAAACCGCTGGGTGGCTTGCCACCTGGTGAAATAGGGGGTGTATTGGCATGAAGAGAGTTCTGACAGTGGCATTAGTACTGGCATTTTTCGTTCTGAGCTTTGCTGCTGAGAAATACGTCTATTTTGACGAAAACACGCCGTACCTGGGAGCAAAAGCTACTGGTAAGCCTGGTGGAACTTTGATCGCTCCTCAACTCGGTAGTGGTCCAAAGACAGTGAACCCCATCGTTGCACAAGAGACGAGTTCTACCGCTGTGATCAACGTGTTCCTGATAAGCCTGATTGAAATGGACAACTACGCAAGAATGTACCCGGCACTTGCAGAACGGTGCGAGGTAGAGGTAACGGACGACGAAAAGATGATCATCACCCTGAAGATCAGAAAGGGCATCAAATGGTCAGATGGTGCGCCGTTCACAGCAGATGACTTTGTCTTCAGCTTGAATGATATTTACTGTAACCCAGACATACCAAACGATATGGCAAATCTGCTTGAAGATTCTCAGGGAAGACTACCTGTGGCTGAAAAGGTAGATGACTACACCGTGAAAATCACCTATCAAGAGCCTTACAGACTCGCAGTCAGATATGCAGCTGGCATTCAAATTCTTCCAAAGCACATCGCTGAGCCATGGGTGAAACAAGGCAAATTCAAAGAAATGTGGACTGTTGACGCCATTAATAAGAAAGAGCTTGTCGGTCTTGGCCCATTCATTCCAGTTGAATATGTGCCCGATCAATTTGTGAGAATGGTCAAAAACCCGTACTACTATAAGAAAGATGCAAACGGACAGCAACTACCATATCTTGATGAGTATGTGCTTAAGATAATACCAGACCTGAATGCTATCAGACTCGCCTTCGAAAACGGCGAAATAGACGTTTACGGTGTAACAGCCCAGTTCTATCCAGAAATCAAGAATAAGGCTAAGGAAAAGGGCTGGATCGTTGGAACAGGAGGACCAAACTTCGGAACAACCTTTGTCACATTGAACTTCAACTGCACAGATCCTGTTAAGAGAAGCTGGTTCAGAAATGAATTCTTCAGAAAGGCCATTGCTTACTCCATGGACAAAGATGCAATGATAGATACACTGCTCGCTGGTCTCGGTGTTGCGCAGTGGGGTCCAATAAGCGCCGCTGCTGCCGCATTCTACAATGATGACGTACTGAGAAAGTACCCATACGATCTGGACTACGCCCGCATGATGCTGCAGTTGGGTGGATTCAGCTGGGATAAGGATGGAAACTGTGTTGATGCAAGTGGCAACAAAGTGGAGTTCATTCTCATGACCAACGCGGGTAATACTCAACGCGAAGGTACCTGCAATATACTCAGAGATGAGCTTGCAAAACTTGGAATCAAAGTCGTATTTACACCCATTGATTTCAACACGCTTGTTCAGAAGATGACAGCGACGGGCGATTGGGACGCAATCGTCATAGGTTTGACCGGTTCTGATGAACCCCAGGGTGGTGCCAATGTCTGGAAACTCGATGGCGCGCTGCATTTCTGGAACTACAGCCCGAAAGTTAAGAACTTTGTGAGCGCTGACATTTACGAAGCGCCCGACTGGGAAGTCGAGATCGATAAGATCTTCAGAGAAAACGTGAGAATACTTGACCAAAAGAAGGTTTACCAGATGTTCTCAAGATACCAAGAACTCGTCTCTGAACACCTACCTTTGATCTACACGATTCAGCAAAATTACCTGTATGCCTACGTCGATAAACTGCAGAATCTGGAACCAACCGCTTTTGGTGGTATGCTCTGGAACATTGATTGGATCTGGAAGAAATAGCGATAGCAAAGGGGGCCATGTGCCCCCTTTGGGTTCTGAGGTGATGGGTTTTGCTCAAGTATATCGGTAGAAGACTTATCATATCTTTGCCAGAGTTGTTGATAATTTCTTTGATGATTTTCTTAATCATGTACGCGGCTCCAGGAGATTTTCTCGATCAATATAGGCTCGATCCATCTGTCTCGCCACAGAGGCTTAAGGCGATGGAAGAAGAATTTGGGCTCAACAAACCTGCGATCGTTCAGTATCTGACCTGGTTGAAGAATGTTCTGAAAGGAAATCTGGGATATTCTTTCTATTACAGAAGGCCAGTCTCAACATTGATCTGGGAGAGAGTGGCTGCAACGCTTATTTTGTCACTCATCTCGCTTGCGAGCTCCTGGATTCTCGGTATCGCGCTGGGTGTTTTCACCGCACTGAAAAAATACTCAATCGGAGACAAGATTATGACCTTTTTAGCATTTGGTTTTGTGGCAATTCCTGAGTTTTTCTTAGGACTGGTTTTGTTGTATTTTGCGGCAAAAACAGGATGGTTCCCCATCTCTGGAATGAAGTCTGTATATTACTCTTCTTTGAGTACATGGGAAAGGTTTAAAGACATCCTTTGGCACTTAATTCTGCCGGCGACAGCTTTGAGTCTTGGTTCTTTTGCCGGTTTGATGAGATATATGAGAGGTTCGTTGTTGGATGTGTTGAACGAAGATTATGTTGTATTCGCAAGGGCTAAGGGTATGCCGGAAAGGGTTGTGATATTCAAACATGCTATGAGAAATGCTATAAATCCCATGATAACCTTTCTTGGTTTTAGTATCTCTGGTCTTCTTGGCGGTGCGCTTTTTGTCGAGAATGTCTTTGGCTGGCCTGGCATGGGAAGGCTCGTATACCAAGCTCTGATTCAACAAGATATGTACATAGTTATGGCAAGCGGATTGATCAGTGCGGTTCTTTTGGTGGCAGGTAACCTTGTTGCCGACATTTTGCTTGCGCTGGTCGATCCACGTGTGAGACTCAGCTAACAGGAGGGCTTTGAGATGACTGAAACAAATAATAACAATCAAAAGATAGAGTTTGAAGAGAAATACCTGACAAGAGGTCAACTGATCTGGAGAGCTTTTTTGAGACACAGGCCAGGAGTGATCGCGCTCTGTATACTCATTGCCATGTACATACTGGCAATCTTCGCTGATTTTTTCTCACCGTACAATCCTATTGAACAATCACTGAAGCACACTTATTCACCACCAACCAGAATACACAGAACGTACAAGAGTGTGAAAACAAAACCTTATGTTCTTCCGATGATATCATATGTTGACAAGGTGACATACGAAAGAACCTACAAGGAGATGCTTTTCCCCAGCAAACTTGTTTTGGAAAAACCAGATGGTTCCATTGTGACCTATGAACTCGGCAAAGATGGCGTGGAAAGTTTCAAATTCTCAGTGAATTCCATAGAAAGTATCAAGATAGATGGTCAGTGGTACGATGTCAAAAAGTCCCCAAGAACAACGGATTATTTCTTATTTGGATACAACGACGAGACGCTTTCAAAAGGTTTGAGCAGGGTAGAGACAACTTCCGCGGTGGCACAAGAGATGTATTTCAAGAGCTATTCTTCCAAGTTTGGTCTGACAAGTGAGTACCAAATAGAAGCAGTGGCGGTTACAGAGTCGCTTGACACGATAGTAGTAAAAAAGGATGGAAAATTTGAAATGCTCAAGGCGAAGGTCATAGATTATGATTACAAGACATACCCTGTTAAGTGGTTTATAAGAAGCTGGAATGGAAAGCTTCTCTGGTTATTCCCAATGAATATTCACCTATTTGGTGTAGAGAACTACGATAACAATCAATATGTCAAGCTATTCATTTTGGGATCAGACTTATATGGCAGAGATGTGTGGTCAAGAATAGTTTTTGCATCGAGAATTTCTCTATCTATTGGGATCATTGGAATGATAATTACATTTGCCTTCGCACTACTGTTTGGCGGCATATCTGGTTATTATGGTGGACTCATAGATGAAGGATTGATGAGATTTGCTGAGATAATCATGTCCATACCGGGTTTTTACTTGATGATCATGCTTAGAGCAATGCTTCCACTGGATTTGCCTTCGACTCAGATTTACATATTGCTTGTGTTCATATTGTCTTTCATAGGCTGGGCTGGTACTTCTCGTGTCATAAGAGGTATGGTCCTTTCGATAAGGCAAAGAGAATTCGTTGAGGCCGCCGTCGCGATAGGTTTGCCAAACAGCAAAGTATTGGCAAGGCATGTTCTTCCAAACACGGCAACTTATTTGATCGTAAATGCCACACTTAGAATACCTGGATATATTCTCGGTGAAGCAGGACTAAGCTTCTTAGGACTCGGTATCAGAGAACCATATGCATCCTGGGGACTAATGCTCGCGCAAGCTCAGGATGTCTATATCATGACTAAAGCCCCATGGCTGTTGATACCTGGCATATTCATTTTCATCACGGTGATATCCTTCAATTTTGTGGGTGATGCTTTGAGAGACGCACTTGATCCAAGATCGCTTGGATAAATTGGATAAAAAGGTGACCTGGTGGGTCACCTTTTTTTGTAGTTTTGAACGAAGTTTTGAGAGACCTTTATGATATCTCCCGCTCCAACAAAAAGATATACCGTGTTTTCCTGGGGTTGAAAAGCACCGAGTAGATCTTCAAGTTTTGGGAAATATCGAGCTTTCTTGCCATAGTTCTGAAGACCTTCGACTATCACCTTTGCAGATAGCTGAGGAATAGCCTTCTCAAAGGCGCTGTAGACTTCGGTAACATAAATCTCGTCTGCGTCTTTGAGCGCTTTTGCGAAATTACCATCTTCACGCAGCAATCGACTATACCTGTGAGGTTGGAAAACGACAATCTTTTTCTGTCTTGGAAAGACTTCCCCCGTTGCTGCGATCAACGATCTTATCTCATCAGGTGTGTGAGCATAATCATCAACAACGTAGGTTTTCTGTTGTTCATTCAGAACTGTTATGTCAAAGCGCCTGCGAGTACCAACAAAATCCTTCAGAGCTTCTAACACGCGGTTAGGATCATATCCAGCCGCCCAGAACAATGTTAAAACAGCCATCGCATTCAACACATTGTGTTCTCCTGGAACCCTCAAAATCAGTCCGTACCGCTTGCCATTCAGCTCAATTTCAGCCACTTGTTGAAGGTCCCTAACAACTCTGCTGTGTAATTTGCATGTGCCATGTGATTTTCCAAAGGTATAAGTTCCCAAGTGAGATGTATTTGGATCATCGGCAAAAGTCACAACTATCTTTCGAGTCTCACTCGCAAGTTTTTCAAAACAAGATCTGTAGAAACCTGCGTCGCTGTTGTAGTTTTCGAGGTGATCACCACGAGCATTCGTGATAATCAAATAATCTGGGCGGAAATTAGAGAACTCCGGCTGACTTTCATCGAGCTCGTAAACAATTGGCCCTTTGCCTGAGCGGTAGTTACCAAACTCCAGAGACCTATGGACGCCACCAAGAAAGACCGTCGGGTCATCCCCAAAAGCCTTGAGGCAATGTGCAAGCATAGCAGTTGTAGTGGTCTTACCGTCAGAACCGGTCACAGCAAACTGAGTCGATCCGTCAAGAATATCTCTCAGAAACTCTGATCTGCTGACAACCTTGACGCCTTCTCTTCTTGCTCGAATGATTTCAGGGTTGTCGAAATGAACCGCAGGTGTGTGAACCACCAGATCAGGATCGAGCCAGTTGTTGTAATCGTGGCCTATGAAAACATGTATTCCCGCTTTCTTCAGGATTTCTGTCTGCTCATTGTCATATATATCAGAACCATAGACATCATTTCCATTGATTTTGCAATGCAAAGCCAGGGAACTCATCCCGATGCCGCCAATTCCAACAAAATGAACTCTCATCTCAATTCCTCCAAAATGATTTTAGCAATTAACTCTGCTGGGTTGACCTTTTCTTCGGTTTTTTTGCCCAGTGAAATCGTATGTGCAAGTTTTTCGATGAGGAGTCGAGGCGTGAGGTCCTTCTCTCTTGCCAGTATCCCCCTTTTGATCTTCTCAACATACATGGCATTGAAGAGCTGATGATTCCCCGCCGAACCCTCCCACGGTATCAACAAACCGGGAACTCCATAATAGAGCATTTCACTAACGGCAATTGCACCAGCTCTACTCACGACAGCCTTTGCTCCTTTCCATGCGCAAGACATGTCGTATATGTAATCGAAGGCCTGAACATTTTCATAATTACTCAGCCTCTTCGTCCAGTTACTATCTCCAGTGCTGTGGATAAATCTCATTTGCTTCTCCGTCTTGTACACCTGCTCCATCAAGGCGTTTATGAATTCACTTCCTCTGCTTCCACCTAAAACCAGTATGTAATCTTCGCCGAAGCTTCCTCGAGTGCAATCCCTTACTCTTATCGGATTTCCTGTGACAACAACTTTCTTTCGAACAGATCTTGGAAAGTATTTTACGCTCTCTTCAAAAGCAACAAAGATTTTTTGTGCTCTCAGGCTCAAAGATCTGTTTGACAAACCAGGTATCACATTCTGTTCCTGAACAAAGATAGGTATTTTCTTCTTGATACAAACCCTACCGAGCGGATACGAGACGTATCCACCCGTCACAAAACCCATCTCACAACCATCTACTTCCGAAGCTATAATACTCTCATTTTGGAATATTTTCAATAGTCTTGTGAAATTCACTGGATGAAATATCGGTCTGTGCAGACCTTTGAAATCAACGGTTACCATCTTGTACTCTGGATATTCTTGTGGAATGATCTTGCTCTCAAGACCTCTTTTCAGACACAGATAGGTAACCTCAATCTCTGTCATTCGAGCAAGGCTTTCAAGAACTGAAAGTGCAGGATACAGATGGCCTCCTGTTCCTCCGCCGGCTGCCGCTATTTTCAACTTCGCTCACTTCCGTTTGAATGAGTCAGTATGTTTATCACTACACCAAGGCCCAACAACATCGTTATGATCGAACTACCCCCGTAGCTGAGAAAAGGCAGTGTCACACCGGTCACTGGCAGAGCTCCCGTAACAACCCCGAGGTTGATCAGAACTTGGAGAATGATCAAAAATGAAAATCCCGTTATGTATGCCGTGGCGAATGTGTCCTGCAGTTTTTCTGCAAGCCTCAGCATGATTGAGACCAAAAGAAAAAACAATAACGTTATCGCAATTATGCCAATCATGCCAAACTCTTCACCTGCCGCTGCTAAGATAAAATCAGATACAACGGCAGGCACCGCCAGTTTTACCTCGCCCAAACCCACACCCTTACCCACCAACCCGCCCTCTCTGAGCGCTTGAATCGCCTTGGAAACTTGTTCTGGATGGTCGCCTTCAAGAAAGGTTCTCAGTCTCCAAAGCTGGTAATCCTTCAGAAAAAAACCGTTGTTCAAAGCAAGATAGAAGATGGCAAAGAGTAAAAGTACAGTCATGAAAATGTAAGCACCACGAGCACCATGAGAATAGAGCATCATGAGCACCAAAAGTAGTAAGACAACAGATGTGCTCAAATCGGGCTCAAGCACAATCAGCGCAAGAAAAGGTAAACTCAGAAGTAATGGTTTCAAAAAGCCTGTGTAGAATGTTTTCATTTGTTCTTTGTTCTGGGATATATAGACAGAAAGAGAAATTATAAGAACAATCTTTGCAAGCTCAGATGGTTGAAAACTGAAACCTGGTAGACTGATCCACCTACTTGTGCCATTTATCTTTGGTAAAAAGAATGGTATCAACAACAGACCTAAGCTGAGAAAATAATAAAACTGAGCAAGTTTAATGTGTATTTTGTAGTCTACGATCATTGCCACAGTCATCAAAAATGCTCCAATTATCAACTTCACAACATGTGAATACAACAAATCGCGTGCGGTATTACCAAAAAGATTCATCTGCGCAGTTACATCAAAGCTTGCAATTAGGATTAGACCCACGGATATCAAAATGGACACTATGAGAAGAATCGATACAACATTTGACAACTATCCCTTCCCCTCCGTTAACGATTTTACCACATTGACAAAGTCATCACCACGTTCGGCGTAGTTTCTATAAAGATCAAAGCTTGCCCCGGCAGGACTGAGAAGGACAACATCACCATCTTCGGCCATTTCAAAGGCATCGGAAACAGCTTGTCTCATGTTCTCAGCTATGGTGAAAGGAAAACCTTCCTTTTGTAGAATGTCGCTGAGTGTTCTGGCCATTTCACCGAAAATGTAGGCATGTTTCACTTTGCTTTTCATTTGGTTGACCAATGATGTGTAGTCTTCATTCTTGCCTCTGCCGGTTAAGATAAGTATAACGTTTTTTGCCGTGAAATTCTCAAGAGCCGAGATTGTCGCGGCTGCGCTTGTGGCCTTTGAATCATCTATGAAGCTAATACCATTGATCTTTGCTACAAGTTCCATCCTGTGTCTGGGTGGTCTGAAACTCTCAAGCGCTTCCAAGACGGTACTTGGTTCATAGCCGAGCAAAGAGAATACCTTCAGAACAGCAGAGAGGTTTTCGAGGTTCTGGCAGGTTAGAAGAACGCTGTTGTTCACATAGTAACTCCTTTGTTCGTAGACAACCCTTGACAAAGAACTGTCGACGGAAACCGTCTCAAAACCATGGTAAGTTGAATCTGTACTCAGATTTCGTTTGATGGTCTCATCTGATTCGTTGAAAACCTTGTGCTCGGCAAAACCAAATATTTTCAGTTTTGATTCAATGTAGTGCTGCATCGTGGGATGCCAATCTAAGTGATTTGGCTCAATATTGAGTATCACGCCTATATCAATGGGTAAGCTTTTTGACCAGTACAGTTGAAAACTGCTGATTTCGAGAATAACATACTCTGGATCAACATCAAGCAGATGCGCAACGGGTTCTCCAACATTTCCACACAAGTAGCAGTTCTTACCGATAGTTCTTAAGACGTGAAAGATCATATTGCACGTTGTCGTCTTTCCATTGGTCCCGGTAACGGCAATGACAAAAGCAGGTTTTCTTATACCCAGAACGACATCGATGTCGGTCACAGCTTTAGCAGAACATCTTGAGACAATTGGATGATCAGGTTTTACCGACGGGCTGACCACAACAACATCGGCCTCACATATTCTCTGAGAGTTATTTCCTTCTTCAAAGTGAACATTCATACTGATCAGCTGTGATCTTTCTTCATCAGTTAGAAATCTTGACTCGCTTACGAAGATTTGATGTCCCATTTGTGTTAATTTAGTACACAGTGCTTTGTTCCCAATACCATATCCAACCAATGCGTATCGCAAATAATATGCCCTCCTGCAGAGTCCATTATAGACCACAAAAGCTGAAATCTACAATGAAAAATGAGAAACTACCGGTATAGAATGTGTTAACAGGAATCTTTCAGCAAGAATTGTTTTGCCTCTACAAGGTAAACTAACCTTAATGACGAGTGTTTGATATCTTTTTCCCTATAGGAAATAGGTTTGCTCCATGTTAATAACGGGGTATAATAAGAATGTCAAAAAGAAAGGAGGAAAACTAACATGGAGATCGTTGAGAAAATCATTGATAGTGGTATTGTGGCTGTAATCAGGGCAGATTCTCCGTCAAAGGCTGTGGAACTTTGTAGGGCTTGCAAAGAAGGTGGCATTGTCGCGATTGAAGTGACCTTCAGCGTCCCACACGCAACTGAAGTTATCCAGCAGATAGACAGGGAAATGGGAGATCAAATCCTTCTCGGTGCTGGTACTGTGCTGGATCCCTACACGGCAAAGATAGCTATAGAGGCCGGGGCAAAGTACATAGTTGCTCCGAACCTATCTGAAGAAACGGCTCTACTGTGTAACAAACACAGGGTTCCATATATACCGGGAGTTCTCACACCAACAGAGATTGTCAAGGCACTCGAATTGGGAGTACCACTGATCAAACTTTTCCCGGCTTCAGCCGTGGGACCATCCTACATAAAGGCAATTCATGGTCCCCTTCCACAAGCCAAGATCATGCCAACGGGAGGTGTCGAACTCGAAAATGTGAAGGAATGGATCAAAGCCGGAGCTGTCGCAGTCGGAGTGGGAGGCGGGCTGACAAAAGGCACTAAAGAGCAGATAATTGAGAAAGCAAAGAAATTCGTTCAGTTAGTCAGAGAGGCAAAGCAGGAGATCGGCAAGATGTGAAAGTCTTGATGATTATTGACGAGCAGTCTGAAAAGGCTGCTCTTTTTGTATAATCACTCTCAGGAGGTCTTTCGATGAAAGTTGCCAGTGTCATAACAATCGGCAGTGAAATAGTTGAGGGCATAATATTGAATACAAATGCTCAGTATCTTTCTGAGAGATTGACAGAGTATGGTGTCAAGATCAAGAGAGTGATCTCGGTGGTTGATGAACTAAATGATATAATCGAGGCAGTCAATCAAGCAATGAAGGATTCACAGATCATCATATTGAGTGGCGGGCTTGGACCTACTGAAGACGATAAAACTCGAGAAGCGGTGGCGCTGGCGCTGGGACGCAAACTTGTTTTAAACGAGACTTTGAGAGATTCAATAAGGGCAAGGCTTTCTCGATATCATAACTATGTCGCTGCAAACAACGACAGACAGGCTATGGTAGTTGAAGGAGCAGTTGTGATACCAAATGTCGTCGGTAGTGCACCGGGTCAGATGATCGATCACGATGGCAGGATCTTGATCCTTCTACCGGGACCACCACAGGAGCTCAAACCCATGTTCGAAGATGTGCTGAAAGATCTGAAACTCGACAGGAACACGACTACGGTGACGATGTTGTTCTTCGCGATCGCTGAATCAACGCTTGACGAAATGATACGAAAACTCACACCAGATCCCAGGATAAAAATCGCCACTCAAGCTTCTTACGGTGATGGAATAAGAGTGAGATTCACTTGTTCAACTGAAAACCTTGAAAAACTGAACGAACTGTCGGCGAGATTAATAGACATAACAAAAGAGTACTTCATTGGCTTTGGGAACATAACGCTCGAGGAAGCTGTAGTGAAGTCTTTGAAAGAAAGAAACAAAACCTTGTCTGTTGCGGAATCCTGTACAGGTGGTATGACCAGTTCCAGAATAGTCAATGTGCCTGGAGCATCTGAAGTCTTCCTGGGTGGTATCGTGGCGTACGACAATTCGGTCAAGAAGAATCTACTGAAGGTCGACGATAAAGTATTGCGGGAGCACGGTGCAGTTAGTGAACAATGTGTAATACAGATGGCATATGGAATAAGAGAGCTCACCGGTAGTGATCTGTCTGTTTCAATCTCAGGTATAGCAGGGCCAACTGGTGGGACGGCCGAAAAACCCGTTGGTACAGCCTTTCTTTGTGTAGTCGGGGAAGACCTGAAAGAAGTAGTGCAGTTACATTACCCGCAACAGAGGAATATTTTCAGAGCGCGAGTATCTGCATATGCATTGTATTTGGTTTGGAAGTCCCTTAACTGCATGGTATAATAATTTTCACAGTAACATTCGATGGGAGGAATCACCATGAACGAACAATATCTGAGCGTTTTCATCGATGAGAGCAAAGAGTACATCCAGACGCTCAACGATTCTTTGTTGAAATTGGAGAAGGACTATGAGGATTCCGAAGCGATAAATGAAACCTTCAGAGCCTTGCACACGCTGAAAGGAATGTCAGGAACGATGGGATTTGAGAGTATGTCAAAGCTGTGCCACAAGATGGAGCAACTGCTTGACAGGATAAGAAGTAAAAAGATCAAGCTTGATTCTACCATGTTGGACCGACTCTTTGCAGGAGTCGATATCTTGGAAAAAATGATCGATTCAATAGTGAGAAAGGGTACTGACCAGCTGCCCGAAGTTGATGTTAATGAGTTCGCGCAGGGTTTTGAAGTGCTCTCCGCTGGAAAGGAAATCAAGGAAAATACGTCCGAGCAAAAACCGACTCAGTCTGTTGTAAGTATTTCTGAATCCATAGAGAAGGTGATCGCTGAGGCTGTAAATGAAGGTTACAACGCGTATCAGATGACCATCACCTTGTCTGAGGGAACCCAGTTCAAAGCAGTAAGAATGTACATGGTGTTCAAGGCCATTGAGGACCACGGGGGTCAGATTCTGAGCTCTAACCCAGCCGTGGAAGATATCGAACAGGAGAAATTCGATCGTGACGTGCAGCTGATTTTGGTGATCAAAGAAGACAAAGAGTCTCTCAGAAACATGATAATGTCAATATCAGAAATCGAAAGGGTAACCATTCAAGATATTGTGCACGCAGAAGCACAGAAGAAACCAGCTGAAAAAATAGAAGAAGTAGAGAAGAAACAAGAAGCCAAAGTTGAATCAACAAAGGAGAGAAGAAGAATTACTCAAACCGTCAGAGTTGACATAGATAAGCTGGATAACTTGATGAACCTGATGGGAGAATTGGTGATCTCAAGAAGCAGAATAGCCGATACACTCAGAAAGTACAGTATAAAAGAGGTCGATGAAAGCCTTTCGAATCTGAACAGGATAAGCCTGGATTTACAAAATGTTGTTATGAAAATAAGGATGGTGCCAATAGCCTTTGTTTTTAACAGATTTCCGAGAATGGTCAGAGATCTTGCAAAGCAGCTCAACAAGGAGATCAACTTCATAGTTGAGGGAGAAGATACGGAGCTTGATCGAACCTTCGTCGAAGACATAGGTGAACCTCTGCTGCACATGCTCAGAAATGCCATAGATCATGGCATCGAATCGAAGGAAGAGCGCTTGGCGAAGGGAAAACCACCCGTCGGTACTGTTGTACTCTCGGCAAGGCACGAAGGGAACAATGTGGTAATTGAGGTCAGAGATGATGGTCGAGGAATCGATAGATCGGCTGTAATAAAAAAGGCCATCGAAAAAGGACTGATAACGGAGGCGCAGGCCGAGGCTCTACCCGATGAGAAGGTCTACGAGTTTCTCTTCATGCCGGGATTTTCGACAAAAACAGAGACCACAGAGCTTTCTGGTCGGGGTGTTGGCTTGGATGTAGTGAAGAATGTCGTTGAGTCATTGAATGGAACGGTGAGCATAGAGAGTGTGAAAAACAAAGGAACTGCAATAACCGTGAGACTACCATTGACACTTGCCATAATTCAGGCACTTTTGGTTAAGATTAACAACTTTGTCTACGCTATACCGATTGCGAATATAGATAGCACTCTGAGCATAACAAAAGATCAGATCCAGAAAATCCAGGATCGCCAGGTTTCAGTCATAAGAGGAGAAATAATCCCCATTGTGAGATTGTGGGATATACTCGAACTTCCGCACCAATCAGAGGACAGCATATACAACACAGTCATAGTTCGAGTGGGAAATAGAAAGTATGGTTTAGCCGTAGATACACTGATAGGCCAAGAAGACATAGTGATCAAATCCCTCGGTAAGATTTTCAGCGATGTGAGAATCTTCAGCGGGGGTGCGATACTTGGAGATGGCAGCATAGCTCTGATACTTGATGTGGCCAACGTTGCTTGATCTTGGGAGGGATCTTATGCAGAGTGAAATGGAGTTTGAGGTATTCGTGTTCGAGGTTGGTGGGCAGGAAATGGCATTCGACGTTGAACATGTGAGCATGGTCATAGAGAAACCAGAAATAACACCTGTACCAAGATCGAAGAAGACCGTGCTTGGTGTTATGAATCTGCGTGGAAGGATTGTTCCTGTGATAGATCTGTCAATGTTGCTTGGACTTGAATCGGAACAACAAGATGAGAAAATTGTGGTCGTCAACTGGGAAGAGATGGAGGTCAGTTTCCTGGTGAACAGAGTCAAAGGTGTCTTGAGATGCGATATGTCCGAGGTTGAGAAACTTCACGAACTTGAGAGATTTGGCGAGAAATCTAAGGGTATCATAAAGAAAGGTGAAGAACTCATAGTATATTTGAACCTGGAAAGAATACTTGGCGAGTTAATCGCCGTCGGAGAATACAGTAGTGAGGGGGTATGGTAATGGCAAAACGAGTACTAATAGTTGATGATGCTGCGTTCATGAGAATGCTCCTGAAGGACATAATAACCAAAGCTGGGTTTGAAGTAGTTGGTGAGGCAGCAAATGGAGTTGAGGCAGTCGAGAAATTCAAGGAGCTGAAACCTGATGTGGTTACTATGGACATAACGATGCCCGAGATGAATGGAATTGATGCGATAAAAAAGATCAGAGAATTCGCACCAGATGCCAAGATCATTGTATGCAGTGCTATGGGTCAACAGGCAATGGTAGTAGAGGCAATCCAGGCTGGGGCAAAGGATTTCATAGTGAAACCCTTTCAGCACAGCAGGGTCATTGAAGCTCTTCAAAAAATCGGCTGATCGAGGTGGGATGAATAGGGTCACTCTTTTTACAAGTGCTTCTGGCCTTTGCATTCCTGATAGGCTTTCTTGGTGTTGTATACCTTCTCGTGAAGAGACGGAATCCTTTCGGCAATTCCAAGAATGTCAAGGTGTTGGAAAGACATTACGTGGACAGAAATTGTTCTGTGGTTTTGGTTCGTGTAATGGAAAATTACTACTTTCTGCTTGTGACACCGAATAGTGCGACTGTTCTCAAGGAACTTTCTCAAACAGAAATAGGTCAGATAGAACAATCCGAGGGTTTCTCGCGTCTACTTTTCAAAAAACTCGGAAAACACGAGAAAAGGAACGAAGAAAAATGAGAAGAGTCCTGGTGCTGGTATTAGTTCTCTTGCCAACCTTGATTCTCCCTCAAGATGAATTGCCATTTCCTTCGATCAGTATAGGCATTTCACCTGCTCAAAATCAGAGAGATCTGGTTGTAACGCTCGAGATCCTTCTGATTCTGACAGTGCTGAGTCTGGCTCCGAGTATCATAATTCTTTTCACCTCTTTCACCAGAATAATAGTGGCATTCTCATTTTTGAGAAATGCACTCGGTACAAGACAGACTCCCCCGTCACAGGTTATGGTTGGCCTGGCGCTTTTCTTGACCTTTTTCATTATGCAACCGGTCTGGTCTGATATATACAACGGGGCGATCACACCATACATGAAGGGAGAAATAGGGTATCAGGAACTTTTCTCAAGAATGATGCAAAGGGTTCGCGTTTTCATGGTCAACGAGCTGGTGAACCATCACAACGAGGATAACGCGTTTTTACTCGCTTCTAATGTTGGGCAGAAGTATGACAAGATTGATGACATACCAAATACCATAATCATACCTGCCTTCGTGCTTGGCGAGCTCGAGTTAGGTTTCAAGATGGGTGTGCTACTGTACATCCCATTCATTGTCATAGATATGGTTGTCGCGAGCGTATTGCTCGGCATGGGCATGATAATGATCCCGCCTGTGTTGATATCACTACCGTTCAAGATCTTGCTGTTCATAGCGGTGAATGGTTGGGACTTGGTCGTGGCTGGTTTGATAAAAAGTTTTGCGAGGTGATCTGCATGACACTGGATCTCTTCATAGATGCATTCAAAGATGGTATACAGACTGTCATAGTGGTAATCACGCCAGTTTTGTTGGTGAGTTTGATCGTAGGGTTAGTGATAAGCATCTTCCAGGCTGTGACTCAAATACACGAACAGACCTTAACCTTTGCACCGAAGATAATACTCATGCTATTGACCCTCACATTTTTGGGAAGCTGGATGTTTGAAAAACTCACAGAATACGCTCAGCAAATGTGGGAAAAGTTGATGGGAATGATTTGAATTGGACCTTAAGGAATTTGTTGAGACCAAGTTTCTGTGTTGGGTCTTGATGGTCACAAGAACGGCAGGAATGTTCACAATAGCGCCCTTTTTCGGTGATTGGTTTTTGCCTGTTCAGATAAAGGTTCTGCTGGTTGTTTTTCTGAGCTGGACTGCCTTACCTATGATTACTGAGTCGGTAGCATTAAACACACCGGTTTTGCAGATCGTACTTGCGATTTTCAGCAACTACACCTTTGGACTTGCCATAGGCTTTTTGGCACTGCTTCCTGTAGTCGCGTTGAGTGTCTCGGGTGAAATATTCGGGACTCAAATGGGTTTTGCCATGTCCTCTGTTTTTGATCCACAAAGGGAAGAAGTGCCGTTGCAAGGTGAACTCTTGTACATGCTTGGCCTGTATGTATTCGTAGCCCTGAAGGGGCATCTACTGGTATATCAAGCCGTTGTTGATTCACTCAGAGTCGTTCCCCTGAGTAGAACGATTAGCAATTTCGATTTTGCCAGCATCCTGACCAGCAAAACCAATGAGATGTTTGAGATAGCAATGAAGATAGGGCTACCAATGATAGGATTCATGCTCGTTGTTTCAATAGCTCTTGGTATCATCTCAAGATTGGTACCACAGATGAATGTCTTCATGGTCGGAATGCCATTGAAAGTTCTGGTTGGTTTTATCCTGTTTGCGGGGATGGTACCGATATGGGCAGATGTCTTCTCACAGATTGCGAACAAGACCTTGAATTTTCTGGAGTACTTCGTTCAGGTGTTTTCAAAATAGATCTGCAGCTGTTCGCCGATCCAGAAAGAACTGAAAAACCAACTCCCAGAAGGCGAAGGAAGGCTCGCGAAGAAGGACAGGTAGCCGTGTCCAGAGAGTTGAACATGGCAGTTTCCTTCCTCGCGGGGACTATTATCATGAGATTTGTCGTGTATAGAATAATTGATTTCTCCCTATCGGGTAGCATACCTTTTCTGTACCTGGATGACTTTGATTCATTGGAGAACATTTCATCGAGAATCTATCACATGTTTAGAGACACCATCTTGATGCTAATTGTGTTGTTTTTCTCGATCGCCCTTTCAGCAATCGTCATTGGTGCGCTACAGACCCGTTTTCTTTTATCCTTCAAGCCATTGAAGGCTGACTTAAAAAGGATAAATCCTGTAGAGGGCTTCAAGCGAATGTTTTCAACACGAAGTCTTTTTGAACTTCTGAAATCGATATTCAAAATGGTCATCGTTGGCTATGTGGCTTACACTGTGATAAGACCCAAGTTCAATTCATTCAGCTTGTACTCGGATATGGAAGTGAATGAATCCATGCGGTTTGTTTTCGATACTGCCTATGAAGTGATGTTCAAATGTTCGATCGCTTTGCTTGTATTGGCAATTGTAGATTATTTTTACCAGAGATGGGAATTCGAAAAGAGTATACGCATGACCAAGCAGGAACTGAAGGAAGAATATCGAGAGGTAGAGGGAAGTCCGGAAGTGAAAAGAAGGCAGAGAGAGATCATGGCAAGACTTTCAAGAGGAAGGATGCTTCAGCAGGTACCGCAAGCAGATGTTGTGATCACAAACCCAACGCACATCGCTGTTGCTTTGAAGTATGATTCTGAAGAAATGGAAGCGCCAGTTGTTTTGGCGAAGGGCGCAGATGAAGTTGCCCAGAAAATAGTACAAATAGCCAGGCAAAGCGGCGTGCCAGTGGTTCAAAACCCCGAAGTTGCCCGTCAGCTTTACAAAACAACAGATATCGGTGAACAAATCCCAGCAGGACTCTACCGAGCAGTTGCTGAAATACTTGCCTACGTCTATTCTCTACGATAGGAATCAACTGGATATTTGGTATAATTTGAAGTTAAGGGAGTGCAATGATGAAGAACGTCGATATCTTTGTCGCTGTTCTTGTTGTGGCAATCGTTTTTTTGATGATATTACCGATTCCTGATTTCATGCTGGATTTTTTCCAGCTGCTTAACATTGCTCTGTCGCTGGTAATTTTGCTGTCCACTATGTACATAACACACGCCCTTGACATGTCGTCTTTTCCCACCTTGTTGCTCATAATAACCTTGTTCAGACTTGGCTTGAATGTGACTTCGACAAGATTGATACTGCTCGAAGGCGAGAAATTCCAAGGAAAGGTTATCAGAACATTTGGGGAATTCGTCGTCAAAGGCGACTACATCGTGGGACTTGTTGTTTTCATAATATTGGTGATAATCCAGTTCATAGTTATAACGCGTGGAGCAGAAAGGATCGCAGAGGTCGCAGCGCGTTTCACCCTCGATGCGATGCCTGGAAAATAAATGAGTGTCGACGCCGATTTGAATGCAGGACTGATAACTGAACAGGAAGCAAGACAGAGGCGAGAGACCATTCGCAGAGAAGCGGATTTCTACGGTGCAATGGATGGTGCTACGAAGTTCGTCAGAGGAGATGCAATTGCGAGCATAATCATAGTTCTTGTGAATATAATCGGTGGAATTCTGATTGGAATTCTAAAACATGGCCTTTCAATCGCTGACGCAGCAAAGGTTTATACCCTTTTAACCGTGGGTGATGGACTGGTTTCACAAATTCCTGCCTTGCTCGTTTCAACAGCAACGGGTGTGCTGGTGTCAAGGGCGGCGTCTAAGGAGAATCTTGGTCAGGATCTTGTAAGGGAACTGATTTCGGAGAGGAAGGTAATAATCATTACCGGAGTAATCCTCGCGTTCTTGGGTATTGCCACACCGTTGCCCATAACAAGTACCATTATTGGAATAGTCTTCATAGCACTCGCGATGTACACAGCAAGGGCGGTTCCAGTGAAGGTTGCACCTGCTCCAGCAGGTCCTGCACCTGCACCACCTACTAAACCTGTTCTTACGACACCACAGGAGGTTGCTGAGGTTCTTCAGACAGACACAGTAGAAGTGGAAATCGGCTATGGACTCCTTCCCCTTGCAGATCCTTCTCAAGGCGGTGACTTACTTGAACGTGTAACGATGATAAGAAAGCAAATAGCCTTTGACCTGGGTTTGGTGATCTCTCCAGTTAGAATCCGAGACAGCGTGCTTCTCAAGCCAAATGAATATCTGATAAGAATACGAGGTGCTGAAGTTGCAAGATATGAATTGATGCCAAATCGATTATTGGCAATCAATCCTGGGACAGCCGTTGAGAAGGTACCCGGTATCCCCGCAAAAGAACCCGCTTTTGGACTGTCAGCGTTCTGGATTGAACCAACGCGCAAAGATGAGGCCACGAGGCTTGGTTACACCGTTGTTGACCCGCCGACCGTCTTCGCCACCCACCTGACGGAAGTGCTTAAGAGAAACGCAGCGGATTTGCTCGGGGCGAGGGAATTCAACATGTTGATCGACGGGCTCAGAGAGAGATTTCCTCAATTGGTGAGTGATTTGATGCCAGGTGTTCTGAAATCGACAGATGTGAAAAAGATTCTGCAGAAACTTCTGAGCGAAGCAATTTCGATAAGAAATCTGCCTTTGATCTTCGAGACCTTGATGGAATACGGCGAGAAATCAACGGATGTCGTTTTCTTGGTTGAGCAGGTCAGGCGGGCGCTGAGACGTCAAATCGTGCAGTCGATTCTCTCAGAGGATGGGAAGGTACATGCTGTCGCTTTTGATCATGAACTCGAAAAGAGAATATTGGATTCTTTACAAGATGTGAACGGAGAAAAGAGAATGGCGCTCAACCCGCAGATTCTCAGAGAATTGATGGAAAAAACCTCCAAGCATCTTGAAGGTCTTATGAAGAAAGGGTTTTCTCCTGTTGTTGTGTGCTCAGGTGCGATCAGACCATATCTTTCTTCCACGGTGCGAAGATTTCTGCCCAATGTACCAGTCATCGCCTATGAGGAGCTCCCAGATGATGTGACGATTCAGGTGGAGGGTGTGGTCAAACTGTGAAGGTTAAGAAATACACAGTTAGCGACATAAGGGAGGCACTCGAACAGATCAAGAGAGATTTGGGTGAAGATGCCGTTATATTGAGCACCCGGAGTATACGTAAGGGTGGGTTTCTGGGGATCGGAGCCAAGAGGTACCTTGAAGTCACCGCCGTGTGCGAGGATAAATCCAATCAGAGCAGGGTTGAAAACAACGAAGTCTACAAATTTCAAGAACTCTTGGTGAAGAACAAAGAGAAGCGCCAAGAAGAGGAAATAAGAGAACTCAAACAGATGATCCAGGAAATGAAATCGATGCTGAGCTTCGGCCGGCAAAGTGATCTTCCACAGAATATTCAAAAACTTTTGAAGGCTCTTCAAGCTCACGATGTCGATCCAATAGTGACAAGCAGGATCATTGAATATATAAGAATATCATACGGTGACATAGTGATCGACGACGCTTTTCGGCAAAAGCTCGCCGAGTACGTAATGCCTTTCATGAGGACTGAAGTACCAACTCTTGACAAGGTTGTGCTTCTTGTAGGACCAACTGGAGTTGGCAAAACAACAACATTGGCAAAACTTGCTGCCAGACTGAAGTTGGCTGAGAAAAAACAGATAGCCATTCTCACGCTCGACACGTACAGAATAGCAGCAACCGAACAACTGAAAACTTACGCTACAATCATGGATATCCCGCTGAGGGTCGCATATACGCCAAGAGAAGCGAGACTGGAACTGGATGCAATGCATGATTTTGACACTATTTTGATAGACACCGCAGGTCGAAGTTAGAACAACGATATACAGATGAGTGAACTCAAAGCCCTTGCCGAGACGATTTCACCGCAGATCTGTTTCTTGGTGGCGAGTATGAACTGCAAATACTCAGATTTCAAGGATATCATGAATCGCTTTGCCGTGGCAAAATATACACACGTAATACTCACAAAGATGGACGAAACAAAATCCTATGGTCACATAGTCAACGTGCCACAGATCAGCAATGCTCCAATTGCTTTCATCACCAATGGGCAACGAGTCCCGGAAGACATCATGGAAGCCAATGTCAGGGAACTCGCATATCTTTTCTCGAAAGAGGTGCTCAGCATTGCACAATCAAGCTGAAGGGTTGCTGAGAGATCAACCGAAGGTTGTGAGCGTAGCAAGTGGAAAAGGTGGCGTTGGCAAAACAATTATCGCAGTCAATCTTGCAATAGTTCTTGCGCAGAGAGGAGAAAAGGTTCTTCTGTTTGATGTCGATGCTGGTTTTGCCAATGCCGAAATACTCATGGGAGTAACACCGAGGAACACGCTGAAGGATTTCTTGCAGAAGCGTGTTAGTCTTGAGAAAGTCGTTTTTCAGACGCCTTATCAGGTGGATTTGATAAGTACTGGAATGGATGTCGATGATCTCATTACCTTCAATCTTCAGGACAAATCTGACCTGTATAACCATCTGCAGCGCATAGCATCCAATTATCGCTTCATTGTCTTTGATTTTCCACCTGGTTTTAACGAAGAACTGGAGAAATTCTATGCGAGTTCTGATCATCTGATAATGGTTACTGCTTCCGAGCCAACCTCACTCGTCAACGCCTACACCTTTGTAAAACTGATGACCGTAAAGGGAGTCGACCCCGACGGTTTTCACTTGGTGATGAATATGGTCAAAGATATGCGAGAAGGACGAAAGATAATGGAGAAGTTTGTGTCTGTCATAACGAGATTTGCAGGTATTCCTATCACATCCACTCATCTGATTCGCTTTGAGCCACTTGTGAAAGACAGTGTCAACAAGCAAATGCCCTTTGTGACAACTAAGAAGATGTCTCAACCCGCCCTGGCAGTTTATGGCATTGCGGATGTGGTGATGAAAAAACAGCCAGTCAAAAAGCTGTCATTCATCGATAAAGTTAAGGCACTTTTTGGCGTTGGTTGAGGTGTTTTCATGACTGAACGAATTACTCAAGTCGATGCACAGAGTGTCATAAGACCGGCAATGCCCTTACTGATAGAGGTCGAATCGAAAAGTGGTGAAAAAGTGACTTTGAAAAGCACAGTTCACGACGTTTTTTTTGATAAAGGTGTGCTCAAAATCGCTATGCCAAGCTTGAAGGGACACCTTGTTCCCCTGCCACGAGGTGATTTTATCTACGTGACTGCCCTTTCTGACAAGGTCGTTTATGGGTTCTCAAGTCGCGTGCTGGATTATGGAAGAGATGACGATGGTTTTCTAGTGATGTATGTGACAATTTCTTCGTATGTCAAAAGGATACAAAGGCGGAGATTTGTTAGAATACCACTTTTTTTGAACGGAACCTATAGTCTTCCCGGTGAAGACAAACAGTTTCGTTTTGTGACCCGTGACTTCAGTGCTGGTGGTATGCTGATGTGCACGAATAATGTTCTTGCAGTTGGACAACCAATATTTGTGAACCTCGAGCTGGAAGGCATCAAACTACAGCAGCAAAAGGCGCAGATTGTTAGAAGCGCCGGGAAAAACGAAGCAACAGGTCTTTATGAGTACGGTGTACAGTTTCTTGAGGTTCCACCTGAACTGGAAAGGGCATTGGTGGTTTTTGTTTTCCAGCAAGAACTGAAGATGAAGAAAAAAGTCTTTGGAGAGGAGGCATGAGATGCAATTAACTGAAAAGCAGTTGGATCTTCTTAGAGAGATTGGTAACATAGGTACTGGCAATGCAGCAACCGCCCTATCAACGCTCACAGGTAAAAAGATAGAGATAAATGTGCCGACTGCCCAGACGGTCCCTATAGAGAGAATTGTATTTGTCTTTCCACAACCCGAAGACATAGTAATAGGAATCAGAATGGTAGTGAAAGGTGACGCTGGACTGGATGTTTTGTTGATTTTGGACAGGCATGCTGCTAAGAAGATCCTGACAGACCTTCTTGGAAGCCCGTGTGAAGATATAACACAGCTTGATGAAATGTCGGCTTCTGCGTTGAAAGAGATAGGTAATATCATGTGCGGCTCTTATATCACGGCCCTTGCAGAGTTCACTCAGATGTATCTGGACCCGTTACCACCTGATCTGAGCGTTGACATGTTAGTGGCAGTCGTTTCTGAGGCTATCTTAGCAAGTGAGAATTACGAGGACGAGGCGATATTTGTCGAAACAGAACTGACCGTTGAAGATATGAAATCTGCCACTTCTCAGATGTTCTTGATACCGGGCCGAGGTACTTTGGAAAAGATCTTTTCGAGGGTGGGACTGTGATGGTGAAGAAGGTGATAATTGGAATCGGAGAATTATCTGTGGAGAGAAATCCAGCGATAATTGTCACGCTCGGATTAGGTTCCTGTGTCGGTGTATGTATGAGGGACCCTGTCGCACGCGTGGGTGGCATGGCACACGTGATGTTACCCGAAAGTTCGGATAGAGTCGTCAAGAATCCAGGGAAATATGCCGATACGGCGGTTCAGCACCTGGTCGAGAAGCTCGTTGAGATGGGTGCCGTTCAGTCAAGGATTGAGGCAAAGATCGCTGGCGGAGCCGCAATGTTTGAGTCTGGATCGATGAATATCGGTAAGAAAAACGTGGATGCCGTGAAATACTGGCTGAAATACTACGGTATTTCCTTGAAAGGGGAAGACACCGGGGGCAACAGGGCAAGAAGCATCGAGTACAATATCGAGAACGGTAAGCTCCTGGTGAGAAAGGTGGGAGGAGGAGAAACGGTACAGATGCTTGAAATATAGAAAGAGGTTGATCGTGTGTACAAGACCAGCGAGGAGGACATAATCAAAGAAATGCTGCCGACTGTGAAAAGAATAGCTTCAGATCTAATCCACAATCTACCAAAGAACGTGGAACTTGATGATCTTGTTCAAGAGGGTGTTCTGGCGCTCATATCGGCTGTGAGAAGATATGATCCCAAGAGGGGTACCAACCTACATGCTTTTGTTGTGAAAAGAGTTAAAGGCGCGATGTACGATTATCTGAGAAGAATAGACTGGATGCCGAGAAATCTGAGGCACAACGTCAAACAAGTTGAAAAGGCGGTTTATGAGCTTGAGTACCGCTTGAATAGATATCCTACAATCGAAGAGATTGCGCTGCACACTGGTATGACAAGCAATGAGGTTAAAAGAGCTTTGGATGAAACTGTGAGAAAACAACTCCTGCGACTCGACGAGTTTCTTTATGAAGATTTCGATTCGTTCGCCGATAATCTTGGTGGAGAAGATGAACCCTCAGAATCTGCATTCAAAGAGATCATCTCTGAAAAACTCGCAGAAGCTATAAAAAACCTTTTGCCTCGGGAACAGTTGGTGCTTTCGTTGAGATTTGAGCAAGATCTTTCTTTGAAAGAGATCGGTCTAATTATCGGTGTGAGTGAATCGAGGGTGTCGCAGATTTTATCAAGCGCACTCTTGAAGATCAAGAGGTATGTTCTGGGGGAGGACGATGATAACACCAATCGATCTTCAAACTGTAATTGTGAAAGGAACTGACATATCCTCAAATGTCGCTCAGAGTGTGAACGTCCAGATAGCGGCGAATGAGTTATTGAAATCTGAAATCCTGAATAAAGCCCAACAGCAGACAAGAATGGTCAATCCCGAAAACAAAGTTGAAGAAAGAATAGTGAAGACCTCGACCGAGGAAGGTGGAGCAGGCTCGGGAAGTTATTATTTTGGTAGAAAACGGCGCCAACCAGAAAAGGAAGAAAAAAAGGGTTTCATACTGGATGTGAGATTGTGATAGGCTATTTGTCTGTCAAGAGAGTGGATGAAAAATACATCGGTGGTTTGCTCATCGTAGATGAATCCGGTATACCTTACGAATTCAAGTATACCGACCCAGTCGTGCCCACTCCGTTACAGAAGATTCTGTACGGCAAATCTTTGGAAGGCTATTTGAATATAGAAGTCATTGCAAAGTCACTCATAAAAAGAGCCGAAAACAGACCAGAAGTGATTTTTACAGACACTCCCATATTGACAGATGCTTCTGAAAACGTTTTTCTTGCTATGCCAGCTGTTTCTAACGCTGGGCAAATTGAGCAACCAGCTCCCGATGAGTGTATCATTCCGTATGGATCTGGAGCGGTTCGCATTTCCTCATCAAACCAGATCAGCAAAGAAAAAGTTGAGAGGCTCAAGCAACTGGTTGAGGAAATGGATATTCTTGAGCCATTTCAAAGGCTTCAAAAGGCACTTGAATATATATGCAGATCTTCCAGCAGCTGATCGAATCGCTCAAAATGGAACTTGGATTGATTAAAGTGAACACTATCCAAGAACTGTCTTTCTCAGCTCAGATCCAGGAACTGCCGGTGTCTATATCTGTGAATGATCAACAAACCTCCATCTGTTGCCTGATACAGCAAACTGGCTCTGTTTTTGGTGATCTGAAAGTCAATTCACTTGAGCAAAACCAACCAAGCCTACAAATTCATTCGCTGGGCTGCACAAGCAAGATCACAGTAAGCGAAGGAACGATTCATCCAAAGATCCCATCAGCACAAATACTGTACCATCGCGACACTTTTGGGCAAAAGATTAGAACAGAAGCTTTCTGCCTTAACGGTGTGGTATTGCAAGATCGACTTGTGAAGGTATCGGTTAGAGAGAAAAATCTTCCAGTCCTGAAGATCATGAAATTCGCACCATCGCCCTTTCCAAAAACCGAGGTTGCCCTGAGGGCTTTGGAAGATTTTCTGATGAACTGTAAACAGAGACCGGAGACGCTGAAATTCGTGGGATATTACCGATCGGTACCTATAGACAGCGCCAAGAGATACCTGATAATGGACAGAGATCTTGTCGTTGAACTGTCTCAGAAAAGATCGAGACGAGTCGATTTGTTTGTGTTCAAGAGTATGAACCAGTACCTTTTTCAAATCGTTTCACGCAAGTAGTTTCTTCAGAAAGGTCATAACCTGATCTGGCTCGATTCCGTAGAAAAAGTATGTCTTCAGTTTCTCGTTATACAGGTATTTTTTGTCAGTCTTTGTATTCAGATGAGTTTCTGTGACGACCTGCAGTGAGTCTTGCGTGTATCTTATTCTTTTTATTCCCATGTGGTATGCGTTCAATCTCAACTTAAAGGTGTCGATCAGCAAGCTCACCTGATGAGGATACTGCCCAAATCTGTCCTTGAGTTCAGATAGAATATCATCGATTTCATCTATGGTGCTACACGATGCCAATCTGCGGTAAATCTTCATGCGTTCCAGTGGATTTTCCACATAATCAGATGGAATAATAAGTTCCCCCGGTAGACCCTCTATCTCTGTCTCAATGTGATGTTCACCGGCCGTTGATTCGCCCTTTGCCTGTCTTAGTTGCTCTGATAGGATCTCCACGTAGAGATTGAGCCCTATCTCGTTGATGTCTCCATGTTGCTCCAATCCAAAGACGGATCCTATCCCTCTCATCTGCATGTCCTTCATGGCAAGTTGTAAGCCGCTTCCAAGACCAGAAAACTGTTTGATGACTTGAAGCCTTCGAATGGCAGTGCCTTTTATGTTTGAGTCGTACAAAAAGTATGCAAAGGCACGCTTATCACTTCGTCCGACCCTTCCTCTGAGCTGGTAAAGTTGAGCCAGCCCATACCGATCAGAATCATCAACTATGATAGTATTTGCATTTGGGATATCGATACCATTCTCCAAAATTGAGGTGCAAACTATCACATCAGACTCATGCTCATAAAAACTCCTAACCGCTCTCCCAAGATTGGTCGAACTCATTCGGCCATGCGCAACGACGATTCTTGCTTCTGGTACTACACCTTTTAGCTGTTCGTACACATCGTAGATGTCTTGAATTCTGTTGTGCACATAGATGACTTGTCCTCCCCTATTGATCTCTCTCAGTATCGCTGCCCTGACAAGTTGGTGATTGTACCTTGAGACATAGGTTACAACGGGGAGTCTGCCCAAAGGCGGTGTGTTAAGGACGCTCATATCTTTCATTCCAGTGAGGGCCATGTGAAGGGTTCGAGGAATTGGTGTAGCACTGAGTGACAAAACATTCACGTTTATCCTCAGTTTCTTGAATTTCTCTTTCTGCTCTACGCCGAAATTTTGCTCTTCATCTATAATGACGAGTCCAAGGTCTGAGAACTTCACTTTGTCTGACAAGAGCGCGTGTGTCCCAATGATGACATCTATGGTCCCATCTTGAAGCTGCTTGAAAATGTCCGCCTTCTTGGATCTACTTACGGAACGATCTAAGATTTCAACCGATACCCCAAAAGGTTCCATTCTCTCCTTGAAGGTTTTGTAATGCTGCTTGGCCAGGACCGTGGTTGGAACGAGAATAGCAACCTGCTTGCCAGACACAACGCAACGAAAAGCAGCCCGTAGAGCAACCTCTGTCTTTCCAAATCCAGCATCGCCACACAAGAGCCTGTCCATCGGCTTGTCGTATGCCAGATCGTTGAGAATTTCTTCAATCGCGTCGGCCTGATCTTGGGTCTCTATGTATGGGAATGTCCGCGCAAAACTTTTCTCGAGTTCTGCATCGCCCGACAATCTAAGTCCCGTCGTTTGCTGTCTTCTTGTATATATCTGGATCAATTCGCTGATCTTCTGTTGCAAGTTGTTTCTAACTTTTTCAACGCGATGTTTCCAACTTCTTGATTGCAATCTGTCTATTTTCACATTCTGGTTGTCTCCGACATACTTGTGAATTCTGTCAAGCCTTTCAACGGGCACATATATCGTTGAGTCTTCGTATCCTATTACGATATATTCTCTAATTCCAAAGACATTTTGAACTCTCTGCACACCTTTATAGATGCCTATGCCATAATCTTTGTGCACCACATAGTCACCTGGAGTGAGCTCTTCTTCGTCCAAGATGGGCAGTTGCTCCACCTTGGAACCTTTTACGGTCACCTTCAATGTTCTGAAGTCCATCTCTATGGGTGTAAATTCCCCAATTAGCTTGACCAACTGTGACAGACTCACTTGAGAATGGTGGATGTAATCATCGAGCAGATCTTTTGAAAGAATCTCACGACTTTCCACTTCTCTTTTGGCAAACTCTTGCTGACACCTTTCAAAATCAACGATAAAAACCTTGAAAGAGGCGTAGTCGAAAATCGTTGAGTTCGAACCAGCTTTGCCCGGCACCGTATCAAAGGAATGAACATCACTGAAGTACTCTCGACAAGGCAGTAAAACTATCTGGTGGGTTGTATCAACAGAGCGCTGGGAGATAACATCGAAGAATCTCAGACTTTCAATTCTGTTGCCCAGAAGTTCTATACGTACAGGTTTGTCGTAGAGAGGTCCAAAGAAGTCAACGATGTCTCCACGAATCGAGAATTCTCCCTGAGTTCTGACAAGAAAAGATCTCTCATATCCTATTTTGAACAGAAAATCACCAAAGTCATGGAAATTGTCACCAACTCTCAGAGTCCTCGTGTAGCTTTTCAGTTGGTCGCGAGAAAACGTTTTCCTGCTTATTGCATGCAGAGTTGTTACTATGACCTCCTTGGAGCCGTTGGACAATCTCCAAAGAGTCTCTATACGACTCTTTCTCACCGAAAAGGAGACCGGTATGTCCTCAAAAGGAAAAACATCGTGCGACGGAAAGTGGTTTACATTAAGATTGGATGCCAGTAACTGTGCGTCATGCTCAGTGGGAACAATCACCAAGACGGGTCTGTCAATGTTACTCGTCAATATATCATCTATTCTCATATTCAAAACCTGCTACTTGGAAGGTCCTGAGGCGTGAATTGGTGGACTCATGCCACTGGGCAGTTACTGGGACGGCAAAATCCCTTTGAATGAACCCTTGAAAGGTCCGAAGAGTTGCTGTGGGATTGTTGAACAAACCCGGATTCGCGAGAATTCTCAATACAACGGGATCTCTCAAGACATATACTTCATCTATGGCACTGACGGTGCTCAATCTTCGGACAATTTCGCTTGATTCTCGTTCGTTCAAATGTGGTAAAACGTTCACCAGTGCAATATTTCTTGAAAGAGGTCCGATTATCTTCACATTTGCCAGTATGCTTGCGTGATTAATCTCACTGAGAAAAGAAAGCAAAATCTCATTCGAGAGATTCACAGCTTGACCATGATAATTCGGATTTGTCATCATCTTGAGAAGATGTTTCAATTTGCATCCTTCACGTTGTGATGATTCCCCTATTTTGACAGGTCGGATACCAAGATAGCTTAGAAGGGATCTGATTGTTTTCTTGTCAAGGGCAATCAATGGTGAATACAACCTTCCATTTATCTTCACACCATTTTGTCCCCAACTATCTGAAAGATTCGAACCGGTTGCAACGTATGCCTTTTCATCAAGGTCAAGTACAGATTGAAGTTTTGCGAAACGCGTACACATGTTGCAACTTGGCCCATGCCGCCAGATATCAAACTGCCTCTGCTGGCCACTCACGAGGATCAGATCAAGGTCAAGACTCTTGGCTGCGCTGACAACACCCTCTCTCGCTGCACTGTAAGTGAAAGGCCCCCAGTCGACCGTGACAAGTACGACTCTGTCCTTGCCAAGCGCTTGCTTTGCAAGGAAAGCAACAAGTGAACTATCTTCCCCACCTGAGAAAGCGACTAAAAGCCTGCCCGGTACAATGTTCCTTATATCTGAAATGATCTCATCTACAGTTTTTTGAATACAGTTTTCAGCTGATTGCCACATATCTCCACCATGGCAAAGCTTCTGTTATCACAAAAAGAACCTGGGTTTATAAACCTTACCGATCCAACCGTGAAATCGTCGGCTTGATGGGTATGACCGTAGAATATGACATTCAGGCTATCAGTGAAAATCGAGAGAATTCTCTTACGTATCCCAATTGGAGATCCCCAACCATGACAGAGACCAATTCTAAGTGATTCAAGTTCAATTAACGCCCTATATGGCAAATGCTCTTTCACATCAACCTCATCCATGTTACCATGAACAGCATAGAACTGTCTCGATGAAGCCTGCAACATCAAGACAGTCTGTAGATCTACAAAATCGCCCACTGCCACAACGACGTCGGCTTGGCTTGCCAGATGGAGCAACTCTTGTGGTAGGATGGGTAACCTGGTGGGCACATGTAGATCCGAAACAAGCAAAACATTCACGCATCCTTCATCCTTTCAATAATGATCGAGGCAGCACCTAAGATCCCTGCATCCTTTCCGAGTTGGCTGAGTTTTACTTGATAAGTCCCCAACATCGTCGGAAGCACATAGTCTTTGGACCTTTCTACAATGGGGGCAAGCAGAAAGTCACCAGCATTTGCTATGCCTCCACCGAGTACAATCAACTGGGGATTGAATATGTTAACAAGACTACCGACAGCCACGGACAGAGCGTCAACAACCTTGTTGAAAATGCTGATGGCAAACTGATCGCCCATTTTGGCGTGTTCAAAGATGTCCTTTGGTGTGACCTGATCGGGAGTTTTCTGACTAAACAGAGATGAATCTACGTGCTTGGCATAACCTTCAACGACAAATCTTTTCATTGCTGTGGCAGAGGCAAGCGCTTCAAGACAACCATTTGAGCCGCAACCACATTTCGGACCATCTGGTAGAATATTCATGTGACCGAGCTCGGCACCAATACCGGTGCTACCTCTCAAAAGAATTCCATGGGTTATCACTCCACCACCGATACCTGTCCCTAGGGTCAGGCAAACAAGATGATCATAGCCCCTACCCACTCCGAAAGTGCGTTCGCCAAGCGCGTATGCGTTTGCATCGTTCTCGACAAACACATCGAGATTGGTATGCTTTCTGATTTCTTCGCACAGGGGAAAATCGTGCCACCCGGGGAAGTTAGGTGAGAACTTGACGATACCCTCTTTGTGGTCAATACTACCTGGAGAACCAATACCGACAGCCGATACTTGGAAACCTTCTCTTACCTTGTTCACCGCTTCAGACAGTCTCTTAGCCACTGCTTGGGGACCATCATCAACCTTCGTCTTACCTTGGGTACGAGCAACAATTTTACCATTCGGGTCAACAACTCCGACCGCAAAGTTCGTTCCACCAAGATCTATTCCGACTACGTACAAGATCTCTACCTCCGCCTAATATTTTACCTTTTGCTGGTCAATCAGAGCAAGGAAGTCTTCATTTGATTCTGTCTCTTGAAGTTTTCTTAAAATAAAACTCAAACCTTCTTCCTCGGTCATACCGCTCAGCACTCTTCTCAATATCCACACTTTCTTCAGAATGTCTTCACTGAGCAGAAGCTCCTCTTTGCGTGTACCAGAAAGTTGAAGGTTTATAGCTGGGAAAACCCTCTTGTTAGCAAGCTGTCTTGATAAAACTAACTCCATGTTGCCCGTGCCTTTGAATTCTTCGAAGATTACTTCGTCCATCTTAGAACCAGTCTCAATCAGAGCTGTTGCGATAATTGTGAGACTTCCACCCTCTCTCGTGCTTCGGGCTGCACCGAAAAAGTGCTTTGGTCTGTACAGAGCTGCAGGGTCTACACCGCCACTCAGCAATTTCCCGCTGGGTGGTACCTGTATGTTGTACACTCTTGCAAGTCTTGTGAGACTGTCGAGTAGTATGACGACATCGTGGCCGTATTCAACCAACCTTTTTGCCATCTCGAGAGTCAGTTCAGCCACCTTTATTTGTTTATCGGGAGCCATATCAAACGGCGCTGCTATTACCTGCGCGTTCACTGATTCTTTTATGTCTGTAACCTCTTCTGGCCTCTCATCGATCAGAAGCACTATTCTGTGAGTTTCTGGATGATTGGTAGCAATGCCGTTTGCTATTTCTTTTAGCAATGTGGTCTTCCCGGCCTTCGGTGGAGCGACAATCATGCCACGTTGTCCCTTTCCTGTAGGTGCGAAGATATCAATCAAGCGTGTGGAAATGATATCCTTAGATGTTTCAAGCACGAATCTTTCTTTTGGATAGTCGGGAGTCAGATTTTCAAAATTCACTCTTTCACTGGTTGCCTCAGGTGGCCTGAAGTTAACCGCTTCGATCTTTATCATTGCGAAAAATTTCTCACTGTCTTTTGGGGGTCTGATGATCCCTGATATTATGTCACCAGTGTTCAGATTGAATTTCCTTATCTGCGACTGTGATATGTAGATATCATTTGCGCTGGGCAACAGGTTTTCCCCGCTCCTGAGAAATCCATATCCATCGGGAAGAATCTCCAAGACACCTGTACCAAAGAACAACCCGTGCGACTTCGCCTGAGCTTCAAGTATGGAAAAAATCAGATCGCGTTTTCTGAGACTGGTGTAACGCGGGATGTCGTATTTCTTGGCTAAATCGTAAAGTTCTCTGATTGTCATACGTTCCAAATCGTCAATCTTGACAGTAACATGTTCGTTCTTCTCTGATTCGTTGTTGCTGGCCAAAGCAAAACACCTCCAAATTGGATTACAAATCAGCACAAGATAAAATAAGGGCACTAAACAGGGTTGGGATTTAGAAAGAGGTTACAACTAAAATTTACCAGATAAACATGATTTAGTCAAGAGAATCAAGGAAAAAGGAAAATCCCCTCGGTGGGGGATTTCCTTATCATTGCTTCTCAACAATTTGCAACAAAGCCATTTCAGCAGCATCGCCACGTCTTTTGCCAATACGAACTATTCTGGTAAAACCACTGGTTTTATCGATTGATTTGGCAATTTCGTCTACAAGTTTGTTTGTCAGACGTCTATCACAGAGATAGTAATCTATCTGCCTTCTGAGGGCAACACTTTCGTTCTTGTCAGCCTTCGCGGCTTTTGCAGCTTTGGTCATCAGTTTTTCAAAGGCCCGCTGAACCACCTTAGCCTTAGTTACAGTTGTCACAATGCTCTTGTGCTCAACGAGCTCTCTCATCTGGTTCTTCAACAAAGAACGCGTATGGCTACCATAAGTTCCGATGTGGTTTCTTAACATTCTGTGTCTCATACATCAGCCTCCCTTTTTGAGCGTGAGACCAAATTTCTCCATGAGCTTCTGCTTGATCTCATCCAACGATTTAGGACCGAAGTTCTTGATTTTCAGAAGATCTTCCTCTGTTCTCTTCATCAGGTCACCTATGGTCTCAATCTTGTCTCTTCGCAGGCAGTTGAGCGACCTTATAGTCAACTCGAGTTCATCTATTTTCCTTGAATATACGGCCTCTTCTTCACTTATCTCCTGCTCGGCTTTCATCTCTTCCTGCGAAACCGGTACAAATTCTGTTGTCAAAGGTGCCATACCTTCCGGTAAGCTTTCAGATATGATCTGTAGGTGATTCGATAATATCTCAACGGCTCTCTTCAGCGCCTCGTTCGGAAAAATCGTTTTCTTCGTCCATATCTCAAGAATCATCTTATCGTAGTCTGTTCTCTTCTCAACTCTTGCGCTTTCAACTTTGAAATTGACCTTCATCACTGGCGAAAAAACACCGTCGATTGGTATCCATCCAATCTCAGGATGCTCATCCAGTTCGTGTGCAGGCACAAAGCCCTTTCCTGCCTGTGCATACACTTCAAACAAAAGATCAGCTTCTTCGCCAAGCGTAGCTATTTTCAACGAAGGATTGGCTACCTCGAAGCCTGCTGGTACCCTTATATCACCGGCTGTCAGAGAACCAGGGCCCTTTTTCTCAACTGTCATCTTTATTTTTTCCCTAACCGGTACTTCGGCCCTCAATTGAACCCTTTTCAGGTTGAGAATGATCTCCAGTATATCCTCTTTCACACCTGGGAGCGTATCAAATTCATGATACCTTTCTGGCTTTATGAACTTCACCCCAACAATAGCAACGGACGGGATCGAAGAAAGCAAGATACGTCTCAGTGCATTTCCAATGGTAGTACCGTAGCCCTTTTCCATCGGAGACAAGACATATCTGGCATAATAATATTCTGCTTCAGCTCGTTCTTCTTCAACCCTGAGCTTCTTAGGAACAACATATTCAATCACACAGATCACCTCGAATAGAACTCAACTATCGCTTGAACGTCCACTGGCAGATCTGTTACCTCCTCAAGATTTGGATATCTCACAAATGTGCCTTTATAAGAGTCAAGATCAACCTCAATCCAAGGGACTTTGGTTCTATCCTTGGATGTCTCCACAGCCTGTTTGATAGCACCTACTGATCTACTCTTCTCGCTGACCTCAATTGTGTCACCGGGTTTCAATCTGTAGGATGGCACATCGATCTTCATGCCGTTGACCAGAAAGTGCCCGTGCGTCACCAACTGTCTGGCCTGTTTTCTGTTGATGGAAAATCCCATTCTATAGACTATATTGTCTACGCGAGATTCAACAAGCCTAACGAGATTCTCTCGCGTGTCACCAGACATTCTCAAAGCCTTCTCGAAATAACGCTCAAACTGGCGCTCGACTATACCATATATTCTCTTCATAACTTGCTTTGCTCGCAACTGTGTACCGTACTGTGAAAGCTTACCTCGCTGGCGTCCATGATCCCCAGGTGCGTAAGATCTCCTATCGAATGCACAATGCTCTGTAAAACATCTCTCGCCTTTCAAATAAAGTTTCATTCCCTCTCTGCGACACAATCTGCAATCTGGACCAGTATATCTTGCCATTTCATTCCCTCCCTCAAACTCGGCGCTTCTTCTTTGGTCTGCAACCATTGAAGGGTATAGGTGTCACATCTTTGATGCTATCCACTTCGAGACCTGCTGCCTGAAGTGTTCTAATAGCGGCTTCGCGGCCTGGACCAGGTCCCTTTACCAGTACGTCAACGCGCTTTATGCCGAGCCTTAAAGCCTCTTTTGCCACCTTGTCGGCAGCAAGCTGTGCTGCATATGGTGTTCCCTTACGAGCACCTTCGAAGCCTACTGTACCGCTGCTCGCCCAAAGAATTGTGGAACCATCAGCATCTGAAAGAGTTACGATCGTGTTGTTGAAGGTCGACTTTATATGAACGGTTCCCCTGTCTGTTAGAATCTTTCTTTTCTTCCTTCCCTCAGCTCTTCTTGGCATAATCCTTCCTCCTCACGTCAAACCGTTTGTTCTTTCTTCTTCTTTGTCTTTATTCTGCTTGGTCTGGGACCTTTTCTTGTCCTTGCGTTGGACCGCGTTCTCTGACCGCGCACAGGCAATCCAAGTTTGTGCCTGAATCCTCTGTAGCATCCGATGTCTATCAATCTCTTTATGTTCCTGTTCACTTCGGCCTTCAATTCACCTTCAACTTTGTAGTGGTCTTGAATGAATTTCGTTATCTTGCTGACCTCTTCATCTGTTAGATCCTTAACCCTCTTATCAGGATCAACGCCAGTATTCTTCAGAACCTCAAAGGCCCTTGACTTACCTATACCATAAAGATAAGTCAAAGCAACGAAGCACTTTTCATTTCCGGGCAATTCCACACCCATTACACGCGCCATTTAGTTCCCTCCCTGCTCTTCAACCCTGCTTCTGGTTGTGCTTTGGATTCGCTTTGCATATGATCAAAACGCGACCTCTTCGACGAACGATTTGACAGTGCTCGCACCTTTTTTTTACAGACGATCTTACTTTCATACTTTATCAGCTCCTTTCTTCATCTTCTTCTCCTCTTTTATCCAACTTCTTTCTGTAAACAATGCGCCCTTTCGAAAGATCGTATATCGAGAGTTCAACAACTACTCTATCTCCAGGAAAGAGTCTGATGAAGTTTTTCCTCATTCTACCGGAAATCTGTGCCAAGATCTTATGCCCGTTATCCAGTTCAACAACGAAAGTAGCATTTCTCCTTGCTTCGGTTATCGTCCCCTCCATCTTGATGACGTCTTCTTTTGGCATTACATCACCTCTTGAAACTGCGTCAAGACCCTAAATCCTGTATCTGTAACCAAAATGGTGTGCTCATAGTGAACACTTCGTTTGCCATCAACCATCACCACAGTCCACCCATCGTCCAGTGTAGAGACCTGCCAGTCACCCTCGCAAACCATAACCTCTATTGCGAGTGTCATGCCGGATACAATCTTCATACCAGTACCAGGTTTACCGTAGTTAGGTATTTCAGGCTCTTCATGCAACTGTCTTCCGATGCCATGCCCCACATAATCTCTGATGACGTTGAACCCGTTTGCTTCAACGAAACTCTGTATCGTATGAGATATATCGCCAATCCTCACACCATTTTTCACAACCGATATCGCTCTGTTCAAAGCCTCCTGACCTACCATCATCAGTTTTCTGCCAGCTTCATCTGTATCTGTAACAGCATATGTGATGGCTCCATCTCCGTACAACCCATCATATATAGCGCCCACATCTACAGAGACAATATCTCCCTTCCTGAAGACTTTGTTTCTCAAAGGTGCCCCATGTAGGATCTCTTCGTTTACAGAAACACAAGTTGCATACTTGTAGCCTCTGTAACCTTTGAAAGCAGGCTTTACATTCATTTCTTTGAACCTTCTTAGAACAAAGTCCTCAACATCTTGAGCATTGGCTCCTTCAACTATGACGTTTTTAACTTCTCTGAGTACAGCTCCAACTGCTTGACATGCTGTGAGCATGTGTTCAAGCTCAATATCAGATTTGATTCTGATCAAGTTCTCACCTTTTTCAATCTTTCAATTATTTGACTTGCGACAATCTGGTGATCGATCTCTGAATTCACTCGAACGAGGAGATTTTTCTTCTGATAGTAATCTATCAAAGGTTCTGTCATTTCGGTGTACAAATGATAGCGTTTCCTTACAACGTCTTCTTTGTCGTCATCGCGAATTATGAGTTCTACACCGCAATCATCACACAGTTCATCGTTCTTTGGTCTCATAGAGATCAGATTGTAGATCCTTCCACACTTAGGGCACACCCTTCTATTAGTGAGTCTTCTGACAACCGCTTGCTCACTTATTTCCAAGTGGATTACTGCATCGAGTTTCTTACACATCTTGTTCAAAATCTCATCTAATGTTATCGCCTGTGGAACGGTCCTTGGATAGCCATCAAATACAAAACCGTTCTGACAATCCGGTTTTTTCAACCTGTCTTCAACCATTTGGTTGACGATCTCATCGGGTACAAGCGAACCAGATTCCAGAATACTCTGGACCTTCCGCCCCAATTCCGTGCCAGCAGCCACTGCCTCTCTGAACATATCACCCGTTGATATATGAGGAATTTTGAAGTAACTCACTAAATCCTTGGCAAGTGTGCCTTTTCCTGCGCCTGGTGCTCCAAGCAAAACTATTCTCATCTTCCTTTTATCCTTCCCTTTTTGATGAATCCTTCGTAATGTCTCATGATCAAATGGGCTTCCATTTGCTGCAAGACATCAAGAGCGACACCGACAGCTATCAAAGTCGATGTGCCACCTACAACTATATCTACTTTCGTGATACCCTGCACAAGATGTGGAAGAAGTGCTATTGCAACCAAGAAAACTGCTCCCATGAAAGTGACTCTGTTGACTATTCTTTGAATATATTCCTCCGTTGGTTTTCCAGGTCTTATGCCAGGTATGAATCCACCATATTTTCTCACGTTTTCTGAAACATCGTGTGGATCAAAAACAACAACGCTGTAAAAATATGTGAAGAAGAAGACCATCAAACCATACAGTATTATGTATAGGGCACTTCCTGGTCCCAATAAGCGTCTGAGAAGATCCCAGTTAGCCATCTGAGCAATAGCGGCTGGAATCATCAAAATCGCGCTTGCAAAGATTATCGGGATGACACCACCCTGGTTCACCTTCACCGGTATGTACGTGGATGCTCCCCCGTAGACTCTTCTACCCGTAACTCGTGTTGCATATTGGATTGTTATACGCCTCTCCGCCTGTTGCACATATATGATACCAGCAACAGTTATCAGAGCGATTGCTATTAGAAAAATCCAACCAAAGATGTTCAATCTTCCAAGGAGGATTCTTGCAAAGTAATTTGGATATCTTGCAACAATACCAGCGAAGATCAGTATCGATATGCCGTTCCCTATTCCTCTTTCGGTAATTCTATCGCCAAGCCACAGCAGAAACATCGTACCGGCAAGCATCGAGATCGTAGAGATCATGGTGAAAGCAAGTGGATTCAGTCCATAAGCAACGATGTCGGGATTCTGTCTGACCAAACTGAAAGAAACTATGAATGACTGAAACGCACCCAGAACAATCGTCAAATTGCGTGTATACTGGGCAAATTTCTTTCTGCCCTCTTCGCCTTCTCGCAACATGTCACGGAGCTTCGGTATCACGGAAGACAGTAATTGCAGAACAATCGAAGCATTTATGTAAGGAGTGACGCTCATAGCGAAAATAGAAAAGTTTTCCAAAGCTCCTCCCGTGAAGACATCATAGAAACTCAGTATGCCTCCCGCTGCGCTCTCTCCAAATCTTTTGAAAGCTTCACCCCAGGCTTGGATGTTTATTCCTGGAATGGGAATGTATATACCAAGCCTGAAAACAATCAGCGCAGCAACTGTGAAGAAAATCCTATCCCGCAATTCTGGTATCTTGAAGGCGTTTTGCAATGCTTTCCACACGCTATATCACCTCTGCCTTACCACCAACCATCTCTATTGCCTTCTTGGCGGTTTTGCTGAATGCGTGGGCTCTAACTGTCAAAGGTTTTGTCAGTTCACCGCTTCCAAGTATCTTGATGCCATCTCCCATTTTCTTAATTAGGCCTTTGTTGATCAAGGTTTCCGGCGTGACTTCCTCGTTAGCTTGGAATTTCTCCTCAAGAGTTCTTATGTTAACTACCGCATAGCTCTTGTGTGTGAAACTCTTGAAACCGACCTTTGGCAGTCTTCTATGTAGTGGGGTCTGCCCTCCTTCTAACCAGAGGTGAACTTTTCCGGAACCCCGAGATTTCTGACCTTTGTGGCCTCTTCCGCCTGTCTTACCAAGTCCGGAACCGATACCCCGTCCGACTCTCTTTGGTTCTTTGACCGAACCAGGAGTAGGCTTGAGATCGTCGAGTTTCAGCATCATTCATTCCTCCTCTTTCTCCAGTTCCTCAACCTTCACAAGGTGTCTGATCTTGTTTATCATGCCTTTAATCTGAGGACTATCTTCCTTGACAACCTTATCGTGCAACTTCTTCAGTCCAAGAGCCTTCACCGTCTCCTTTTGATCGTACTTGTATCCAACTGGGCTTCTTACCAGCTCAATTTCAAGCTTTGGCATCCTCAGACCTCCTTCCTCGTACCACGCAAGACTTGGCTTATTGTCGTATCTCGTAGTTTTGCCGCCTTATCCGGTGAGACCAAAGATTTGAGACCGTTCATGGTTGCAAGAGCAAGATTCACCGCTGTCGAAGAACCGAGTGATTTTGTCAAAATATTCTGTATGCCTGCAAGCTCAACAACGGCTCGAACTGTACTTCCAGCGATAATACCGGTACCAGGGGCAGCAGGCTTCAACAGTACCTTAGAAGCATCCTGCTTTCCGAGAACTTCGTGTGGTATTGTATTTCTATACAATGGGACATCGATGATCGAGGATCTGGCAGCGCTTATGGCCTTTCTAATAGCATCGGGTACTTCTCTTGCCTTCCCAAGACCTACGCCAACCTTGCCTTTTCTGTTTCCAACCACGGCAAGAACTCTGAAGCTCAGGGTTTTTCCACCTTTCGTCACCTTAGCCGTTCGTTTCATTTCAACGATACGTTCCTCAAATTCTTCAGATTCTTTCTTTACCAATTCTTCCTCAAGTATCTCATCCATTCCTTTGTGCACCTCCTTAGAACTTCAGTCCGACTTCTCTTGCAGCATCGGCAAGTTCTTTTATTCTTCCATGGTATTTGAAGCCACCACGATCAAAGACAACTTCATTTATGCCTTTAGCCAAAGCTCTCTGGGCAATCAATTTTCCGACCTCTTTTGCCGCTTCTCTGTTGTATGTCTTGGTTATTCTCTGCCTTAGCTCTGGATCAAGTGTTGATGCCGAAAGGATCGTATGTCCTTTCGTATCATCAATCAGTTGCACATAGATGTGCCTTTCGCTTCGAAAAACTGATAACCTGGGCTTTCCCGCCGTGCCCGAAACTTTTTTCCTTATTCTCAGATGCCTTTTGATTCTCTGTAACCTTCTATCCTGTTTCTTAATCACGCTATATGCCCCCTTTATTTTTTCTTGCCTTCCTTGTGTCGTATCAGTTCGTCCTTGTACTTAATCCCTTTACCGGTGTAGACATTGACTTCTCTCCATGATCTTATCTGTGCGGCAAATTGTCCTACTTGTTGCTTCTCAATTCCTTTGACAACTATGATGTTCGGTGCTGGAGTCTCAACGGTGACATTAGTAGGTGGCTCAAGGACGATAGGATGAGTATACCCAACCTGAAGCGACAACTTGTTTCCTTGTGCCTGCGCTCTATAGCCAACACCTACTATCTCAAGCTGCTTTTCAAATCCCGTTGTTACCCCTTGAACCATATTTCTGATCAGCGACCAGTAAGTCCCTTGATAAGTTCTGAGAATCTTTCTCTGCGATTTGCGGACAATAGCTGCGTCATTCTGATACACGTATATCTTGTCTTCATCAAGGTTCACCTTGACAAACTCTGGAAAACTTCGCGTCAGGGTTCCCTTAGGACCCTTTACAGTTATAGTGTTACCTTCTATCTGAACTTGTACACCTTTTGGTATCAATATGGGTTTCTTTCCCAACTTTGACACATCCTTCACCTCCTTACCAGATGTAAGCGATGATCTCTCCTCCAACTCCAAGGCTTCGCGCTTCTTTATCACTCAAGACACCCTTTGAAGTTGTGAGAATAGCAATACCTATGCCGTTCTTGACTTTTGGAATCTCATCCTTTGCCGCGTAAAGGCGCCTACCAGGTTTGGAGACTCTAACAATACCTTTGATAACTCTTTCCTTGTTCCTTCTTTGCCCTTTGTACTTCATATGAATTCTGAGAATTCCTTGTTTTCCATCCTCTATGTATTTGTAATCCTGGATAAAACCTTCTCTTTTCAGAATCTCACAAATTGCCTTTTTCATGTTAGAAGCAGGAACATCTACGTATTCTTTGAAGACAACATTCGCATTTCTTATTCTCGTGAGCATATCGGCTATCGGGTCGCTCCACATTCTTCTCCCTCCCTTACCAGCTTGCTTTTTTCACACCAGGGAGTTTGCCCTCGAGAACCATCTTTCTAAAGCAAACTCTGCACAGGCCAAATTCACGGTATACTGCTTTAGGTCTCCCACACATTGAGCACCTTGTGTACTCGCGGACTTTGAACTTTTTCGGCCTTTTCCATCTCTCTATAATTCCTTTTCGTGGCATCGAATACCTCCTCTCAGCGTTTGAAAGGCAGCCCCAACAGCTCAAGCAATCTGAGAGCCTCGGGATCAGTCTTCGCCGTTGTCACGATTATGATATCCATTCCCTGCGTCCTCGGTGATTGATCAGGTGTCACCTCTGGAAAAACAAACTGCTCTGTTAAACCAAAGCTGTAGTTTCCACGGCCATCAAAAGAATTTGGGTTCAAACCCCTGAAGTCTCTAACCTTGGGCAGAACGATGTTACCAAGTTTGTACAGGAAATTCCACATTCTCAAGCCTCTCAGTGTTACCTTGAGTCCAACGTTCATACCCTTTCTCACTTTGAAATTCGATATGCTCTTCTTGGCTTTTGTAATGACGGGTTTTTGCCCAGTTATTGCAGCCAATTCTTTCATGTGCCTGTTCAGAAGATCGGCATTTCTGGAGCCCTCACCAATTCCCATATTGATGACAATCTTCTCGATACTTGGAACCTGGTGTATGTTCCTATAATTGAATTCTTTGATCAGTTTCGGTACTACCTCTTTTTCATACTTCTCCTTCAGTGGGATGTACTGAGTACCCATCTTTGGATTCCTCCTCACGCTTTATCGATGACCTCACCGCACTTTTTGCACACTCGAACCTTCGTACCATCCTCAAGGAATCTTGCTCCAACACGAGTCGGTCTGTCACAATTGGGGCATACAAGCATTACCTTGGAAGCATATACGGGGGCTTCGCGTTCTATTATTCCACCTTCTCTGAGTTGCGGGATCGGCCTCTGATGCCTCTTTACCATGTTGATGCCTTGAACGACCACTTTGTTCTCGCGCGGAAGTACTTTCAGAATCTTTCCCCTTTTACCTTTGTCTTTACCAGATATCACTTGGACAGTATCGTCTTTTCTTATTCTCATCTTCACTCACCTCTCAGAGCACCTCAGGAGCAAGTGAGATTATCTTCATATATCCCTTTTCGCGTATCTCTCTTGCTACCGGGCCAAAGACACGTGTTCCACGTGGCTCGTTGAATTTGTCAATTAGGACAGCTGCGTTGTCGTCAAATCTTATGTAAGTTCCATCGGGTCTCTTCACAGGCTTTCTGGTTCTCACGATCACTGCCTTGACTACTTCACCTTTTTTCACCGCAGTATTAGGCACGACATCTCTAACAGAACATACAACTACATCTCCAACCGTCCCGTATTTCTTGTGAAAACCACCCATCACTCTTATGACTCTCAGCTTTTTGGCGCCTGAGTTGTCAGCAACTTCAAGATAGCTCTCTACCTGGATCATATCTTTTCACTCTCCTCGGTATCAGATATCTCTCCTACGACTATCTCTTTTTTCAAGATCTCGACAACTCGCCAATTCTTTGTCTTGCTGAGCGGTCTTGTCTCTTCAATGACGACCAAATCACCCACTTTGCACTCATTGTGTTCATCGTGTGCGTGATATTTTTTGGACTTTTCAATGTGCTTCTTGTATTTGGGATGCTCATATTTCCTGGTTACTCTCACAACGACAGTCTTGTCCATCTTGTCGCTGACTACAACACCTGTGAGTCGCTTCTTTGCCATAGTTGGTTACCTCCTTACTCCCAGTTCTCTTTCACGAAGGATTGTCTTGATCCTTGCTATGTCACGCCTCACTTCCGTAATCTGAGCCGTATTTCTCAATTGTCCCATTGCATGCTGAAATCTCAAATCCATTAACTGCTTCTTTTTTTCTTCCAGGAGCCTCTTGAGTTCATCGTCGGTGTAATTTCGGATCTCGGCTGCCTTCATACAGCCTCACCTCCGATGTGAGAACGAGAAACTATTTTAGTCGGTATTGGCAGCTTGCTTGCAGCGTACATCAGAGCTTCCTTTGCAACAGTTTCTTCAACACCAGCTATTTCAAAAAGTATTTTGCCTGGCTTCACAACACTAACCCATCCTTCAACATTACCCTTTCCTTTACCTTGTCTTGTCTCTGCAGGCTTCTTCGTGTAAGGTTTGTCGGGGAAGACTCTTATCCATAGCTTCCCACTCTTTTTCATAACCCTCATGATGGCAATACGACCGGCTTCTATTTGCTGCGAGGTGATCCATGCTGGCGCAAGTGCCTTCAAGCCCCAGTCACCAAAAGCAACTGTTGTGCCGCCTTTTGCCTCTCCTCGCATTCGTCCACGTTGCTGTTTCCTGTATTTTACCCTCTTAGGCATCAACATTTCGAAAACCTCCTTGTACTAAATCTGTGCATCTCCTTTATATATCCAGACTTTGATTCCTATCGTTCCATACTTTGTCTGAGCAGTAGCTACACCATAATCTACAACAGCCTTGACTGTCTGAAGTGGCAATCTGCCACTGAGATACCATTCACGTCTCGCTATCTCGGCGCCTGCAAGTCTGCCTGACACCATTACCTTCATACCAACTGCACCCTTCCTAAAGGCATCGGACAGGGCACGTTTCATGGCTCTCTTATATGAAGCTCTCTTCTCTATTCTGCTCGCGATGTTTTCAGCCACCAGTTGTGCATCAGTCTCGGGCGTCTTGATTTCTTCAACATTGACAACCACGCGCCTATTCAGAGTCTTCTCAAGATCTTCTCTGAGTTTACCTATCTCTGCGCCCTTTTTGCCTATTATGACACCAGGCCTTGCAGTCTTGATCGTGACCGTAGCACTTTCATTGTCGGGCCGTTCGATGAAAACCTCACTGATACCGGCTTGGCTGTAAACCGCTTTGACCATTTTTCTGATCTGCTCATCTTCTTTTAACCACGAGCCATAGTTTTTCTCATTGAACCATCTTGCTTGCCAATCAGCACTAACACCAAGTCTGAACCCTCTGGGATGTACTTTCTGACCCACCGTATCACCTCTCTAAGATTTTGCTTCTCTATTTTTTACCGCTACAGTAATGTGGCACATGCGTCTTTGAATCATATCGGCCCTTCCTCTACCGCGCGGCCATACTCTTTTCAGCCGTGGCCCATCATCAGCAACGCAGTGAGAAACATATAGACTATCGCTGCTGAGCTTCAAATTATTCTCAGCATTGGCAACAGCAGACTTCAACACCTTTTCAACAAGCCTTGCAGCCTTTGCTGGGGACATTTCAAGTATCTGGAAAGCTTCAGCGACATCCTTGCCGCGAATTGCATTTACCACCGCTCTAACCTTTCTCGGAGATGATCTGAGATAACGACCTACAGCTCTCACCTCAATCGATTCGCCCTGCTCGGACCTTTGCCTGTACTGAACAGATCTCTTGGGCCTTTTTGTGCTGTTTTCCGTACTCATCAAAGTTCCCTCCTCATTTCACCTGGCCCTTTGTAGCAGCCTTTTTCTCTGCATGGCCACCAAACCTTCTGGTGGGGGCAAATTCACCAAGTCTATGTCCAACCATGTTCTCAGTTATGTAGACTGGAACGTGTTTCAAACCATTGTGAACCGCTATTGTGTGTCCGACCATCTCTGGCACAATTGTTGAAGATCTACTCCAGGTTTTAACGATTTTCTTTTCTCCACTTTCATTGAGCATCCTAATTTTCTTCAAAAGCTTGATATCGACATAAGGTCCTTTTTTCTGAGAACGTGCCATTCATCACACCTCCTCATCCCTGGTTGCGTCTTCTTACGATGAATCTGTCAGAAGGTCTTCGACCGCGTCTTGTCTTGTATCCTTTCGTTGGCATACCCCAAGGTGTGACAGGATGCTGTCCTTTTCCTCTTCCTTCTCCACCACCCATAGGATGATCAACTGGATTCATCACCATTGCACGTACATGCGGCCTTCTACCGAGCCAGCGTGTTCTGCCGGCTTTGCCCGAGATTTCGTTCTTGTGGTCTTCATTACCTACAATACCAACTGTTGCATAGCACTTTATGTGTACCTTCCTGAGCTCACCCGATGGCATTTTCAGAAGAGCATAATTCCCTTCCTTTGCCATCAGCTGGCATGAAACCCCGGCTGATCTCGCTATCTTTCCTCCCGAACCTGGCCTAACTTCTATGTTGTGAATCAGAGTACCCAGCGGGATATTCTCAAGAGGCAAAGCATTTCCGGCTTTGATCTCAGCATCGGGTCCGCTCATCAAGACATCTCCAACCTGTAGGCTGTTAGGTGCCAAAATGTACCGTTTTTCTCCGTCAGCATAGACGAGCAATGCAATTCTTGCAGACCTGTTGGGATCATACTCGATAGACATAACCTTGGCAGGTATCCCAACTTTGTCCCTCTTGAAATCTATCAGACGGTATCTTCTCTTGTGTCCGCCGCCTCTAAATCTAACTGTGGTTCTCCCGTAATGATTCCGGCCACCCGTTTTCTTCAACGGTGCGAGAAGCGATTTCTCTGGCAGATCTTTTGTTATCTCAGAGAAGTCGGGCGTTAGCATGAATCGAATGGCTGGTGATGTCGGTTTATGTTTTTTCAAACCCATGTTTTTTCACCTCTCTTACTGCTGGCCCTCGAGTTCTTTGATACTGTAGCCCTCTTTTAGCGTAACAACAGCCTTTTTCCAGCCTCTTGTTTTACCTTCGAACCTACCTCTTCTTTTTGGTTTTGGTTTGACTACAGAGATGTTTACTCTATCTACCTTTACCTTGAAAAGCGTTTCAACCGCATCTTTAACAAGATTCTTGTTTGCCAGCGGGTTGACTTCGAAGGCATACTTTCGACCTTCCCTGGCAAGGGTTGTTTTTTCAGTCAAAAGAGGCCTTGTCAAAACATCGTAGGGTGTGAGTTTTTGCTGGTTCATCCCAGCACCTCCTCAATCTTTGCAACGGTATCGCGTGTCAAAACTACTTTCTCGTGATTGAGTATATCGTACACGTTCAACCCGTCAATTCTTACTGCAGTCTCTTCCTCGCGTGTCACCCCTGGATTATCGGCAATGATCGCCTTCAGTCCCGGTATGTTGCGACAAGACAATCTCACATGGTCATACTCGGGTCTTTTCCATGGAAGTACAAAGAGTACTTTTTTGTCCTTTAGCTGCAAACTTTCAAGGACTTGCCTCATATTTTTCGCCTTTGGCGTGTCGAATTTCATATCATCCAAAACTATCAGATTGCCTTCTCTGAATCTCTGTGATAAAGCCGATTTCAATGCAAGTTTTCGCATCTTTTTTGGTAATCGTTTCGCCCAGCTCTTTGGTTGTGGGCCATGGGCAATTCCGCCGTGCCTCCAAATAGGTGATCTTGTCGAACCATGCCTTGCACGACCAGTATGTTTTTGTGGCCAAGGCTTTCTGCCTCCACCACTTACTTCTGCTCGGGTCTTTGTTGAAGCCGTACCTGATCTTCTTGCAGACAGTTGATAGTCTACATATCTCCACATCACATCAAGATTGGGATCGATGTTAAAGACATCGTCCTTCAATTCTTGTGTTCCGATCTTTTGACCTTTCATATTGTAGAGATCTACAAGAGCCATTTTTTATTCCTCCTTGTGGTTCATTTTCGGGTTTTCCTGGGGCTTCTAATGAGTACCAGGCTCCCCCTCGCTCCTGGGACTGAACCTTTGAGTGCTATCAGGTTGTTCTCGACGTCGAGTTTGACAACTTCAAGGTTGTGTATTGTGATACGCTCGTTACCATATCTCCCTGGCATCTTCTTACCCTTGAAAATCTTCGCTGGTTCTGTGTGTTGACCCAAAGAACCAAGTTCTCTGTGAAACTTCGCGCCATGTGCACGAGGACCGCCAGAGAACCCCCAGCGTTTCATTGCGCCAGAAAATCCTCTACCTTTCGTCCAACCTATCACATCTACCCTTTCACCAATCTGAAACTGATCCACTTTTATCTGCTGACCAATTTCATACGACGCTAATTCCTTTTCATCGTCAATCCTCATTTCTCTCAGAAATCTCAGAGGTTTCACCTGAGCTTTCTTGAAGTGCCCTTCACTTGGTTTATTCAGCTTCTTGACACTATCGAAACCAAGCTGAACAGCACAGTAGCCATCAACCTGTGGTGTCTTTTTTTGAACAACATAACACGGACCTGCTTGAATAACTGTAACAGGTACAACCGTGTCCTCTTTAAAAAGCCGGGTCATTCCCAATTTCTTTCCAAGCAGCATTTTCATCGCAATACACCTCCGACGATTAGAGTTTGATCTCCACGTCGACCCCTGCTGGGAGGTTTATCTTCATCAAGGCGTCGATTGTTTTCGGAGATGGCTCAATTATATCTATCAATCTCTTGTGAACCCGTTTTTCGAACTGCTCTCTCGAGTCTTTATGTTTGTGTGGCGATCTGAGCACCACGTACAAAGATCTCTCCGTTGGTAAAGGTATTGGACCTGAGATCTTCGCATTTGTGGACTTTGCAACTTCAACTATTTTCTTAGCTGATTCATCAAGAACTTCGTGGTCGTAAGCTTTAAGTTTTATTCTGATTTTCTGTCCAGGCATAAATTTCGTTCCCTCCTTCTTGGCAAAAACACAAGGGGAGCATCGCTCCCCACCAAGGTTATTCTATAATCTCAGCCACTACACCTGCGCCAACTGTTCTTCCGCCTTCTCTTATAGCAAAGCGCATACCTTTTTCAATTGCGATCGGGTATATCAGCTTGATTGTCAATATGGCGTTATCTCCAGGCATTACCATTTCCGCGTTGTTACCAAGCTCAACAATCTCACCAGTAACATCAGCAGTTCTGATGAAGAATTGTGGTCTGTAACCCTTCATGAATGGTGTATGCCTTCCACCTTCTTCTTTCTTCAAGACGTACACATTAGCCTTGAACGTCGTGTGAGGTGTAATAGATCCGGGTGCGGCAAGAACCTGTCCACGCTCAATTTCGTCTTTATCAATACCTCTTAGGAGACAACCAACGTTGTCACCTGCTATACCCTCATCGAGTTCTTTCCTGAACATTTCAACACTTGTGACAACTGTTTTCTTGATCTCGTAGCTTTGACCGACTATCTCAACTTCATCACCTGGTCTAATCCTTCCGCGTTCAATTCTTCCTGTCGCCACAGTTCCTCTTCCAGTAATCGAGAAGATATCCTCAACAGCCATTAAGAAAGGCTTGTCAACTTCGCGGGTTGGTTCTGGTATATAGTTATCAAGTGCATCCAACAGTTCTTGTATGGGTTTGTAAGCTGGATCGTTTGGATCATTTGCCTCCATGGCAAGTAGAGCAGAACCTCTTATGACTGGGAGTTCGTCACCAGGAAATTCGTATTTTGTCAAAAGATCTCTAACTTCCATTTCAACAAGATCGACGAGTTCCTTATCGTCAACGGCATCGACCTTGTTCAGAAAAACAACCATCGCAGGGACGTTAACCTGTCTGGCAAGTAGAACGTGCTCGCGTGTCTGGGGCATTGGTCCGTCTGTAGCAGCGACAACAAGGATTGCTCCATCCATCTGAGCCGCACCAGTGATCATGTTCTTTATGTAGTCTGCGTGACCTGGACAGTCGATGTGTGCATAGTGTCTCTTATCGGTTTGGTACTCCACATGTGTGATGTTGATTGTGATACCTCTTGCTTTCTCTTCAGGAGCCTTATCGATTTGATCGTATGGGACATACGAAGCAAAATTCTTGAATGCGAGATACTTTGTTATTGCCGCTGTCAACGTGGTTTTACCATGGTCTATGTGTCCGATGGTACCAACATTGACGTGGGGCTTTGTCCTAACAAACTTTTCCTTAGCCATTCATTCTCCCTCCTTCACACCTAAACCGCTTTCAGTACTTTTTCAATGACTCTGTCTGGCACCTCTTTGTAATGAGAAAACTGAGCTATATGATTTGCTCTGCCCTGACTCAGAGATCTGAGAGTTGTTGCATACCCAAAAAGCTCCGAAAGTGGTACAAAAGCCCTTACCACTCTGAGATTTGCACGGCTTTCAAGTGACTCAACTTGCGCCCTGCGTGCATTCAAATCGGCTATTATCCCACCAAGGTACTCCTCAGGTGTTATGACTTCAAGCCGCATGACGGGCTCCAGCAAAACAGGCTGACAGGTTCTCATGGCATTTTTAAACGCAAGGCTTGCTGCTATTTTGAAAGCTACCTCTGATGAGTCCACCTCATGGTAGGAACCATCAAGCAATACCGCTCTGATACCTATCATAGGATATCCCGCTAAAACGCCCGTTTCCATGGCTTCCCGTATACCTTCTTCAACCGCGGGGATATATTCTTTTGGAATGACACCTCCGACCGTTTTGTTGACAAACTCAAAGTGCTTATCGCTGTCCAAAGGTAACGGCTCAAACCTCATTATAACATGTCCATACTGACCTCGTCCGCCCGTTTGTCTGATGTACTTTCCCTCGGCTTCTCCCGATTGTCTTATGGTTTCTCGGTATGCAACCTGAGGTCTTCCTATTCTAACATTGACACCAAATTCTCTCTTAAGGCGATCGGTGATGATTTCAAGATGAAGCTCCCCCATACCTGAAAGCACGACCTGACCTGTTTCTTTGTCAACGGTTACCCTCAAGGTGGGATCTTCATCAGACAAAGCACTAACTGCTTTCACCATCTTTTCTTCATCATCGTGGGTAACTGGTTCTATCGCAATTGATATCACTGGATCTGGGAAATCTATTTTTTCAAGCAAAACTGGAGTTTCTTGCGAACAAAGCGTATCACCAGTTGTTGTGCTTCTCAACCCAATCAATGCTACTATGTCGCCCGCCCTTGCATAGTCAACATCCTCACGTTTATCTGCATGCATGAACATGAGACGAGCCACACGTTCGCGTATCTGCTTTGTCGAGTTGTAGATATAGGTACCCTTTTCCAACTTACCTGAATAGACCCTGACATACGTCAACTTGCCAACATACGGGTCTGTTTGTATCTTAAAAGCAAGGGCTGCAAAATCACCTTCAGTTGAAGGAAGAATTTCTACCTCTTCACCGCTCAACGTCATCCCTCTGGCAGGTGGTATATCCAAGGGTGATGGCAAGTAGTCAACAATGGCATCCAGTAAAGGCTGTACACCTTTGTTCCTCGCTGACGCACCACAAAGGACAGGCACGAGTTTGTTAGTTATTGTTGCTTTTCTAAGAGCACTTTTTATCCTTTCAACAGGTATCTCTTTCTCATCAAGATAAAGTTCCATTAGTTCTTCGTCCTCTTCAGCAAGGAGTGATATCATCTCTTCATGCATTTCTTCAGCGATATCCAACAAATCTTCTGGTATTTCAGATTCCAAAAACTCGCTGCCATCTTCACTGAGCCAAACAATCGCTTTCATTTTTATTAGGTCCACTACACCAACAAAGTCCTTTTCTGTGCCAATAGGGATCTGAATGGCAACCGGTTTTGCGTGAAGCCTGTCTATCATGGTCTTCATTGCCATGAAGAAATCCGCACCTGTTTTGTCCATCTTGTTCATAAATGCGATTCTCGGTACGCCATACTTCTGCGCCTGTCTCCAAACCGTTTCTGTCTGAGGTTCAACACCAGCAGTTGCATCGAAGATAGCTACCGCACCATCCAACACCCTCAACGCCCTTTCAACCTCTATCGTAAAATCCACGTGGCCGGGCGTATCAATTATATTGATTCGATGATCCTTCCAAAAACACGTGGTAGCCGCGGCAGTTATAGTTATACCGCGTTCCTTCTCTTGCTCCATCCAGTCCATTGTCGCTGTACCTTCATCAACACTTCCCAGTGCATGTTTACGGCCGGTGTAGTACAGTATGCGCTCAGTTGTTGTCGTCTTACCGGCATCTATGTGAGCCATTATTCCGATGTTGCGCAACCTATCGAGCGGAACGTAAAGCGCCTCAATTTCTATCATAACTTTTCCTTTCACCACCGTAGATGGGCAAATGCCCTGTTCGCCTCCGCCATTTTGTGGACATCTTCTTTCTTCTTGACCGCTGCACCTGTGCCTTGATAGGAGGCAAGGATCTCTTCACCAAGTTTTACCGACATTGGCTTCCCTTTCTTGGAACGAGCGGCCGTCACAATCCATCTCAGAGCCAGTGAAGTCTTCCTTGGTTCTTGAACTTCGACTGGGACCTGGTAGGTCGCACCTCCTACACGTCTTGGTCTGACTTCCAAAACAGGTCTCGCATTGTCTACTGCCTTCTGGAAGACTTCCAGTGGATCTTTTCCCGATTTCTCTTTCACATATTCAAGGGCACCATAAACAACCTGTTGTGCCACAGATTTCTTACCATCCCACATGATCCTGTTTATTAACTTTGCAACCAATACATCTTGATATACTGGATCAGGTGATACTTCCCTTACCTCTGCCCTTCTTCTTCTCATACAACCATCCTCCTAAAACTACTTCTTGGATCTTTTTGCTCCGTATTTGCTGCGAGATTGTTTTCTGTTCTCTACACCAGCCGTGTCGAGCGTGCCGCGTATAATCTTGTATCTTATACCTGGTAAGTCCTTGACCCTTCCACCTCTCACAAGTACGACAGAGTGTTCCTGCAAGTTGTGACCTATACCCGGTATGTATGCTGTAACTTCTGTACCGTTTGACAGCCTAACCCTTGCGATCTTTCTCAAAGCGGAGTTTGGTTTCTTCGGCGTCATGGTTGTCACACGTACACATACACCACGCTTTTGTGGATTGCTCTGAAGAGCTGGTGCCTTAGATTTTTCAATCTTCTGGCCTCTTCCAAGCCTGATCAACTGATTTATGGTCGGCATCTGTATCCTCCCTTCAACTTCACACCAAATGCCGATTGTATTACACAAACAGCATTTTGTCAACTGTAATAGAATTAAAAACTCAGCAAGATTCATTATACTACCAGTTTTAACCTTTCTCACAACAACGATTTGAAATTATCATTTCAATTTTCAAAGAAACTTTGAGCAGTTCTCTCATTATATCAGATCATTTTCAAAACAAAAGGCAGGTCCCAGACCTGCCTTTCAAGGTAGAACTCATTCAGTCAGTCGATGTGAACATGAGTACCAGCAGACACGCTTTTTGAAAATTGCTCCTGGTAGATTTGTTTTCTTCTGTACGCGTTGACAGTAGAAATGAGAGCTTCAATTATCATCCATATGGCTATTATCAATGTGACGAGAGCGATAAAGACAAGGAGCCAGTTTTTCGCATTATAGTAGTTTCTTATGTTCAAAACTGTTGCCCAGATGGTCATCGAAAGCATAAAGATCATGGGAAATAGCGTTGGCCAAATTGGTTTACGTTTCTTCGCAAGATAAACAGTTGCAATCATCAGCGCGAGTCCTGCCAAGAGTTGATTTAGAGCTCCGAACACTGGCCACAATTTCATAGCACCTCGACCGTCTGGCGAAATCATGCACAATGCAAAAGCAGCAGCTACAACAACAAAGGTGGTGAAATACCTGTTTGCAAACGGTCCTATTGGCTTACCATTTTTGTTTCTGAACAGTTCTTCCAACCCAAAGCGCTGAATTCTTGTGGCTGAATCAAGAGTTGTCCCGGCAAAAGAGACTACAAAAATCGCCATCAGTGTTGCACCTAATTCCTTGGGAATACCTATCGCTTTCATTAAGTTTGAAGCGCCTTCGACGATCGCTTTCAATTGTGCACCAAGACCTGCACCGGCAGTCGTGGACCAGGATGAATAATACTTCAGATATCCCGCACTACCTGCCCCGAACATGCCTATCCCTGCAGTAACAGCAACGATTATCAAAATCGACAACGAACCTTCGAGCAACATTCCTCCATAGCCCACAAACTGTGCGTCTGTCTCTTTTCCAAGCTGCTTAACTGTCGTCCCAGAGGATGCGAGACTGTGAAAACCACTGATTGCCCCACAGGCAATTGTTACAAAGAGAAGAGGCCACATGCTTGGAGCACCGGCAGCTTGCTGATAGGCAGGCGCAACTATCTCAGGCCTTGCGACAAGTGTTCCCAAAAGCAAAGCTGCCATCAAAACCAGTAGCTCATGTGAATTTATGTAATCGCGTGGTTGTAAAAGCGTTTGAACAGGAAGAACCGATGCAAAGTAACTATAAACTAATAAGATCACTATCCAAGTTACAACAGGGGAAACACCACCAATCTTTGGCATTTTCAGCGGCAAATATATTCCTACTACCGCAAAGACATACAGAAGGATCAACCCTATTATCGAAAAAACAGTGTCCTTTTTACCTTTCTTGTAGACCATGTAACCTACCCATATGGCGATCGGTATCTCCATCCATACGGATAAGACGCTTTGAGGGTACATATCGAACAAAATACCCATTATCATCGCAAAAACAGCAAGAACAAGCCATAGCAGGAACTGAATGAGAATCAAAAATATTACCCCTACACGATTAGAAACAATACCTCTTGTCATTTCTCCGATAGTCTTACCACCATGCCTTGAAGAAACTAAAAGAGATGCGAAATCATGTACACCTCCAGCGAAAATTGGCCCCAAAAATACCCATAGAAAAGCGGGTAACCAACCCCAGATGACACCTATTGCGGGACCAACTATCGGTCCAGTGCCAGCGATTGTTGTAAAGTGATGTCCGAGCAGGATATGTCTCTTGGTTGGGACGTAATCAACCCCATCGCTGAAAACTTTAGAAGGAACTGGGTTATCTTCTCTTAAACCGAAAAGCTTTCTTGACAACCATTTTCCATAAGTGTTATAGGCTATTATGTAGCCAAAGAAAGCGACCAATACAAGAACCAATGAATTCACCTTTGTCACCCCCTTCGTGAGATCCAGAATTTATTCTACGACGGTAGGAATTTGAACAAGGAATGAAAGGTAAATTAAGAGGAACGAAATGCGGAAAAAAGCACCTTAAAGGAATAAAGAAGACTTGACAAATCTCTGATAGTGTCTTGAAACAGGAATTAAGCTCGAATCATCCAACTCTATTTCCATATTTGGAACACGAATCACTCTCCTGACTTTATCCAAATTACATATATAGGATTTGTGAGTTCTGAGAAAGTTGCTGGGCAGTCTTTTTTCAAGTTCACCGATACCCCAGCGATAAACCTCGAATTCTCCAGCGGGTGTAACGGCAATACATTTCTTGCCAAGAGCTTCTATGTAGAGTATTTTATCAAAATCAAGCATCAAAATGTCTTTCCCTTCCTTCACCGGTAATTTCACAAGAGGTTTAGAATAAGTCTGAATGATTCTTTCAACACACAAAGCAAATCTTTCACCACGAACAGGTTTGACCAGATAATCTATTGCTCCAATTTCAAATGCTTGCGCCGCATATTGTTCGTAAGCGGTCACAAAAACTATCCCGACACCCTTCAATCTTCTTGCTATACTCAAACCAGACTCAGATGGTAGTTTTACATCGACAAAAACCACATCGAATTCTTTTATGTGTTTCATGAATTCCTTTGCGGTTCGAAAAGTACCCGCAAGTTCCAACTGGGGATATTTCGATATCAACTGGACCATACTTTCACATGCAAGCTTCTCATCTTCCAAGACAGCTACTTTTATCATAGGATTCCTCCATTGGTATACTGATAGTGACAGTTAGTCCATTTTTGTTCTTATACTCTATTCTTGCTTTGTTTGAATAGACGTTTTTCAGCCTTGTTTCGACAAGCATCATACCAACACCTTTTTTGGATCCTGGTTTCATACCTCTACCTTCATCGGATATCCTTATAGAAAGATATTGATCTTTCTGTTTTGCCTTGATTCTTACAGCGATTGTTCCATCCTTTTCGCCATGCTCAATGGCATTTTCGACGATCGGTTGCAGTATCATTGGTGGTATGAGATATTGCTTAAGATTCTCAGGCACATCTATTTCGTAATTCAGTGATTCTCCAAATCTCAATTTCATTATGGAAAGGTAATACTCTATCATACTCATCTCTTCCTCGAGCGCAACAAATGGTCCCTTTTTCTCAAAGTAGTACCGCAGCAATTGTGAGAGCTCATCAATCATTTCAGTAGCCTTATCTTCATCTGTTGCAACAAGATATCTTATACTTGCGAGAGTGTTGAACAGAAAATGTGGTCCAAGTTTTGACATGAAGTCTCTCATCTGTGCTTCACGTGCAAGTATTGCTTCTTTAACTGCCTTTGCCGCAAGTGCTATTATTTCTATGAACTTGGCAATTTCTCTTATCATCAATACTTGTTCTTTTTGAAGTTCTGCGCTGTTAATAACAATCAGATTCCCTATTGTGCCGTCTTTTGACTTTAGAGGTATGCAAACCCTCGTCATACTGTAGTCCTCACCTACCTGTGAATCTCTGTCCAAGCTAATCAAGACTTTGTCAACATTTAGAACATGTGATATCTTTTGGGCGAATTTCACCAAATTATCTGGTTTTGGATCTTCAACGAATTTGATTCCTTCTTCCACTGTTCCCAATGTAACCTTGAATACCTGTGATGTCGTAGCTCTGACTGCGTCTTCTGTGTATATAGTAAGAGCCAGTATGAGCGCGGCTCCAAATGCGTTGGTTATCACCATTGGGAAAAGGGCATTTGAAACTATATCTGCTGCCAAAGAACGTGGTGTGATGATCAGATAGGCAACAAATAGATGAACAAGCTCCGAAATGGCAGATAAAAGACAGCCAAAGACAACTTTGTTTTTGGATCGCTCAAATTGTTTTCTAAAGAAACTCGAGAAAATTCCCGCAGATAAGGTACCAATTGCACAAGCCAATCCTGACGGACCGCCAAGCAGGAATCTATGCGTTGATGCGATCGAAGAACTCAGGAGTGCAGCAGGTAACCCACCGTACAAAGAGGCAATGATCACGCCCATATCACGGTAGTTTATTATCGCACCCTTGTAAGATAATCCCAGTATCGTACCAACAATACCGAATGTTCCCCCGAAAATGCCCAAGATCAACGGCTTACCACTCACGAAGAGTTTGGCAAAGGATTCTTTCGTTTTGTAAAATTGAAGGGAGAAGAAAATAACGACTCCCAGCAAAGTCATCCTGCTGAATAAAGTAATCACCAGGTACATGAAGCCCAGCTGAGTGAATTATACTACTGTTAATAAATTATCTAACCAGCCTTAGTATTTTTGTTCAACCCTTAGGTAGGTTAATAGTAGGAATAATTCAAACCACCTCACACAGTCCATCACCTAATCGTTCAACCAACAATGATAGGCGGTATGTGAAAATCTCTGTCGGCTGATCTTTCAGATTTATTTGGAAACAAAAGTGAATGTATGGATGTGGATTGAACATCAAGGAGCAACTGTTTTTCAAAGAGTTCTTGATCCACGGTGAACCTGTTGGTTTTGTCCTTCAAGACCTTCTGCAGTACTTTCTTGTAAAGAGAACACACTGACAGGACTGGGATTGACGATCTTCTTTTGATCACCGAGAGCAGTTGCCTTCCCTTGCTGCTAAAACCAAGCACTCTCAGATATTGAGGTCCAGATTCGTTACACTGAGACAGGAATTCCTGAGAAATGTTGAACAACGCATACAGCATAAGCCGCCTTATCTTACTCATCGTAAATCTCTTGGCCTTTATGCAACTTAGAAACTGATCCAGCTCACCAAACTTTGAAGCGCAATGAACGAACCTCAGATCTATGCCTTCACTGAATCCATAGAGTTTTTGTAGTTCTTCACGTCGCATGAGTCTAATCTTCGCGAGTATGATCTGTTCGAGCTGTTGTATACTTACAGGGCCTCTGCCTTCATTCAATTCCCTTGAGATTATCCTTAAACTTGTTTCAGGAACAGCTTGGGTTACCTTATCCCACTGGCCGTCTATTATCATCTTTCTTATGGCAGTTGCGCTCGAAAACTTACCTTTGAAATCCGCATCTTTGTCTTCCGCGCCAACTCTTTTTATCACATGCACTTTTATGTCACTTTTCAACTCTTTTAAAGACTTTATGTACTCCACTCCGAGGATATCGTTGGATTTCTCTATTTTGAGCACTTCTTTGGGATCCATTTCTTTTGTAAGTTCAAAATACTTGAGCAACGCATACTTTCTTGCGTTGGGAAAGGAATGTCCCTTTTTCAGTTCTTCTTTCATCAATCTGGGAAATGGTTCTGGCTGTACAATCATTATGGTGGCTATCTTGGTGAGAAAATCGATATTGGCTGATTCACTGCCAAAAACTATGTCTGTTACTACTCTTGTCCTTTCTAACAACCCAACAGCTCCCTTTGCGAAGCCCCCAGCATCTTGGATAGCGTAGACAAAAGGGAGCTCGAAAACAACATCCACACCACTCAAAAGAGCCACCTGTGCTCTTGAAAACTTGTCTATGATCGCGGGTTCTCCCCTTTGACAGAAGTTTCCACTCATAACAGCCACAGTGTAGTCTGGTTTCACGATCTCTTTTGCACGATTCAAATGGTACAAATGACCATTGTGAAAGGGATTGTACTCAACTACTATTCCTAAGACCTTCAATGAGACAACCTCTCCTCTCTGAGAACACTCAAGCATAAAACAAAACTCACAAGTGTGAAGGCAAGAAATCCTATCGATAGATACTGAATAGGTCTCACATCACCCGTCTTGCCGAGCAACTCGACCCCCATCCACGCAAAACCATGAACGATCATTCTGAAGATTTGGGCAAACAATGAAAAACCGTTGGATATAAGTGCAAAAGACAGAAATATCATGTAATTGTCATCATTCGCCTTCGCAAGGCTATAGAAACTGATGCAGATACCAGAACAAATCGTGAGCACTACCACAAAGAAAAACCATCTCGAACTGTGAAAACTCAAGTTGAATGCGTCTTTGAAAACCGGAGAAATGTAGATAATCAAGCCGTACGCTAAAATCATCAGAAGGCCTATCGCAGTACAAAGGATACCGAGCAACAACATCAAGTAAAGTCCCACCTTCATAGTATCACCTCATATTCTTGACAAAATAGTACTTGCCAACTTTCTGCTGCCGATGATCTTAGCAATCTGTTCGACACTCGATTTTTTGAGCTCTTCAGTGCTTTTGAAAGCTTCGACGAGCTTTTTCATCCTCTTTGGACCCAGCCCTGGTATCTCGTTCAAAACGGAAAGCACTGCTTCTTTTGTTCTCAGTTTTCTATGAAAGGTATTTGCGAACCTGTGTGCCTCATCTCTTATGGCAACCAACATCCTCAGGATAGGACTGTCCAATTGTAGAATGAGTTCACTCTTCTCGGTACAGACTGTCTCACGTTCTTTTGCAAGGCCTATGACCTCACAGTCCATGTTAAGCTCTTGGAGGGCTGTTTTCACAGCTCTGACCTGGCCAATACCTCCGTCAACCAATATCAAGTCTGGTACCGGATGTTTCGGATATCTCCTTTTGACCAATTCCTTCATTGTGCCAAAATCATCGATCTTTCCACCCTCGAACTTGTAATGTCTGTAACCTTGCTTGAAAGGAAGGCCATCTACGAAGGTCACGACAGATGCCACTGTGAATTTTCCTTGCAGATGTGCAACATCAAAACCTTCTATTCTCTGTGGATACCTTGAAAGGGATAAAAGATTTTTCAGTGAATTCAGTGCATCCTTTCTCAAACCTTTTATACTCAGCTCATTCTTCGCGTTTTCGACAGCTTTCTTGAGTAAGTCTTGCTCGATCTCATCCCTTGGTTTTCCAAAGTACCCGGGCATGCCAAGGTCGATGTTCTTTTCCACGATGACAGCCTGTGGTATCTCATTCTTGTGAACCATGTAATAGTTGAAAACAAAGTCCCTGACATCTGTTGAGTCTAATTCGTAGACGAGTTTTGCAAGCAAATGACCACCACGGACCCTGAAGAGGACGTAAAGATCCTTTGCTCTTCCTATGACGTCCAGGTTTCTGGATTGTTCCAGGACAACCCCTTGTTTCTCCATTACCTTTTCGAATTTCAAAAGAAGATCTCTGTACTTTGCTGCGTTCTCAAAATCCATCATTTGTGCATGCCTTTTCATTTTGTTCTCAATCAGCTCAAGTGTTGATGAAACATCTCCTGAAAGAAAATCCTTAACAGGGTTTATGCATCTTTCAGCGTATTCAGTCTTGCTCATCTGTCCATTACATGGACCTTCGCATCTGTGTATGTAAAAATCCATGCAGGGCTTTGCTTTTTTCTCCAAGTCTTTTTGACACGTTCTAAAGTGATACACCTGCTGAAGAAAATCTATGAGATCTCTGACGAACTTCACATCCGTGAATGGACCGAAGTACAGACCATCTTGAGTTCTTCTACGCACTATTCTAACGGTGGGGAAGTCCTCTTGTGTTATCTCGATATATGGATAGAACTCTGTATCTTTCAACATGACGTTGTACTTGGGTTTGTGCTCGAAGATCAAGCTCGCTTCCAACAACAACGCTTCCCTTTCGTTTGAGACAACTATGAAATCAAGATGGCAAGCCTCTTGAACAATGCTCGCAACTTTCTTGTTTTCTCTATGGTATGACTCTCTGAAATACGATAACAATCTATTTCGAAGTCTTCGAGCCTTTCCAATGTACAGATATTCACCTTTGGGACCGTAGAAAATATAGACACCTGGTTCATTGGGTGCCAGTTTTGCTTTAACGGATAGGTCCACTTCTGCACCTCCACAAGTAATTCTACAACAGTGGATTTTTACAAGTAAGTACACTTTTAACACACGTAGGACTTGAATCTTTGCAATGGAATGATATTATTGAGAATGAATCTCAATAAGGGGGTGAGTCTGTGTCTCTTTCGGAAGTTCCAGTTGGACTTTCAGCCAAAGTCAAATCTATCCCCGATTCTCTTGTGGGCTCACGTCTCATATCTCTCGGTTTCATCCCTGGTACTTATGTGAAGGTGGTCAGAGATGCTCCTCTTGGAGATCCCAGAGTTTACCTTGTGATGGACAAGCTCATAACTTTGCGCAACGATGATGCAGTCCAGATAGAGGTCGTTTTGGACAATGACTTAGTAATCTTGTCATCTGCGCAGGAAGGTACTTACACAATCGTTGAACTGTTTGGTGGAGTAGGATTTCAACGGAAGATGCACAGGATGGATTTACAAAAAGGAAAAACAGTTCAAATAATAGGTCCAATGACAGTTAAAACACAAAGAGGTGTTTTCAAGCTGGGTTTTGGCATCGCGAGTCGCATACTGTTGAGGAGGGTTTGATGTGGCTCTGCGCGTAGCACTGTGTGGAAATCCAAATGTGGGCAAAACAAGCCTCTTCAACGCACTTACGGGCATGAGGCAGTATGTCGCGAATTGGGCGGGTGTAACGGTCGAAGTGAAAGAGGGCATTAGAAATTGGCAAGGTGTGAAGATAGATTTCGTTGACTTACCGGGAACATACAGTTTATCGTCTTTCAGCATGGATGAAAAAATCGCAAGGGAGTATCTCTTGTACAAAACACCGGATATCTTACTCGTCATCGTGGATGCGCTATCGATGAGGCAGGGGCTTTACCTATTCCTTGAGGCTGCAGAGTTGGACACGAAAACAATCTTGGTGGTTAATGCGGTAGATGAAGCCAGAAAACAGGGGATTCACATAGACAGACAAGAATTGGCAAAGCACACGGGCGTACCGGTTGTTCTCACAAGCGCCGTTACAGGGGAAGGCATAGATGACCTGTTGGACACCATTCTTAGAATTTCATCATCTGATAAGAAGAAACTCCAATTCATATTCGATGAAGAAGTGGAAAAAATGATAAAAGCACTGGAATCAGAATTCATCTCAAGACCGTCTTTGCAGAGTTTTCCTGCTCGCTGGCTTGCGATTAAGTATCTCGAAGGTGATCCACAGACCGTTGCGCTGATTGGTCAAACCCAGGTCGTTGCTGGTTCACTCAGAGAGAAGATAGCAGAGGGTAGATACAAGCACATAGATCTGATATTGAAGGAAGTACTGAAGACATCTGGTGAAGTTATGACAATGAGTGACGCCTTAGACCACGTTCTCACGCACAAATACATCGGAATACCAATCTTTCTGACGCTCATGTACATGACTTTCACTTTTGCCTTCCAGACGATTCAGCCCATCTGTGACGGCATTGAAGCATTGTTCACATTTCTTTCAGATTTAGCGAGAAGGTCAATCGCAAACAACACCATTTCTTCACTCATTGCGGATGGAATAATATCAGGTGTGGGATCGATATTAGTCTTCGTGCCCAATATCTTCGCCCTCTTTTTGATACTTGGAATCATGGAGGAATCTGGCTATTTGCCGAGGGCCGCTTTTGTCGTAGATAGAATCATGTATAGACTCAAACTCTCAGGCAGATCTTTCATGTCGTTTCTGCTTGGTTTTGGATGTACTGTTCCTGCAATCATGTCAACAAGAGGTATTTCAGATCAGCGTGAGAGGACTATCACTGTACTTTCAGTCCCATTCATCTCTTGCAGTGCGAGATTGCCAGTCTATTTGCTGATCGCCAGTGTTTTCTTTGAAAAAGAAAAGGGCATGGTTGTTTTCTCTGTTTATCTATTGAGCGTAATTGTAGCACTTATGAGTGCTGTGTTGCTAAACAAGATCCTGTTCAAGGGAGAACCCAGCTTTCTGGTACTCGAGCTTCCAAGATATCGTATGCCCAAGGTTAAGAACCTCTTACTCTATGTTTGGTACAGAGGAAAACACTTTCTGATGAAAGCTGGTACCATAATCTTTTTGGCTTCTGTGATCCTTTGGATTCTATCTTATTTTCCAGCAAGCGGTGATCCCACGAAATCTTTTGCATCTGAAATAGGAAGGGCCTTATCGGTATTACTCAAACCTTTGGGGTTTGATTGGAGGCTGAGCACTGCCCTTATTTTTGGAACGGCAGCAAAGGAGGTCATTGTTTCCACACTCAGCATGTTATTCGGTTTTGGAAAGGTAGAATCCTTGGGCAGCACACTAACCAGTTTTTATGATCCTGTCACTGTACTCTCTTTTCTTGTCTTTGCGATGGCTTATATACCCTGTTTTGCCACACTTGGTTCGATATCATCCGAAATAGGGAAAAGGTATCTCATAATCTCTGTGATTTACAGCTTAGCTGTTGCATATCTTTTGGCGTTACTTGTTAGGCTATTGGGAGGTTGGCTGGTGTGAAGAAAGTTATCTTGGTTGCTGAGACAGTTGTCGGACTTTTGTGTTTTTCGCTCTTCTTGAAGATCGACTGGATGTTTTCACTGTGCGTGTTGGTTTTCAGTTCAATATATCTTTTTGGAATAATCGATTCGGGGAAAAATCCACAAAGGATTGACGCTCACTTAATGGTCGGTGGAACGATGTTTTTCATCTCGATGATCTTTGCGATCACAAATAACTTACCCCATTTAGAGTTTTCAACAGCTCATTTACTCATCATCGTGATGGGTTTAGTAGGTCTCATTCAGGCCTTGATTCTCAGGTTAAAGTTCAAATAATACCGATGAGAACTTTGAACAAAAGTGCCGACAAACCAGCGGCAAGCGGAACCGTAGCGAGCCATGAGAGTACAACATTTTTCAATACCCCGACGTTCACAACTTCGACACCTCTCGCCATGCCAACACCTACAACAGACCCCACCACTATGTGTGTAGTTGAAACAGGTAAACCAAGCACCGATGAAACCAATACGGTGGAAGCAGTTGAAAAATCAATGCAAAAACCTCGAGTGTTGTTCAGCTCTGTTATCTCTCCACCGATCGTCTTCATTACTCTATAGCCAAGCAATAAGACTCCCAAAGAAATCCCGAAACCACCAAGTATCAGAACCCAAATTGGAACCTCGACCTTTGAAGAAATGGCGCCTGTTTTGATTACCCAGTAGATCACAGCGATTGGTCCTACAGCATTTGCAACATCGTTTGCACCATGTGAGAAGCTTACATAACAACTCGTCATGATTTGAAGGCGCTTGAAAACATTCTCACCATTTCGTAGTCCTTCGTTCTGACCCTGTAGTACCTCTGCAAAGTTAGATACCCGATGACTGCCGCGATCGTTGCAATAACAAAGGCAGTGGTTACAGAGGTTCTTTGGCTGGTCTTGAGTGTTTTCGTTGTGAACAAATACACAATAATGAAAAGAGTGATCCATACTATAACCGGTCCTGCCTTTTTTACAGCCTTTGCCGGCGAGGGTCTTCTGAGAACGAAAAGCGACAACGTTTTGAAAACCAAATAAGCAAGCAACCCACCAGCCAACGGTGAGAGTACCCAACTCGAAATTATAGAAATCATCACCTTCCAGTTTACTGCGTTCCAACCAGCCGCAGCAATCCCAAAACCTGCCATACCACCGACGATCGAGTGAGTTGTTGAAACGGGCATCCCCCAGATAGTTGCGGCCAAGATCCAGATCGATGAAGAAATCAAAGCTGCAAATGCTCCCGCGATGAGAACATCGGGCTTTGTTATGAACTCTGCTTTCAGGATGCCTTTGGTGATGGTTGAAGTGACGTGAGAACCAAAGAGAACGGCACCCAAAAATTCCAAGAAGGAGGCTATTATAACAGCCTGTCTGGGAGTTATGGCCTTTGCTCCAACTGCAGTGGCCATGGAATTCGCGACATCGTTGGCACCTATAGCAAAGGCCATGACAAAACCACTTGCGAAAGCAAGCAAGATCAACATGCTTTACCTCCTCAAATATGGGTTATCATTCGTATTCTTTCCGCAACATTTTCAGCGTGGTCCGCTATTCTTGTGAGCAATCTGACAAGCTTCTCAAGGAAATACAGGTCTACAGGATGAATGGTGTTCTTCATCGAGAAGATCTTCTTTCCAACCTCGAGAGACAAACGATCTGTTCGAGATTCATTCGTCTCAACTTTACTGGCGAGTTTGTCCTCTTCAGAAGCCACTGAACGAGAAAAAGAAGATTCCACGAGTGTCAGCAAATCTCCTATCGCCATGGTCATCATTTGAACTGAGTCAAAGCTGTTCTCCGCCAATTCAAAAATCAAATCTCTTATTTCCTTATTGAGCGGTTTTTCAAGTCTGTTTAAGGTCAGAGATTTGAGAAAATCATCTATGGCATCGATCACAGCATCTTCCTCGTGAAGAATTGTCAATATATCGACCCTGTCGAAATAGACGAACTTGAGCTTCGAATAACTTTCTCTTATCATTATCTTCAACTCATCTGCCTTATCCTCCAGTCTATCCACCTGATCGCACATCTGGTCAACTGAATTGTTCTCAAAGTAATTTTTCATCGCCGGTATAAGAAACTTCGCTGCCTCTTGTGTGACAAGTGCATGTTCATACAGCAATCTCAATGGTGACTGTTTTGGAAACATTTTCCCAACAAAACGAGTCAAGGTCATCCCTCCGATCACCAAGAATAGAGTAAAATCGCTGCAACCGATACCACAACTATTGGTACGAAAATCCTTTTTAGAACAGCTGTAAAATCAACCTTGAAGTATTCACAGGTCAACACCAGACACAGATGAACAGGTGAAAGTAAAACACCAATTACCGAGAAGATATAAGCGACTACGGCCAGCTTATTCGCACCTATACCCAGAAGGACTGGTAAGTAAACGCCAACCGCGGCGCTTGTTAAACCGGTGGACATACCAATCACAAGTGGGACGATTATGGATATCACAAGGACACTCAATCCAGCCTGTGACAATTCACCGTTCATTTTCTGACCGATCCCAAGATCTATCATCGAATGTTTGTAGAGAAAAACTACCAACAGAATCGGAACGATATCCATCTTTTTGAGACCTTGTATCAATGCCTTGGGAACAAATTTCATCTTCAGCACCGCATAGAAAGAACTTGCAATCAACAGAGCCAGCCAACCATCGAGTTTGAAGACCAGTATCATAAAGCCCGTAGAAAGAATTATCAAAATCGGCCACATCTTTTTCCAGTCTTGCATGCTCATGCGATTGATTCTTGGTAGAGTAAAACCATTCAGATAGATCCACCCCGTTAGAAAAGAAACCAAGAAGAGCGGTAGAAGTCTAAGAGAAATCGTTCCAAGCGGTGTATTTGTAAGACTCGACAACAGATACATCGCGGGATAAACAGGCCAGAAAAACTCAAGGCAATGACGAAACCAGTAATTAACAGCGGTTTTCTGCAGATTGCTCATTCCCACACCTATCTGATCAACGATGGGTGCGGTGAACATGGCTCCAGCTGGCATCGGCATCAAACCGATCACAGCTGGCATCAACACAGCAGCAGACTTTGTGTCTTGAAAAAGTCTTTGAACAGACGTTGAAAAATGTGCTGCATCTCCACAAATACTCATGAGTTCTCCCAGGAAATATATCAGAAAGATGCTTGGCAGAAGTGTTATAAAAGAATTATCTCCTATAGCAGCGAGGAATACCTTTGTAAACTGATGAATCACTTGTTGATTGATCAGTGAAAAAACCGCAAAACCTGCTATCATAGATATGATCAATCGCTTGGTCAGTCTCTGGAAAACGATCACTGAAGCGAGAGATACAAGGACCGACAGAGTTGTCACTAAGTTGACCCCCTCTTACTCAGACTCTGGATATATTTTACAAGCTGAGGAGGTTAAAAGGTGTGATTAAGCTCAAAAGAGTTTATGAAGAAAATGGTAACTTCTTTGCCGTGAGCGATGAAAGTCCCTTCTATCCTGATGGAAAAGGTGGGCAATTAGGTGACCGCGGAAAGATAGGACCAGCCAATGTTCTGAAGGTCCACCAAATCGATAAGGACCAAATACTACACGTGCTGGACAGATCAATCGAACCTGGAGAGTACGATTATTCCATAGACGAATCAAGACGGTTCGACATAGCCACACAACACACAGCGCAACACATACTATCTGCTTCCTTTCTTAAGACATCACAGGCAAAGACTGTGAGCTTTCACATGGGTGAAGAATTTTCGACGATAGACCTTGATATGCCACAGTTAACGATGGAAGCGCTTAATGAAGCAGAGTCTGTTGCAAATCGAATAATCAAGAGCTGTACAGAGGTTCAAATCTTGGAAGTAGAGAGAAATGAGGCTGAAAAACTCAATCTTCGAAAGGCATTGAGCGAAAAGATTGGGCAAACAGTCAGAGTGGTCAAAATAGGTGATTTTGACGCATCGGCCTGCGCGGGATTCCATGTTAAAAACACCGGTGAAATAGGGATCGTTAAAGTCATCTCGTGGGAGAAAATCAAAGGATCGCTGACAAGAGTGTACTTTGTCGCCGGTGAAAGGGCCTTGTCAGATTACAGTGAAAGGGTTTTTGTACTTAGGGAGTTATCAAAATTACTGACAAGTTCAGTAAATGAAATGGTAGACAGGGTTGAGAACCTGATCGATAAGATAAGAAATCAGGCATCTTTAATAAACCGGCTGGCTGAAGAATTATCAAAAACCATCGTGGATCGGTTGCCGGAAAAACAGATTGGTAATTACAAGATCACGATGTATGAAGGTTTTGATGAGGTGGCCAGTTTTCTACCAAAATACTTCAATTCGGATTTGTTGATCTGTAAAACAGCGGGAGGCTATCAGTTTACCTCCAAAAACCTTGACTGCTCAAGACTGATAAACTATCTGAAGGAAAAATTATCTGGAAGCGGTGGGGGCGGTGCGAAACACGGCTCATTGAAAACTGCGGCTGGTTGGCAAGATTTGCTTTCAAGTATCGAAAAGGCACTGGGGGTGATGTGAGTGAAATTATCCATGGCTAAGCTTCCAACACCAATAGAGTATCTGCCGAAATTGAGCCGACAGTACGGCAGGGAAATCTATGTGAAAAGAGATGACATGACAGAACTTGTATCGAGTGGTAATAAGATAAGAAAACTCGAATTTTTGCTTGCAGATGCTCTGAGAAAGAAATGTGATGTTGTTTTTACCTGTGGTGGGGTACAATCAAATCACGCCAGGGCAACTGCCCACCTGTCTGTCAAACTTGGACTGAAGCCCGTTCTGTTTCTGAGACAAAGTCAGCTGACAGATAAGACCACTCAGATTCAACTCTCATCATCTTTGAAGGGAATTGAGCCTGGTCACGCATTTGAACTGGGTACTAATGGAAATCTTTTGCTGGACAAACTCCTTGGAGCGCAGTTGGTTTTCGTGACGACAGAGCAATATGAGAATATAGATGAGATTTATGAGCAATACAAGAAGGAATTTGAAAGGACCGGGCTGAGAGTCTACACGATACCGGAAGGCGGTTCCAATGCCTTGGGAGCAATGGGATATGTTTACGCTGCTGGAGAAATTGTTTCACAGGTGAAGATAGATGAATTTGATGCTATCTATTGTGCGGTTGGAAGCGGCGGTACCTACGCTGGTTTACTTGCTGGTTTGAGGTTTATTGGTTACAAAACACAGATCGTTGGCATCAACGTGACAAAGACTCCCTCAGATAGATTTGCTGAAAAAGTGACGCAGATAATTCGAGAAATGAAAGATTTCGGTGTGGATGTTCGTGTTGAAAAAAGTGAGATAAGAATAATTGACGATTTCAGCGGGCCAGCTTATGCGGTTCCAACAAACTCAGATCTGGAGTGTATCAAACAAGTCGCATCGAGCGAGGGAATTGTTCTCGATCCAGTCTACACAGCAAAGACCTTTCGTGGGATGTTAGAAAGCTCCAGCAAAGGGCAGAAAATCCTGTTCATTCACACAGGTGGCTTGTTTGGGTTATTTGCACAGGCCCACAGATTTGATCAGATATGAGAAGATGGATCTTTCTGATCGTACTTGCTCCATTGCTTTATGGATGTATCCATATTTATCAGCCAAACGAGTTGGTCTATGAATTCCCGGATAAGTTTTATACCGCAAGAGTCTACTACGTAAAGATTGGTTTGAAAAATACTCTGGGTTTTCTAATATCAGGGATTACAGTGAAGGTCAACGGAACTGAATACAGGACCGATGATTCTGGCTATGCCACAATCGAGCTGTACTATGAAGAAAGCGGTACAAAGCAGATGCAGATCGAGTGTGAATCTTTCAAAAAGACCATCCAAATAAAAGTTGAAAAGCCTTCGTGGTTGATTTTCTTGTGGCTTGCTTCTGACAACAATCTTGATCGCTATACAGACAATGATCTGAAGGAGATAACGAGCGCCAGCGAAGATGTTTCGGTAGTCATTCTATGGGACAGTTCAGACCAGTCAAGAGATGGTGTGTATTTTCTGACAAACAGTTCAGGCATTGTGCTCAGGGAAAAAACCGGTGAGATCAACAGCGGCGATGGTAACCTACTCAACCTGTATACCAATAGGTTCAGCAAAGTCGAATCCGACCACAAGGCTTTGATCATCTGGGATCACGGCTTAGGCTGGGTTGATGTTGTCCCCAAAAACTATGTGGTAAAAGGTATATCTTATGATGACGAAAGCAAAGATTTTCTCACCATTGAAGAGATCGCAAATAATGTAAAAGGAAGATGGGATGTACTCGGAATGGATGCCTGCTTGATGGGCTCGCTCGAAGTAGTCTATGCCCTGAGAGGGTGCGCGGATTATGTCGTTGCATCGGCGCATGAAATCAAGGGTACGGGTTGGGACTACAGGTTCTTGGAATCGGTAAGCAGAACGACACCTTTTGAATTTTGTAAACAGATAGTTGACTATTACAAAGAGTTCTACAAAGATGACCATAATACATCCTTAGCCGTCTATGGAGTAGATGAAATCAGTAACGCTGTTGATTCACTCAACAGTTTTCTGTCGCAAAACTCTGTGGATTTTCAAAGTAGATCCTGGACGGTCTACAACTCAACTTATGATCTATACGATCTGGGTGAAGTACTTGAAAGCCTTCAAGCTACAGAAACTTGGGAGAAATTCGACGAAGTCGTTGTGTATAGATATCTGTCGGGTGCTAAACCGAAGAGTCTTGCTACCAGTGTTTTTGTCTGTGCAGATAAAACAAAGATCGAACTATTGAATTATGTTACGACAGCTTTCGCTGTAGACACAATGTGGGATGAATTTCTCCTGAGTCAGTGACCTTTGAAGTTGTAAGTAACCGGTACGTTTCTTGCCTGAATGAAAGATTCAAGTTTGAACATATCCAACTCGGCAAGAAGAACCGTGTCACCATTGAGAGAATTGTTCTTCACTATGTACCCATCAAGAGAATTGGTGATCGGAATCGGAGCAGTAACAGAGGCTCTGGCTTTAAGATCCCGGCCCAGAAACTTGCCCGACATCGCTGACCATAACCCGTAGAATCCAATCATTTGCGAATGCGCCCACATGTGGAACCGATCATCCCATTCTCTATAATCACTCAATCCAAATCCTGGTGCCGAGACAATCCTCACACTATCATCCACTAATTGTTTCAGTTTCCAACTGTTTGTAAGCAATCTCTTTGGTAGAACGGCAACTTTGTAATCTTGTACCTCGAAGATCGATTCCTGTCTTACACCCTCATTGTAAACGAACAATCCCTGCGTTGTTCCAAAAATCACAGAGCAGTGCCACACTTTCGAAATCTCTGCCATAACCTTTTCACACGTTCTGCTGGTTGTCACAGAACATTCTTTGAGCATTCTTGCATAACGCTTACCACGGGAGAATAGAAAAATAGGAAAAGTGCGATAGAAAATCGTATCCATCAAATGCGGAAAAACTATTATTTGCGGCGAAAAATCCCTCATCTTGACAAGAAAATGATTGATCAAGGTGACAAACCCACCAATTCCTGAGACTGGGATGTAATCCATTTGAACAACTGCCGCCTTGATTGCTCCCTTTACCTTCTTCGATGGGAATGGTTGTTCCAGTTGCCTTAGCCAGATTTGAAGTTGTTTTCTGGAGAGTGAAAGTGAGAGCAAAAACCTGGATAGACCCATGATGATCAACCTTCGGCAAAACTTTTCACGCTGAAAAAGATCCCGCTTTCGGTCTTTGAAACATCCATGTCGATCATACAACTTGCGGTTGAGTCATAGACCAATCCTGATTGTTCCCTGTCTTGGTTGGGCACGCAAAACTGATACTGCAGGTGTTCAGCATGGTTTGTCAGCAAAGCCACTGGTATGTTGAACTCACGACTGGTTCCCCAACAAATCGCCTTTGTCAGGAGTACATCAGAGATATTTGCAGCACGCTGAAAGATGATTGTCAAAAGAGCGTCGGACTTTTTTGAATTGTAGATCAACTCCCAATGAATACCCTTCGAGGAACAAATAACCGCCACTTTGCCGAAAGGTGTGTTCAGAAGATCGAAGTCGTTTCCATAATGAATCTCATCTGAGTTTGCAACTATGTACATGAAGCCTTTATCATTACCTATCAAATAAGTCGAGGCGCCAGAAACGGGTTCCTCTATCCATGAAACCACAAGGTCGGTATGATAGAACTCCTTCAAAACAATCTGTTTCCCCAGAAGAAGCCTCACGAGTTCACCTCAAAAATAGTATAACACAAAAGGGAGGCATCAGCCTCCCTCTGGCGGGGACGACGGGACTTGAACCCGCGGCCACCGGTGTGACAGACCGGCATGCTAACCAGGCTGCACCACGTCCCCAACACTCTTGTATTTTGACAGAAAATCTAAAGAAAGTCAAGTGCCCTTTGAAGTTTCTGTGTAAAAAACTCTAAGTAACTTTATTGTAAATGTCGCTCTCACGAGCTCCTATTCAAGATCGAACGACGGAAGGCTCACAAAAACTCTCGCGGTGACTGGATTTCTTTGATTTGATATGGTCACACGAATCGTATAATATATAATGGAAGAGGATCACACCCGGGTGATGTGTGCACACAGAACCGTACATTGGCATAGGTCTAATTCTTAGGGTCACTTGATCCTGGTGTTTATTTGGAATAATCGATTCAGACAGTAAAAACCTCTGCAACAATAATCTACTTATTCTTACTGATGAAATTTTCAATCGATCTGTCCCAGCTTTTCTCCTCTTCCTTTGAAAAATAACACGCTGGGAGTTCGCCATGTGATCTATGGTAAGCCAAGCATTCGCAACAGATACCCTTTCTTGGACAACCAGGATAAGAGCAATTGCAATTTTTAAGGTTTTTTTCCTTGTTGGTACAACTCATAAGTCTTCGCCTCCTATTCTGTTTTCAGAAACATTTTAGCAGAAAACCAGAGCGCGGTAATCCCAGCAAAAAAGAAGATCAAGTTCATAGCGAGGAAATATCCAATACTCATCGCCTGAGCTTTTGCGCAGTAACGAACCATGTCGGCAGCATATTTAACAGGTAATATGTAAGCGATCCATCTGATGTAACTGGGCATGAACCTTATGGGAAAATACACACCTGAGAAAAAGACCATAACTGTGTTCAAAATAGAAGCAACATTAGATGCAGCATTTGGATTTTTAATCACTGAGATAATCAAGACACCTAATGCCATCATCCCGAGCGTAATAGAGATAACTGTCGGTACTAACAAGAACCAGTTAAAATCTATGTTACTCTCAAAAATCGTACTGCACAGCATCAAAACAACGAAAAGAGAAACAAAACTCAGAATTAGTCTAACTAATGAGACACTTGAAATTACCTTGATAGGTTCTACACCAGTAAGCGCCAATCTCTTAAGAACGCCCCTTTTTCTATAATTTCCAAAAACCGTTATCATAGTAAACATTCCATTTGAGAATAGTGAGAGCGCTATGACACCCATCATCATGTAATCGAAATCGGTGATTTCCTTGCTGGTCTGGTAGACTTGCGAAATATATACATCGATATATTGCTTGGCAGAATTGATCGTTTTTTCGATAATTCCACTCAGAGTAAGCTCCAGGATCTTCACTTCACCAGCTAATGATGGATTGTTCTGATAATACAGATTAATGCTGGTATCAAGAACAACAACTCCAAGTGGTATCTTCGATTCTTCAACCTCTTTCAGAAGTTGTTCCTGACTATGATAGGTTTTTATCTCCCAGTTTCCCATTTCTTCAAGTTGTGAGATGACTCTCTGGTTATCGGTGTATATTCCAATTGTTCTACGATAAGATGTTTCTCCGCCAAATACAAATCCAAAGATCAACAGAAAGACAACAGGAAAGAAAACGGTAAAGAAAAGACTTACCAGGTTCCTAATTGATTCTGTAGAGTAAGCCTTCGTGAAAGCAATGAACTGTTTATTCATAACCCATCACCCTTTTGAAATTGAACGAAAAAGCAAGAACTGAAGCTAAGATCCATATTCCTGGTATCAACCACAGCTCGAATTCGGAGAAACTGTACATTCTCAGCCCCAGAGAGATTCTCAGATTTTCAACCAAATACGTAGTCGGTAGTATTCGCGCTACAACTTTGATAGGCCAAGGCATATTGAAGTTCAAGACAGGGAAGTAGAACCCCCCCAGAAACATAAGTATCTGATAGGCAATTTGGGTGACAACCAAGGCAGTGGAGAATCTCCTGCAAAAGGATACGATAACTATCCCCACGCTGAAGCATACAGCTATTGAGTATAAAAGCCTCAGAATGAAACCAACCGACAGACAGAGATTGTTCACTTTGTACAACGTCAAGCCCATGAGATAGACCAGCGCACAAGAAATCACCATGCTCACTAAGAGACTCAAGCCCATGGAAGATAGATAATCAAGAGCATTCGTAGGGGTCGTGTACAGCCTCCTGTTCACCCATTCTTCCCTGTTATTGATCAACCCAAGTGGGAGATTGAAAAGGGCTAAGGACATTATAGACATCAATAAAACCGCTGGAAAGACATATGTTGCGTAATGAAACTCATTCGAGGTCTTTTTCCTCTCAATCGGCTTTGCCACAAACTCAACCTCTTTGTACTCACCGCCTGTCAGAGAGATTACCTGCTTTGCCATCTCAAGGTCCACCTGCTGGAGAATAGACTGGAGTATTTTGCCTGCCAGTTGTGATTCATATGAATTTGCAAGCGTATAAAGTTCGATCTTGGTAGGCTGTCCCGCGAAAAGTATAACCCTTGCCATTGCTATGCTCAGGCCCTTTGGTATCCTAAGCACGAGCTCTATCTTCTTGAGCTGGAGGTTTTTCTGTGCCTCCTCCAAGCTGTCAAAGACCACAACTTGAAAAGGCTCTGGCTGGATTTGTTCGATGACCTGTTCAAGGATCGTTCCAAAACCCGCCAAATTTTCCTCCTTTACGATTCCGAGCCTGAAAACAATTCCACCATCGGTAGAGGTCATACCCGAGAAAACCGAAACAAGTATGAAAAACAAAATCAGTGGGAAAACAAATGGCCAGAAAAAACCACTGAACTCGCGAACATCGTTCAAGAAAAGGGCTTTTGATAGTTTTAGAATTCGCATCTTCCCACCTCAGTCTCTCAAGGAGCGACCAGTTAGATTGAGGAAGACGTCTTCAAGGTTGGGCCTTCTTATGACGATGTTGTCAATGCTGATAGCGAGTTCTTTTGCCTTGTTCAAAAGCATATGTATCGATTCCTCAACGTCAATCACTGGCAACACCAGTTTTTCGTGGTCGGTAACTCTCAGGCTGGGAATTTCTTTTTGTAGTATCTGTGCTTTATCGGTGGTGAATTCTATATAACTCTCCATATCGATCGATCTGATAAGCTCCTGCACTGTGCCAGAAGCGATGATCTTCCCATGATCCATTATGAGCACTCTGTCAGCGAGTTTCTCTGCTTCTTCCATGTAATGAGTCGTCAAGAGAATAGTTTTTCCCTCTTGTTTCAACTGCTCGATGATCTCCCAAACGTGTCTTCGTGCCTGAGGATCCAACCCAGTTGTAGGTTCGTCCAAGAACAATATCTTTGGGTCATTGACAAGAGAGACCGCAAGTGCCAATCTTTGCAACTGCCCTCCTGAGAGTGTTCTGACTCTGCTTTTTGCCTTCTCTTGCAGTGCGACGAGATTCATCAATCTTTCTATGTCACTCTTTTGGACCTTGACGTTGTACAAACCCGCAAAAAGTTCGATTGTTTCGTAGACAGTCAAATACTCAAAAAAGGCCGTCTTCTGAAGTTGTACTCCTATCTGGGATTTGACGGTCTTATCTATGTGGTCGGCCTTTTTCTCAAAGTAGAAGATCTCCCCATCGTCTTTTTCTCTCAATCCCTCTATGATCTCAACGGTTGTCGTCTTGCCAGCACCATTTGGACCAAGTAGTGCCACCACCTCTCCCTGCGGCACATCGAAGCTGACACCATCGACAGCCTTGGTTGCACCGTAATATTTTCTCAGGTTTCTGACTGTTATCGCGTTCATTCTGCCACCCCCTTGTGCTCTTATGATAGTATAATTAGGTAGGTGATATGGCATGAAGAGTGTTTTTGATTATTTGGTACAAGGAGTTTACATCGTTTCAACAGAGTTTGAAAATCAAATGGCTGGCCTAACTGCCGCATGGGTTATGCAGTCTTCTTTCAAACCACCGATGCTCGCAGTATCACTTGGTCCAACAAGACGTACGGCAGAACTCATCGAGAAAAGTGGGAAATTCACCGTCCAAGTCTTGGATGAAATACAGCGTCAAGTAGCTGAGATTTTCGGTTACCATTCAAGCAGAAATTTCGACAAATTTTCGAGAGTTCAGTGGTCAAGAAGTGAGAAACTTGGACTACCAATAATTGAGGGTGTACTCGGTTATTTTGAGTGCGAACTCGAAGGTAGGCTTGAATCAGGCGATCACGTCATCTACAACGGCAAGATTATCAATCACAAGTTACTGAAGAAAGATGGCCGTCCAATGCGTTTTCTAATGAGAGACTGGTTCTGAAAAGAGGGATATCGATGTTTGTACAGGTGACCAGAGGAGTTTATGTTAACAGGGATCGCGTAAGGGCTGTGATATCGATCAACAATATCACCGCAAAACAGATGCGTGAGACAGCAAGTTTCTCAAACAAAATGTTGAATTTGACCTATGGTGCGCAAGCAAGAAGTGTCATCATCACAGACAGTGGGCATGTGTTACTCCTCGGAGAGAAGGCCAACAGAATCAAACAGAGGCTCTTCAAAAGGAAAGAGCAGGATCAGCAGTCACACTGAGTGGTGAACTTACACCAGCATTGAACATTTCAAAGGCTGCCCGAGCGATCATTGCAGCATTGTCAGTGCAGAGTGACCTGGGTGGGATGTACAGTTCGATCCCCATTTCTTCTGTCTTTTGACTCAATTTCTCTCGCAGTCTGGTATTAGAAGCCACTCCTCCGCTAACCACAAGTTTTCTCAAGCCAGTTGTTTGAAGTGCGTTTGCGGCTTTCTCCACAAGAACATCAACCACTGCCTCTTGAAAAGAAGCGGCGACATCACAAACAGAGAGGTTTTTCTGTTTCTGCAACAAGTACAGAACCGAGGTTTTCAAACCAGAAAAACTGAAATTGAAGTTGTCTTTCTCGAGCATTGCCTTTGGAAAACTGTATCTGTGGGGGTCTCCATCTTTTGAAATCTTTTCTATCGCAGGGCCTCCCGGGTAACCTATGTTGAGCAATCTCGCCACTTTGTCAAAAGCTTCCCCAGCCGCGTCGTCCAAGGTCCTGCCCAGCAACTTTGGCTGTAGAGGACCTTCAAAGATCAAAAGCTCGGTGTGACCACCGGAAACAAGTAAAGCAAGATATGGAGGAGTCAGATCTGCATAGGACAGATGTGCGGCATAGACGTGGCCAAGAAGATGGTTCACACCTATCAAAGGTTTTCTCAGAGAGACTGCTAAACCTTTGGCGAAAGAAATCCCGACCAGCAGTGCACCCATAAGACCTGGACCTGTAGTGACGGCGACTGCATCAATCTTTGAGACGTCGATATCAGCTTGCTTTACAGCTTCTTTATATATCGGCGGCAGATTCTTCAAGTGATGTCTTGCCGCTATTTCTGGTACAACTCCACCGTATCTTTGGTGAATTTCTATTTGTGACAGTACTATGTTGGATAAGATCTTTTTTTCACTGAGTATCGCAACGGAAGTTTCATCACAGGAACTTTCGATTGCCAGAATCAAAGGCACCCTAAGCTATCTCCCTCATTACCATTCTTGGTTTCTCAGTTCCTTCAACGGCCTCGCGAGTTACAATGACTTTCTCTACATCCTTAGAAGAAGGAATTTCAAACATGACATCTATCATGACTTCTTCAAAGACACTTTTCAGCGCCCTTGCACCAGTGCCTTTCCTGAGTGCCTTACGTGCGATCGCAAAAAGCGCATCAGTTGTTATCTCAAGCTCTATGTTATCAAGCTGCAGCAATTTCTTGTACTGCTTTATGATTGCATTTTTCGGCTCACTGAGTATTCTGACCAGATCTTCTTCGTTGAGATCGTCGAGGGTGGCTATCACTGGAAAGCGACCGACAAACTCAGGTATCATGCCGTACTGAACAAGATCATCCGGCGTCACGTGTGACAAAACCTCACCGAGCCTCATCTGCTTTTTGCTCTTCACATCTGCTCCAAAGCCCATGGTTGAATCTTGAATTCTTCTCTTTACGATATCCTCGAGCCCGTCAAAGGCTCCACCGACGATGAACAGAATATTCGTCGTGTCAACCTTCAAGAACTCCTGATAAGGATGCTTTCTGCCCCCCTGCGGTGGCACGTTTGCTACAGTGCCTTCCACGATCTTCAGCAATGCCTGCTGTACACCCTCTCCGGAAACATCTCTGGTGATGGAAGGGTTTGGGGATTTGCGGGCGATCTTGTCTATTTCATCTATGTAAATGATGCCATACTGAGTCCTTTCTATATCAAAGTGCGCAACTTCCAAAAGCCTCAGAATCACGTTTTCCACATCTTCTCCCACATACCCTGCCTCTGTCAATGGCGTTGCATCCGCTATCGCAAAAGGTACATCCAGTATCTTTGCAAGCACTCTGGCGATCAATGTCTTCCCGCAACCGGTCGGACCCACAAGCATTATGTTAGATTTTTCTATTTCAACGTCATCGCTGTCGGCACCGTAGAAAACTCTTTTGTAGTGATTATAGACGGCAACGGATATAACTCTCTTTGCCCTTTCTTGGCCTACCACGTACTTATCAAGTTCGGCCTTTATCTCAGCCGGTTTTGGCAACTGGCGCTTTTTTTCTCTTTTGACTCGCTTATCTGTCACAAGCAGGTCATGAAAGAGCTCAACGCATTCATCACATATGTATGCGCTTGGTCCGGCAATCAATTTGTTCACCTGACTCGCAGGTCTTCCACAAAAAGAACAAAATTTCTCTGCCAATTATCTCCCTCCATTGAGATTGTAACACAATGAATGGTTTTCATAGTTAATAAGAGTTCACAAAATCATGATAGGAACACTCAACGACCGATCAGTCTCTGCGACAAAGTCTGCTGTTTTTCCCAATATCCATCGAGCTTTCCTTGCGAAGAAAGCTGCGCTATTTTCTTTCTGAACCACTCTGGAATAATGGCGCTACCCACTCGTTCCAGTGCCGTACCGGGAAGTGGCATGAAGGTGTGCGCGTGTATCTTGCAGCCCATTTGAATGAGCTTATTGATCAGCTCTAACGTCTGATATCTGTCTTCATCGGTTTCAAAGGGAAAGCCAAAGATGAAATCTACGTGCGGTATGAATCCGTTTGCAAGGATTGTATCGACAGCCTTCAGCAATGTCTCCACAGAGTGAGTCCTTTTGATCTTTTCGAGGACCCTCTTGCTACCACTCTGGGCTCCTATGATTATAGATCGGTTGTTAACGTACTTTTTGATCACCTTCAGTATTTCGTTGTCTACAGATTCCGGCCTCACATCAGATGGAAAGGTGCCGAAGTATATCTCTTTCATGCCTATTCGCTTCAGTTCAAAAAGCAATCTGTCTACAGCCTGTACGTTCGGTCGAACTCCATCTGTCGAACCATACCCAAAGGAGTTGGGCGAGATGAATCTCGCTATGTACCTGTTCTTTGTCAGACCGATTTTGCAATAATGGACTATCGATTCGATGCTCCTGTGCCGCGGTTTCTTGCCACCAATCAACGGAGTTTCGCAATATGCGCATTCAAAGGCACAACCCCTTGTTATCTCAACGGGCATGAAAAGATCAAGTTCAGGGCAAAATGGTGGATAATCATCAAGATCGATTCGATTTGTCAGTCCATCGAAGACGGTCTTTTTTTCGCCTTTGAGAAAATCCACAAGGTTTTCTTCGCCATCACCGACAAACACGTGTTCAAAACCCATCTTCAGAGATTCAAATGGTCTCGCCGTGATGTGTGGTCCACCAGCTATCAGCGTGTAGTCCATATCCCTCAGATGACTTATCTCCTCTGAGATGTCATCCAAGTCAAAACTCATAAAAGAGTATGCAACAACGGCAGGAGGTTCTACTTGCAAGACCTCCTGTGTGCTCTTCGCGAGAAATATCTGCACATCTTTCATTCTGTCTTTCACAGCGCTTATCAGAGGTATCAAACTGTATCGGTTGCTTCGCTGGATTCTGAAGATCAATTTCAAGACCTATCACCTATCAACCGACAGACGAAATCCACAAACAGGTGAATAGGTATCGTCTTGTTTTCAGAGGACTTCACCTGAGTATCGAGTAACTGAAGCTGGTCCAGGATTAATTCTACTTTCTGACAATCGTAAATATCGACATGATTGATGGCTTTGGGCTGACCCTTAAAACTAAAACCCAACATCTTTGCCGCTCTTACAACGGGCACATCAAGCTTTTCTGAAAGATCCTTTATGTGTACCCATGAATAAGCCAGACGTTTATCGACAAAGGACAGTATTTTGTACAGATCGATAAAGTGCTTCGCAAGACTGTTCACAACAACTAAAGGCTCAACATAGGAGAGTATCTTTGATAAAATCATATGAGACTTTCTCTGATCACCTGTTGAGACTGCAAAACACAGTTCATCGATTTGCATTTTTGAATGGTTGAAAACGAACTTTCTCACCAACTCTGTTGTTACCTTTTCACCGATGCAAGAAAGTTTCTCTATCTCCCTTTCTATGAGAAGATCGTCTGGACCTACTTTGTTGAAAAACTCTTCAAGAGCAGATGCGTCAAAGATCAGAGAATGTTTTTCCAGCCGTTTTTCTATGTACTGCAGCCATTTTTCGCGTTCCCACGGTTTTGGCAGAGAAAAATCTACCGTCTCAAAACCCTTTATTGGGCTGGAGGCGCGTACAATCACGGATGTGGGAGCTTCTTCGATCTGTTCGAGCAGTTGTTTCTGATCTTCTTTTTTCCAATCACTGTAGTCGATCACATCGACGAGGAACGATGAAAACAGGCTATTTTGAGAGAGAATATCAGATATTCTCTGTGCATCTGTGACATCCACTCTTATTCTCTTCAGTCCATTCTTTGAGACGAAATCGGTGACATATTCATCTTTCAAAACCCTTGCATCACCTGAAAGTATCAACACGCTCAGTTCGATCACCCGCAGTTCATATTCTACCCTTGGATGTTTTGACTTGCACCATGAATGAATCTATTTTCGCCTCAACTGAAGGTGTAAAGGGGTTCCCATCCACCTCTAAGGACACGAAGGGCAATCTTTTGGAGGTCTTCGTTTTTCTTCTCTCCAGTTCGCTTTTTATGATAGCTTCGGCTATTCTGCTGGGCATGCACCCAAATGGACCTATGGATATCACACCATCGTAATACTCTCCAATCTCCGCAAGGGTACTGCCTATCGTCAAAATGGCCTCTCCAGTCAAGACAGGGTCAAGGTGTGCGGAAGCATGTTCAACGACATGCTTAACATTCAACATCCTTGTGTCACACAACCCGGCTTTTGCAAAGATCTTCTTGACCTTTTTTTCAAAGTATCTCTTCACAAGCACTTCTATCTTCTTCTTAGCGCGCTGAATGTATGTGGAATTCTTGCTTGTCAGTTTCTTGAGAAATATGTAATCTGTGTAGTACATCCACTCATGAATAGGAGATATTTGAAGAATGATCTGCTCTGACGCAAGCAGTTCTTCTATTCTTTTTCGGCTGAATTCATCCCATCTTACGTATATCTCGCCGGTGAGTAAAACCTTCGGCAGCTTCGAATATGCACTGGAAAGATTCAACGATGCCAGCTCCTGTGATATTTGTTCAAGGGTGTTGAATATATCTTTGAGACTGTCGTGTTTGAGTGAATTTATTATCATTTCCTGATGCTTCTGAACCATGTTTCTTGCCAACTGTTTATCCGTGTGAACTGCCATCAGAGATTTTTCAATATTTGAGTATATATCAGATATCAAGATTGCGATCCAGGCTCTGAGTGTGAAGGCTATACCCAAGCCACCGTAGGCGTTCTCCGAGCTCAAAGACAATATGGCTGTGTCTTTTATCTTGTTTTGCCTGAGCCAAAGCTTCATGTAGACGTTGTACTGGCCAAATCTGCACGGACCTGAGGTTTGCGGCATGAAGTAAAGGGTAATCTCATCTTTTGATCTGTATTCCGATAGGTATCTGATCAAACTCCCAAGGGTGAGTTGCAGAGGAAGACACTCTTTCGACAAAGAATTGCCTCTGCCAAGCTTGTAGTCGATCTCGCCCATTGGTGGGCACACAAAGGTGTTCACACCGAAGTGTTCAATCGCTGCGGCTAAGCACGATGCACCGAACGCCCCCATCGTTGGAAAGACGAGCCGGACACGTTTGTCAGTCCAAGTTATCAACTCAGAATCCTTGCTTATGAAAATCCCACTTTTGTTGATCTGGACCGACAGAGGTTTATAGATTTGATCTTCGTACTGCTTCTTTTTTCTGTATCTGATAACATCAAAAAAGGCTTCAATACGGGTCTCGATTCCGGCATCAGCGGTGTGGCTGTCTAATTCAAGTATCAGAGCAGGCTTGTCTTTCATCACATCTTTGAAGTAGGAAAGCAAAAAGGAATCCGGGCCACAACTGAAGTTCGTTATGTAAACTGGAAAAAGTTTCGGATGGTTCTTGACATAGTTAGCTGCCCTTATTATCATCTCACCCCAAGCCCAGTACATGTTCTCGTAGCCAGGGTTGTCGGCAAAAGGCAGTGCATCAAAGCTCACGACGGGATACCCGTAACTGGATATCTTTCTTGGTACGCCGAGATTAGCATAGCTCAAAAACGCGTTGTAAGATCTTCCAAAGATCACTATGCCTATGCCAGTCTTCTCAACTTTATCGAGGAAGTCTTTGCCGATCTGCTTCAAATTCCTTTCGAAATCCTCCTGCGCCTGCCTTGCACAGTAGAAAGCCCTTCTCACATCTGCAGTCTGTATCCCAATAGGCTTCAACATTTGGTCGAGTGATTCGATGATCTTCTCGTTTGGCTCGGTGAAGTCTATGTTGCAGGTGAGAAGATTGAAATTCGTAAGCTCTGGGATGTCGGCTTTCAACCAATCGGCTTCACTTTGAACGAACGGGCAGAAAACACCATTGGTGTCTGAATTGCTAACTCTTATCGCCTTGATTCTCGGTATGAAGATGTAATCTGGGTTTTTCTTGAGCAGCGAGATCAGAAAACCGTGAGATTGTTCAACTGGAAAACAGAACTCGGCACCCATTCTGTCTTTACCCTGCTCATCGGGTTCATCAGGAAGAACAACTTCAAATCCGAGTTCTGAAAAGAATTTCGAAAAAAACGGGAACAGACTGTTCATCGCAAAAGATCTACTCAGACCAATTCTCTTACCACGAGCGTTTGGCTGAGGCAGTTTATACAGTAAGCGCTCTCTTAATCTTAGAAAATCGAAGTCCTCTGTATTCTGACGGTTTTCTCTGATGTTTTCATACATGTTGCAGGAGCCACCAAAGAAAAGTCTCTTGTTGTCTATTTCGATAACACTTATTGTGCACTTTCTATCACATTTGTTCTTTCCACCTGAACAGACAAATGGTTTAAGGTACTTGACCTGTCGATCTGCAAGCTCTTTCAAATCATAGGTACTTTTCTGCAAGACGCCCTTATCAAGGTTTTCCATAGTCATCAAGGCAACACCGTATGCACCCATGAGTCCTGGCTCAGGCGGCACTATCACCTTTTTACCGGTCAGGGCTGCCATCGCATATGGGATCGCCCTGTTATAACAGGTACCACCCTGGACGAACAATTTCTTACCCACAGGTCTGTTGCCTTTGACTCTGTTGATGTAATTCATGCAAATAGAGTAAACAAGGCCTGCACATATATCTTCGGCATCGATCTGTTCCTGAATTGCCGTCTTTATGTCACTGTTTATGAAGGCTGCACATTGGTCACTGAAGTTGGGAGGATTCTGTCCTTTGAGGGCATAATCGGCTATCTGCGTGTAATCTATACCAAGCGACTCTCGCGCTGCTTCTTCAAGGAAGGACCCTGTGCCAGCTGAACAAGCCTCGTTCATCGCATAATCATATGGGATACCCTCGTTCAGATACGTGTACTTTGCATCCTGACCACCTATTTCAAAGATGGTGTCCACCTCTGGATCAAAGAAGGCTGCAGCCCTGGCATGTGCCATGATTTCGTTGTAAACTGCACTCGTCCCGACATGCAGACCAACGATTTTTCTACCAGATCCCGTGACTCCAACGGCGATTATCCGTACAGGTACTTTTATCTGCTCAAGTATCTCTGTGTAGCACTTCCTGGAGGCGTTGACAGGATCGCCAAGTGTTCGTAAATAGCTGCTCGCAAGGATTTTCTTGTCAGAGATTCTCACCAAGACCGCCTTGGTAGTTGTCGAACCGACATCTACTCCTAAGACACATTCATCACCTGACCGTGCTGTACCTCTTTCCATCTGCTTGAATTCAACCATCGATGAGAAATTCAGCAACGGTTTGTGCCTGGAGAATGCCGAAGGCAGTTTCTCAGAAAGGACACTGGATTTGTTGACAACCCACGTGCGATGGACATCTATCCACAGATATGCCCCTAAAGCCTCAAAATAAGTTGCTTCTTGAGGAATGGTGAACTCTATTTGTCCTTCGAGATTTCTGAGCATCAATTGGTTTTTCGTTGTGCCACCAATGAGCAATATCTTGTTCACGCGTGCAGAATGGGCAAGCTGTAGTATCTTGTCTGCCATCACTTTGCCAAGACCATTCAAAACCATTTCCTTTGGGACTCCCTTATTCAGTGCATGAGTGCAGTCGCTTTTGCAAAAGACCGTACACCTCGAAGAGAGTTTGTAGATCCCGTTATAGCTGAACTGCGAAATCTGGGACAGGTCTATTCCCATTCTTCTCAGTTGCTGCAGAAAGAATTCTCCGGTCCCGGAAGCGCATTTGTTGCCGGTGTAGACACCATTTATTCGCCCATCTCTGTCAAGCTTGTACAGTACAAAGTTCTCACCACCGGCCGAGACAATTGCCTGATGTTGGTGATACTTTTCTTTCAAATGAGAGTACGCTATCTCACATGCCTCAGATTCCGATATCGAAGGCGCATTGAAGTATCTTCTGAGTTTTCTACCGGTGAACGCGATCTGGATGGGATCTGGAAAATCTTTCAGGATCTGCCGCAGAACACTTATTGGATCGCCGTTGTGCTGGATCCAAAGTGGTGAATCTGCATCACTGTAAACCGATACACTGCTTGAACCAAGGCAAATCCCGACCTTCACGCAAACTCACCCTCCTTGTCACCCTCCCAAAGCCTTTACAAGATCGGCTATTTCCTCTGCGATCATCTTGGTCTGCAGTGCATCTTGTCCTTCTGCCATGACTCGTATGACTGGTTCTGTTCCCGATGCCCTCACGACGATTCTAAAACCACTTCTTTGCAACTGTGAGACCTTTTCCTTTAAATGTGGATGCTCAGCCACCGTTTTGTCCAATACTTTGACATTGATCATGTGTTGTGGAAGGTCTGCCACTTGCTTTTCAAGCTCCGAAGAGTCCTTCTTGGCAATAACCATCACCCTGAGAAATTCCAGCGCGGTGATCAAGCCATCTCCAGTCGTCGATCTATCTAAGAAGATGATGTGCCCAGATCTTTCACCACCTATGTTCGCACCCGATTTCAACATTTGTTCCAAAACATATCGATCTCCCACTTTTGTTCTTACCATGTTAATCTGGTTTTCCTTCAAAAAGATTTCCAGCCCCAGGTTGCTCATAATTGTCGCTATGAGCAGATTATTCTTGAGCCTTGATTCATTTTTCATCGAAACCGCGAGGATGCCCATGATCTTGTCACCGTGTATTTCTTTTCCTTCTTTGCTCAAAAGTATGCACCTGTCCGCATCACCATCGTGCAGGATTCCCAAGTCAAAGCCAGCGATCTTTTGTGCCAAATACTCTGGATGGAGCGAACCACAGTTGTCGTTTATATTTCTTCCATCTGGTTGGTTGCAATAGCAGGTCACCTTAAGACCAAGTCTATCCAAGACAGCTGGCGTTGTCCTGTAGGCAGCGCCGTTGGAAGCGTCAACAGCAACAGAAATACCGCGAAAATCAACGTCTGAAAACATGTCTGCGATCATCTGCACATAGAGATCTTCAACCTCAGGAAAATCAACAATCTGCCCTTTCAGGTGATTTTCAAGGGAACTGTACTGTGCTGAGAGCCTTTTTTCAATCTCAGCCTCTTCTTCATCGGCGAGCTTGAAACCTGATCTCATCAATTTTATGCCGTTGTAATAATAGGGATTATGAGACGCGGAGATCACAACTCCGAACCAGTTCTTCAGCTTTGTTATCAATGCCGCTGCTGGTGTTGGAAGTATTCCCCCAAGATAAACGGTGGCACCGCTTCTGACAAGACCATCGGCTATCGCACTCTGCAGAGCCAACCCGGACTCACGTGTATCGCGCACAACCAAAAACTTTCCATCTGGGTGCATCCTTCCTATTGTCAAACCAACCTTGTGCGCAAGTTCTTCAGTCAAATCTTCGTTGAAAATCCCCCGTATCCCATCGGTACCGAACAACTCCCTCATTTCTTCACCTCCGAAAGCATCTTCTCGATTTCCTGTGCCTTCACCATCTCGCCGGTCTTTTTATAAACATCTATCAGCAACTGTAAACCCTTACTTCTGTACACAGAATTCTCACGATTCACGAAACTGGATAACTCCAACTTTGCTTCCTGAAGCCTATTGGAATTCACCAGAGATAACGAAAGATAGTAGACAATTTCATCGTAACGGTTGTCTTTGGAATCGATTTGTCCCAAAGCTTTTCTGAAAAGTTCCACGGCAGAAGCGAAGTTACCCAAATTGAACTCCTTCATGGCAGCCACATAAAACTGCTGAAATCTCTGCTCAACTATGGCACTGTTCAAATATGAGAGCTCTTTCAGTTTGTACTGATCGACATATCTTGCAAAGTCGTCATACCTGCCCAAGCAATACAGTTCATAAGCCCTGACAATTCTCTGATATCTTTCCTGAGACTGTCTTACGGAACGATACGCTTGAAAGGTGACCAAAAAGAGCAGTGCGAAAATACTCAGAATTATGACGAAAAACCTCTCTTTTTTCATAAGACTTTCACCAGCTTCTCACTCACTTGAGGACAAAAACCATCTATTCTTTGAGATATCAATGCCCTTATCGTCACCATAGATTGTTCGGCTTGCTCGATTTTCTCAATCTTTCCACCGTGTTTCTTGATCATAGAAACCAGCTCTCCAATCTGGTCATGCCTACACACAAAGATATGTTCAAACAACTTCACGACTTTGACAATCTTTGTATTCTTGAGTGCCAAGCGGGTTGCTTGAGAGTAAGCATCTATGAGACCCCTGATGCCAAGTTTCACACCACCGAAGTATCTGGCTACAACACAGCAGAGGTTTACCAAGTTGTTCTCCCTTAAGACGGTCAGTATGGGAAAACCTGCACTTGAGCTTGGTTCACCGCCATCTGAATACAGTTCAATCAAATCCTTTTCGATAACCCTGAGAGCCCAACATACGTGAGTGGCGTTGTTGTAGGACTTTGAAAAGGTTTTGATCTTTTCCTTGGCTTGCTGCACGCTGTTGACTTCAAAGACGTGTGAATAGAACTGCGAGCGCTGTATGTTCAATTTCGCAGAAGCCTCCTGCTGAATTGTCAAAAGTTCATTCACCAGATCTCCACCTCAGGTTCAAGCTGTACTTGATAATTCCTGTATACTTCCTGCTGAATAATCCGGATCAATTTCCTGACATCGCTTGCCTTTGCGTTCCCAAGATTCACTATGAACCCAGCATGTTTCGTTGAAACTTGAGCATCACCCACACGCAACCCCTTCAAGCCAAGTTCTTCTATTGCCCTGCCAACGTAAAAGTCTTTTCTCGGCCTTTTGAAGACGCTTCCCGCACTCGGCAAATCAAGCGGTTGTGTTTGAATCCTCTTGCTCATGATCAGTTCCATGCGACTGTTAATGAGCTGACTGTCATCTGGTTTCAATCTGAGTGCCACTCTGAGAACCACCCAATCAGTCTTTTTCAAGATACTGGATCTGTAAGAAAATTCCATCTGTGATCTTTCAAGTTTCACCATTCTTCTACGGTCGTAAACCTCAACATATTCCACAACATCGCATATTTCCCCTTCGTATGCGCCTGCGTTCATATAAACGGCGCCGCCAACGGTGCCAGGTATACCATATGCAAACTCCAGACCGGACAAGCCATTGCGCGCGGCAGCCTTGCACAAGGTGGACAACAGCACACCAGCCTCGGCTACGATCAGTTCACCTTCAATGTGATATCTGTTCAAACCAAGTGTATTCACCACTACATCAACACCTTCGTCTGGCGCAAGAATGTTGGTACCTTTTGCCAGAACTTTCGCGTACTGGAATTTCTCAAGCGCGCAGATCAGGCCATCAACTGATTTGGGCTTGATGAAAAGCTTTGCGCAACCACCGATTTTGAAACTCGTATGTCTATTCAACGGTTCATCAAATCGATATTCACATAATCTTTTTTCTGTCGTCATCAGCAAAATTATATCATCGTTCGACAACAAGACCTTGGAATGAAATGTATAGTAAAATCAAACTGCGCAAAGAGGTGATTTTCTTGCAAACGGAAGATTTCGTTGACAGAGTGAGAATATATGTGAAAGCTGGTGACGGTGGAAATGGCGTTGTCAGCTTTAGAAGGGAGAAATACGTACCAAAAGGCGGACCAGATGGTGGAGATGGTGGAGATGGTGGCTTTGTAATACTCCGCGCGAATTCTGGCCTTTCAACTCTGTTGAATTTCAAACATCAGAGAAGGTTTGTGGCAGAAAACGGTGAACACGGCAGGGGCAAAAAGCAAGCAGGTAGAAACGGAGAGGATCTCATCATCGATGTTCCGGTCGGAACACTCGTCAAAGATAGCCAAACTGGTGAGATACTGGCAGATCTTGATAAACCCGGGATGATGGTTTGTGTCGCGCGCGGGGGGAAGGGTGGACGAGGAAACACCCATTTTGCTTCGAGTGTTCTCAGAGCACCCCGAATAGCTGAAAAAGGCGATGAAGGGGAATCAAGGTGGCTTGAACTCGAATTGAAGTTGCTTGCTGATGCTGGTTTAATAGGTTTTCCAAATGTTGGTAAAAGTTCACTGATATCGGTAATGAGTAACGCGAGGCCCAAGATTGCAAGTTACCCTTTCACTACCTTGATACCAAATCTTGGTGTAGTGAAGATCGATCAGAACAACGAATTCGTACTGGCTGATATCCCAGGGATCATAGAAGGAGCGAGTGAAGGTGCTGGGCTTGGTAATCTCTTTCTCAGACACATAGAAAGATGCGGTGTGCTTGTGCACGTAGTGGATATCTCTGGCTGTGAAGGAAGAGATTTTCTAAGAGACTACGATATTATCATCGAAGAACTCAACAAATACAGTGAGGCACTTTCAAAAAAACCGCAGATCATTGTGGCAAACAAGATAGATTTGCTCGACGAAAATGAACTTGAAAAAAGAATATCTGTGCTTGAGAGACATTCCAAGCAGAAGGTCTATCCAGTTTCGGCATTGTTGCGAGTAAACATAGATACTATCAAACAGAAGATCTTTGAGGTGGTCGGAAGAAGTAAATTGTCTTTGCAGGCGCAGTTTGTACCTGTTTTTGAAAAGCCAAAGCCAATTCGAAGGAGGATCGAGGAGAGATTCGATTTTGAGATAAGAAAAACTAAAGATGGTTTTGAAATATTTGGAGAACAAATCCAAGGTTGGCTCAGCAGATACTCCTTGGACCAGAAGGACGCCCTTGCGAGATTTCTGGATATTCTCGAAAAGAACGGCTTGAGTGAAAAACTCAGACAGATGGGGGCTAAAGATGGTGATACAGTCTGGATCGGGCAGTACAGCTTTGAATACAAAGAGTAGAATTGGCATTTTTGGTGGCTCTTTTGATCCACCACATCTTGGGCATCTGATAGTTGCAGAATCTGCTATCGAAGAGCTCAAACTGGACCTACTTTACATCATACCAACCTATCTTCCACCACACAAACCAAACGATCTTGCACCCTTTGAGTTGAGATTAGAATGGTGTAAAATAACCTTTGACAATCAAAGGATGTTCGTCAGTGATTATGAGAGAACTCGCCAGGATATCTCATATTCTCTTTACACCGTCCTGCATTTTTCGGAGCTTCACCACACAAAGCCTTATTTTGTAACGGGAGAAGACTGCTTATCGAACATCGAAAACTGGCACAGATACAAAGACCTATTGAGTAGCTGCTATTTTGCAGTTTATCCAAGATACTGCAACAAGCCATATGAAGAACATGCAAAGGCAGTTTTGAAAGAACTGTATGATTCAATTATCTTTTTGAACGCGCCTTTGATTCAGATATCGGCGAGCGACATAAGAAAGAGGATCAAAGAGAAAAGGTCGATAAAGGGAATGGTTCACCCATCAATTGAAAAGAAGGTGATCGAGTATTACCAATTTTGAATTTCCTGGTTTTGTGGGACTTGCTCCCATGGCTGGCATCACAAACAGAGCTTTTAGGACTGTATGCACCCTTTGGGGCGCACAGTTTTCTTTCACAGAGATGATCAGTGCGGAAAGTGTCATAAGAAATCTCAAGGCAGTTCAAAAAATGCTTCCGCGCAGCGAATCAAATGTGGCTGTGCAGTTGTTTGGGAGTGAACCCAAAACACTTGCTCAAGCCGCTAAGATCGTTGAACCTTATGCAGCCTGGATCGACATAAACGCTGCATGTCCAGTGAAGAAGGTGATTAAGAAGAACTCCGGCGGGGCTTTGCTCAAAGATCTTGATAGGCTTTCAAAGATCGTGGAGTCTGTGAAATCGGCTGTCGACAAACCTGTGACTGTAAAGATCAGAATAGGTTTTGAAGACAACGATCTGGACAGGATCATGGAAAGATGCATAGAATCAGGCGCGGATGGAATAGAGGTGCATGGCAGGACCGTCGCACAGCAGTATTCTCACAGAGCCACATGGGATCTAAAACTCTCACAGTACTGCATACCAACCGCTGTGAGTGGAGATATCTACGAAGTCAGTGATGTGTACAAGGCGATTGAAATTTCAGGCGCACGAGCGGTCTTAGTAGCCAGAGGTGCCTTGAGAAAACCATGGATCTTTTCACAGATTGTTCAAAGCAGAACACCAACAATCGAAGAGGTCAAAGGAATGTTCATGGAGCATCTGAAAATGCAAATCGAAGATGAAGGTGAAAAGTCCATCTACAAAATGCGTCAATTCATAGCAGGCTACACACACGGCATGAGAGGTGCGAGGGAATTCAGAGAGAAATTCATGAAGATAGATTCACTGGATACCATGAAAAACTGCGTAGAAGAGTTTTTTAATAGTTTTCTAATGAACGAATGTAAAACTAATGTAGTCGAATGGATTGAAGACAGTCAGAGTAGGAGGTGTTGCACATGAAGAGATTCTTAACTGTATTAGCTGTCTTGATATCTGTGTTGGCGGTCTTTGCCTATGTGAACCCGGACTACCAGAGCCCTGTAGTGGCTGTCGTTGAGCAGTGTGCACCTGCTGTAGTGAAGGTAGAAGCGGTGAAGTACGCAACATCACCTTACTTCGATCCATTCATGGAAGAGTTTTTCAAACGTTGGTTTGGTTACAATCCGTTCGGTGGCACGCAACAAACAACGAGTCTCGGCTCAGGTTTTATCTTTGACAAACAAGGGTATATACTGACCAACGAACACGTTGTGAGCGGCTCTAAGAATATAACGGTCACGCTGCTGGATGGCACAACATACAAAGCTGAATATGTAGGTGGAGACAGCGAACTTGATATTGCGGTTTTGATGATCAAACCAGACAAGGACCTGCCAGTAGTTGAGTTTGGTGATTCTGACAGTCTAAGAATTGGCGAGTGGGCAATCGCGATTGGTAACCCACTTGGGTTTCAGCACACGGTGACAATAGGAGTTGTGAGCGCGACTGGTAGGAGAATTTCAAAGCCCGATGGTTCAGGTTATTACACCAATCTGATTCAAACAGACGCCGCAATCAACCCTGGCAACAGCGGTGGACCACTTTTGAACATTCATGGGCAGGTCATAGGAATAAACACCGCGATTATCAACCCGACAGAAGCAGTTAACCTTGGCTTTGCCATACCAATCAACACAGTCAAGAGGTTCATCGATCAACTCATAACGACCGGAAAGGCGCAGAAGGCGTATCTCGGTGTAAGACTCATGACCGTTACCGAAGACCTTGCAAAGGCGATGGGTTTGAAGGTCAATCAAGGTGTATTGGTTGTCCAAGTGCTGGAGAATTCTCCCGCCGACAAGGCAAAGCTTCAGGAAAACGATGTCATTGTTAAATTCGACAATGTCTCCGTGACAAGCGATGCTGAACTTGTTTCTCTGATTCACAGCCATGTACCCGGTGATGTTGTGACGATAGTGGTGAACAGGTCTGGAAAGGAGATCACTTTGACAGTCACACTGGGTTCATCAGTTGAAGAAGACACTGAGCCAACACAGGCTGCACAGGAGTTCTTGGGACTGATTGTCGACGAGATCACAGGATCGGACAGAGAGAGCTACTCAATACCTGCTTCGCTCAGTGGCGTGATAGTAAGACAGGTGAAAAACACAACACAGATTCAAAAAGGAGACGTCATCTATCAAATGGCAGTGAATGGCAAGAATCACTCTGTCAACTCCGTCAAAGACTGGAACAACGTCGTGTCAAAGATCAAGCAAGGTGATTTTGTAGCGATCTTCGTCTATCGAAAAGGTGCAAAGATGATCTACAGCTTTACATACCGCTGATGTTTTTTAAAACACTCGAGGGGGTGGTTGAATGAAAGGTGTGAAATGGTGGATTCTGCTTTTGGGAGCACTATTTCTCTTAGTCTTGATCTCCTGTGGACCGACATATCCTCCGATATCAAGCCTTGCACACCACGTGGTTGAAGTGACTGCAAATGACAATGACA
>JAKPGA010000016.1 GCA_029551145.1 Thermotogota bacterium | reverse complement strand
GAAACGAACAGTGGCCGATCTTTTGAGTGTTCTGGTGGACAGAAGATCTTAATTCAATATCGGGCACTTCAACGCAAGGATTCCCATCTATGGAATTTCTTCCTTGTAAACAACCACTCCGTTTTCGATCATCTTTGCGATGGTCTTTTCTATCTGTTTGTATTCACTCAGAGAATAGACGTGGGGTTCGAGGCCCTTCAGCCTGATGGTCTTTTTCACTATTTTGTAGGCATCTTCTCTGATTGGGTCATCATAAACTACAAGAAGATCGACGTCGCTGAAGACGGTGAAGTTTCCTTTCGCATAAGAACCAAAAAGCACAACAAGCTTCACAGGCAGTACCTTCAGAAGCTGTAGAAGGGAGTTTCTGATTATCTCCAGGACCTTTTCTTTGTTATATTCTGGATAGAAGATCCTCACAGAACCTGACGATCTTTTCGGCATAGTTCACCAGCCTTTCAGCTTCGATTCTGGAATATCTGTTTCTGGGAGATCCAGAAGGAAGGGCATCCGGGTACCTGGTGGGGATATAGGCTTTGTCCAGTTCAAGAGCAAAATCCAGGAGTTCTTCAGGGATTTCAAAGTGGCTGGAGAGTTCCTCGAGCAAATCTGCTACAGAGTGTCCCCATGCCTGCGCACCCATTCTCTGGAACACAGCTTTCACAGCTTTTTCTGTCGCCTGCTGGGAAGAAAAGCATGCCCAGTTGTAGAAGCCGTGCTCCAAATCGTGTTTTGCGTGCTCCACATCATCTCTTGCCGCATCCAACCAGTCTTTGCTCCTCTCCAAATCAATACCACCTTTCATTTTATTATACTCTGCCGGTTTGAAAAACTATGGTCCCCTTCAACGCCTGTCGTGTCTCCCGATGATACCGGTACAGATGAGATCGAATGAAGTAGACGTAACTTCTCAACAGCCATTTGAACTCTTGTTTTTCTATGAAATCCAGAACCTCCTTTGGATCACCATGAATTCTCATGACAATAGCCTTTGGTTTCCCATTCACCGTAATACTACCCTGTCTTATAGGAGTCAGGGCTTCCCGCTTTGACCTGTGATGGCTCGCAAAACTCTTTTGGGTTCCGCCGCCTCTGAACCATTCACCACAAACACACTAAATCCGTAAATTCATCTTCATTTGTAGAAAACTGTGTCTTCTTTGCGATGTTCGATAAGATCGTACGAATTTATCGAATGCGGTCGATAAATACCGACACATTCAATCCTATGGGCAGGAAAACCAGTTCCGAAGGGGGCAGGTTTGTCAATGATGTTGAGACGAAATTTCAGTCATCGAAGAGGTTCTCCGTATTTTTGTAAAGCTCCACAGGATTTCGTGTTGCCCCACAGGGGCTCGGGAAGAAAACGGTGATGAAAATCTCCAGCAGAAGCCTTCGGCGAAGCCACTGTGTGAATTTGACCTGCTGGAAGGTCAACGTGTTTTAACAAGTGCCTCATGCGGTAGGGTTGTCGAGCCCGTTGAAGACGGCGTGCCCTCACCACAGCATGCCGAGCATCCACAGAGGGATGACATTTCTCAAAGGAAAGTCGATATCGTCTCTGAGTACAAAATCACTCGATTTGGAAGACTTCTGCCTACCTCCGACCTCCAGTTTCAGACCTTCAAAGATGAAATCTGCCTCATGTTCATTCTTCGCAGCCCAGATCTTTCCTTTCTCTTTCAAGGTGAACACAGTGAAAGCTTCTCGAAAGTTTCCAACCTCTCCTTCAAAAACGTAATAAAAAGCTGGATCGGCGAAAAATATCTTTGAACCTTTTGAGTACGGTCTTTCAACCTTTCCCTTCGGCACGATGTTGATCAAACCGACCTGTTCCATGGCCCTGAGCAACTGGTACAGCTTCGGTTTTCCTATCGACCATTCCTTGCACATCGATTCAACGTTGATGGTTGGAATCTTTGAATACAAAAGATGACCGATTATAGCCTTCATGACTTCGAAATGGTTATCGCTCACAGCACCAACGAAGTGGGTGATGTCGTAGTATATTGTTTTTTCAAGGATGTTCATCATCTTCTCTTTGAAATTCCCCTCAGTGTAAAATGGTCTTGTTCCTTTTTCACGGTAGTCTTTGAAGTAGTTCATCACATTAACCTGTCTCATCACCTCGGCCGCGTAGCCTGAGAGATCTTCGGAGGGGAAACGCAGTCTGTCTATGACCTTGCCCGTTTCGAGGTAGATATATTCTCTTAGAGACATCAGAGGGAGTTTGATCAGCACAAACCTTCTTGAAAGATCCACCACGCTTTGTCTCAGTATCACCGAACTACTGTCACTGACCCATACGATCTGATTGGGAAACGAATCGTAGATGTTTTTGAGAATGAGG
>JAKPGA010000012.1 GCA_029551145.1 Thermotogota bacterium | reverse complement strand
TTATGTGTGATGAACAAGTATGTTAGAGAGAATTTTTCTCTCAATTCCTTGAGCAAGGCAAGTACTCTTGCTTGTACAGAAACATCCAAGGCTGAGGTTGGTTCATCTAAAACTACGAACTTTGGCCTCAAGACAAGTGCGCGTGCTATGGCGATTCTTTGCCTCTGGCCTCCAGAGAATTCGTGTGGATACCTGAACATATGTTCTTCTCTGAGACCAACCATTTCGAGCATATCTTTTATCCTCACATATATTTCATCTGACCTCAATTTCAAATGGATTTTTAGTCCTTCGCCTATTATATCCTTGACAAGTTTGCGGGGATGAAGTGAGTTGTATGGATCCTGTTGAACAATCTGCATCTGCTGTCGATATCGAAGCATTTGCTTACCAGATAGCTTAGTTATATCAGAACCATCATAGATCAGAGTACCTGAAGTTGGTTCAATCAGTTTCAGAATCGTTCGGCCGAGCGTGCTCTTGCCGGAGCCGGATTCACCAACTACGGCAAAGATGGAACCCATCGGGATCTGAAAAGTGATATCGTCAACGGCTTTCACGTAGACTGGCTTGGAGAAAAGTGACTTTCTTATTTCGAAGTATCTCTTAAGATTTCTCGCTTCTATGAGCACTTCCATAGTCAAAGCCTCCTATTGATATAGATGGCAAGCAACGTGGTGATTGGGCTTCACTTCGGTAAGGCTCGGAAGGTCGCTATAACATTTGTCAAACACGTGTTTGCATCTGGGGTGAAAGCGGCAACCGGTCGGTGGATCGACCAAGTCGGGAACGACTCCAGGTATCCCGACCAGTTCTCTACTCTTACCGATAACAGGAATCGATTCGATGAGGCCTTTTGTGTATGGATGAAGAGGTTGATCAAATATTTCCGCGCTCGACGCAACTTCTATAACATTGCCGGCATACATCACTGCAACTCTGTCGCAAAACTCAGACGCGATTCCGAGATCATGGGTGATCAGAATAACAGCATTCTTTCCAACTGTTACCAACTTATCGAGCAGTTCGAGAATCTGAGCTTGAATTGTCACATCGAGGGCTGAAGTAGGTTCATCTGCAATTAGCAATTTCGGTTTCACAGCAAGTGCCATAGCTATCATAACCCTTTGAGCCATGCCACCGCTTAATTCATGTGCGTAAAGATCTATTGTTCTTTGCCAGTCAAGTCCAACCATTTCAAGCGACTCTTTGACTTCTGCATAAGCATCTTTTACCGATATACCACGACTATGGGAGATTGTCTCCGCAATCTGGAATCCAACTTTGAACACAGGATTTAGAGCCGCTACCGGTTCTTGAAAGATCATTGAGATTTGTTTGCCTCTGATTTTGTCCATGTCATCTTCGCTGAATTTCAGCAGATCATGACCAGCAAATATGATTGAACCATCGATTATCTCTCCAGGTTGCTCGATGAGTCTCATAATAGATAACGCCGTAACAGATTTGCCACAACCTGTTTCACCGACTATCCCCAATCGCTCTTCTTCATTTAGCCAAAGTTCCACACCATTCAAAGCCTTTATGGTTCCTCTATAAGTGTGAAAGATAACGCGAAGACCGCTGACATTGAGAAGAGATCCGCGTTCCATAGCTTACCTCCTGAGTCTGGGATCAAGTATGTCTCTGATGCCATCCCCGAGCAGATTGAAACCTAAAACAACCACCGCTATAAACAAACCCGGAAAGGTTGAAATCCACCATTGTTGAACCAAGTAGCTTCTTCCATCGCTGACGATCGCGCCCCACTCAGGCGTTGGTGGTTGTGCACCAAGTCCGAGAAAACCAAGCCCTGCAGCAGTCAAAATAATCGTTCCCATTCTGAGCGTCAACTGGACAAGCACCGGTGATAAACACATGGGAAGCACGTGAAAAATCAAGACACGAAAGTTGCTCGCGCCTACTGCCTTTATTGCTTCGATATATGGTTGTGACTTCACCTTCATTGCTTCTGCTCGTGCCAATCTTGCTATAACAGTCCATTCAACGAGTGAAATAGCCAGAATTGCGTTTGTCAAACCCCTTCCAAGCATCGCTGATAGTGCCATTGCGAGGATCAACCTTGGAAAAGCAAGAAAGATATCGGTAATTCTCATTAGAATCTCATCGATCACGCCACCAAAATACCCCGCAGTTACTCCAACGGCGACTCCTATAACGCCACTGATCACCGTCACAAGAAATATTATCCAAACCTCTATTCTCGCACCGTAGATTACCCTGCTGAAGATGTCGCGACCAAATTGATCTGTGCCAAAAAGATGTTGCTTGCTTGGTGCTTTTAGTCGCTCGGGTAGATTGGTCTTTATTGGATCATATGGCGCCAGAAGGGGTGCAAAAACAGCCATCACAATGAAACCAATGACTATGAAGGTTCCAATCATCGCAAGTTTGGTTCTTTTCCACAAGTAAAAAGTGTGTTTCCAGTCTTCTATAATCGGTTTCCAACGAGAGATTGTAGTCTCCGATTTTTCTACCAAGAAACTCACCCCTAAATACGCATTCTTGGGTCAAGCGCCGCGTAGATGATATCAACGATGAGATTCACGAGAGAGTAAATGACAGCGACAAACAGAGTTCCACCCATAATTGCTGGATAATCAAGTAAAAGCAATGAATTAACTATATACCTACCAAGGCCGGGCCAACCAAAGATCGTCTCTGTCAAAACCGCTCCCTCGAGCAGTCCACCGAAGGTCAAACCTATTATCGTAACAACAGGTATCAGTGCATTTCTAAGAGCGTGGCGGTATATAACAAGACGCTTGCCAATACCCTTTGCTTTGGCGGTTCTTATAAAATCCTGTCTGAGAACATCAAGCATGCTTGAGCGTGTTATTCTTGCAATTGAAGCAGCTGCCGAATAACCCAAAACTATTGATGGTAAGACTAAGTGAGCAAGGGCATCTTTGAATGCTTCAAAATTCAATGATAACAATGAATCAAGTAGATACAACCCAGTATACCTTGTTGGTGGAGTTACAAAAAGCCCAAGCCTGCCGGTACCTGGTAACCAACCCAAGCGGAAATAGAAAAGTAGCAGCAGCAGCAGACCTGTCCAAAAGACAGGCATAGACACACCGAGGATTGAAAAGACTCTGGCAAAATGATCTATAAATTTATTCCTGTAAACTGCCGATAGAATTCCAAGGAAAATTCCAATAACCACCGACAGAAAAGTAGCACAGATTGAAAGTTCCAAAGTGGCAGGAAAGAAATTGGCAATATCCTTAGCAACTGGTCTATTACTTTTCAAGGAAGTCCCCAGGTCGCCCCTTAAGATGCCAGACATGTAATCAATGAATTGGTTCATCAAGGGTTTATCAAGTCCAAGCCGCCTTTTCATATCTTCTACGAGGTCGATCGGTGCATTCCCTCCGAGGATAGCTCCAACAGGATCTGCAGGTATAACCTTCGCAATGACAAAAACTAATACAGAGACACCAAACAAGACAAGCAACATCAAAAACAGTCTACGTATTATGAAAGAGCCAAGCTTCATTTATCAAGACATCCTCCTCTGTGTAGGATGGCAAAAGGGGTGGTTGGAGAACCAACCACCCGCAAAAGATTGTTATTTCTTAGATATCTTTGTGAAGTCAAAGGTCAGTGTATAACCTTCAACGGCTCTTTCAAAACCAACCACATCATTACTAACAGCCCAGAAGCCAACCGGTTGGTACAACATTGCAAACGCACTTCTTGTTATCCAGTATTCCTGTAGTTCTTTGTACATCTGAGCGCGTTTTTCATCGTTCAGTTCAACACCTGCTTTTTCTGCCAGATCTGCCGCGTGATCATCATACCACATGTTTCTCCAAGCGAGTTGTTTCACTCTGTAGTTGGCAAAAGGTTTTGCCAGTGCATCTGGATCCGGATAGTCTATACCCCAACCAGCTATGATCATTTGATGACCCTGCTGGCGATACTTCGCGTACATCTCTGAAGATGGCATCTGCACAATGTTGGCCTTGATTCCTATGTCCGCAAGGTTTGACTGAACGATTATGGCCTCGTTTCGTCTTATATCCGTTGTACTTGTTATGATCTCTACCTCAAAACCGTTTGGATAACCTGCTTCGGTTAGAAGTTGCTTTGCTTTCTGAACATCTCTCTTGAATGGATTCAGTTCGATGTAGCCAAAATACCCTATCGGCATGAAATTCTGGTTCAAAATCGCGAATCCTCTCATGACTGAATTGATTATTGCATCGTAATCAATTGCATACTTAATTGCCAACCTCACCTTTTCATCTTTGAATGGTCCCCAACCACAATTCATTGCAACATACTCGTTTGATTGCTCTGGCGTAGTTACAAGTCGGATGTTTCCGCCTTTGGTCTCTCTCAACTGGGCGGCTTGTTCGGTGGTTATGTTCCACGCGATATCAACATCACCTTTTTGCACAAGTAAGAACTGAGTTGTTTCTTCAGGCACATCTTTGATTATGATCTTCTTCAGAGGTGGTTCACCCGCCCAGTACTTGGGGTTAGATTGCATAATGACTTGTTCTTTGCGTTTCCACTCAACTATTATGAATGGACCAGCACCCTCTGACTTGTCAGTCAGATAAGCTTCACCAAGGTCGTTATTGACTTGATTAGCCAGAACTACTTTCTTGTTAACGACGCCACCCCATGGTGGAGCAATGATAGAAAGCACAATGTTTCTCGCCAAGGGTTTGGTCTTAAGGACAACTGTCAGCGGATCTTTTGCAATGATCGTCTGGTCCATGTTTTCCTTGGTAAGCCCAAGTTCATTGAACAACCACGCTGGTGATTTGTTGATCGTAAGGACTCGTTTGAAAGAGAAAACAACATCCTCAGCTGTTAGTGGATCACCATTGGCAAAAACAAGACCTTTTCTCAAATAGAATGTCCAGACGGTGACATCACCTTCTTGGACAACTTCCCATTTTTCCGCGAGATCTGGAACAGGAGTCAGAACACCGTTCACCGGTTCAATCTTCGTGAGACCAGAATAAGCGGATGTCACTACGGCGGCAGCAAAAGTTTCATAGCACACAGCTGGGTCAAGCGTTATGAATATTTCTGTGTTTGCGGCTATCACCAGGGTGTCTTTCGGTGTCTTTGCAAAGCTTAATACCGTGGCCAATAGAAGTGTTACCAAGAGAATTTTCTTCCACATATTCTTACCCCCCTGCTTAAGGTTTAATGTAACTATATCACAAATACCTGCCCTTTGCAAGGGTTTTTCAAATTCTTGGATGTATCGTCTTAATCATTTTCTAATCTCAATTTATTATTGAAAGCGTGAAAGAGTTTTCAATCCAGGGGGTGATCACATGAAAATTTCGGTGGCAGTTCTGTTGCTTATGACTCTGACAACTATTGTCTTTTCTGACCTTGTATTGATCAACGATCCAAATTTCGTTAAGCTCACAGCCGTCGCAAATCCTTCTCACAATCTCTGGTGGTCGACAGACTATGTGCTCGAAATTCAAGCGCTTAACCAGGCCATGCCGGTCGAAGTTTCATATTTGATAATCGATGCAGGTGGAACGCCTTCATCCCCATCATCTGGTATTCACATAAGAGGCGGAAATCTAATAGAAGGTTGGGATGGCACATCATTTTTTCAAACAGAGGTTGGAGGGTGGGGATCGGCCGAGTTTCGCCAGAATCCAAAGTACCTCCCGTTGCCACGTTACAGAACTTGTATTCTGATGCTTGCACGTTATGAAAAGATCTATTTTGTGGTGATCAGAGAAAACGACGGTCAGATTTCTTACAAGATCTTGAGTGGAGGTCCTTTCAAGGAAGTTTTCCTAAGCGGTGTTGCGTCTGTGAAGAGAGTTGGCTCAAAGTTTGAGGTCACATCTCTTGGGCAGCCTGTGGAGGTTGGAATCTGGGCAAAGGGCAATTATATGCATGATGAGGTTGGAGGATGGGCGAGTACAGCGTATTCTCAAAGAACGAAGTATTACGACATACCACACTACGGAATGTTCATGATGATGGTTGGAAGATACAAGAACATCGCAATCATAATAGGAAATGAAAATGATGGAATGCTTGGTGCTATTACGCTCTATAGTACACCGGGCACAACCTACTTTGTCCAAGATCTTTGTGCTCTCACAATAAGCGGAATCAATTTCGACGTAACGGCTGAATCACCTGATCCTGTTGAGATAACACATTTCGGATTCGATAACACTTGTTGGCAGTGGGAAGTCAACGGGTGGGCTAAACCCGAGTACAGGTCATCGAGACAAAGCTTCAGATTAAAACATTACACTCCAAGTTTAATATTCGTCAATAGATACAGCAAAGCTGGTCTTTTCTTTTACAACGAAAACGATGGTATGACTGGTGTGATACAAGTCAAATAACAAAGATGCCCCCAAGTGGGGCATCTTTTGTACTCAGAGCTTCTGAAGCGATAGCTTCAACGGTGTTGGATTTGCAAGGTTGTCTGAAACAGGGCATCTGTCTTCTACAACCTTCAACCATTTGGAAAGCGTTTCTTGATCTGCATCGCTTTTCACTTTGATAAGCACATCAATTTGCTTGTATCCAGCTCTATCTTGGTTTGATTTTCCCTGAAATTTAGCCGGATTTAGCGCGCCCTGAATGTCTATCGTTAGGTCCTCGATCTTTATGTTCATTTCCTTGGCAACGAGATGAGATACAACATTGAGACAACCTGCCAGAGCCGCGAGAACATACTCCACTGGGTTTGCACCTTTATCCTGTCCTCCGAGTTGTGGCGGTTCGTCTACGTACATGATGAAATTCCTGGCTTTCACAGCAACTCTTGTTTCGCTTTCTGCTTTTGCACTCACAGAGAATTTAACATCCATCTTAATCACCTCATTGTAATGATAGCATTCATCTATTCCGATACAATTACTCCACATTTACATTTGTGGTTTTCTTAATCATTGCTGTCAGTTCATCGTAGATTTTTTCTTTCTTGACTACTTTGATTATGCTGCCATCTTTGAAGATAACTGCGCCATCTTTTGTCCCGGCTACCCCTATGTCAGCGTGTTTGCCTTCACCAATACCGTTCACAACGCAACCCATAACGGCAATCGTTAATCCAGTTTCATCTGCCAGAGATTCAACCTGACTTGCAATTGTTTCAACGTCGAACTCAGTTCTTGCACAAGTTGGACATGCTATAACCTGCCCACCCTTCCTAAGATGTAATGACACAAGAAGTCTACGCGCCACATAAACCTCTCTGATTGGATCTCCGGCGATGGACACCCGAACGGTATCACCAATTCGCTGTAGCAAGAGATATCCTATACCGACCGAGGATTTTATGATAGAGGTATCATATGTACCTGCCTCGGTAATACCAACATGAATAGGATAATCAACCCTGTGGGCAACGTATTCATTTGCTTTTATCGTTTCAAGAACATCGCTACTTTTCACCGATACAACGATATTGAAGAAATCGAATTTCTCAAGCAAATGGACTTCATGCAATGCAGATTCAGCCAATGCTGTTGCCCGGTCGTATTTCTGCTCAAAATCCCTTTTTAGTGAACCGATATTCGATCCAACTCGAATTGGTATTTGATACTGTTTGGCTATTTGCGCCAGTTCCTTTATTTTCCAGTCTTCTCCGATATTTCCTGGATTTATCCTAATCTTGTCTGCACCACTTTTGATTGCCTCTATCGCGAGACGGTAATCAAAGTGGATGTCAGCAACAATGGGTATATCAACGTTTTTTTTGATCTCCTTTACTGCCCTTGCGCTTTCAAGATCAGGAACCGCTACTCTGACTATTTCGCAACCAGCCTTTTGCAACAGTTTTATCTGTCTTGTGGTATGTTCGATCTCGGCAGTTTTCGTATTAGTCATAGACTGAATGGCTATCGGATTACCACCACCGATTAGAACTTTGCCGATCTTAACTATCTTACTCACTTGGCTATCAACCTTCCAACATCTGAAAAAGTTACGAAGATCATAAAGATCATGAGTACTATAAAACCTATTAAATGTATCAAACCCTCGACCTTTGGATCTATTCTTTTTCTGAGTACGATTTCCAGTAACGAGAAGACTATTCTGCCACCATCAAGTGCTGGTAGGGGCAACAGGTTAAACAGGCCAATACTCATTGTGATAAAAGCCACAAGAGTCAGGACTTGTTCAAGACCAACCTGCGCTGCCTCTCCAACGAGTCCGACCAATCCTAAGGGCCCAACGACTCCACCTTGTTCACTTGACTTGAAGATCCCGAGTAAAGATCTGTACATCATAACTAATAAGTTGTTGCATCTGTCAAACGCAACATAAACCATTTCAACAACATTATTGAATTTGATATTTGCGGCCTTGGTTTCGAACACACCTGCACTCTCCAGAACCTGTCTAACTAATGTGCTCTGCACGACCATGGAAAATCTCTCGTTTCCCCTTTCTATCTCCACGACTATCTCTTGTGGGAATCCTGAGTGTGCCCAGGTCACTTGATCACCCGATGCCTCGATGTAGACTCCTCCGTCACCAGCACTTATTAACTGATAAATCCTGGATAGATCAACATTACTTTGAATTTGTACCCCTTCGATTGAGATCAGTCGGTCACCTTTTAAGAAGGGACCAATATCTTTTCTGAAAACATTCGACACAGTTGCAAAGTAAAACCCCAAGGCATATCGTGGCTGATCATACTGGTATTGTTTGAGAACTCCTCTCAGTGTATTGGACTCAAACTCCACGGATACGTATTGGTTCAACAACGAGTTCAGAACAGCAGACTCGAGTGGTTTGCCCGAAATGCTCAGTATTTTCTCTCCGACATCACCGGACACGTCTCTCAACACAAGAAAATGGTTCCCGTTGAACAATCGTGGTGTAGCAGCGATTGTTAACCTTTTACCGTTTCTTGAGATCAATATTCTCAAAGGCTTACCCTGTCTGATTATTTGGCTCACAGTGTAAGTGTCATATACGTGCCTACCGTTGATCGACAATATCACATCATCTGCCTGCAAACCGGCTTCGAATGCAGGGGAGTTTTTTTCAACAAGTGCAATTGAGACAGAGGGCACGCCCCAGAAGGCGACTATGATTACAAAGAGCATATAACCAGCAAGCACAGAAAAAAGTGGACCAGCGAAGAAGATGAGAAGTCTCTGCCATGCCGGTTTACTGTAAAGGCCAACTATTCCCTCTTTTTGTTCCTCAGTTGGATCTTCTCCGGCGAGTTTGACATAACCACCAACTGGAACGACATTGATTCTGAAAGATGTTTTCTTACCTCTTCGTTCGTATAACTTTGGCCCAAAACCTATGGCAAACTCAAGCACGTCTACGCCGAAAATCCTCGCAAAGATGAAATGACCAAATTCGTGAACAGTTATTATCCCAATCAGTATGACTATGAAATAGACTACAGACATTCAATCACCTCTAATGCCAGACGCCTGGCTAATTTGTCCAATTGCGTGAGGTCACTCAAATCCCTCGGCGTGCCGTCAATCTTTTCTAAAACTCTCTCAATCACCTTGTTTATGTCTGTGAATTTGATTTTCCCAGAGAGAAAGGACTCGACAGCCACTTCGTCTGCTGCGTTATAGGCTGTTCTTTTTGCGTAATCTTTTGCGATTTCATAGGCAAGGAAGAAAGCAGGATATCTCTTGGCATCAACGGGATAGAAGGACAAATTGACAAGGGAAAGATCTGGCCATTCCATTTTCGAATAATCTCTCTTTGGGTAAGTGAGCGCATAGGCTATGGGCACCTTCATGTCAGGAAAGCCCATATGCAGTTTCATAGTCCCATCCTTCAGAAATACACCAGCGTGAATAAGGCCTTCCTTGTGTAACAACACTTCGATCTTCGAAACGTCAATGTTGAATAATTCATAAGCTTCCAGGACTTCAAATCCCTTGTTCACCATTGTGGCAGAATCCACGGTGATCTTGTGGCCCATATTCCAAACAGGGTGTCTGAGGACATCGGTCGGTTTCGCATCATGCAAACCATCGATGTTCCAGTCCCTCAATGCCCCTCCAGAACAAGTCAGGAGGATTTTTTCGGTACCATCTTCGAGAAGCTGCATCAAGGCACTGTGTTCACTGTCTACTGGCAACAACTCAGTGGATGAATTCTTCAATGCGTTTTTCACTAACCAACCACCACACACAAGGGCTTCCTTGCTGGCAAGAAGGACTCTGTTTGAATTCTCGATCGCCTTAAGCGTAATTGGAAGACTGGCAAAACCAGGGATGGCAACAATTGTGATATCTGGCCTGAGTTTCTCGATTTGACTTATTATCTCATCATATCCCTCGCTTGTTCTTATCATCTTATCGATCTTGAACTTGTTGGCTATTTGCTCAGCTAATTTCTGATTGGAATGATATGTTCCAGCGATTACCTGAAAACCATTTATTTTCTGAATTACTTCAAGTGCTTGGGTGCCAATTGATCCTGTTATTCCAACAATCACAACGGTTCTTTTATCCATCTGAAATAAACCACCATCCCTTTCTTGACAGATATTCTTACCGTTCCCGTCAAAGTCGTGTTGCTCACACCAAATGGTTCGTGGCAGAACATATTTGCATCGGTCAGTGGGTATTTGAAACCTTCCAAGGTTATACCAGTTGCATCACCACATATCGGCAAGATCGACCACTTTTCACCAGCACATGCTTCAAGTTCCGCTTCTGTTCGAATGACTCCCATCTCAAGATTATCATCTTTGGCAATTATTCTGAAATCTGAATACTTGCACATCACATAAATAAGTGCGAGGATCATGTCAATCCTCTCTCCCTGCCATCCTCGTATCAATATCTGTGATGCGCCAAGTTCTAAGGCCTTCTCGATGGCAAGTTGAGCGTCGATTTTGTCTTTATCCTGAGGATAAAGATAAATCTTGCAACCCATGGTTTGGAGTTTTTCAAGTGTGTCCCTTTCTATTGAATCGGCATCTCCTACGAAAATGTGTGGCACTATAGAATTGTCAAGCAAGTACTTCGCCCCACCATCAACCGCAACTATGAGATCTCCATGTTCAGGTAATTCACAAGTCTGCTTTGAATAGTCACCGTTCAAAAAGACAATGGCTCTCAAAATAATCATTCCCTTTTGAGAAATCTTTTCACAATCTGCCTGTACTTGTTAACTGTTCTTCGGCTTACCAAGATTCCCTGCATTCTGAGCCTTTGAGAAACCTCGGCATCGGTGATCCTGTCAGATTCATTCAAAATCCTTGCGAGCTCAGTCAGAAGATACTCCTTTTCAACATTTCTTCCGAAGAAAATTCTTAGTGGAAAAATCTCAGTTGAAGTTTTAACGTACTTGCCTGATACAGCGCGAGATATTGTTGAAACACTCACATTTAAAGAACTTGCGGCCTGTGTCATTCTGATCTTCTGAGGATAGCTAATCTTTTTAGCAAGAAACAGAGTGTTTTCCCTAACAAACATTTGACCAAGGTTCAAAAGTAATTGTTTTCTGCGACTAACTGCCTCACTCAGAAAAAGAAATATCTCCATCTGGATTTTGTCTGCATTTCTTGGAGGTTTCAACTGGATTTCCCTGACTGTCACACTCATATCGTCGTTGACTATTATGTCTGGTTCGACATAAGATGACTTCATACCATATCCAATCACTTTACCCTCAAGAACGCCTTCGGGCCCAACTTCCTTTATTGCTACCATTGCTTTTTGTACTGCAGAAACATCAACCTTGAATTTCTCGCAAATCTCTTCCATCGTGACATTCATGCGTCCATATTGATCCAAGTTGTAAGCAATATATTCAGCAATCATTTCTATTTGATCATCAAGCCTGGCAAGAGGAAGACTTTCAACAATTTCCTCGCTCAGAGTTTTTTCACCATTTGTGATCAAATCAATTAACAGATCACTCTCTTCAAACAGTTCTATGTCCAAGCTCAATCCCAATGGGCTTTCTCTTATGTATTCAAGCAGAGCTGAAAATGGTAGCTCCAGAATTCGGAAAAACGCATTGCGATGGTATAAAAAAGACCGTTCCAGTCGAAGATTCTGGCTCATCAAATCACCTTTCAGAGTATCAACATTGCGTCACCGAAGGAATAGAACCGATATCTTTGTCTTATTGCCTCCTGATAAGCATGCATAGTGAATTCATACCCAGCAAAAGCGGCAACGAGCATTAACAGTGTTGATTTTGGAAGATGGAAGTTGGTCAACAAGACATCGACGATCTTGAAATCATATGGTGGATATATAAACAAAGTCGTTTCTCCTTCAGTTCTCCCGTTAAGTGCATACTGTTCAAGCGTTCTAACAACCGTTGTTCCAACAGCTATGACTCTTCCGCCAGAGGATTTGGTATCTTCTATCAAATTCAAAGTCCTTGTAGGTATATTATAAATCTCTGAATGTATTCTGTGTTGAGTTATATCCTCTGTCTTGACAGGTCGGAAGGTTCCAATACCAACGTGTAAAGTGATCTCAGCAATATTCACTCCTTGCTTTCTTATCCGATCCATCAGCTCGTGAGTGAAATGCAAGCCCGCCGTCGGCGCCGCAACTGCGCCATTTACTTTGGCATAGACTGTCTGGTATCTGTCCAAAGGAATCTTGCTATGAACATAAGGTGGCAAGGGTGCGTTACCTATACTGAGAATTTCATCGTCTGTCGCATCGAATTTAAGAATTCTGGTACCTTCTTGAGTCCTATCCACACAAAGTGCTGTGAAATCTCCGAAAGAAAGCACATCACCTGGCTTGACTTTCTTCCCAGGTTTCACCATGCAATTCCAAAGAAAAGTGTCTATCCTTTGCAACAAAAAGACTTCTATGGTAGAGTCATTTTTCTTTGCGAACAATCTCGCTGGGATCACACGCGTGTTGTTGATTACGAGAAGATCACCAGGATTGAGATAGTCAACGATTTGCCTGAAGATCCTGTGTTCAATCGTTTTGCCATCTCTGCGCAAAATCATTAATCTTGATGTGTCACGAGGTTCAGCCGGTGTCTGGGCTATAAGTTCTTCGGGAAGCTGATAATCAAAATCTGACAACTTCACTCAAATAACCTCCTCGGATCGATCCTTGGGACCGTTGTATGCCATTGTCTGAATCTATCGCTACTCACAACAACAGCGTTCTTTTCTTTGGCAAGTCTCAAGATGAGTTCATCAGCAGGGGAATGCAAAAAAACCGATGGACTACTGAACCATTTTGAGTCACTTGCTTTCTCACTAACCAGATGAACTATATTCCTATCAAAAACTACCCAGAACGGGTAATAGAAATTTTCATTCGTCGCTATTTTCTCCAAAATGAACTCCAGATCTGAGAGTTTTCCTCTGAGCATGAATATGTTGCTGCCGTCAAGGATGACTCCACGTTCAGCTTTTCTTGTCAGAGCTGAACGGATGTACGAATGGCATCTTAATCTTGATACTACCTCAGTACGCTGAACAAAATCTAAGGCAGAGTAAAGCTCTCTGTAAGGTTCAATTTGCAGATAATTCTGAAGAGTTATGCTATTTATCTCTCTGACAAGCCAATCGACATCACTTTGATCCGATTTCATCAACGCAGCCTGAAGTTCAATGAAATCTTCAAGCATTGAATCTTTCAGGACTTTCCTGGCATTGGAAATGAATGAAATTACGTCATCCGCTACGATCAACGAGCGCATTTCTTGTGTAGCTGGTGGATAAGATGAAGGCTTAACCCAAAACGGAAATTCAAGAGATTCTAATATCGGTATCGAGAATTCTCTGGATAGATGCTTTAATCTTTTGATCAAGGGTAGGTCTCTATCGAACAGTTTTGAAAGGTGATTCTGCACTACGTATGGACTTTGTGTTCTTATTACTTTATTCACCGAACCCAACAAACTACTAGCGAAAAGATCTAAATCTTCTTTCGACCAACTACCGATTCTGCCAAATAGCTTGACAATGGTATTTCTTCTTATCTGTAGCTTGCGAACCCTGAGCAGATAACCGGAATCATATATGTTCAGCGTCATTTAAAACGCCTCACGATGAAGTAGGTAACATAACCAAGTACTATTGAAAAAACCGATCTGTAAAGTGAAACAACTAAGGGCGTTTTGATATGACAAAAGGTGTTGAAGGTTGACACCAGAGCTATACAACCAAGTATCTGAAGTACAAAGTTCCATTTGAAGTTCTCGAATTTCAATGACATGAAATATACTGGATAAAGAAGTACTTCTTTGAACCTTGGTCTGATCCAGAGAAATCCTTCGATAAGATCTCTAAGTTTTCGTTCCATTTCTGGAACAAAGGCTATATTTCCAGAACGCGAGATGTAATAGAATCCAAAGAGACCACCGGCAATGATAAAGTAAGGCAGGTATTTTTTCAGCCACTTCCACTCTCTCATAAGAACTACTATGGCTAAAGTAGCGGGAAGAGCTATGAGTGACAGCTTGACACCTCTGAACTGGTCCAAATCGTTCATGTGGTTGAAATCTGATAATGCCGAATATGTCAACAGTCCCAGCAGAAGATAAATCAAAGGAAGCAGTACCTTTCTTCGGAAAGAAAAATACAGAGTCACCGTTGCAATTATCGAGGCAACTGAAACAGATACTGAGAAACCGAATGGCAATGTCATCAATGGAACGAGTATTAGGATTATTTTGTAGGATGCCAGGGCGAGCAGAATCGCAAGGAATGGAATAACAGGCATCACTGGAAAACTCCGCTGAGGTCTGGGAGTGGCAGAAGGTTGACCGAATTGCTTTTCCAATTTTTCCAGAATTTTCTGGGTATTTATTCCTTCCAAAGGCTGTATCCAGAGTAAATCAATGCTTCTTTCCAGGATGGCTCTGCGTAACCTGTAATATATCATTGTCTCATCCAAACCCATCTTTTCGACTTCTTCTTGCCTGACGGTGTGGACTCGGAAGACAAGATCTTTCAATGATCTATGCTTTGCTATATCTTTTGCAAAGCGTAGGCTTTCATTGAACTCAAGTATACCTATAGAGATTCGGTATTGATCAGCGTCATGTATATAATCTTCGGGGTCTAAGTTGGCAAAATCACCCTTGAAGATAACATATCTCATGGATGGGCTTAATCTTTCGCCAGGTTCGACGACCCAGACTATGTCGCCATTCTCTAAGCGAATTCTCTTGTCATCCAGAGTGAAACCCACACAGTAATTCAAAGCTACCTTATCATTTTTCATCCTCACGGGGGAAAAAAACAACAAGTAAGAGACAGATACTATTATGAATAACCATTTACGGATGCGTTCCAACCACATACCTTTGTCCATTCATCATCACCTTAGTCGATATGTCCTTTGCCACCCACCATTTTATGTAAGGAGAAATGAAGTTGAATCCCAAGATATCAAAGTGAGCTTCCTCTTGTGTAACAAATATCCCATCTTTGCTCAGTTCTGGGTTTATGTCAACAGTTGTAATCACATAGGATTTGTTTTCAAAGCTGTCTTGAGCCAAGGCAACTATTGTATGTTTTCCTTGATCAAGACTGAGTATGCCCTTTGCAAGTTCAAGTTCATGACCATCGAGAAAGACTCTAACTGTGCAAGCTGTCATATCCTGGGCAGAGGTGAAAAGTTCAAAGATACCAGGAGTTTTCTGTGAAATTCGAAGATTAATGATGGGGCTCACAGTATCTGAGACCGTCGCATTGATAACTTTTATTTCATCATCATCCATCTTCAGAAGAAGAAAACGACCCGGAATTGTTAAGATCTCGTTGTTCATACCGCTAAGTGAAATGAAATCTTTGTCAAACCGATCGCCAACCTCGAAAGCTTCTTGGACCTGTGAGATCCGTTGACTCGAAATGGATAACTCAAAGCTGTACGACTGACCGTTAACTTGTGCAATGACTGAGTGATGTCCAATTGGAAGAACTGTACAAATGCCTTTGTATCGAAAATCATCTATGATCCATTCAACTTCACTGACTTCGGTTTTGAAGATCGGGATAATTGCTCCACCAAATCCGGGGTAATCCGTAACTGCCCATTCTAAAACAATCGCAGGTGTTTGGAGTGGGTATTTTCCTGGTTTAGTGATTTTCGACAAGTCATAATTCACGAAATGTGGTAGAAATTCGCTGATCTTTTTGCTGTCGAACTCAAGAACGAGAATATGATCGGGGTAAATCTCCACTGGATAACTATCAACTGTCACCTTAATCTGTTCACCCGATCGGAGAAACTCAATCAGTCTCTGATATGTGGAATCTGGTATCACAATATCTGTCATTTTACTACCAATTGTCTTGCCACAGTCTGTAATGAGAAAATCTTCTTTTGGAAGTGGAATATACTCAACCGAAACTCTTGGGGGAATATAACGATCAACAACATAGCCCCTGAAACTGATCTGAGTTTTCATCTCGAATGCAAATGTCATTTCCACCTTTCCATTGAGAAAAAGATAACCAGTCTTGTCATAGGTGTTCAGGAGCAACTCTTGTGAAAAACACAGACATGCGAGGAACAACAAAGGAAAAACTTTCACATCCTCAGCCTCCTGAGAACTTCTTCTAAGTCCTCTCCAAGAGGTGCCTTCAGCTGGAGCTTCCCTGGCTCGGATGGATTTGTAAAACTAACACGTATGCAGTGAAGAAATTGCCTTCTGAGGCCATATTGCTGTCTGTAAAAGGTATTTACTCTCTTGTCACCATAGAGTGTATCACCAACTACAGGGTTGCCAATCATGGCAAAATGCCTTCTTATCTGATGAGTGCGGCCGGTGTGCAACAATACGCTAACGAGCGTCGAGTCACCAAAATGCTCAAGTGTTCTGTACTCTGTAATCGCCTCAAAATCATCGAGCGGAGTGTCTATTATTCCGTGATCTTTGGGTTTTCCGAAAACAAGTGATATATATTCTTTTTCAACGAGTCTTTCCCTGAACATTCGACTCAATGTACGTGCTGTTCTTAAATTCTTTGCTACTATCAACACACCAGAGGTATCTCTGTCAAGTCTGTGAACAAGATGTGGTTCAAAACCCTTGGTATTTCCGTAAAAGAGTAAACCTTGGATAAGTGTTGTACTCTTGGTTCTTTCTGAAGGATGCAATGCTATCCCGGCCTTTTTATTGATAACCAGAATATTCTGATCCTCATAAATGATATCGAGCTTGAGAGGAACAGGGGCAAGTTCGTTCTTCTTCCTTCCGTAAATGGAAAGATCAATTAACACATCAATTCTATCTCCGGTATCAATCTCGTACTGAGGCTTTTTAACAACCTTTTCGTTGACCAGAACCTTCCCCGTCCGAATGAATTTGTATATCTCTGAAAGCGGCACATTCTTAAGTTGATTTCTGAGAAATTTGTCGATTCTTCTGTACTGGTTGTTTTCATTAACAGTGAATTCCAATTTCTTACCTGCCTCCGTGCTTCATAAGAGTTTTGATCTTCTTATCTATTTCTTTTTTCTTTATCTCTTCGCGTTTGTCATATTGCTTCTTACCCTTTACCAATGCGATCTCGACTTTGGCTATTCCCTTCTCATTGAAGTAGATTTTCGTGGGTATGAGTGTGAGGCCTGCCGTAGTGAGTTTTCCGACCAACCTCTTGATTTCTTTTTTGTGCAGAAGGAGCTTTCTCGGCCTTTCAGGATCATGATTGAATCTGTTGGCAAATTTATAAGGGCTGATGTGCAAATTCAAAAGATAGATCTGGTTGTCCTTCACACGGCAGAAGGAATCCTTGAAGGACACATTCTTCTCCCTAAGCGATTTCACCTCTGTACCTTTGAGCTCAATCCCAGCTTCATACTTCTCAAGCACCTCATAATCTCGGACCTTCTTGTTTACAGCAACGATCAACAGAAATATTCCTCCTCAAGTTTGTACGTCTTCAAAATGTTCTATACCATTTTCAGTCACTTCTACAACATCTATTCTATACCCAGAACATTTTTGTGGATTTCTCATGATGTAGTCATTTGCTGCAAGTTGGATGTGATGAAGTTTTTTCATGTCCACCCTTGTTCTTGGGGAAAAAACGCTTTGACCGCTCTTAACTTCAACAAAAACGAGGTATTTCCCATACCTCGCTATGATGTCTATTTCACCGAATCTTGTTCTGTAATTACATTCAAGTACTTTGAAACCTTTCCGGCGTAAGTAATTTGCTGCTCTTTTTTCAGCTTCCTTCCAATTCAAGCATGTATCCCCGGAACAACAATGTGTCCCGAACGTTCCTTCGGAAAATTTGATCTGATGAGACTGACACAATCTGACTCTCTGACAATATCTTCGCGAAGGTCAACGGCATCTTCTATGGGTGTATACATAGGTTCCACAGAACTTACATCAACCTCGTTCAAAAGCTCCATATACCCAAGAATTTCATGCATATCCTTTTCTATGGATTTACGCTGCTCAGCCGTTAGTTCAAGAGCAGCCAAGGTTTCAAGATGTCTTATCAGAGTTTCATCGATCCTAATCACCTGGTATCACCCCTCCGAGATTGTCAACATTGACTTCTGCCGCAGCTTTATTCTCCTGCACGATCTTTTGATAAATCTCCGACCTGTATATTTTAACATGCAAAGGAGCCCCGATCCCAATCTTCACTTCGGTTCCTTCTATCTTCAGTATTCTTACTTCTATTTCATCTCCTATCATGAAACTTTCTCCGACCTTTCTGGAGATAACTAACAGAATCATTCACTCCCTGTTTTGCTGTTCTGGATGATCTTCTTACTTCTTTCTATCTCATCTCTTACAAAATGCCTAACGGAGTAATTACTGTCTTCTTGGATGACTTGTTTTGCTTTCTTATTTTTTAAGTTTATCACAATCGGAGCCAACAGATTAATGGTCGCCTTTTCAGGGCTGTCTTTCGGAATTGTCAAAATTGCCCAGATCTCAAGATCGGACTGGTTTTCCAGGTTCAGTTCCTGCATATCAAGTTGAGACAGATTTAAGGAATAATCTACACATACAAGCCAAGGATTAACAACTGGGAGAGCCACATATTCGTCTTCAAGAGATACAAGCCAGTGAATGGGATTATCGCTGTAACGATTTACTACGGTGAACTTCCTCAAGTTCTGAAAACCCGGGATGCCATTCTCGAAGACTATAACCTGTTCATCACTTACATCTATCTGACCAAGTTTAGTTTTATAAGTCATTGTTAACTCACCTCTCGGCTTACTACTTTATGAAATCAACCAACGTCGCCGTTATAACATTCGCAGCAGATTTTAGCGCAGCTGTTAGTGCAGCTTGTTGTGTTGACAAATCTGTCAAAACCTTGGGTAAGTCTGTATCTACTTGATTTGAGATGTATTCATTCATAAAGGTATTTAGATCCTCAATCCTTGAGGATACCATCTCAATCATCCTCTGACTCGCACCGATCTTAGCCAGACTTTTGGCAACAGAGTCCTCGAGAAAGTCCATGCTCATAAGTGACGCCTTACTGAGCATCCTCTGGTCGTTGTTCTCAAGCGCATTGACTGTCATGTCTATTAACTTAAAGACACTTACACCACCTTTTGTTAAGAAGACGTCATTCACAGTCAGACCATATTTGACCTGATACCCAAGCACATTCACAAAGCGGGGCTTTGCCGCATCAGGATTGAGCACGATATTACCTGTCTCATCAACAGGTGCTTTGTTGCTCTCATATCCGCCGAATACGTAGTCGGTACCTATTTGAGTATTCGCAATCTGGATAAGATGATCTTTGATCTCCTGCATCTCCTTAGAAATCGCCTGCCTCTGATCGGCAGTCAGAACACCATTGGCACTCTGAACAATTAGCTCTCTGAGACGCTGATAAACACTGCTAACTTCTTGAAGAGAGGCATCATAGGATTGAAGGATGTTCTGGGCGTAGTCAACATTTCCTTTGTATTGTTCAATCTCTCGTAAACGACTTTCGATTTTTGCCGCTCTTGTAGCGATTATCGCATTGTCGCTTGGATATCTAACCATTTTCCCTGAAGACAGTTGATCGTGAAGCTTTGCAATCTTCTTGATGTTGCCCTGAATATTGTTCAGAACTCTGTCACTGATCATCTTGTCTGTAATTCTCATTCACATCACCTTCCTACTACTCCCATATTGTCTATGACTCTGCCGATCATTTCGTCTATTGCTGTTATCACTCTGGCAGCAGCATTGAATGCATGTTGATACTTGATCATATTGGTCATTTCTTCGTCCAAGGAAACGCCTTTAACACTTTCTCTCGCCTGATCTATCTCACTTCTCAGAAGTTCTGTATTACTCTTCAAACTCGACGCAGTTTCGGCTTCAACACCCAATTCGGCAATCATACCACTCATGAACTCATAGAAACTTTCCTTACCATCAGCCAGGAGAGTTTCATTTCTTGATGACGAAATCAGGTTCATAATCTCGACGTTGCTTCTACCCGTTGGAAGAAAATTCACAGCATTCCAAGTATTGTTTGGCAGAGTCTTTCCAATATCAACGGCGAGGGACTCCGCGTTACTCAAAAGTGCATTCGAAACCGACCATTGACTGACAAAGAAGTATGGTTCATAACTTTCACGTTTGTCAACCGTCAAAAGTTCACTTACAGACAATCTGTCTCTCACTGTATCAAAGCTCTCATTTCTCGATATGAGCATGTAACTCGTTGTCCAATCGGCATCAAAGTTCGTTGGATCACCGTTTGAATCAATCAGGCCCAAGGCTTCAAACAGTCCTTGTGGTCCACTTATGTTGAATGATTTCAAATCGAACTCATAACTACGGCTAGCCCTTAGCACAAACGCACCATGAGGGGTTAGGTCAGCTACAACTCCGGTGTTTGCGGAGTTTATTTTTCTTACGAAATCCCTCAAGGTGTCCACAGTAGGATCAACATGAATGACAGTATTGTTTATCAAAAGATCAAAACCATTTGCAGAATCGAAATTGGTGGCTGTTGCAAAAATGTTTTCGAGTGTCTCTGCATAATCAAGTACAGTATACGTTATCCCAGTCGCACCTGCTTGAACAAGGAAGCCTCCTTCATCTGTGATGCTGACTCGCCCAGTGTCAAATTCAAGATTGCTGTTTGGAATGATTACAAGAGTGTCATTTATGATTGATGCTCTCAAGTTGTTCATCTGCGAATTAATTTGATTTGCTATATCATTCAGAGTTGTAGAGGAATCAACCGTTAAGTTAAGTGTTTCTGTATACTGACTGCCATCGACAAGTTTTTCTTCAAATGATAGTGTGTAATTTCCCTGTTCAACCTTTGACAAGTCTGAAATCGTCAGAAGCTGAACTTCTTTCGTCTTGAATCCCATTCTCTCCAGTAAACCGCCGCTACTGATTACCAACGTGTCTCTCAAGTCGTTAGAACTGTTGAAATACAATCTGTAAGCCGGATTCATTGATTCTGGGTTGTGCTGTCCTATCGTTAAGGAAAGCCAGGTACCAGATAATGCCGATATCAGTTCTTGTACTGTGCTTCCATCATTCACAGTTATATCTGTGGTGTTATTACCGTCGAAAAGCACAAGTTGTCCACCTGAAGTAAATGTGACGTTCTCGAGTTGTGACTGGCTCGAATAACCCGTCAAACCTGTAGCGTAATTAATTGGACCGCCCATCATCTTTCTGCTTCCAAGAATTCGGTATATCGAAAGTTCATTCGATGAATAGGTTGGAACTATGGGATTGAAGAGATTCAGACCTGTCACTTTGCCAGATGAGTCAAAGCCCTCCCTGTGTATGAGGTTCAGTTTATCACTCAAAGTCAGTGCAAATTCGTCCAGATAACTCATGTACTTGACTATTGTGCTGTCTCTGAGATCAAGCAAAGCTTTGACTTTTCCATCGGATATTGTAACCTTAGAATTGCCAGCGAAAAGCTCGTAGAATCCTTTTGCATAAGGTCTTTCAAGAGCTCTGATTTTTGTCTGTACGGAGCCAGACAGCACGACTTGATCTCCAAGCATCAGGATTGTTTGCCCGTCTTCCGTTTCATAGTGAGCGATATTCGCATACTGAGACAGTTCATCCAGAATTCGATCTCGTTCATCAAGCAGATCATTTGGAGTCGACTTCAAGGCCGTTGCTATTCGGATTTGTTCATTGATCTTAGCAAGGTTAGCAACAAGTGAATTGATTTTGTCAGCTAACTGAGAGATTTCCTGGTTTATGTCCTCTCTTAGTTGCTGGAGTCTGAGATAAAAGTCTCTGATGTTCGTCACCATCTGCTGCGCAGAGGTAACAAACTCTCTCTTTGCCGCAACATTCGTGGGATCTGTTATTACTTCCTCCGCTGTGGACAGGAAATAATCGTAAAGACTGTTGATTCCAGATTCAGCTGATCCTGTGAGGAGCTGCTCAATGTAGTGGAGGTTTGAATAAGTCGTATCAAAATACGTGTATCTGTTGGTGACTTGTCTGTATTGCAAATCAAGAAAGAGATCCCTGACTCTTTGGATGTCTTTCACTTGCGAACCAGTGCCAATTGTCAGAATATTGGAAAACTGCAAGGTAAGTGGTGGTGTTGTTACAATCATAGGTCTCTGTCGGGAGTATCCATCGGTATTGGAGTTTGCAATGTTATGTCCCACCACGTTCATCGCCAATTTGTGTGTGTAAACACCCAGCAAGGCTGTATTCAGGGAACCAAAAAGGCTTAGGTTGGCCAACGATTTCCCTCCTTAATCTTGTCACTTCATTCTTCTATTAGTTGGATTCGCAGTCCTAAATGATTATCGTCCAAAATGGCGGTCAGATTAGCTCTCTATTTCAAACCAGTGTGGGGTTACTTTCTTCAGAGAGGCTTTCACATTGTAGGTGGATGGTTCCTGGGGGTTCAAAAGTTTCACGAGTACATCTATATAATGCAACTGAAAATCCGAAAGCTGTTTGAGTCTTTCAATCCGAAGTGCAGTATTGTTCAGTTGCTCGGTCACCTTAAAAAGCGATTCGAGGAGCACACCATCACAGGATTTGGCATATTCATAGAAGGTCATATTTTGCGGAAGATTAAGAGTCTCTTTTAGCCTTTGAAAAAAATCTCTTCTTTCTTCCTCCAAATTCTCGAAGGCGTTCAACATTTCTTCCAATTTAGCTGTGGCAGCGGAAATCTGTGGAAGATTCTTTGAGATAACCGCTTGTTCTTGTTGTTTGAGGATATCATTGATCTGCAACAACAAAGTTTCCTCTTTTGAGAGGACAGAAATTAAGTCGTTCATGTTCAAATTTCTCTGAGTATATGTTTTGCCACGCGTTCTGGGTCTATGTTGTAGACGTTTTGTTCTATTGCTCTTTTGATTTCTTCGACAAGTTGCTGTCGAACCTCAGGTGACTCTCTCGCTGTTTTTATCAGTTCCGCAACGTTTATAAGCGTCCCTGATCTTTCGGTTGAAACTGAAGACTCTGGTCTGGACTTTTTTTCAGTTTTCTCAATACTACTCGGTTGTTGAATAGGAGCTGGCCCGCCAATCTTACCTATCTCCTGCATGGTTAACCCTCCTTTTTGTATAATCGTCCATGTAGAGAAAAACTTTAGCACGGGTGTGATCTTGTTGCGTGGAAGCATTGGCAAGTATATTCATCGCGATTCCCTTCTTCACAAAAGCAATTGTACATCGAAAGTGATACTGTTAATTGGTATCACTCTGGGTATATTTGTTACAGCTCACTACTTGTATTTTATCACAACGTTGATCACATTGTGTTGCCTGGCAATTTCCTCAAGAGTTAGCTTGGTATATTACCTAAGAGATATACGCAGTGCCTGGTTCTTCATGTTACTTGCCTTTTTGCTGCAGGCAATAGGAGGCGGCTTTAACTTGTCCTCTTTTGTGGGAGCTACTGTAACAGTCTTGAGGATCTTCACCATTGTTCTTGCCAGTTCCATAGTTCTGAGATCGACAAGACCAACGGAGATTGCTCGATTTCTTGAGAATTTTTTGAGATTTATGAGAATCGATAGACAAGTGGCACGCGATTTCTCAACTACGATAATTTTGGCGCTGAGGTTTTTCCCAATAATGGTTGACGAAACAGATCGGATTCGGACTGCTCAAGAACTGCGAGGAGTAGATCTGTCAAATGGTCGGATCGTCAAGAGGTTGTTCAGAGTCATATCAATAATCATCCCGGTTGTCCTCTCAGCCGTTAACCGTGCAGAGCAACTTGCTGTGGCAATGGAAACCAGAAAGTATGGTTTGTTCGCCAGTACCAGTGATTACTACGGTAACTCTTTCAGGTTTGCTGATGTTCTGATCATCAGTTTGTCTATATTCTTGGTTGGCCTTGCATTCTGGTTCAAATCGATTCATTGGTCGAGAATGTGATAGATTTAAGTAGGGAGGTGTTATCATGCGAAAAGTCCTCTTGACAATTTTGCTGGTTTTTGGAGTTTGTGCTTTAGCAGCACCCAAGAAAGTTGCGTATGTCATCAACGGTTCTCTCGGTGACCAATCCTTCTATGATTCAGGGTATAGTGGTATCAAGCAATTGGAACAAGATTTTGGCGTCCAGACGAGAGTAATTGAATGTAACTTCGATCCATCATTGTATTATCCAAGTTTGACAACGGCAGCTCAATGGGCAGATGTGATATTTGTGATTTCCTATGGATTTGAGGAAGAATTGAAAGAGGTTGCAATGAAATTCCCAAACAAGATATGGGTGAATATCGACACGGTTGTACAAGATGAAAAAGGTATCATATCAAGTGTTGATTACAGAGAAGAGGAAGGTGCATTTCTTGCTGGCGCTGTGGCAGCGATGGTAACTACCATGACAGAACTACCTGGAATAAATCCCCAGAAAATCATAGGAGCTGTTGGTGGAGATGATGATATAGTTATAAGATCATTCGTCTTTGGTTACGAGCAGGGAGCGAAGTATATCGACCCAGAAGTCCAGATCAAAGTTATATACGTCGGCACTTGGGATGACCCAGCCAAGGGAAAGCAAGCAGCGCTACAACTGTATGCGCAAGGTGCGGATGTAGTCTTTCAAATTGCTGCTTTGACTGGTTTTGGTGTCCTGCAGGCTGCTCAAGAAATAGGCAAATACGCAATAGGAGTTGATTCAAATCAGAATCCTCTTGTCCCTGGTCATGTTATAACAAGCGACTTGAAAGAAGTCGGTAAGTCTATTTACAAGATATTCAAGATGGTCCTTGATGGAACATTTGAGAAGGGCAAGATCTACAGTTTCGGCGTCAGGGAAGGTGCTGTTGGGTTAGCAATAGATGAGTACACAAAAAGGATTCTTCCTGAAGAAACTGTAGAGAAGATACTCCAGCTACAGAAAATGGTAGCCGAAGGCACTATAGCTGTTAAATCGTATCAGCCCTAAGACGCGGAGGTAAATGGTTTGGCGTATATCCAGATGACAAAGATTTATAAGATCTACCCACCAAATGTAGTCGCTCTGAGTGGAGTGGATCTTTCTCTTGATAAGGGAGAGATCCACTCCGTTATAGGTGAAAATGGAGCGGGCAAGTCAACACTTATGAAAATCCTTTATGGCATGATCAAGCCTTCCTCTGGTGAGATAATGGTAAATGGCCAAAGGGTTCAGATAACAAGTCCCTTGGAAGCTATAAAACTCGGAATAGGTATGGTTCATCAGGAATTCATGTTGATACCTTCATTCCACGTCTATGAGAACGTGATTCTTGGGCAGGAAAAATCAATCGCTGGATTCATTAAGAAGAAACAGGCAGCAAATCATGTACAGGAAATCATCGACAGATACGGATTCAAGATAGATTCAAACAAGTTGGTTTCTCAACTTTCGGTAGCAGCTCAACAGAAGGTGGAGATAATTAAACAGCTTTATAGGAAAGCAGATATTCTGATCCTCGATGAACCAACTGCAGTTTTGACACCTCAGGAGAGTGACGAGCTTTTCGAGCAGATCATTGAACTCAAGCGTCAGGGCAAAACCATTGTTTTCATAAGCCACAAACTCGATGAAGTGTTGAAGATCTCCGATAGAATAACGGTCCTGAGAAAAGGCCAGAAGATCGCAACAGTTGAAAACAAAAACATCAGTGCAGCCGAACTTGCAAAAATGATGATAGGTAGACCATTGTCGTACCAAATCAAGAAATCACAATCGAAACCAAAAAGGGAAATTCTCTCAGTAGAGAATCTATCCGTTAGATCAAGAAAGTCTGACAAAGAGATTCTCAGTGATGTCAATATATACGTCAGGAACGGTGAAGTTGTTGGCATAGCTGGTATAGAAGGAAATGGCCAGTATGAACTTGTCCAATGCATTATCGGTAAGATCAAACCTGACAGCGGAAGAATAGTCATCAATAATGCTGATGTGACGGCACTTTCAATAAGAGAAAGAAGGAGAATCATCTCTTACGTCCCGCAAGATAGAAAGTATGTTGGGCTTGCTCTTAAGGCGACGATATTGGAAAATCTGATTATGACTCATCATTTGAAGAAAGAGTTTCACAAAGGTTTCCTGTCGCTAAATTGGAAAAAGGCTAAATCCCATGCAAAGGATGTAACCAAACAATTTGAAGTGATCTACAGAGATTTAGACGAACAACCGATGGTCTTGTCGGGAGGAAACCAACAAAAAGTGGTTGTTGCACGCGAATTCTCACTTGGTTCTGATTTGATTGTTCTCGACCAACCCACTCGTGGTCTGGACATCGCTTCAACGGAGTACATTCACCGGCTCATACTTGAAATGAGAAATGCTGACAAGGGGATCCTTCTGGTCTCAGCTGACCTTGACGAACTGATGCAGTTGTCGGATAGACTCTATGTGATTAGGGATGGTAGGATTGTTGCTCATTTCGATCCAAATGAGGTAGACGCCCATACAGTTGGGACCTATATGTTGGGGGCTGCAGGGTGAGAGTATTTCGAAGAGTTGCAATTTCAATCATTTCAATACTCACAGCTTTTGTAGTCTGTGCAATTTTGATCAGAACGCAAAAGAGCTCACCAATAGAGGTGTATCGTGCGTTATATACCTATGGTCTTGGATCATGGGCAGCCTTTTCCTCTACGCTAAATACAGCCACACCGCTTATCTTCACTGGTATATCTGCTGCTATAGCATTTGCCTCTGGCGTCGTGAATCTTGGACAACATGGTCAACTTTTGATGGGAGCCGTTACGACGGCAATACTGGGAGTTTATTTGAATATTCCCAGCTGGCTTGGAATTCCGGTTTTGGCGGTTGTCGGAGGGTTCGCTGGTGCTCTGTGGGCTGGTATCGCTGCAATGCTCAAAAGACATTATGAAATGGATGAGTTCATATCAACCCTGATGCTGAATTTCATAGGTGAATACTTCACCATATATCTTGCGACTTATCCGTTTTTGGACAGAAAAGCCTATGTTCCTGCAACAAGGCTGATAAAGCGTGTATATTTTATGCCTGATTTCAATGGTTTAAACGTGGCCTTTTTCGTTGCTGTTTTTGTTTTGGTACTTTCATTCTGGTACATGAAGATGACGAGACAGGGTTATGAGTCAAGGATGATGGGGTACAACGTTGAATTTGCAAGAGTGGGAGGATGTGCTGTCGAATCAAACTCAACTTTTGTTTTGTTATTTACAGGATTTCTTTCTGGACTTGCTGGTGCTTTGCTGATTCTTGGAGGGACACAGCATCGATTTATGAAAGGCATAGGAGCGAACTTCGGATGGGATGGAGTAATGATAGCTATTATCGCGAATAACAACGTAATTGAAACATTTTTCTATGGTCTTTTCTTCGGCATCTTGAAAAATGGTGCGATAGGGATGGAGTTTGAAACCTCAGTTCCATCAGAGTTCATTCTGTTTCTCGAAGCAATAATCGTTTTGTGTGTTGTTGGTACAAGGAGTGCCATCGAGTATTACAGTCAGGCTATAAGATCCTTGACAAAGTTGAGAAAGGTTGTGGCAGAGAAATGATCGATTTGACCCTGCACATACTCCGCGCAACTTTGAGTAGTGCGACACCGGTCATGCTCGCTGCTCTTGGCGGCATGTTCACGTACTATGCGAATATCTTCAACATAGCAATGGAAGGTATGATGTTGACTGGAGCATTTTTTGCCGTTTATGGTAGCTATTTCTTTGGGGACTGGGCCATCGGGACTCTTTTCGCAGTACTCAGTGGTTTGTTAATGGCTGCCTTATTTGCTTTTTTCGCAATATATCTGCGCTGCGACGAATTCATAACGGGCATAGGGATCAATATGCTCGCTTTGGGTTGGACAACTTATGCCTTGAGAAGTACATTCAATGTCAAGGGGGCTCTGATCTCAGCCAAGATAGTTCCTTTGCCAAAGTGGCGTGTACCAATTCTGGACCTATTTGAGCCGATTGGAAGCATTATCTCTGGACATCCATTCTTGCTCTACCTGTCATTTGCGATTGCGGTTGTGTTGGAGATAGTGATCTTCAACAGCAGATTTGGTTTGCATCTGAGGGCCACGGGTGAAGATCCCGAAGCTACAAAATCAGCTGGGATCAATCCTATCAAAATCAAACTACTTGCCACGGTGTTGTGCGGGATATTGTCATCGTTGGCTGGTGTTTATCTTTCTCTGGGTTATGTTGCCCTTTTCAGCGAGAACATGTCAAATGGCAGAGGTTGGATTTCTTTGGCAATAATCATACTCGTAAAAGGAAGACCAATATCGATACTCGGTTTGTCATTGATCTTCGGCCTCTTTGAAAGCATAGGACTGATACTCCAACATTATAAGTTGGCGCCACAGTTTGCTGCAATGACTCCTTATATAGCTACTTTGTTTGTGTTGTACTTGTATGGCAAACGGAAGAGGAAAATGGAGTGGTGAGATATGAAAGCATGGAAATATGAATCAGATATGAGAAAGACTGCGTGCCCAGGTTTGAGCCATGAAAGTACATGGATGAACTCAGTTCAACTTGATATTTTTCCCAACAAACTTGTAGAACTCTTCTGGAAAAGCAAGGTACCAGGCTCGAGTGCACCAGAGTGTTTGATGGCAGGAGCAATACAGTCAACGGAAAACATGGGCAGGGATGTTGTCGAAGCTGAAAAACTCTTTGAAAAGGGGTTGGAATTACTCGATGAAGGTCGAATTGATCTGCTGAAACCGGTCACAAGTTCAATCTTCAAGAGTCTTAGGGAGGCAACAATCATTTCGGATCATCCATATCATAGTTACATGAGACCGTTAGACTGGCAAAGCATATCAGTTGATTTCCCAGATGATAACACTACTCTGAAAACTAATCTGTACGACAGAATACTGGGCGGATGGCTTGGTCAGATAGCTGGCGCTTCAATGGGGACAAAGTTCGAGGGTTATACAGGCGAAATGCTTGAAAAATCTTTTGGCACCCAGTTAGGCTATTATGTTGGGACACCTGATACCTATAACGATGACATAACATATGAAATAGCATTCTTGCAGGCATTGAAAGAGAACGACATTCTTACCTCTGAGAAGATCTCATTCAAGTGGCTCGAGTTAATCCCATTTGGCTGGAGCGCAGAATACATAGCGCTCGAGAACTTAAAAGCAGGCATCTTTCCACCGCAATCCGGTGAATTCAATAACCCATTTCAAGAATGGATAGGTGCTCAGATGCGTTGCATGGTCCACGGGTTGCTACGACCGGGACGACCAAAGGAAGCTGCCTATCTTGCTTATCTTGATTCTCGCATCTCTCATTCCGGGAATGGATTGTATGGGGGCGTGCACAGTGCAGTTATGACTTCTCTCGCTTTTCTTCACAACGACGTAAGGGATCTTGTCAAAGAGTCTACAAAGTATGTCCCAAGAGATACCGAATTTGAGCATGTTCTGAACGATATTATCAACGAATGTGAGAGGAATAATACATGGAGAAATGTGAAATCGTCGATAGAGAAAAGGTTCGAAAAATACAACTGGATACATGTATATCCGAACCTTTGCTGTGTTATAACCTCTCTATGGTACGGAGAAGGTGATTTTGACAAAACTATGTACATAGTCTCTTCTCTGGGGTATGACGTCGACTGCAACGCAGGGGAGATTGGAACGATCTTAGGTGTCATGAAAGGAGCAGATGGATTACCAAATAGATGGATTGCCCCATTGGGTAACATCCTTCAGACGTATGTTAAAGGCTTTGAGAATATTGAAATCACCAACCTCGCGAGATTGACAGTAGATCTGGTGGCAAAGGCAGAAACCCTATTTTGAGACTTGACAGTTCGATCTTTGAATGGTTTATAATATAGCGATTCAAAATCATTAGGAGGGAAAGACATGAACAAGGACGAACTTATGGAGAGAATCAAAGAATTAGTCGCTGAAAAACTGGGTGCTGATATCGATGAAGTCACCGAAGATGCCGATTTGATCGATGATCTGGATGCGGACTCTCTGGATCTTGTCGATCTTGTTATGGCCTTCGAAGATGAGTTTGGAGTCTCCATACCAGATGAAAAGTTGGAGAAAATAAGAACTATCAGAGACATCTTCAAAATCCTGTACGCGAGTCTTGAATCCGAAGAAAGCAAAGAAGAGAAGGAAGAAAAAGAGGAAGAAATCGACGAAGAATAACAACTCAACTATCGCTGGCTTGGCCAGCGATAGCTTTTTGTAACTGATACCAGCCGTCAGCGAGTTTTATTACCAACGCATCACCTTTTAGATGGAAAAATTGTTTGCCCAACAGCAAGTAGGTCCCGTATTGATTTGCTCTCATATCGTTTATCAAACCGTCCGTTAGCATCACAACAATCGAATTAGGACGAATATAAGTGTCATCGTAGCATCTGTAGATTTCAAAATAGCTACACGCAAAATTATCCAAAGACCTCACAACTAAATCATCGGGATTGATTTTCCTAAATGCTTCAATAGCTTTTTGAATATGCAGTTCCCTATTCCTGCCCCAATCGTGGACTCTATAGGTCAAATCAGATGACTGCTGTACTTCTATGAGAAGTGACCCTGGACCTATTGCATGCAAGACTCCTGCTGGAACGTAAACAAGATCTCCGGCTCGAGGATGCAATATATTCATATCCCTCGTAAGAGAATCGTTCAAGAGGCTTTCCTTAAGGTCCAAGTTCAAACTCGGCAGAGCTATTGTGCTATCTTTTAAGAAAAACCAGCACTCATTCTTTCCCCACGGCTCATTCTCGATTCTCTGGGCCAGTTGGTCGTCTGGGTGAATTTGAACAGAAAGCCATTGTTCAGAAGCGATTAGTTTTATCAGAATTGGAAATCTGGGAAGTTTCAGGCCAAACAATTTGAGGAGTGATCGAAGATCGAAACTCTCACCAGAAGGCGTTTGCAACTTCGTAGATATCAGCGGGTGATCTGACAAAAGCCATACCTCACCGATAGGATTTTGGGAATTAAAGCCAAACAGATTGTTCAGTATGATGTTCCCCCATATCATCTCTCTTGGTTCAGGTATTGCTTTGAGTATCACCCGAGTAACCCCCAAGCCTGATTTCTTGGTTTTCTATCAGGACAACCACTCTTTCGAGGCTTCTGTCAGAATAGAATCTTTTCTCAAAGATAGTCACTTCAACACCTGGATGCAAAGTCTTTCTGGCAACGACCTTCGCACGGCTGAATCGCTCTCTTATCTCGGATTCAATTTCTTGCAACTGCTTTTCGTTTATCTCAATAGTATTCCGAAGATTTATCATAGTCTGGCCTACTTTCCTGTAAACTTCCATTTTGTCTGGTGGAAGCTGACCTTGATTCTTCTCCATCATTGCCTTGAGAGTTCTGTAGATGTTGACCAGTTTCGAAAGGTTTTCTCTGTCAAGTTCCAACTTTCCTCGCAACAGCTTGATCTGATCACGGACTTGAGGATCGGAACCTATCTCAATCGATGTTCTTATGCCAAGCGGTGAACCTATCTCCTCTGCTTCGACAGTAAATCCAGCTATTATGGATCCACCTGCTATTATTCCTTTATTTCCTGTTGCTTTGACTTCTATGCCAGCACGGATCTGCGAATTTGTTATTGGGCCATTCACAATTACACTTCTTCCTGCCTCAACAATGGCGTTCTCCATGAATTTAGCGATGACATCATCCTTTGCTTTAACGATGCCCTTTTCCCTTCCTTTTATGCCTAAGGCACTAATTGAGCCTTCAAAGGAAATCACAGTAGCCGCTTCCACAACGCCGTTGACTGTGATGTTGCCTTTGGCTTTAACGGTGAAACCAGGCTTCACGTCTCCAGAGACCTGAACTTCCCCAGGAAAATCGATGTTTCCAGTTGCATAGTCAACATCACCTTTTATGGTGAGTATTTCGTTCACATCTATGGAACCATCTGTTCTTGCAACAAGAATACCGTCGGCTTGCGCTATTATTCTCTTGCCGTCTTCAGAAAGCTTCACATTCTTACCAAGTTTAAGCTGAGCTGGCTTTCCTGGCTTTGGGTTCAAAGACCTGCCAAAGACGTTTCGACCTTCTACACCTGGGGTGGGCGGGATTATCTCGGCAATCTCCTGACCCGCTTTCACTATTTGTCTTGTTCGGCTGGGAAGTTCCCTCAAATCTATCTTGTCCTTGATTTGTTCCGATTCCTCACGTCTTTCTGGTTGGATCATGACGATTTGTCCATCTTCACCATTAACCGGCTCTTTGCCCAAAGCGACAAGAACCGGCACATTGAAGGTCTTTCTTTTCACCAAATCTTCTATAGCCTCTTCAAGAATTCCATACACCACACCACTTGATTGAAGATGTGAGATTATCTGGTCTTTTGTTATCTCTTCATTTTCCTCCGCCGAGACAGTTACGTAAGCCTCAAGGCCATTGGGTGAAACCTTCAGCTGCGCTTTCATTAGGATCCCCCTTTGTTTAGCCCCACCTGTTTCAAGAAATGATTCAGATCCTCAAGAGCTCTTTGCGCTATTTCTTCTCGAGGCTGTTTGAAATTTTTCAATAACCCGTAGTTAGCATACATTGGCTGAAAATTCGTGCCGGTCCCTTGGCTGATATAATCAAACAGAGCACCCATGACTGTAGTTTTCGGTAAGACTACTGGGCACAGATTATTGAGAATCCTATGAACATTTAATGACACATATAGCCCGCTGGCTGCCGATTCCAAGTAACCTTCCACTCCTGTTATCTGACCTGAGAAAAAGAGTCTGTTGTTTATTTTCAGTCTCATATATGGATCTAAAACCCTTCTGGAATTGATATAGATGTTTCTATGCATCACGCCATACCGCACAATTTCGGCATTTTGTAATCCGGGTATTAATCTAACAATTCGCCTCTGCTCATTCCACTTTAATCGTGTTTGAAATCCTACTATATTGTACAACGTTCCATCCATAGTATCCTTACGCAATTGAACAACTGCATAAGGTTGTTTTCCTGTTCGTGGATCAACCAAGCCCACTGGCCTCAGTGGTCCAAAGAGCAGGGACATTTTCCCACTCCTTGCGATCTCCTCTATGGGTTTGCATCTTTCAAACAATAAATTTCTGTCAAAATCCTCAACTGGTATGACATCTGCAGCTATCAAAGCTTCATAGAATTTCTCGTACTGTTCTGAATTCATAGGACAGTTCAGGTAGTCTTCTGTTCCCACACCATAGCGATCAGCAACAAAAGCAATTGAGTAATCGATACTGTCAGCGCTGATTATCGGTGCCACCGCGTCGAAAAAGTAGAGATGCTGACCAATGATCCTCTCAAGCCAATCACAAAGTCCATCACTTGTAGCCGGTCCCGTGGCTATTATCCATATATCCTGTGTATCTTCCGGGATCTGTGTTATTTCTTCGTTGACAACCTCAACACCATATTCTTTAATTGTTCGAGTGATGAACTGGGAAAATCGTTCACGGTCCACTGCGAGAGCTTTTCCAGCAGGTACACGTGAAGAATAAGCTGCTTTCAGAGTGAGTGAGTCAAACAACTCCATTTCTTTCTTGAGCAGTCCCGAAGCGTTGTGGATGTCAACTGACTTAAGCGAATTGCTACAAACAAGCTCAGCCAGCAAGCCTGTTTTATGCACAGGTGTCATTTTGACTGGCCTCATTTCATGAATCGTGACTTCAACGCCCAGCTTGGCTAGCTGAAAGGCTATTTCCGATCCAGCCAAACCTCCGCCAACGATATGGACTTTCAGTGGTTATCACCCACCGGTACAGTGAAGACCTTAACCAGCCTGAGAAGGTTACCGTTTGGTAGGTTTGTCAGCTGAACTTGCTCAAAAATCCTGTGTATTATATACAAACCAAAACCGCCTTCTTTATCGGGTATCAGAGCCTTTGGAACAATAACAGCTGGGTCAACAGGATTGCCAAAATCTCTCAGCAAGATCTGAAGTTTTTTTGGATGTATGTCCCAAATGAGTGTCATCGTAATATACTTAGTTTCATCGTTCTTGTATGTATGACGCATTATGTTGGTCAAAGCTTCATTGGTTCCAAGCTCGGTATCCCATATTTCTTCTTCCAGAACACCCCTATGTGTAAGAAAAGATCTTATGACCGCTCGTGCGAGTCTTGTGTTGATTGATTTTGAAGAGAACGATATGGTAACAATCTCGTTCATTCCTGCACCTTCCCTTGTCTATTCTTCAATCCTATCGCATATAAATAACATTCAATACCAATGTTGAAGAAGAGCCAGTATTTCTCCTCGAGTGATCTTTCAACCTTGTATGCTTCGTCCAATGCCAGCCCCGTTCTTTCAGCGAATTCTTTAAGGTCTTGAGACACGACTCTTGCATGAATCAAGCTCACATCCTCTTCATCAAGTTTTACGCAAAGCTCTGCATCCTGCAAATTCCTGTAACTACATAACCCTTTGAAATCAGCATATCTATCAACGACGAATGCCTTTCTTATAGCATCGAGGGCTTTTGAGGAACTGTCTGACATCGCAAGTTTCGCATCCGTGTGAATGTAAATGTGTTCTGCTGGAAAGATGTACAGATCTTTGCTGCCAATATTAATAATCTGCGATGCGATCGTGCCCAATTTTGTCCTGCAATTAAGTCTAATCGCATCCTCTTGTGCTGAGAGTAAACCAGCAACGATCTTGCCCTTCCATTTTTCAACCGAACTTGCCAGTTCAATCATAAACGATGGGTAAGTATGTGATTGCAAGAGTATGTTATTTAGGTACACTTGGACTAACTCTAATGATGTTTCTTGATCAACAAACCCAACAACGGTCGGGCCCAAGAGAGTTTCAACGTAACTCAGCAGTATGGGTCTGTTATCCAAGTTCAATGAAACAGGTACTTGCGACTCCAGAACAAGCTGCACATATTTTGACAAGATATCTTTCATTTCAAAATCATCTCTGATCAATCTATCCTTTGTTGTTGCATATATTCTCACGTCTTACACCTTCTGCTCTATCTGTTCTAATCGAATAAATGCACCCACAGTAGTTTTGCCTATACAAGCCTAATTTTCTGCTCAGCTGGACACTTCTTGAAAAACCGTTTTTCTTTTTGAAGTCTCTGTGCAGATAATCAATTTTGTACTCTCTGGCGATGTTCTCGCCAATTTCGAAAATGAGTTTTGCATTCTTTTTTGGACTCGTTGTCAGCGTAGTTGAGAAGATTTGAAAACCATTCTTCTTTGCATACTCAGCTGTTAATCTCAATCGAAATTCGATGCACTTAGCACATCTAAGTGACCCCTCTGGCATAGATTCAAGGCCTCTTATTTGTTTGTTCCATGAATCTATGTCCGGTTCCTCAAGGATTAGATGTAGATTCCAGAGATTTGATAACTGCACAGTCGCTTGCTGCCGCTTTATGTATTCCGATTCGGGTTGTATATTTGGATTACAGAAATAGAGTACGGGTTCATACCCTTCCTCATGTAGTCTTTCGACAGCAACTGTTGCATCCGGTGCACAACAGACGTGAAGAAGTACTAACATCAAAATCTCCTCTCACTATCCAACAACAAAGTTACTGGCCCATCGTTCAAAGCCTCAATCTCCATATGTGCGCCGAAAACCCCTTCAGAAACCTTTTCGATCTTGCTTTTCATAACTTCGACAAATGAACGATAAAATACTTGGCCAAGATCAGGCGAAGCTGCATCACTGAATGACGGTCTCCTTCCATGTCGACAATCTCCGTAAAGTGTGAACTGAGATATGACTAAGATCTCTCCTCTCACCTGCGTAACGCTCAGATTCATTTTACCATCATTGTCTTCGAAGACCCTGAGGTTCGCGATTTTGTCGCAAATCCATTCAACGTCAGCTTGTGTATCGTTCTTTCCCACACCGAGAAATACCAATAAGCCCCTTTCAATTGAGCCAACAATTTCATTGTTCACAAAGACTTTAGCACGATGCACTCGTTGTACAACAGCTCTCAGCTTGGTCTCCCCCTTTCAACCGATATAACACTTTCTACGAGCTCAAGAGACCTTTTCGCTTCGTCCAATTGTTTTAGATTATTAACAATCAAGCTCAGCAGTACCACCGAATGAGTTCGCTTAGTGCTGGCAAAAAGTGCCTTCACAACGATTATTCCCTTGTTTTCGAGTAATTGCACGATCTGGCCAACATCGGCCTTTTCTCTGATGGTAACTCTCAATGCTGTCTCGTATTTACCTTGTGGATCACCGTTCCATCTTGCTTCAAAGATTCTATCCGGTTCAACGTGTTTCACATTTGGGCAATTAAGGTTATGAATCGTCAGTCCTCTCTTGCCAATCACTCCTATGATTTCATCTCCAGGGACCGGACCACAGCATCGTCCCATGTGTATTTCTATGTTCTTAAGTCCGGAAACTTCTATCGTGGAAGACGGGCTACTTGGTTTTTGCTTTTTTTCTTCGGTCTTCGCTGTACTTTTCTCAGTCAATGGGTTGAGCAAGCCGATCAATTCACCATAGGTAATTGTGCCTTCCCCAAGACGACTGTAGAATTCATCCTCTGATATCCCTTGATTTTGAAGATATTTCTTCATCACATTGGATTCCATTATTTCTTTAATGGATTTGGCTAACTGCTTGCTGATACGCCTCAAAACGTCCATTCCTCTGTCTATGAGCTCGGTCTGCAATTGTTCGCGAAAGTACTTCCTGATTTTCGCCTTGGTGCGGGGCGACTTGGCATACTTGAGCCAATCAAGACTCGGTCTTGAGATTTTCCCAACTAATATTTCGACAAGGTCACCATTTCTCAGTTGATAGTTGATAGGTACCAATTTACCGTTCACCTTAGCACCCACGAATTTGTGACCAATATCCGTGTGAATGGCATACGCGAAATCTATCGGTGTTGCACCAGCCGGGAGATGCTTTACTTCGCCTTTTGGCGTGAACACAAAAACCTCGTCCATTTGAAGTTCCTTTTTGAATTCTTCCAAGCCCGACAGGTCTCTTGTAAGTTCTTTTCGCCATTCGAGGAGTTGATTCACCCATTTCTGCATTGTCTTGACGTTGATCCCATCTTTATAGATCCAGTGAGCAATCAAACCATATTCTGCTTCGGCATGCATTTCTTTATCTCTAATTTGAATCTCGAGGGGTTCACCATAACTCGTTATAACTGTCGTGTGCAAGGATCTGTACCCGTTTGATTTTGGAGCTGCAATATAATCTTTTATCCTTCCAGGCAAAGGTTTCCAAACACTATGAACAATGCCCAAAACGTTATAACACGTTGGAATGTCATTCACAATAGCACGAATCCCAAACAAGTCGTAGATTTCATTGAAGTTTTTACCTTTTTCTTTCAACTTCTGCCAGATACCATAGTAGTGTTTAAAACGCCCTTCAATTTGAGCATCTATATCATTCTCATGCAGTGCTTTCTGAAGAATCTCAACGTATTCCTTTATTCTCTGCTCTCTTTCTTTCCTTTTCTCTGCCACTAAGCTTTTTATCTTGTTATACTCATTTCTATTCAATACCTTGAAAGCAAGGTCTTCCAGTTCCCACTTGACGGAGTATATACCCATTTTGTGTGCAATTGGTGCGTAGATTTCGAGAGTCTCTCTGGCTTTGTACAGTTTCTTTTGTTCATCTTTGACGAATTCTATTGTTCTCATGTTGTGCAATCTATCTGCAAGTTTTACAAAGATGACCCTTATATCTTCAGCCATGGCAAACAACATCTTCTGAATAGTTTCCAATTTGAGTTTAGAATCACTCGTACCAACAGGTGCATTCAGTTTACTGACCTTTGTAACTCCATCGACTATACGTGCAATTTGATTCCCAAATTCCTTTTCGATATCCTCGATTTTCACCCTGCCTTCGCTATCTTCTACTGCATCATGTAACAACGCTGCAACGAGCGTTTGAATGTCAACATTCATCTGAGCAAGTATCTTACACACTTCCACTGGATGAACAATAAAAGGTTCACCGGAGTCACGATAAAAATTCTCGTGAGCATATCGAGCTAAGTTGTAAGCTCTTGCGAGCAACTTCACATCGTTCTCGTTAGACTTTCCTGTCAAAGATAGTATCTGCTTGGCAAGCTCTGTCGAGTCTGTCATCTTTACTTCGCCTCTTTTACAGATATTCTATCATTCCGCCTGGGAACATGATTTGAGGTAGGCTAATATGGCACTTATGTCCGCCGGTGTCACTCCCGGTATGTTTGAAACTTCAAGAATGTTTGATGGTCTAAGTTTAGACAGTTTTTCTGCTGCCTCGGTGGAGAGGTTGACAATTTTCCTGTAGTCGATATCCTGGGGTATGCCGATCGTTTCAAGATGCTGAAGCAATTTCACTTCATTAAGCATTCTTTCAATGTAATCCTCATACTTCGCATTCAATTCTACTTGTTCGACAACCTCTGGGTCAGTGATAGGGTATGGATCGAGAATCCTTATTAGAAGATAACTAATCTGTGGTCTTTTGAGAAGCTGAACAAATTTCACTGGTTGGTGCAATGGCTGGGTTCCCAATCTGGCGAGCAAATCATTGATCTGCCCCGTAGGTCTAATGATCAAAGTTCTTAATCGTTCCATCTCAACTTGTGTTTTCGACTCGAGTGCCAGGACTTTTTCGTAGAACCATTTTGGAATCAAGCCAACTTGATAACCTCTTTTTGACAGTCTGAGATGCGCGTTGTCATGGCGAAGTAGGAGCCTGTACTCGGCGCGGGAAGTCAGTAGTCTATAAGGCTCGTCCACGCCTTTGGTCACAAGATCATCTATCATGACACCAATGTATGCCTCGGAGCGACTCAAAACAACTTGGTTCTCACCTCTGAGCTTCAAGGCCGCATTTATACCGGCTAACAGACCTTGACCAGCGGCTTCTTCATATCCGCTTGTACCGTTGATTTGACCAGCAAAGAACAACCCTTCAACAATCTTGCTCTCGAGTGTGTGAAACAACTGAGTTGGATCTATGTAATCGTACTCAATTGCATATGCTGGTCTGGTGAGTTGTGCATTCTCTAAGCCACTGATGGATCTGACGATCTGCAACTGAACATCATATGGCAAGCTGGTACTCAAACCATTCAGATAGTATTCCGTTGTGGACTTACCTTCAGGTTCAACGAAGATCTGATGGGAGTTTCTTTGGGGGAATTTCACGACTTTGTCCTCTATTGATGGACAATAACGAGGTCCTCTTCCCGTAATCAATTTCACATCTCCATACAGAGGCGAGAAGGCAAGATTCTCCCTTATAACCTCGTGTGTTTTTTCATTTGTATATGTCAACCAGCAAGGATAGTCTTTTGGCAGTATGACTGGTTCGTTGAAGTAAGAAAAACATAAAGGCTCGTCAGATGTATCTTGCCGCCTCATTTTTGTGAAATCTATCGACCTTCCAAGAATCCTTGCGGGTGTTCCTGTTTTGAACCTACTGAGCCTGATCCCAGATCTTGACAACGCTTCTGAAAGTCCTTTGGATGGAAAATCTCCCAATCTCCCCGCTTCAAATACGTTGCGTCCTATGAATATTTTCCCATTGAGAAAAGTTCCTGTGGTTATTATCGCAGCTTTCACGTCATAGCGTACCCCAAGAGTATCTACGACTGCCTTGATTTTGCCATCCTCGACAACAAGATCACATACCTGGGAATGCTTCAGATAGAGATTCTGGGTTTCTTCCAGGCATTTCTTCATGGCCTGGCTGTAAGCTATTTTGTCAATTTGAGCACGAAGCGCCCTGACTGAGGCACCTTTGCTGGTATTCAAGATTCTAACATTTATCATCGTTGCGTCGGTTACCTTAGCCATCTCGCCACCAAGGGCGTCTATCTCCCTTACAACAATACCCTTTGCCGGTCCTCCTATTGCCGGGTTGCAGGGAGCCCAAGCAATTCTATCGAGATTGGAAGTCAAAAGAATTGTCCTGAAACCAAGTCTCGCGGTTGCCAGTGCAGCTTCCACCCCGGCATGACCACCACCTATAACTGCAACATCGAAATCCTCACGAATCAGTTCGCATCACCTCTGTGAAAACCAACTAAGGACCTTCATGGAAATTCACTCTGTTCATGGTGAACACAGCATCAAATCCGACGAGGTAGAAATAGATTTCTTTCAACACTTTTCGGCAAAAACCAGCAGGGTAAAACTCCTTGACGAGTATACACGTACGAAGAATAACAAATTAGAAAATCTCATCTTGGTTGCCTTGCCCTAATAATTGTAACATAAACTGAAAGAATCTTTGTGCTGATGTTTTTTCAATTTCCTGATCACTATGATAGAATTTATAAAACGAGGTGAAGACGTGAGAATATTGATAACGAATGATGATGGTGTCACGTCTATTGGCTTATTAACACTGGCAAAGGTACTATGCAAAGAACACAACGTGTTAGTTGTGGCGCCGGAGTCAGAACAAAGTGCAACAGGACATGCGATAACTGTTCGAAGGCCTATCTGGGTCAAGAAAGTTGAAGTAGTTGAAGATTTTCCGGTGTACGCTACTACAGGGACTCCCGCAGATTGTGTCAAGATTGGCGTTGAGGTTCTTGCCCAGAAAGCCGTGGATCTGATCATCAGTGGCATAAACTTCGGTCACAATCTTGGAACCGACGTCATTTACTCGGGTACTGTTTCTGGTGCCCTGGAGGGAGCATTGCTTGGTATACCTGCTCTTGCAGTTTCTGCACCAGCTGAGAAGGATTACAACTATTACTACGCAGCTTTGTTTATAGATACATTCATACGGGATTTCGATTTCGACATCCTTGAACAGTTTACGGCCTTGAATATGAATTTTCCCAGTGGTAGCGTTAGGGGATGGAAGGCGGCAAAGCAAAGTACCAGAAGGTACGCCGATAGATTTGAGGCGAGAATCGACCCATCAGGCAACACATATTATTGGATGTACGGAGACGTCGTCGAAGACGACCCTATTGATGACTGTGACTACAATGTTATCAAGAAAGGATATGTTTCTGTCACACCAATAACGGTTTTTATGAATAATGAGAAAGTCTTGATGAAACTGAAGGAGGTCCAAAATGAGGAAAATAAGACTTCTTGGAGATCCAGTTCTGAGAAAGAAAGCAAAAGAGATTGAAAAAATAGACGAGGCTGTCAAGTCTTTAGTAAAGGAGCTTTTTGACATCATGTACGCCACAGATGGCATAGGCCTTGCTGCTCCTCAAATTGGAGTTTCTTTGCGACTCTTTGTTATGGATGATGGTACTCCAAGGGCACTGATAAATCCTGTCATAACCTTCAAGAGCAAAGAAACCAATGTGGCTGAGGAAGGATGCCTAAGTGTACCAGAAGTGTTTGAAAACGTCGAGAGGAGTAATGAAGTGAGTATAAAATACTTTGATATCAACGGTGATGAGATTGAGGAGAGATTAACAGGTTACAGTGCAAGGGTAGCACAACATGAATATGATCATCTGGATGGTATACTTTTCATAGACCTCATTCCCGCATCGAGAAGATTTGCCATTAGACAAAAACTTTCCAACATAATAAAACAGTCTGGGAAGATACACTCAGCCAACAAACCATGAGGATTATCTTTCTTGGTACACCCGAATATGCTTCAAAACATCTTGAAGTTCTCCTTGAATATGGTCAAAACATAGTCGGAGTTGTCACTCAATCAGACAAACCAAGTGGCAGAGGCCAGCGAATATCGTCGTCTCCGGTTAAAGAGGTCGCTCTAAAAGTGAGAATACCCGTTTTCGAAAGGATAAAAGATGTACCTTTTGATATGCTCAGACCAGATATAGGAATTGTGGTGGCGTATGGCGCTTTGATTAGGGAAAAGTACCTGAACCTCTTGCCATTGGGCTTCTACAATGTTCACCCATCTTTGCTACCAAGGTATAGAGGAGCGGCTCCTATTCATCGTGCTCTCGAGAATGGTGAAAGAGTAACTGGTGTCACAATATTCAGACTCACAAAGGAGCTGGATGCTGGCCCCATTGCAATGCAGGTTTCGATCGAAATTGATGAGTATGAAAACTTCGATTCGCTTGAAAGTAGATTGATTGAAACAGGACGAAATATGCTAATAGATTTTCTGAAAAACCCTGGATCATTTCAGCTATCTGAGCAAGATGCATCACAAGCAACTTATGCTTCAAAAATAGGAAGTGAAGACCTGATCGTTGATTTCAGCATGAATGCAGAAAAGGTCAAAAATAAGATCAGAGCCTATGATTCAACACCTGGTGCGCGGGCTGTGCTAAATGGTCAATTTGTGAAGTTGTTCGGAGTGAAGAAAGTTCTGAGATGGAAAAACGATGCTGTCCCTGGAACTATAGTTCACATAGATAATGAGGGAGGATACATCTCAACTCTTGATGGGGCAGTTGTTGTCTCACAGATTCAGTTTCCGTCAAAGAGGAGGATAACATTCCTTTCAGCAATGAATGGTAGACTGGTTAGTATAGGAGATCGATTTAGCTAAACTGCAGAGAGGGACGGGTGGTCACAGGTAGATTACCTGAGGAAAGTCCGGACTCCATGGGATGGGATGCTGGGTAACACCCAGAGGGAGTGATCCCTGGACAGGACCATAGAGACTTCACACCGCCCGTAGAAGGGCAAGGGTGGAAAGGCGAGGTAAGAGCTCACCAGCATCGGAGTAATCCGATGGCTCGGTAACCCCCATCCGGAGCAAGGCCAAGCAGGGTTTGGGTGATCCCGCCCTACAAACCCGGGTAGGCCGCTTGAGAGGAATGGTGAACATTCCTCCCAGATAGATGACCACCGATCACAGAATCCGGCTTATAGTCCCTCTCTGCTTCTATGGATTTGGAGAGGTTATGAAAAAATTCTTAGCGGTTGTATCATACGATGGCACAGATTTTTTTGGATTTCAGGCTCAGAAGGATGTAAGAACCGTTCAAAAAGTGATTGAAGAGGCACTGGAAAGAATCTTTAAGCAGAAGACCAGCACAGTTGCAGCCGGCAGGACGGATACAGGCGTTCATGCAATTGGCCAGGTGGTGCTTTTCAGTTGTCCAATCGAGATTGATGCGTCGAGCATGAAAAATGCACTAAATGCGAATCTACCAGATGATGTATATGTTCGAAAAGTTTCTGAGGTTGGTGAGAAGTTTCATCCAAGATTCGATGCCAGGAGAAGGATCTATAACTATTTCATCTACAATTCAAAGGAGCCGAATTTGTTCCTACGAAGGTACGCGTGGTGGTTCCCGTATGAATTGAACATTGAGAAAATGAGAGCAGCTGCAAAGTTTCTTGAAGGAGAACACGATTTCAAGTCGTTCACGAAGAGTGATGATAGTCAGCAAAAAACTGTAAGAACCATTTATCGAATAAGAATAGTCAAATTAAGAGGTAGATTGATTTTGATCAGAGTGGAAGGTCGTTCATTCTTGAGGAGAATGGTGAGAAATATTGTAGGCTCTCTTGTCAAGGTAGGGACAGGTGAATGGGAACCAGAGAGGATAAAGGAGATACTGGAATTGAAGGATCGATCTCAAGCAGCAGCCACCGCGCCATCACATGGTTTGTACTTTTACTCAGTGGAGTTTTGATCGCTGTAAATCTGAGAACATTCAATTTACATGGTCAAGAATTGTACATCTATGAACAAGCTGGCGTGATCTACTATGTTGGTTTTAACGAACCAGACGTCGATGATCTTGAAATCGTGTCTCAGTGGTTGAGATTACCAGTCATAAATCTTTTGTATGATGGACCCAGTGAGTACGGAAATTTTTTGAAAAGGAAACTGGATGAACTTGGAGTACTGGTCGGCATCGGAGATGTATTGCGCGTAGAAATCAAAACTTCACGAGACATGTGCCACTATGAGATTTCATATGGGGAATTTTCCAAATCCGCAACGATCGAGGTTTCACGGTTGACAGATAACCTCGCAAATGTACTCTCAGAAATATTCCAGAATCTTGAAAAACCCCAGACAGGTTTTTTGGTTGAAGTGGGGGAACAAATAAACATAAAGAAAACTTCTACTGATAGGCCAGTCGAGTTTAGATATGTCGAGAGACTTCATTCGGTAAGTGTGAAAGGAAAGAAGATGCTGCTGTCGGAAGGATTCTATGATTTTTTTGGCAAGACAGTCTATGTTGATACAGATATGCAAATAGAGGAGCCCGTTTTCTTTGTGGAAGATGCAACGAAGGTTTACAAGGATAGAGACGATCTTCTGGTGTACAAAGCTGGTAAGTTGTTCTTTCCAGATGGACGGTTTATCGTTGTCAGTGAGCCTTTTGGTGTGGTCAACGGGAAGATTCTTGAAAAACTAATCACAGTGAAGATTGACAATTCATTGATCTCTGCACCGATTATTGGTCGCTATGAACAATTTCTCTTACTTGCAAATGGTGTCGTAGCTCCTTTGGATCTCTCCTGGGCTATGAAAATCTGTGGGCCTATCATTGAATGGGCTGTAAATAAAGAAAGACTTTATGTTCTTGATGTCTTTTCATACTTGAGAGCGATCGATTTGAAGAATAGAAAGACGCTTTGGGAAAAGCGCTTCCCAGGTGCTTGGGGTATTGGTTCGTACGATGACCTGATATACGTTGGTATGAGTGGCAAAGTCTTTGCGCTGAACGAAAGTGGTGAGATAGTATCAAGTCAAGATTGTTGTGATTTCGGAATCTGGAAAGAAGGTATAATTACTTTGAAGTCACCACAAGAAGGCATCGTCATCAGATCGCAGATTGGCTTTGCGATACTAAATGGTGGCAAAGCTGTTGTCTACATTGATGAACCTCGCTGTTTTGAAAATGTTATCGATATTGAGTTTTCTGATTGGGGAGCTGTTGTTGTAACGCATACTGGATGCTGGGTGGTAGAAAAGTGAAGGAAAGGCTCGACATTTTACTGGTTCAGAAAGGTCTCGCTACAAGTAGATCCCAGGCAAGAGATCTGATAAGACTTAAAAGAGTAACTGTTGGTGGACAGATCTGTGAAAAGCCCGGGAAGATTATCGACAGCGATTCAGAGATTCAGCTTCAAAAGCCAAGAACGTATGTTAGTAGAGCCGCAGAGAAGCTGGAAAAGGCTTATCAGGTGTTCCACATAGACTTTTTTGACAAAGTAGTCTGCGACATAGGTGCGTCCAGAGGCGGCTTCACACAATTTGCAATTGAACATGGTGCAAGAAGAGTGTACGCAGTGGATGTGGGAAGTAATCAGCTTGCTGAACAGCTTCGAATGAATCCAAAAGTCGTGTGTCTCGAGAGATTCAACGCAAGATATCTCAGTGCTGACAAGATAGGAGAATTGGTCGACTTAGTCCTTTGTGATGTGTCGTTTATCTCTGTAAAGCTCTTGTTGGAAGGCATGAGTTCGGTCTTGAAAGAAGAAGGCAAGGCAGTAATACTGATAAAACCGCAGTTCGAAACTGGTCCATCTTTAGTTCAATCCAAGAGCTCTCATCTTAGTGTAATTATTCAGATCATACGAGATTGTTCAGAACATGGATTATCTTGGCATGGTCTGACCTACTCGCCTATTACTGGCTCAGATGGTAATATCGAATATCTTGCATATTTTGTGAAGGAAAGTTCAAAGTCTGACATAATAGACATACAAGGAATTTCCAGAATGGTAAATGAAGCATGGTCACGCTTCAGAGGTGAGGAATAAGATGCGTTCGGCAATATCGATATTGGTCCTGATTTTTCTTCCAATTCTCTTACTTGGAGAGATCGTGGATTTTATACCTTCAGATTATGATTTCTTTTTGATTTTCAAAGATAACGGTGTGTATTATCCAAAGATTTCGTCGGTGCAGTTTTTCAACTTCATTCTGGGAGAGAATGGTCTTGGGCTTGAATACGTCACAAGATCACTACTTGAGAACATAGGTTACAGTACAAGAGTTTCGCCGGATGTACTTTATGATTCTTTGAGTAGGAATTTCCTTTTTGCCGCAAAGGGTCCAAGCTTCGATATCGGGTCATTCTTCTCACTTGATGTGAATTACTATATTGAGGCATTGAGAAATATCGGGACAAATTCCATCCTGGTGTTTGAAACTAACAATCCGGAAGAACTCATCAAACTTGTCGGTGGTATAACCAATCTCAGAGTTTCAATCAGTGACAAGACTTGGGTGCTTCAAGATACAGATGTGGCGATTTTTGCCCGTTACCACAGAGGATACTTGATATTGAGTGGTAGTAGAAGCGCTGTTGAGAGAGCCATTGATGTTTACGACAGGCCTACTGATCAGTTCTGCTATGTTTATCCGGTGAAGAATCTAGTAAATCAATCTGCCTGGATCTGTGGCTTTTTCAAGGGTAACTCATTTGGTGCGAACTTATCTGGTATCAATAGCAATTGGTTAGACACTGACTATTTCACCGTTTCTGGTATGCCCAGCGGGGAATCATTGGTGATAGAAGTCAAGCAATATTTGAAAAAGAGCACAGACTTGAATAAGTATTTGTCCAGTTCTGCAACGATGAAAAATATGCCCCTTGTAGGTAATTTCGCCTTCTCAGCAACGGTTACTGGCCCTTTAGACATAGCTCAAAGCATAGCATCCTGGTTCCAAGGTGCACAGGAGGAAGTCAGAAAGATCTACCAAATCATTTCGTCAATACTTGAGGTTAGCAAGGACAGAGTCTATTTAACCGGTGATGTCTCGGGTGAACAGGTACGTTTTGCTGCTCTCTTCAGTTTGACAGCGGATTTTGATACGAACATGATAAAATCTTATGGCGCTCGTGACTTTGGTGGTGAACTGCGGTTACCTGTCCTTAACGGATTTCTCTCATTTTTCACCCTGGGAAAAGATCTTGTTGTAACAAACATGACCAAAGAAGAGTATCAGAAAGCTTCTAATCGAAGAAAACTCAGAGACGATGCGGCTTACTCGTATCTGGCGAAGAAATTCCCCGAAAAGGATATTGTAAGGGTTTACGTCGATTTAGGTAATATCATCGAATCGATGCTTGGATCAAAGGCACGTGGTCGGGTTTTGTTTTCTCAATTCGTTGATGGTGGTGTAATTGTCTATAGAGTGGAGGTAATGTGAGATGGGATTCGCCATTTTTGATAGAAACAAGGCTCTGCTCAGAAGATATTTCAAGATTGTGGAAAAAGTAAAAGAAATAGAGAGAGAGATTTCAGACTCGACCAACCTTAAGCTGGTTGATCTATCAAGGCAAATAAGGGAAAGTCCAGGTGAAGAACATTCATTAATAGAGGCTTTTGCTCTCGCAAGAATTGCAGCAAAAAGAGTTCTGGGAATGTATCCTTTTGATGTTCAGGTCGTTGGCGCACTCGCGTTGAATGAAGGCAAGGTGGCCGAAATGAAGACTGGCGAGGGTAAAACTCTTGCCGCCACGATGCCCCTTTACTTCAATGCGTTGGATGGAAAGGGCGCACATCTTGTAACGGTTAACGATTATCTTGCTCGCCGTGATGCTTTGTGGATGGGACCTTTGTATTTGTTTCTTGGGCTCAGGGTAGGAGTTATTAACCAACTCGGGAAATCCTACGAGGTGGTCTGGAAAAATAAGGAATTATTCGAAGCAGCAGTCGAGAAAAACCTTTCAGTTTGGCCCGAAGGGTATACCGATGAATTTCTAAAAGAAACGGCGAAGACTCCTGAGGCAGTAGAAGCTTTTGCAGTGGATTTGATCGAAATTGATAGGAAACAGGCATATGAATGCGATATCACATATGGCACAAACAACGAGTTTGGCTTTGACTATCTTCGTGATAACTTGGTGTTGGAATTGAATGACAAAGTCCAAAGAGGCCACCACTATGCAATAATCGACGAGGTGGACAGCATTTTGATAGATGAGGCACGCACACCTTTGATAATCTCTGGACCTTCTCGAGAAGGTGCCTCCATTTACAAACGCTTTTCAACGCTGGCTAAGAAAATGATGAAGGATACAGATTTCACACTTGATGAAAAATCACGAACGGTTGTACTTACAGAAAAAGGAATTGAGAAGGCTGAAAAACTTATAGGCGTTGAGAACCTCTATGATCCCTCAAATGTGAATAACGTCTATCATCTGTTGAATGCCTTAAAAGCCCTGCATCTGTTCAAGAAGGATGTCGATTATGTGATCATGAATTCGGAAGTCGTAATTGTTGATGAATTCACCGGAAGACTCCTACCTGGCAGACGCTATAGTGGAGGATTGCATCAGGCAATAGAGGCAAAAGAAGGAGTTCCGATCAAGGAAGAGTCTGTAACTTACGCGACGATCACTTTTCAGAACTACTTCAAAATGTATGAAAAACTCGCTGGCATGACCGGTACAGCGAAGACCGAGGAAGAAGAATTCAAGCAACTCTATAACATGGAGGTAGTTGTGATTCCGACTCATAAACCGATGATAAGGAAAGATCATGATGACCTCATATACCGTACACAGGCAGAGAAATATGCGGCAGTTGTGAACGAAGTAAGCGAAAGGTATAAAAAAGGGCAACCAGTTCTGATTGGTACAACGTCGATAGAAAAGAGTGAACTGCTTAGTTCGATGCTTAAAAAAATGAGTATCCCACATCAAGTGCTGAATGCGAAATATCATGAGAAGGAGGCACAGATAATAGCTCTTGCTGGACAGAAGGGTGCTGTTACGATCGCAACCAATATGGCAGGACGAGGTACAGATATTAAACTGGGTGAAGGCGTGACTGAACTTGGTGGTCTGTGTATTATAGGAACGGAACGTCATGAAAGCAGGCGCATTGACAACCAGCTCAGGGGGCGATCGGGTAGGCAAGGAGATCCAGGAGAGTCGAGATTCTATCTGTCCCTTGAAGACGATCTGCTGAGGATATTTGGTAAGGATCAACTTGAGAAGGTCATGAATGTCTTGAAGATCAAGCCTGGTGAACCGATAGAGCATCCATTGCTCACAAAACTGGTAGAAACCGTTCAAAAAAGGGTTGAAGGAATAAACTTCTCTATAAGAAAGCACCTGATGGAAATGGATACTGTTTTGGATGTACAAAGAAACTCTGTTTATTCCTACCGGGACTGGATCTTGTCTGGTAAGGTAGAGCAGTACTTAGATGAGGCAATTGAAGATTTTGTTGAAAGAAGAGTAAGCGAGTTCTGTGATGGTTCTGAATGGAACATCGAGGGTCTTAAGAACTCTCTTTCTATATTGCCAAAAGGTACTGTAAACATAGATGACCACAAGATAGATTCCTCGGAACAAATGAAGGAGTTCATAGCGAATTCACTCAAAGTTTCATACAACAAAAAGAAACAGGAAATAGGTGAGGAATATGGACAGTTTCTCAAATTCTTAGTTCTGCGCATCATAGATGATAATTGGAGGCAGTATCTTGAGGAGGTAGAACACGTTAAGGAAGCAGTCAACCTAAGAGCCTATGGTCAAAGGGATCCAATAATCGAGTTCAAGAAAGAAACATATGCGTTGTTCGATGAAATGATAGCGAGAGTCAATGAACTTGTCGTTTCGTGGATGCTCAGAGTTGTGAGAGCTGACAGACAAAAGGCAGAACAAGAAGCAAAAAAGGACCTGGCAAATATACAACTTGTGCATGAAGAGTTTGACATCGTAAACAGATCGGAGAGGAGAAAGTTACAAAAGGATGAGAAAATCAAGAAGAGGTTCAAAGTAAAGAGGTGAATCATCGGAATGTTGGCTTACGAGACTCGTGTAAAGATAGATGAATTGAAGGAAAAGTATAATAATTTTCTCAAACTAATAAATCCTGAAAAGATGGGATCTGAAATAAAGGAACTGGAACATAAGCTTTCAGACCCTGAGCTCTGGAAAGATCAGAAGAAAGCCAGTGAACTTTCAAAGAGGATTCGACGTTCTAAGGAACTACTTGCTGACATGGAAAAGATCAGAAGACATTTCGAGGACATCGATGTCGGTGTTGAATTGAGTGAAGAGGATCCACAAATTGCAGAAAATGTTGAAGAACTGGTCAGAAGCGTTGAGAGAGACTTGCGACGCTTTCAACTTGAACTGATCCTGAATGATCCCCTTGATCCAAGTAATGCTTATCTGACAGTACATCCAGGTGCGGGTGGAACTGAATCACACGATTGGGCGCAGATGCTGCTCAGAATGTACATGAGATGGGCAGAGAAAAAAGGTTTTACCGTGGAGTTGCTTGACTTTCAGCCTGGTGAGGAAGCTGGAGTAAAGAGTGCAACGATTTTGGTAAAGGGTGAATATGCTTATGGTTATCTGAAGCACGAACGGGGTGTGCACAGACTTGTCAGAATATCACCATTCGATGCCGCAAAAAGACGTCATACATCTTTTGCTTCTGTTAACGTAATTCCGGAGGTGTCGGATGAGATAGAAATAGAAATCAATCCTGAGGATTTGAGGATAGATACCTTCCGAGCATCTGGTCATGGTGGCCAGTATGTTAACCGAACAGATTCCGCGGTACGGATAACACATATCCCTACTGGAATTGTGGTTTCGTGTCAGAGCGAAAGATCCCAGCATCAAAACAAGGCTCAAGCAATGAAGATGCTCAAGGCCAAGCTGTACCAGCTGGAAATCTCAAAAAGGAAAGAGCAACTGGAGGAAATTCAGGGTGAACTCAAAGAAATAGCATGGGGTAATCAAATAAGGTCTTATGTTCTGCAGCCTTACACGCTGGTCAAAGATCACAGAACCGGTGTTGAAACCGGAAACTTCGAGGCTGTCCTTGATGGGGAGCTTGATGATTTCATCGAAGCCGAATTGCTCCATTTTGCAGACGGTAAGGCTTAATGCCTGTTTATCCCGTATTTTTTCATTTTGTAGCAGAAGGTTTTATAGTTCATTTTCAGTATCGAAGAAGCCTTCTTTCTGTTCCAGGATGTCTTTTGTAGAGTATCAGATATGAACTGTTTTTCAACTTTGGCGATTATGCTATCCACGTATCCTTTGAGATCTATCTGCTCTGTATCTGTTGCTAAAATGTTTCTTGCCAAAAGCCGGTTGACTATATCGTCTCTACCTGATGCGTAGGCATAAACTGTTTCGATCAATTCCTCGGTGTTGCCTGGCCAATCATATAACATGAATATTCTTAGAGTCTGCTCATCGGGAAAGTGTATCGGCAAGTTCTTGTATCGATGGTGAAGTGAAGAAAGCAAATGATCTATCATGTAGGGAATGTCTTCCTTTCTTTCTCTCAATGGTGGGATTTTTATATTCATATTTTCTTCCATATGAGTAGAAGATTCTATTATTGAAATCTTTTTCCCATCGATTACTGCTTCATAATTACCGGTCGAAGTTTCGATGAACTTGCCTTCAGAGAGAAAATCGATATACGCTTCGGTCTTGACTCCCTTCTCCACAACGATCACCAGTTTCGTTATATTATTACTCTTCATCATTCTCTGTAACTGTCTGAGTGTGGGAAGTATCTTTACTCCTTGAAGCTCTACGTAAGAATGCATTATGTCATTAACCCTTCTGCATTTTTCTAAGGCTTTCTTGGTTTCTACGAATCTTATGGCCAGTGACAGTGCAAGTACACTTTCGACAAAAATCGCTTCAGGCTGCTTTTCAACTTTGGGTCCGTACACAACATCCCAGAAGTCATCGAGGATCTTCTGCTTGTAATCATCTTCATCTTGATAGTAGCTCAAATTGATTTTCTCATTTGTCAGTGGTAACACTATTTCGTTTGCAACTGTTAATGGCAAGAGGACTCTTATCATAACTCCACCATCCTCATCCAACACAAGCGGCCATGGCTATCGACAGAAGTTTTGATTCCGCACTATCTGCTCTCGAAACAACAACCACCGGCGCTTTGGCTCCAACAATCAAGCCTGCTATTCTGCCTTGCGCAAAATACACGGCAGATTTACCCAAGAAATTCCCAGAATGAATATCCGGGACCACTAAAAGATCTGCTTGTCCGGCTACTTCACTTTTTACATTCTTCACCTGCGCTGCCTCAAGGCTCAAGGCGTTGTCCAAGCCAAGGGGACCATCGACAAAACAGCCTTTCAATTCACCTCTCTGGGCCATCTTGGCTATCACTGACGCATCAATCGTCTCGGGCATATCTTTGTTGACGGTTTCGATCGCACAGATGAGTGCCACCCTTGGTTTTTGATAACCAAGTCTGTGCATCAAGTCTACTGCATTCTTTATTATTGCCACTTTCTCTTCAAGTGTTGGCCTGATAACCATTCCACCGTCGGTTATGAAAACAACTCTATCAAGACCGGGAACCTCAACAGCCGCGATGTGACTTAGAAGACCGGATCCCCTTAGTCCCCAATCCTTATTGAGTACTGCTTTGAGCAGTACCGAGGTCTTGACGAGTCCTTTCAAAAGTATGTCTGCTCGACCTGACGAAACTATTTTGACACCCTCTTCTGCTGATTGTTGTTCGTTATTTGTTTCTATGAACTCTGCATCATAATCTGTCCAGGTTTTTTTACTACCCACAAGAAAAACCTTTCCAACCACACCTTTTTCAACAGCTAACATAGCAGCTTTAACCGCTTCTTCATCTTCAGAGCCAACAACGACCAGATTCTTTGTTTTTGAGGACTTCGCACGTTCGAGAAGTTCGGCTAATGATTTCATTGATTCAACCCCCTATGTCTCTCACAGCCTTTGCCAAGAGGACAATGGCAAGGATCGTATTGAAAACAACAGAATAATCATCATTGCGAAATACCACTGTTCTTCCATCTATCCTTTCTATATTGGGCATAAGTTCCACAGCATCGGCAAAAGATGTGTCTTTCAATTCTATTCTCATCTCGATAGGTGACGCGAATTTAACAAGCGGTAGTCGATTTCTATCGATGCGTACTATTTGCCGAGCAGCTTCTTTTATCTCCTTCATCACCGATGCTTTTGACCTCATGATTGCGGAAAACCTTCCTGTCGATCTTTTTGTCTCAACATATAGATATTCGCCTTTCAGCATTCCTTGCAGTTCTTTGTTCAACACATCGTCACCTATTACGAGCGCGAGCGGAACTCCATGGTATCCGGCAAAGGCTGCGTTGATGATTGCTTCGTTCATGCGTTGTCCATTTATCCACAGATTATGAACGACAGAACTGGAGTATGTGTGGTCCATTATTCCATACTTTGTGCCAACACCGGCGTGGTAACCTAAGAAGATCACTCTATCAAAACTTTGGTCCAAGCCTATCATCATGAAATCTTTTCTCAAAGGGCCATGCGCGACTTCAACGTTCTCAAACTCTTCGGTTATCTTGTATGGTATGTTGTCACCGTTGGCATGTGAATCAGAGATCAGAACGTGATCGACCTGTTCACTTTCGAACAGTCCCTCAAGTAATGCCTTTAGATGATCGTAAAGTATTTCGACTGATTCTTTATTCTGCCTGGGTGAAACCTCACTCCACGTCGATATACTCGCAAGACCTTCCATATCCACTGAGACATAAATTTTCACACTCTTGCCCCCTTTTTCATCTTGTACATGTTTTCGTCGGCAATCTTCAAAACTTCCTCCAAACTCTGTGACCCATCGAACAGGGATATTCCAAAACTAAAAGTCACGACCTCATTGATCTGGGGTATTCTCAATTCTGCCACTTTCTTTGATATCCTATGAACAACCTGATTGACCCCTTTGATATCAACGTATGGAAGCATCAGCAAGAACTCATCTCCACCAAATCTGACGACGAGATCCATTGTTCTAACACTCTTCAGCAAAAGCTGACCCACTTCTCTCAGAACGACATCACCAACAATATGACCGTATTTGTCGTTGATTTGCTTGAAATTGTTGATATCAATCATCACAAAGGAAATCTGTCCACCTTTTCTTTCTATGATACCCCTAAAGCGTTCGAAATACTCGGCAAAGTAATATCTTGTGTAACAGCCCGTGAGAGAATCTTTCATCGCAATTTCCTTGTACCTTATTCGCTGTTTTTCCAACTCATCGAATAGGGTTTTAATCTTTATCGCTATCGTTATCTGCTTGCCAATGAATTCGAAAAAAGCCAGATGAGACTCCAAAAAGGCATTCGCGCCCCGTCTTTGAAAACTCACTGCACCAACGGTTTTGCCTTCGATTTTCAAAGGGACACCAACGTAACTCCATACATACCGCGTTTCACCGGGAGTGATTGCCTTTGGCCTATAAGGTTTCAGATGAACTGTCTTACTGTTGGGAATGTAAACGAACTCACCTTTGTCAATTACATAATTTGAAAATCCGCTGTATCCTCTGGCGATTTTCATGCCTGTGATCTCGTTTTCATGACTCATTCCGTACTCAATAATTATACAATCTCCTTGAACCAGTGCGAGGTAAAAGGTGTCAATGGAAACTACGTTTCTAACCTCCTCGTAGATCAGCTTGCCAAGTTTGTGAAGATCAACTGTTTCTTGAGTTAGGGCGGTCATCATTCTCTCCATTAAAGAAAAGCGCAATCCGAAAACCTTCAGTTGATCGTATCTTTCCTCAGCGGTCTTTTGATCGGTAATGTCTTTAAAAAACAATACGATCTCGTCATATTCAGGTACCACTGTTAGTCGATAAGATCTCTCACTGATGATCAAATAATCTTCAACATTTGCGCCTTCTCTAAGAGCCTTTTGAATCATTTGTTTTATCTTTTCCCACTGCTCGGGATGTGTATGTGCAAGTTGTCCAAACTGTGTTTTATTGCAAAACAATATCTGTAGACCTTTGTCCACAATCAAGATTGGTGAAACCGAAGCTGCTTGCAAAAAAGTTGTGGCGTGTTTTACAAGACTTGGATTCGGCTCTATGAAAACCACAGTGTACACAGACCGATTTTGTTCAAGCGAAAGGGCTGTCAAGTTCTGCCATATATTACATACATCTATGTGCATGTTCAAGGCTACTCCAAGGTTGTTTTGACTTTGATTTACCAGTGATACTATCTGCCTATGAAGATTCGCATCTGAGGAAAGTTGTTCAAAAAGGGCGTTCACTTTGTATTTGGAACCGTTTTCGAAAACGGCGCAAGGAAATGTGTTTCTCTCGCAAAGCCAACAGAAGTTATCCTTCATGATAGACATCACCAACCGCATAGATGATATCACCACTTTGAAATGATTTGTACTGAAAATGATAATATTTATCTGGTGGTGATTGATTGATCTTTGTGAACCCACAAGGGACGATTCCTATCTCTTTGACGGGACGCTGGTGCGCACTAAATTGTGCTCACTGCGGTGCGCGTTATCTGATGCACATGAGGGGATTTGAGGAAATTGACAAATATGCACAAGAAGGTATTCAGTCTTTTTTACTCAGTGGCGGTTTAGATGTTAATGGAAAGCTCCCATTCAGCAACGCCGTTTTGAGAAAACTGAGATTCTTGAAGGAAAAATATAGCTTGCAATACAACTTCCATGTCGGCTTCCCAGATAAACCTTTGACTGAACTCAAAGAAGTTGCAGATGTTGTGAGTTTTGACTTTTTCTCTGACACGAAGATTATGAGAAAAATCTATGGAATCGAGGTAGAAGGTTCTCGAATGATAGAGGTAATGAAATCGATGGGAATTTTTTGTGTTCCCCACGTGACAATAGGTGTAGACTGTGGAAGGATAACGCACGAATACAGATCCATCGAGATGCTCAGTGAGTATTTCACCTCAGTTGTTCTGAATATCTTTGTACCAACTTTTGGTACATTTTACGAATCTTGCAAACCACCAACCATTGGGCAAGTAAAGGATCTTTTCGAGTATGCTAAGAAACTCTTCAAGATAGTTACTCTGGGATGTATGCAGCCAAAAGGTTCTTACAGGTCTGCTTTGCAAAATGAACTCGAAGGCATAGCAGATGTGATTGTGAAACCGGTGAGAAGAGTTGTGAATGATTTTGATGGTTGTTGTGCACTTTTACTGAAACAAATCTCACAGGAGGTGGGAAGTAATGTACGATAAAGAGTTCTTGAGAAATTTGTCTGAGAAAGCGAAGACATGGGAAGAACAGCTTCAGGCCGAGTTGAGAAAGTTTCCTGAAAGGTCTGAAAAGTTCAGCACAAGATCTGGCATAGAAATCAAAAGAGTTTACACACCATTGGACCTTGAAGTTATGGACTATTTGAAGGATCTCGGCATGCCAGGAGAATACCCGTTCACAAGAGGAGTTCAAAGAACAATGTATCGTGGAAGATTCTGGACCATGCGCCAGTATGCTGGTTTTGGTACAGCCGAGGAAACCAATAACAGGTTCAAATACCTCCTGCAGCAGGGTCAAACTGGGTTGTCTGTTGCATTCGATCTGCCAACTCAAATGGGTTATGATTCGGACCATCCACTCGCTCAAGGAGAGGTTGGTCGTGTGGGTGTTGCAGTCGATTCTCTGAGAGATCTGGAGATCCTTTTCGACGGTATTCCCTTGAAAGATGTCAGCACATCGATGACGATTAATTCAACGGCTGTGATTCTACTTGCTATGTATGCGGTTACGGCTCAAAAACAAGGCGCTGAAATCAGCGAGCTCAGAGGGACAATACAAAATGATGTTCTCAAAGAGTATATTGCGAGAGGCACCTACATCTTTCCACCACAACCTTCGATGAGAATAATAACCGATATCTTTGAATTCTGTTCTAAGAACATGCCCAAATGGAATACGATAAGTATCAGCGGTTACCACATACGTGAGGCTGGTGCAGATGCAGTCCAAGAACTTGCTTTCACCTTTTGCGATGGAATAGCTTACGTCGAGGCGGCAATAAAGTCTGGACTCGATCCAAATGTCTTTGGCAAACAGTTGTCGTTTTTCTTTGCCGCACACAACAATTTCCTGGAGGAAATTGCAAAGTTTCGTGCTGCACGCAGGATTTGGGCTAAGATCATGAAGGAAAGGTTCAAAGTAACGAACCCAGAAGCTCTCAAGTTGAGATTTCACACTCAAACAGGTGGATCGACTCTCACAGCTCAACAACCACTCAACAACATCGTTCGTGTCGCGTTGCAAGCTTTATCCGCTGTGCTCGGTGGAACACAGTCACTGCACACAAATTCCTTCGATGAGGCTTTGGGTCTGCCAACGGAGGAATCGGTTCAGGTTGCACTGAGAACGCAGCAGATAATTGCATACGAATCAGGGGTTGCGGATACGGTTGATCCACTGGCTGGCTCGTTTGCAATTGAAAGTTTAACTAACGAAATTGAACAGAAGGTTTGGGAATACATCGAGAAGATAGATTCATTGGGAGGTATGGTTAGAGCAATTGAAACTGGATATGTTCAAAAGGAGATTCACAACAGTGCTTATGAGCAACAAGTCGCGGTCGAGAAAAAAGAGCAAATCGTGGTAGGTGTGAATGCTTTTCAGACAAAACAAGAACATCAGATGAAGAACATTCTAAAGGTTGACCCATCGGTTGAAGAAAGACAAATCACAACTGTTAGAAAACTCAAAGTCGAACGAGACAACAATGCCGTGCGCGGTACGTTGAAAGATTTGAAAGAGGCTGCCAAAGACGGTAAGAACATCGTACCATACGTGTTTGATGCAGTACGCGCCTATGCAACGCTTGGAGAGATCTCCGATACTCTGAGAGAGGTTTTCGGGGAGTACACTGAATCCATGATCTTGTGAGTGAGGTGAGACGAATGAGGATTTTCAGAATTCTTATTGCTAAACCCGGTCTTGATGGACACGATCGCGGTGCGAAAGTGGTAGCACATGCTTTGCGCGACGCGGGATTCGAAGTCATCTACACAGGTCTTCGGCAGACACCTGAGCAGATAGTTCGAACTGCAGTGCAAGAGGATGTTGACTTGATAGGATTGTCCATACTTTCAGGTGCGCATCTACAGCTCTCGAAGAAGGTCATTGAGCTCTTGAAAAAGGAAGGAATAGAAGATGTACCAGTTTTTGTTGGGGGAATCATCCCACAAGATGATGTACCTCAGCTTCTTCAAGTAGGAGTGAAGAAAGTCTTCGGACCTGGTACACCGCTATCGGAAATCGTTCAAGAGGTCAAATCGATCTTGCAAGAAGGAGTGACAAAAACAGGTGGAGCATAAAACTCTCGCAAAGTTGATAACACAGATAGAGAACAATCCTGAGGTAGCACCTCAGATTCTTCAGCAGTTTCCCGAGCATCAATCAAAGGTGATTGGTTTCACCGGTAGCCCAGGCGTCGGGAAAAGTAGTCTTATAGATCGAGTCATAAGGTATATCAGAACCAGAGATTTGTCAGTAGCTGTAGTCGCCATCGACCCATCAAGCCCCTTCACAAGAGGTGCATTCTTAGGTGATCGTATAAGAATGAGGGAACACTTTGTCGATGACAATGTCTTCATCAGAAGCATGGCATCGCGCGGAGCTCTTGGAGGATTATGCGACGCGATATTTGATGTGGTCAAACTGTTGGAAGTCAGCGGCTTTGATTATGTTCTGGTTGAGACCGTTGGCATTGGGCAATCAGAAATAGAGATTTCTCATCTTGTAGATGTTACTGTGTTGGTATTGTCTCCTGGCTTTGGAGATGAAGTTCAGATGTTGAAAGCCGGTGTTATGGAAATAGCAGACCTATATGTCGTCAACAAGAGTGATCTTCCGGAAAGCGACACTGTTTATTCTCAGCTTCTTGCCTTCTTGGCACTGGCGGGTAAAAGCGAGCAACAGTTGTGCAAAGCGAGTACACATGCGAACAATGGAGTGCGGGAAGTGGTAGAAAAAATAGAAAGGCTCTGGGAGTCTTTCTATGCGGACGGGACTATTGAGCGCAGGAGAAAGAGAAGGACAAGATATCATGCTGAACATATTGTAAGGAAAATCGTAGAACAAGCCATGAACACAGTACAAGAAAACGCGACAAACCCGTATGAATTCGTCAAACTCGCACTATCGAGGCTTTGTGAGAATCATCTAAGAGGTGGTCAGGGGGGAGGGATTTGAACCCTCGACCTCCGGACCCCGATTCCGGCGTTCTTCCTTCTGAACTACCCCCTGTACGGACCACATTTAAAATAATACCATACCGTGCATTTTCTTCCAAGAGAGTATTCTATCAGTTTCGGTTGGGATCATGATAAAATTCCTGTAGGGTGATAGATTTTGATTGCTGCCATTGGAGTGTTACCTCCGGAAATTGAACCTCTTGTAAGTGGTTTAACCCATAGATTAGAAAGTACCGAACTGATAAAGCGGCCCGTGATAAGGGGTGTTATTGGGCCAAACGAAGTAGTTATAACCAGTGGTTGTGTCGGAAAAATAGAGACTGCGGCGCTTGTACAGAGTATACTGGATCGTTATAGAATCGATGCTGTCGTGGTCCTTGGAGCTGCTGGAGCACTCAGGGTGGATCTTTCCATCGGTACAATTGTGGCTGGTACTGGTTACATAGAGTACGATTTCATTCCAAGAGTGAATGTCGATTTGATTTTGGAACCACGACAGAGTTGTTTTTCTGATTTTCTTGAAAAGAACGACTTCGTCTCTGGGCTTATAGCCTCTGGTGATAGATTTATCACGACAGACTTGGAGGCAAAAAAGATCTTAGAGTCAACTTCTGCTTTGTGCGTGGATATGGATTCAGCGGCAGCAGCAAAGGTGTGCATTGAAAATGATGTGGAATTTCTTTCACTCAAAGTTATTGTTGATATGGCTGGTTCAAGGGCGATCGAGCAGTACATAGAGAATCATCAAACGTTTGGCAGTAAGCCAGCGTTTATTCTTCTGGAATATCTTTCAAATAATCGTTTGATATGTGGAGGAGAAAAATGAAAGAAATTCCCGAAGAGGTAAGAAGAAAAGTGGAGGAACTGAGAGAGAAAATTGAATATCACAACTACAGGTATTACGTTCTCGCTGATCCGGTAATAAGCGATGAAGAGTATGACAGACTGATGAAAGAACTCATAGAACTTGAGAAACTTTATCCTGAGCTGGTGACACCCGACTCACCGACTCAAAGAATTGGTGACATGATTCTGAACGAGTTCAAAAGCGTGCAGCACTCTGAACCCATGTTGAGCCTTGACAACACTTACGATGAAGACCAAATAAGAGAGTTTGATGATAGGGTGAAGAGATCGCTCGAAACGAAAGGCGTTGAGTACGTTGCAGAATTGAAGATAGATGGAGTCTCAGTCGCCTTGAGGTATGAGAAAGGTAAGTTCGTCCTTGGATTAACAAGAGGCGATGGAACAAGGGGCGAAGATATCACAGAGAATTTGAAAAGGGTTCGCAGTATTCCACTGAGATTGAGAAAACCATTGGACGTCGAGGTACGCGGAGAGATCTACATGCCGGTTGAGGAATTCGAAAGGCTGAACAATGAGAGAATCGAGAATGGAGAACCTCCTTTCGCAAACCCTCGAAATGCGACGGCAGGGACGATCAGACAACTTGACACACGTATCACAAGAGAAAGGCATCTCGATTCTTTCATTTACTATGTTCTGAATCCTGAAAGATATGGGCTTGAAAGCCAGTGGGACGCACTTGATTGGCTCAAGGACATGGGATTCAAAGTGAACCCACACTCGAAGCTCTGTATAAACATAGACGAGGTTGTTGGTTATTGGAAACAATGGACATCAGAAAAGGATAAACTGTCTTATTGGGTTGACGGGGTTGTGGTGAAAGTGAATCGATTTCAGTTGCAGAAGATGCTTGGCAGCACAGCCAAGGCACCACGATGGGCCATAGCCTTCAAATTCCCTGCTCAGAGAGCCAAAACAAAATTACTTGACGTGACAATCCAGGTTGGACGAACAGGTGTCTTGACTCCTGTTGCAGAGCTTGAACCCGTCCAACTCGCTGGTACTCTTGTAAAAAGGGCTTCACTGCACAACTTTGAATACATAGAGGACAAAGATATCAGAATTGGTGACTGGGTGTACATTGAAAAGGCTGGCGGCATCATACCTCAGGTCATCAGTGTGGATGTGAGTGAACGAACCGGCGAAGAAAAGAAGGTGCAGATACCTGAAAGTTGTCCTGTGTGTTCTGGAAAGGTGGGGAAGCTGAACCCTGAAGATGTTGCACTCAGGTGCCTCAACCCACACTGCCCCGCAAAACTGAAGAGAGCGCTGGAAACCTTTGTTGCGAGAAATGCCCTGGACATAAAAGGGTTGGGGGAGAAAATCATAGAAAAGCTTGTTGATGCTGGATTGGTGAAGGATCTGGCAGACATATTTTATCTTACGCCATTCGAGCTCACACAACTTGGCCCTGGAATAGGGCACAAGACGATCTCGAATCTCTTGTCTGAAATCGAGCGGGCAAAACTCACACCTCTGCACAAAGTCATCACTGGGCTTGGCATACCGATGGTCGGTGAGAAAACAGCGCGAGTCTTGGCTCAGAACATGCGAAATATTAGAAGAATCTCCACCGCAACTGTGGATGAGTTGACACAAATACCTGGGATTGGACCAGAAGTGGCCAGAAGTATTAGAGAGTATTTCGACAATGAGAAAACCAAGCACCTGATTGAGAAATTGGAGAAGGCGGGTGTAAAACTTCAGGAAGATCAAGAACAGCAAAATCAAACGCTCGCTGGCATGACTTTTGTAGTCACAGGAGCACTGAGGAATTTCTCAAGAAATCAAATAGAAGATATCATCCATTCATTAGGTGGTAAAGTCACAGATAGCGTTACAAAAAACACCGACTATCTTATAGTCGGTGAGAACCCAGGCTCGAAGTTGCAAAAGGCAAAGAACCTGGGGGTAAAACTCATAACCGAGTCACAATTTCTTGAACTTGCCAAGATAGAACCTAAAAGTCTCCAACAGCAAAGGTTATTCTAATGCCATAAAGATTTATCAACGCCGAAGGCAGGCTTTGTGTCCAAGAGAGATTGACAACATAGCCTATCCTCACACTTATTTTGGGAGATTCACCGAAAACGAATTTCACAGAAGGTTGTAGAAGAACTCCCATCGATTCAAATTCGAAGGGAGGTATGACAAAAGTCAGTTGCTTGTTTGTGTCTGTGTAAAAACCAAGAAGTGTTTTTTGAATCGATAGTTCGAACTCTGCCAAACTGAAATGGTACGACGTTCTCAAATAAAGATCGATATTTCCTCTCTTCACAAATCTTGAGCCATCACTTTGGTCAGAGAGAAGTGAAGGCATAATTCCTAACTCTATGTGTGCGCTGTCTTTTTCAACGTACAATCCGCTCATGAGGTACCCTGACTGTGAAAATGGATCAACGGTCATTTGTACCGTTGACCAGACTTCCCATATAGGGTAATTGAATTGAAAACCACTGTATCTGTATCCAACAAAGAGTTCAAAATTGTCCATCGGAAAGTGTAACGCTACTCCATCGTTCGTGTCAAAGGTTAGATATGAGGCAAAACTAAGCACGAAAAGAAACAGTGTCAGCAAAACAATATGCTTTCTCATAATCACCACTCCACAAGAATTCTGTAAAGAAGCTGTGCGTAGATTCGAGCCATCAAGATCAAATCATCGAATAACATTCTCTCATCCGGTTGATGTTCTGTCTCAGGTCTGCCGGGCAAAAGCGGACCGAAGGCAACACCACATGGAACAGCCCTCGCATAGGTCCCCCCGCCAGTTGTCAACAGCTGAGCTTTTTCTCCGGTAACATCGGTGTAGACCTCACTCAAGATCTTTATTAACTCACTGTCTGGCGAGACAAAGAGAGGCGCGTGATGACTCCTTGGTTCCACTTGAAGTGGTCTCAATGCTTCGATAACTTGTCTTGTGAGCATTGGTTCTGAATAATAGATCGGATAACGTATGTTGATCACAGCAGTTATGTTGTCGTCAGTCAATTCAACTGTGCCAAGGTTCACCGTCAACGGGCCTGCTATGCAATCGGTACCGGAGATTTTCAACGAAGTGCCATCTGTTTCATAACCGATCTTCGCAGAAATAACTCTTACAAATGTTTCCAAGTCCTGATTACTGATCTCAATGGTTCTGAGAAAATCAAACAGAGCAGCCGCTGCGTTAATACCATGTTCAGGTTTTGAACCATGAGCTGATTTACCCCTTACCTCGACTGTCAGCTGTCCATTATTTACCTTCCAAGAAAGTTGTGCACCATTCTTGGGTTTGAATTCTTGTAAGCGCTTTAAGAGGTCATCACTGACTGGTTCCATAACGACCATCGCATTCTGAGGTACCACATTCGAAGCGTCTCCTGCTTTGAGATGAACGATGTGAGTACCGGAATCTCCCTGTCTTTTCAGAGAGGAACTTATCCTGTAGTTTATAATGCCCTTCTCGGCATATATAATGGGAAAATTCGCATCAGGTGTTACTGCGTATATCGGTGTTTCTTCTTTCTGAAAGTAATATCTTATTCCTTCCCAACCCGATTCCTCATCTGTTCCAAGTATTATCCGTACACGATTCTTGATTTGATATCCCGCATCTTTCACCGCCTTGAGTGCGAAAATGGCTGCAACGGTCGGTCCTTTGTCATCGGATACCCCTCTTCCCCACAGATATCCATCTCTAATAAGACCAGAATAAGGATCTACCGACCATCCATCGCCCTCTGGGACAACATCCAGATGGCCCAAAACGGCAAATAGTTTCCCTTGATCACCGTATTCTATGTGCCCACCATAGCCATCAACGTTCTTAACCTTAAAGCCAAGTCTGTTTCCCATCGAAAGTGTATACTCAAGGGCTTGTGCGATACCTTCACCAAAAGGTTTATTAGTTCCTGACGCTTGGGACTTGACAGATTTAATCTTCACAAGATTTGAGATTTCCTGAAACATCTGCTCACCATTGGCAAGAACGATTTCATCTATTTTTTTATTCACTGGCCCACCTCCACTATTGAAATGATACAATAATAAAGGGGCTTTGTTGTAGTGAAATACTTGGTTGTTACCTTGACATTTTGCATGGTTTCTTTGACTGCTATTGGGAATATTCTTTACAGTGATGACTTTTGTTACGCGCTTGAAAACGTTTATGGGGTCTTCACATGGTCTTTGAACGGTTCGAGTTTTATTTTCTCGCCGTGTCCTGATTTCTCTATTCGCGTGGAAAATGCGCAAATTGGTTTCTCTGCAAGACTACTGAAATATTCGCGGTTTGAACTGACGACTAGGGTTTCACAGGAAGGTTTGAGTTTCTACATCCAAGATAGAAAACCATTTGTTGCATTTAACCATTTCACGATGGGCTTTGATTTGTCGCGGAATAAGAGTATTGTTTTTTCCTCCATCATAGAAACCTACGGCATACTACCCGACCAGTTCATCAACCTTGGTGTGTCGCTCAGAATGTATGAAAACGGAGAAAGATTGCTGAAGCTTCTTGCACATGTACGTGTATGGCAAATTGGAATGGTTGCCTCAATGAACTATGGAGGTGAGAATTCTTGTGGCGTTTCTTTCTATTTCTCGTTTTGATTTTGACCGTTGCTGCCGTGTGCTTTGCCTTTCAGATAATTTTCACAAGCGATCTGCACGAGTCTTTGGTTAAAAATGGGATGGGACCATACGGTCTGGTGGATTATCTCTCGAACACTGACAGAAGCAGAGTTTTAGTCCTGGATAGTGGCGATATCTTTGATTCAAAACTTCAGCTTCCATTCTTGGGAGATAATCGCGAATCTGTCTTGAGATACATACAGAAAGTCAATTACGATGCAATGGTTTTGGGAAACCATGAATATTACTTTTCGCACGAATGGTTAGAGATATACAAAAGGATCAACAAATCTTTGATCGGTGCAAATGTTCAAGATCTTGAGCCATTTCACATATTTGAAATCGACGGCATGAAGATCGCAGTGATAGGACTGACAACGATACAACACCTTGCCAATCAGATTGAACACGCTCAAAATCTGCCGAGTGACCCGCTGGAGGCACTGAAAAAAACCCTTAGGATACTTCCGAAAATGGATTATATCATCTGTCTCAATCATTTACCACATGAAATTGACATAAAGATCCTTGAACTCTTTCCCGAGGTTAATCTGGTTTTGAGTGGACATGATCATCGAGGTCCAGAGCTCAAGAAAATTAAAGAAGGATATCTTTTTGAAGCAGCTTCACATGCAGAATCGGTTTACTTGCTTGATGTAAACCCGACTCAGAGAGTTGTTACATACAGGCAACTTGGACTTATGACCGATTACGTTATACAGAACGACAACACTGGCATGCTTCTTCTTATTGGTACTATTGTTGGTATCCTTTCATTATTATGGGTACTCTTCTAACCCAAGAGAAGATCAAGAACAGACATGGTTGTGAAACCTATAAGGATCCAGTAGGTAGTGAGCCTTTGTTTCCCTTCAAGATGAGTCTCTGGGATGATCTCATCGCTTATTACAAAAATCATCGCGCCGGCCGCAAGAGCCATCAAATACGGCATCAACATCGTCGAAAAGCGTGTAATCAATGCTCCGATTGTACCACCGATTATTTCTACCAGTCCCGTTAGAAAACTAACCATGAAGGCCTTCACGGGAGTGTAATTTGCATTGATGAGCGACGCTGCTACTGCGGCACCTTCTGGGATATTTTGAATCCCTATTGCCAATGCTACTGAGAAGGCGTGAGGAGTAAAACCAGAAACGCCTACCGCCATGCCCTCTGGAAAATTGTGTATGGTTATCGCTATCACAAAAAGCCATATTCCTTTAAGTCTACGGGACTGGAGACCTTCATGACCTTTTGTGAAATGTTCATGCGGCACAAATTTGTCTATCAGATCTACCATAAGGCCGCCCAAGATGAATCCGACTGCAAATCTGATTGGTCCGCCCAGTTCCATCGAAGGTATGACAAGGCTAAAAGCACTGGCAGCAAGCATTACACCAGCAGCAAAGCCAAGTGAACTGTCGATTAATCTCTCACTTGCAGCCCTCTTTAGGAAGAGAAAAGGTAACGCTCCTATACCCGTAGCCATACCAGCTACAGCACTATAAATGATTCCTTTTGAAAGTCCATTCATGATTCAAATCTCGAAATGATTTTTTTGAGCGCTTCGAGTGGGGCACGTATACAGTCGAATCCTTTATCAAAGAATTCCATCTCGTGCCTGATGTGTTCCTCATTCAACATTTTGACAGAATCGATGTGCTTTCCATTCACCAATCTGCATACTGCCTCTGAGGCCGCAATAACCCTCGGACAACCAGAAGCTTTAAATGCAACATCTTTTATCAGATAATTCTCTATCCTCATGAAAATTCTGACCCGGTCACCATGATCTGGATAAACAACTTCCGCGGTATGTGTGTACTCGATTTCTTGTGCATGTCTGGGATGCATAAACAATTCTTTGAATTTCTCTGAATAGGCCATTCTGCCCTCCCTATATATTTCGGAAACGTTTGACCTCTTCGCAAAGTACTTGAACAAAATAGTCTATCTCTTCTTGAGTATTCTCGTATCCAAGTGTTATTCTGATTGCACCGTTGACAATCCAGTCATCCAATCCCATGGCATCAAGAACGTGAGACCTACTTGTGCCGTGATGCGATGAACAAGCCGAAGCTGTTGAAACAGATACACCACGCAGATCAAGTGCCGTGGCGAGCGTTTCACCTTGAATTCCTTTGAAAGAGACATTGATATGAGAAAAGATTGTCCTGCTACCATTTATATGATATTCCGACAGATGTGATATACCGTCGATGATCTTTTGCTTGAATGACTGTAGTTTTTTACACCAATCAGAGTAGTTTCTCTCAATTATACTCAATGCGACAGCCATGCCGTGTGCACCAGGAACATTTTCTGTACCGCTCCTGAGTCCCTTTTCATGCCCTCCACCGTAGATGATCGGATCAAGCTTTACAGATTTATTCACATAGAGAAAGCCGCACCCTTTTGGCGCATAGAACTTGTGGCCAGACGCCGAAAGAAGATGTACCAAGCTCGCATCGATCTTGATTTTTCCAACTGCTTGTACTGCATCACTGTGCAAAACTATTCCACGGTTTCTTGCTATCGTAGAAATCTCTTCGATTGGCTGAATCACGCCAGTTTCATTGTTAACCCACATTACGGATGCAAGAACTGTGTTCTTCCTGATAGCCCTTTCAAAATCATCTGGTCTGATGTAACCCTCAGAGGTTGGTTTCAAATATGTGACATCATAGCCACGGTCTTGGATGTACTTCGCCACTTGCAGGACTGCAGGATGTTCAATCTGAGTGGTGATGATGTGTCCACCATCTGGGAAATTCGCCTTCAAAAAGCCCATGATTGCTATGTTGTCTGACTCAGTTCCACCCGATGTGAAAAAGATTTCCTGTGGTGAAACATTTAGATGGTTGGCAATGATTCCTCTGGCCTGTTCATAAAGTTGCCTTGCTTCTTCTCCATGTGAGTGTGAGCTCGAAGCATTGCCATAGTTTTCGGTGAAAACTTTGAACACTTCTTGTGCGACTTCTTTGAAGACAGGGGTCGTTGCCGCATGATCAAGATATACTCTCATTTGTCACACCTCGTGGTGTTGAGTCTTCGTATGCCTTTATCGCCTTTCTGAGAGTGTCAACAGCAAGGTTGCTACAGTGATATTTTATCTGCGGCAACCCTCCCAGCCTTTCAACTATTTCCTTCCAGCTAATCTGTTTTGCTTCATCAATTGGCAAACCCTTGACAACTTCTGTCATCATCGACGCCGTGGCAATGTTTGCAGCACAGCCATAGGACTCGAATTTTATGTCGGCGATGCGATTGTCTTTGATCTTCAGATAGACTGTCATCATATCGCCACAAGCAATGCTCCCCTCTGTTGCTTGAGCATCCGCGTCTTCTATTTTACCCAGGTTCCTTGGATTTCTGAAATGATCCATGACTAATTCAGTATATTTCAGCATTCAATCACCTCATGGCTTTGATTGGACTGATGGTCCTAAGCCAGGAAACAACCGCTTTTAGTTTTTCGACTGTGTAATCTATCTGTTCCTTTGTCGTGAATCTGTCGAAGGTGAATCTGATTGATCCGTGTGCCCTTTCGTGATCACCGCCGATAGCAAGAATTGCATAGTTTGGTTCCAATTTCTCCGATGCACACGCCGAACCTGTTGCAACTTCCACACCTTCCATACTCAAAGCAAGGCTTATTGCTTCACCTTCTATGAACTGGAAACTGAAATTGACATTGTAAGGTGTTCTGTGTTCACCCCTTGGACCGTTCAAAATGACGTGGTCAATCTGCGATTCAACTTGGTTCACGAAATACTCTTGGAGTTTTCTCAGATTCTGCCGAGCCAAATCCATTTCTTCAAAAGCAATTTCTGCGGCCTTTTTCATTCCCATTATGGCTGGAACGTTTTCTCCACCGGGTCGTCTTCTGTCGAAGGATTCTGCACCGTACATTACTGGCTCGATTTTCGTCCCCTTCCTGACGTACAGAAATCCCACACCTTTCGGTGCGTGAAATTTGTGACCACTCACACTCAACAGATCGACCTTCAATTTCTTCACGTCAACTGGAAACTTGGCGTACATTTCCGCAGCATCTGTGTGAAAATAGATTTTATGATCTTGTTGGCTCAAAATCTCTCCTATATCTTGAAGTGGCATAATCGAACCTACAAAGTGACCTATCGCAATTATACTTACCAAGATTGTGGATGGTGTTATGGCTTTTTGCAAGTCGTCCATCTTTACAAAACCTCTACTATCGACAGGTACTACTGTCACATCAAAACCTTCATCTTTCAAATGAGACGCAATACTCATGACTGAGCCATGTTCAAGGGCTGATATTATGATATGATTACCTAATTTCTTGTTCGCCCTGGCAACGCCGAGGATAGCAAGGTTGTTCGATTCTGTCGCTCCAGAAGTGAAGACTATTTCCTCTCCAAAATCCGCATTTATCGATTTGGCAAAGAACTCTCTTGCTTGTGTTAGATCATCGTAGATTTCTTGCGCAGACTGGTAAAGGCCATCGGGTCTTACAAATTTCTCAATCATGTATTGCTGGACTACTTGAGCAACTTCTGGAAGAACCTTTGTTGTCCTACAATTGTCCAGAAAGACTCTCATCAGAAACCTCCTTATAGGTAAGTTACAACCTTCAGGATAATTCGGGCCATCTTCTCTCCAGTCTTCTCAGCTATTTCGAGGACTTCCTCTGCACTCAAAGGTTTGAGATCCTCCGGGACGGCTCTATCCGTTATCGCTGACAAGCCAAGTACCTTTATACCCGCGTGCCTTGCGACTATCACTTCTGGAACAGTTGACATACCAACTGCATCTGCACCGAGCTTTCTGAACATTCTCAGTTCCGCTGGTGTTTCGAAATTTGGGCCTGCTACTGCCACATAAACACCTTCGTAAACATCTATCCTCTCTTCCTGAGCCGCTCTCTTTGCAAGTTTGATCAGATCTCTATCGTATGGTTCGCTCATGTCCGGAAATCTTGGTCCCCACTCGTCGATGTTCTGTCCTATCAACGGGTTGTCACCCATGAAATTTATGTGATCTGTTATGATCATTGGTTTTCCGACGTCGAAGACGGGATTCAACCCACCCGACGCGTTTGTCACAAAAAGAAATTTGGTCTTCAGCAGTTGCATTACTCTGATTGGAAATGTGACTTCCTGCATAGAATACCCTTCATAATAGTGAAATCTTCCATTCATCAGAACAACGTTCTTGTCGGCAAGCTTCCCGAAAATCAATTCACCTTTGTGACCAGGTGCTGTGGATATTGGAAAACCAGGTATGTCAGAATAATGGAATCTCTTTGGTTCCTGCAACACATCGGCTATCTTACCAAGTCCAGAACCAAGAATTATGCCAATTTCGGGAAGTTCACTCACTCGTTGCCTAAGAAATTCTGCGGCACTCTTGACCTTCTCTACATACTGATTCATTCTCACACCCCCTGCTTTCTTAATATATTATCCTACCAAACCTTTTATTATTAATTCGGTTGCCTCTTCTTCACTCAGACCTTTGGCCATCAATGTTTGAAGCTGGTTTGCGTTTACGCGCCCAATTGATGCCTCATGGGTTAATTCTGCTAACTCGTTCATCACTTTCAAAACAGGGATGGTACTCACGTCCACACCTTCACCCTTTGTTATCTCTTCACATCTTATGTGGCCTTTTGAGTAACTCCCAATCCCATATGCCTCATTCACAACTCGGACCTTTGACTCATCCAAAGCGACAACAGTTGTCTTTGCCATACCACTGGAATGCGAGCCAACCAAGTCCAATTTCTCTCTTATCAGAACTTGATCTGATCTACTTGCCTTGACCTTTGCTGATAGATCGGCAACCGCATTCTGACCAAGTTGTACCGATGCATCAAGGCGAAGCCTGCCAATTCGGGTTTTCGTCAACGTGAAATTGTTTACAAACAGACCATTTTCTTCTACAATAGCCCTCGTAGTCGTATTCAAGGTTATTGAACCTGTGTTCGAATGATAATGTTCGTCACTGTAGTACATCTTTGAATTTTTTCCTACATGAACCAAAGCCAACGCATCATGTGTAAACTCTTCCACCCAAGGAAAGGTACAGTGAGCCACGAACCTCACCTGTGAGTTCTCGCCGATCTCTATCTCGAAAATCACTCTTTGAAGACCTTTCTTTTCCACATAGCCCGTACAAATGTGAATTGGGGTTTGGATTAACGTGTTTTTGCTTACCAATATCTTTGCTTTCACGCCATTCTCTATCTTTTCCGGAATGATTTCTACACCCTGCAAACCGTTCAGACCAATAACTTTATCCCCACTTATTATCAGAGATGCCACTCTCTTGTCGAGAAACTTCGAAACATCTCCACCAGCCTTTTCGTAAGCCTTTTTCAGCATTTCAAATTCTTTTTTCTGATCAACAGTACTTATCATATTTTCACTTCCCCTAATGATGGAATGTTCGCATGCGAACAACCATCACACTTGTTTTTGTAGTATTCTATGATTTTACTGGGTAAACCATGGGCGAAAATCGAACCGCTGCACAGAAGGTAAGCTTCCTGGGAGATCTTCGCGATTTCTTCGCGATGTGTTATGACAATTACAGTACCACCGTTTTTTACAATGTATTGAACAACCTCTTCAATCATCGACAAAGACATGATGTCGATACCAGAATCAGGTTCATCGAGAATTGCGTATTTTGGTTTTAGGAGCAAAATAGATGCGAGCTCGACTCTTTTTCTTTCCCCTCCGCTCAGGAGTCCATCAACCATTCGAGATTTGTAGAGCTCTGGTAATAGTCCAACAAGCTCAAGGGTAGAGTCAATTTGATCAGCAGGTACTTTGATTTTTCCACCAAGTGTCAAATACTGTTCCACGGTAAGTCCTTGAAATCTGACGGGCTCCTGCCAGAGTAATGTCAAACCTCTCTTAGCTCTCTCCGTGACAGAAAGACTGGTTATGTCTTCGCCATCGAGTACAATCTTGCCCGACGACGGTCTATAGTCGTTTATTCCCATTATCAAATATGCAAGTGATGACTTTCCTGCTCCATTAGTGCCGAGGATGGAATAAACTTTACCAGGCTCAAATGCTGCATTTATACCCTTGAGAATGTATTTTTCATTTCTGTTCAAACTCACATTATCCAAAATCAACAACCGCACCATCTCCTTTTTTTAATTCTACATGGTGCGGTTTACATTCATATTAGACTTTTTAAGTCTAAATTGTTTCAATGGTCAGTTTAAAATGATGAAAGGACCTTCTTGTTTAAAATCACCCCTGAATTTCTCCTCCTTCAACGACAAGTGAGAATCCAAGTCGAGATATGTGAACGCACCTGTACCCGCAGCCAAGTGAATACTCTGCCTGATTCCAAGACTGCTTTCACCCATGCAACCAATCATGAGTTTTATGTTCGCTGCTTGGGCTATATGTATTATTGCCATTGCATCGCTCAGTCCTGATTTCATGAGTTTTATATTTATCACATCGACTGCTTCTTCTTTTATGACTCTCAGCGCGTCCTGTTTCGTGAAAACACTTTCGTCCGCTGCGACTGGGTAAGGACTGTTCCAGCGGACAAACTTCAGTCCCTCGATGTCATATCTGAATACGGGCTGTTCAAAAACGTCCACACTCACAGATTCCCTGTGTAGAGCTTGGATAAACTCGACAGCCTCCTTTGGAGTAAAACCTTGATTTGCATCAACTACAAAACTCGCCTCCGGTGCAACTTCTTTTGACCTGACGACTCTTTCGATATCGGTTTTGACATCTCTTCCAACCTTTATCTTTATTTTCTTAAAGCCATCTTTGTAGATTCTCTCAACCTTAGTCAGTGTGGTTTTCAGGTCTTCTATTCCAACGGTTTTGTCTGTTTCAAGTCTGTCCTTTGCCCCACCGAAGAATTGATATGGTTTGATCCCAAATCTTTTGCAGAAGGCATCTATTAGAGCAAACTCCACGGCTGCTTTAACCGCTGGTGTTGCTCTCAAGTTCTGCAACATGTTGAATAAGTCCTGGTATCTTTCGATCTCCTTTCCTATCAAGATGTCTTTCACCGTGACCTCCATCTTGTGGAGCATTTCCGGTGTTTCACCAGAGATCACAAACAGCGCCGAGGCTTCACCCCAACCCTGTGTACCGTCCTCCAATTCAACACAAACTTCGATGTTCTCTTGTTCCTCATGGGTACCAAGTGAGATGGTGAACGGTTCGAAATATTCATAGAAAACTTTCTTGAACGAAACTGATTTGATCTTCACAAGTTCACCTCCAATTCTGATATCACTTGTGATAGTTGTCTTTCATCAAAAGGGTTAAAAACAGGATAGTCGCCAAGCCTATAGTCCTTATCAAGACAAGAGATACCCAAAACATCCGTCTTGACTATTTGCTGAAGCAACTGTATTTCTTTGCAAGGATCGGGCTTCAAGGGGATTTTTTCAAAGAACTCGAAATTGTTTCTCTTCGGTTCATGTACCATTATCGCATATTGAGGCATAGATCCGTATACCAACCCGAGAGTCACCTGACCATATGCCGGATGCCTCAGTGCACCTTGACCTTCAACGAAGATCAGACGTTTTCCATTCTGTTCCAGTTTTAGAATCAACCCTTCGATAACACCAGGCACGAAATCCGATGGCAGTGCGTCTATTGCAACACCCTCGTCTGCACCGATCATAATACCAGTCTGTCCGGTTGCGAGAAAAGCAGCTGGAAGGTTTTTCTTCAAAGCCGCCTCCCAGAGTTGAATCGCAGTTGTCCTTTTCCCAGTTGCACAATCTGTACCAAGAACGCAGACGCGTATTGTCTTGGAACTGAATATCTCACCGTTGAAAATTCTGAGCCTATCTCTGTGATGTCTGATATCTATTATCCTACTTTTCGTCAACCTCGAGGCGGTAACGAAGGGTTCGGTTTCAGAAAGTTTGAGGTGCAACCCCGAGACTATATCCAGGTCATATTCAATAGCTCTGAGAAGATGGTGTGTCAGCTCATCAGGCAAATATCCTCCGACATTCGATATACCGATTATCAAAACCTTTGCGCCGAGTCTGACGGCTTTATCAACGCTGTTTACAATTGGTACGTTGAACTTCACTGGCCAGACAAAATCGGTTATCCGCTTCTCTTCGTGCTCAGCTATAACACAAACTGGTTTGAGTACTCTGCTATGTCTCAGTAAACCATAGGTGGTCTTCGCCAGGGAAGTTCCAAGTTGACCCCATGCCAAAATTGCTGCAGGTGTATCTCTCTCGAAGAATTCGCTTATTTGCAAAGACCTCACCTCCTTTTTACGCAAATAATAACATTCAGAGACATGTTATTGTTTTTGCGAAGTTCTGACGATAATACTAATGGAGGATTTCAATGGATGGCATTGTAACTGACAGATTTGGGAAATGGATTAAGATAAGGACCGAAAAAGGTGAAACCGTTCTCAAAGTAAAGAAGAACCCACCCGAAGTCGGTGAACTTGTGAGAATAACCGACCAGCCTGTTAACCCAAAAGTCCACGTCGCTGAGAAGATCTTTGATGCCCCTGAACCATTACCTTCTTTACAGGAACTTCGACCACTTCTGCAGAGCATAGGTAAACCCAGAAGTGACCCGGATATACCATTTCTTGCGAGACTGACTGAGCAAGTTGAAAAGCGCGTTGGAGCTTTGCAGAGAGATTTTTACGATCAACTGAGTTTGTACTACGAAAACGGCGAAATAGATGAAAACATGAAGGCCTTTGGACTATGGCTTATGACGGTTTCACATCCATATGCATTCAGAAGTCTGCCCGATCTTGAAAAACCATTACACATTTTCATGGATCGAAGGTCAAAGACCTTCAAGGTGGATTTCGTGAGAGATTTCAAAACAATCAGTATTGATGGAATGATCGTTCTGGAACAAATAATAATAAACATGAAAGGGTTAAGAGTAGATTCAGAGAAAATCCAACAACTAAGAGATTCGCTGAATTCTTATTTCAAGAGCGTTTTGATAAACACAGGAGGACTCAAAGATGGACTATACGCATAAATTAGCGGTGGCATTGGGGTATGACCCTGAAAAGTTCGATGCCCCATTTGTGATAGCCAAAGGAAAAGAAGAACTTGCTGAGAAAATCATCAAAGAAGCCGAGAAAGCAGGTGTCCCGGTGGTCTCATCTCCCGAACTTGTCAGGAGGCTGTACAAGCTTGAACTGCTTCAGGAGATACCGGATGATCTATATGTTGCCGTTGCTCAGATACTCGTTTTTGTACAGAATCTATGATTTCTGCCCTTTCATTTTTTCGAGATTCCGTTTCAAATTCTCGAGTTCTCTCAGGGTCCTATGCAGAACTTCTTCCTTCCTTCTAATGTTCTCGTTAATCTGGTCCACGATTTTCGATATCTTGCGATCTCTTATGGTTATTTTCTCAGATGAACCTTCGACAAGCATTTCAAGTGTTCTTGCAATAGAAAGTATTTTCGATCTGTAATGATCTTGAATGAAGATCAAAAGAATCGTGAGACCAGTACATAGACACACAAGAACTGGTATTATCAGGTTCCAAAAGATATTCGTTGCTTCAACGCAGGCAGTGACTGAGAATCCATAGACAGGGTTCACGCAAGTATATGCAAAAACCGTCTGACCCTTGTAGTTAGTTTTGAAGACTTCATTGTTCCTTGTGATTGCAATAACACCCCAGAGAGTTCCACCGAGACTTGCAGACTCTGAAGTTGCAACGATTCTTCCAGCTGTGTCTGTTACAAAGTACGTTGCAGGGGCTGATAAACCATCAAATGAAACCAAAGACGCCTGAACCTCCTGTTCATTTCGAATACAGGTAACAACCTTTCTGGAATTCTCGTCGTAAAAGAAGAGCCCCCCCAATTTTCTTGCCAGATCGATATAGTGGGTAGGTACTTGACTCGGGGCTCTGAAGGAATCTTCGATTTTCCTGAGTACCTGAAGTTCTACCAACTTTGAAGTTGCCTGAACCAGCAGTTTGCTGTTCTTTAAAATATCATCTGTGAAATGCTGTTTAATCAGCAGTACAGGTATAAGAGAGCAAGTAAGAAGTATCAACAAAATCAGCAACGCGCGAATTAATCTTCCAACCATTTTCCCATCATCACCAGATCGATGTACTCATTGTCAATCAGTACCGCCTTTTTCTTAACACCTTCGACTTCAAAACCAAATTTCTTGTAAAGCGAAATCGCTCTGTGGTTATTCGACATTACTTCTAATTGGATCTTCTTAAATCCCTTTTCTTTGGCAATCTGCAAAGCCTCTTCCATTAGAGCACTCCCGATACCCTTTCCCCAAAATTGTTTTCGCACACTTATTCCCAATTCTCCTTTGTGCATTATTCTTCTTCTACTTGAACCTGATAAGGTTATTATCCCAACTATTTGACCATCGTACTCAGCTACCAAGAATATTCTTCTGGAGTCGCTCAGATAAAGAGTTATCATCCTCCTCTGATCGATCAGGTCTTCTACTTCATCTGGACAGGTTAGAAGAAACTTCGATTCAGCCGAAACACTCTTCTTAAAAGACACCAACTGTGCCGCATCAGACAGCCGCACGTGCCTTATCAACAAACCTTCCATATCGATCAAATCCTTTCAAAAAACTTGTCGAGCTCTCCAAATTGTACTGAGTACATTACTGGTCGACCGTGAGGGCAAACATTGATTTTTTTCTCAAAGATCTGCTTTACGAGAAAAGCCGCTTGCTCACTATCGAGTTTATCTCTGGTTCTCAATGCACTCTTGCATGCCATATTGGCTATGATCTTCTTGATGACTTCTTCGAAGCTCTGAAGATCTATCAATTTCATCTCGTCGATACTGTCGATCAGAAATTCTCTTATGTCTCTTTGATCGAGCCACTTAGGAATTCTCTTGACAACTATTTCTTTTTGTTTGATCTGGTAATCAAAACCGAGTTTCTTGAGGACATCGGTTTTTTCAAGTATATCAATTTTACTTCTTCTGAGAGGTACTTCGACATCTATCAGTAAATCAATCACGGGCATTTGTTCAAGGCGTGAGATCATCTCATCATATATCAGTCTTTCGTGAGCTGCATGAAAATCAACGATGAGTAATGCTTCTGAAGTCTCAACAACTATGTATCGCCCCTTTACAATACCAATCACATTAAAACTTGGTGGTTCAACAAAATACCCGTTGCTATTCGTAACAATCTCAGGTGTAAGTGTATGGGTAGCAGTTGTTCTGTATATGCTCAAGGATTCAGATAATTTCTGATCTGTTGTAACACTATGCGGTCTGTCCACCACAGGGATTCTACGCGGAGTAACCTTTCCTATAGCCAATTTGATTGTATCGCGGACGAATTTGAAAACCCTCTCTTCATCGAGAAATTTCACTTCCAATTTCTGAGGATGTATGTTCACGTCGATATCCTTTGACGGCATGACCAGGTTCAGAACAACCAATGGATGCTCCCTTTGGTTGAGAAATTCACTGTATGCTGAGTAAATAGCACTTTGTAATGTTGGGTTGATTACATACCTGCCATTCACATAGGTGAAGATCGATCTTTTATTCCTGAAGTTGGGCGGCTTTATCGCACAGCCGGTGATCTTCATTGCAAGCTGCTCAGCTTCAAAGGGAATGAGAGAATCCGATGATATGTCCTTGAATAGAATTCCGACTCGCTCAATCAGCGTTGATGGAAGAAAGTTATATGCGATCTGCTGATCTCTCAGTAGAACAAAAGCGATGTGTGGATGCGACAGACAAAACCTTTCAAAGGTTTCTGTTGCCATTCGACCTTCTATTGTAGAAGATTTTAGGAATTTCCTTCTCGCAGGTACATTGAAAAACAAATCCTTGACAATTACCGTCGTACCTTTTTGGCAGGCACTCTGTTTCTCGTACACCAGCTGTCCCGCGACAACTTCAACTTCATGGCCTATTTGCGAGTTGTCAGTTCTCGATAGTATTTTGGTCTTGCTCACCTGACAGATTGAGTAAAGAGCCTCTCCGCGAAAACCAAATGATCTGAGCAGGTAGATGTCTTCAAAGTTGGAGATTTTGCTGGTTGTATGGGGTTCGAAACAAGTTAATAGATCCTCTCTATCCATACCTTCTCCGTTGTCCTGAACCCTTATTTCATTTTTGCCACCGTTGAGTAATTCGATGACTATTCTTGTTGCACCCGCATCGATTGAATTCTCGATCAATTCTTTCACAACTGAATGCACGCCTGTAACGACTTCTCCGGCGGCAATTCTCGAAACAACTGATTGATCAAGTCTCTTAATCTTCATGTAACCACACCTCACCTAATAATGATAACGCATGAAAGTATAAGATATAAAAGAGGTGAATATCTTGAAAGACAACAGCTCACATTTAGCGATTAAATTCATAGTATTGATGGGTTTTGTGAGTCTTTTTTCTGACATTGTCTACGAAGGAGCAAGGAGTATTTCAGGACAGTATCTTGGGCTTCTTGGTGCCAGCGCTACTGCTATTTCTATAACGGCAGGACTCGGCGAATTCATAGGCTATGCATTCAGACTCGTGAGTGGCTATTTCGTTGACAGGACAAGGCGTTATTGGTTACTCACGTTCTTTGGTTACATCATGAATTTACTCGTCGTTCCTGTGCTTGCATTTGTTGGAAAATGGCAGATCGCAGTTTTATTGCTCATTGCGGAAAGGTTTGGGAAGGCAATAAGAAAGCCTGCAAGAGATACAATGATGTCCTTCGCAGTGAAGAGAGTCGGCGCTGGTTGGGGCTTTGGTCTCGAGGAGGCTTTGGACCAGATAGGTGCCGTAACTGGACCAATCATTTTATCGGTTGCTTTAGCCTTGAAGAACGGAGAAGAATTACTAAAATATAAATTCGCTTTCTCGTTGTTGTTTGTGCCAGCCATCATTTCCTTGGTGCTCTTAACCTTTGGGCGAATATTTTTTCCAACACCGAGTGATTTTGAAAAGACTACTTCACGTGGGTCAAGTAAACAGGTAACGAGAAGTTTTATCTGGTATCTGGTAGCGATTTCATTTATTGCGGCTGGTTTTGCGGATTTTCCACTGATAGCATACCACTTCAGCAAAGTCAATCTGGTATCAGCTTCTGTAATTCCACTTTTCTACTCATTTGCAATGGGTATAGATGCTGTTGCAGCAGTTGTTTTTGGCAGGTTATTCGATAAAAAGGGGTTGGCCGTTCTTATAGTATCGTCCTTACTGAGTACCTTCTTTTCACCATTGGTTTTCCTATCGAGAAACGTTTATGGAATAGTCTTTGGTGTGTCCTTGTGGGGCATAGGAATCGGCGCCCAGGAATCCATACTCAAAGCTGTTGTAGCGAATCTGGTGCCTGCAGAGAGACGCGGTACGGCTTATGGGATCTTCAATACAGTTTTCGGACTCACCTGGTTCCTTGGAAGTCTATTGATGGGTGTTTTGTACGAGAAATCATTATTCTTGTTGGTAATTTTCTCAGTATTGATGGAGATTTTCGCGGTTCTTGCTTTCATTGCAATGAAGAAATCAACTCAATGATGTGAAAGAACTATTCTTATGAATTTGAATACGTCGCGTGGCACATTTTTCTTGTCAAGTGGTGACTGAAAGAATCTGTACAGCCATTCAAGATGGATTTTCTGGATAAAAACAGGTGCTCTCTTTTTGAAACCGGAGACCACATCAAAAGAGCCTCCTACCCCCATTGCAAGGATAGCGTTTATTTTGGATAGGTTTTCGCTGATCCACAATTCTTGTTTCGGTACTCCCATACCAACAAAGACAAGATCTGCTCCGCTCTTGTTGATCATCTCAACCGGTTCGTTACCGGTAAAATAACCATGGTAATATCCACAAACGATGTTATTGAACTGTTTATTGAGGTGTTCAGCTGCCTTGGTCACTACTTCTTTCCGTCCACCAAGCAAGAATACTCGCCAGTTCCTCTGCTGAGAGATCCGACAAAGCTCTATCATAGTTTCTATACCAGTTATTCTACTGGATTGCTTTTTGTGAATTCTCCTGATTGCCCAGACGACTCCAATCCCGTCGGGAAAAATCACATCCGCTCTTTGGATGGCTTCTCTGTAGGCTTTGTCTTCAGTCGCTCTGACTACGATTGATGCGTTTGCTGTAACGACAAAGGTCTTCATTCCATTCATAACACGGTCGGTAAGTAACTCAAGGAGCTCTGCTTTTTCGGTAATAGTCACAGGCAAGTCGAAGAGTTGAACCGTTTCCAAATGATAGCCTCCATTACAAAACATAAAGCCGACTTGGCGGCCCATCTTGGTGCCGAGGGCGGGACTTGAACCCGCACGGGAGTAACCCACATGATCCTGAGTCATGCGCGTCTGCCATTTCCGCCACCTCGGCAATCATTTCAGTCTTATGATATCACAACAAAAAGCAATGATCAAGAGAGTTTCACAAGCAGTACGGCAAAGAGATATACATGATATGGTTACACACACGTAATCACTGTCTACCAGAATAGTGTTATATATAAATAGAACACTATATTTCTGGAGGTGAAAACATGGAGTGGTTGAGAAGCTCGAAATTTCTCCAAGTTGTAATATCTGTGGCAGCATTGGGAATCTTAGGCTGGCTGTCTCCTTTTGTGCCTTTGAAGATTGTGCTTGCTTTTGTATCAGTTATGATAATTGCTTTTGCGCTCAAAGAGTATGCGAGGCACATGGGTGGCTTCATTGCACTGTCAATTGTACTTTTTTTGATTCCGGCGGGTATAAGCAGTTATTCTGAAATCGTCTTACAGAGTTTTCAGAATGTCTTTTCTCTTCCATTTGCCGATCGACTAAAAGAGGTCCCACCATCGAAAACAATTGAGTTGAAGCCAAAGGTTATTTTGGATGGTGATCTTAATTTAGACCTGCGCTTTGTCAATACAAACACGATAAGTTTACCTGAAGAGCTCAAGATCGATATTCTCAGTGACACCGTCTTGATCTCTGGAGGTCGTTCAAGTAGAAGATATGTCATCGAAGTTGGGATTGATGAACTAAGGGAATTGGAGATAGACGCAGTGGCGGTATCTGTAAGCGGTGATTGTCAGTTGAGTTCAATGAACGTCAATGGTACTTCCGTGAACATCAAAGGGAGAATAGTTGCAGATCGATTGGCAGTTAACGGAACAGGTATAAACATAAATGGTGAACTGCGAGGCAAATCTTTCTATTCTGATGGGACAGGAGTGAATCTAAAAGGAAGGTACGAATTTGAGGCAATGAGGGTTGATGGAACGGGCATTTCAATCGACATCTCACTCTACGGTTGCAGGTCTTTTTCTATCGATGGGACAGGTGTGAATGGAACGGTAACCTATCTTGGTCCGGAGGACCTTTATCTGAGGGTTGATGGAACCGGTGGAAAGATAGTACTGAGGAATGAATCAAAGGCAAGTGTTAGAGCTGAAGGTTCCGGTATCAGAATAGTGAGAGAGTGATTCAGATGCTTAGAAAAGTTGACAAACACAGTGGTATACCTGCCTATTTACAGATCATGAATCAGATCAAATCGGAGATACTTCTCGGAAATCTAAGAGCTGAGTCACAGTTGCCCACTGTCAGGGAGCTTGAAACGATCTTTGATGTAAATGTCAATACAATACTCAAGGCGCTTGACAAACTCAAGAGCGAAGGAATTTTATCGTCGGAACAAGGTATTGGCTATTTCGTTGTCAGAGATGCTTCGATAGATCCAGAAATCACAGATGAGGTAAAGAGTCTGGTAAGGAGTCTCAAATCAAAAGGTGTCGACCTTTATACTTCATTGCTACTTATTGAGGAGGTGTGGAAAAATGAAAAACTTTGACGTATATGTTAAGAAACAACTTCTTGAGAAATATCCGAGTATGGTCTTCTTTTTAGTTGTGATGTTGTTTCCACATTTCGGTGCAAAAGCTTTCGGTCTTTTTTTCATAATGCTTTTCTCTCTTGCTTCTGACGTGAGACAAAAGAGGCTGGATTTGATGACCTTTCTTCCATTGAACAGAAGGCAAATCTTCTGGATGGAATATCTATTTCTTTGTTTGCTGCTGTCTACTACATTTTTCGTGGGATTACCTTTTGCTGAAAGGTCGATATACGCGTGGTTAGTACTCGTCAGATCATTTATCTTTTTCTCTTCGTATTTTGGAGTGATAATCTCCGCAGTCAGTATTGGATTTGATCCCTATGGTGCGGCATTCTTGTTCTTGTTAGTGGACCTGGTACTCGGCGGGATTGGATCAAGTCAACTTGGTCCAACCTTCAATCCATACAAATTGATAAGTCCTGTATACCAGGCAAATCTTCTTGCTTCGCTCGTCTTTGCTCTCATCTTGATTTACATGGCCTATAGACTATTCACACAAAGAGGTGGTGAAAGATGATTCGCGTAGAACATTTGAGAAAGCAACTTGGCAACAAGCAGGTACTGAGTGACGTTTCTTTCACCGTTGAACCAGGAACTATTTTCGCATTGATAGGACCAAATGGTGCGGGCAAGACCACGACAATAAGGTGTTTGACAGGGGCTTTGCAAGCAGATGGAGGTCAGATAGAGTTGTTTGGAGAGAACTACAAGAACTTCAGCCAAATCTATTTGAAAGAGAGAATGGCAGTGGTACCGGAGGAAAGACATGTCTTTAGGAATTTCACAGCGAAAGATTACGTACAAATCTGGTCAAGGCTATATTCAAAATGGGATGATACGATATTTTCCAACTTTGTTGCACGATACAGTTTTGATCTCTCTCAGAAAGTGGAATCCTATTCGATTGGAATGAAAACCATCCTCTTTGTTGGTCTCTGCGTGGCAAGCCAGGCAGATTTGTTAATACTCGACGAGCCAACCCAGCATCTTGATCCCACGGTGAGGCTTGAAATAATGGATATGCTTAAAGAATGTGCAAGTTCGGGGAGGACCATATTGATTTCGTCACACGAGATATTCGAGATCGAAGAATATGCAACGCATTTTGGAATTATCAAAGAAGGCAGGGTGATCTACTCTGATTCCATAGACAATGCAAAAGAAAATCACAGGATAGTTGACAAAGGTGAAAACCTACAAGCATCAGATGTGATCGGGTTAGTCGGTTCCAGTGTGCTTGTAAAAACTAAGTCGGATGTCGGAAGATATCCCAGGTTGAACGAAATAGTTGTTGGATATCTCACTGGGCACCACGAAAGATCTCTGTCATTGAGATGAAAGCGGGATTCCCCGCTTTCATTCTCTTAAGAATACCAAGTACAAAACAAAGAGTATGGCAAGGATCCACGTGAACCAGTGGACTTGTTTTGCTTTACCGGTGAACAATTTGGTGATTGGATACGTAATTATTCCAAGGGCTATACCGTTCGCGATCGAATAAGTTAATGGCATCATGAGAAGTGTTATGAATGCTGGTATTGCCTCGGTGATGTCATCCCAATCTATTTTCTTTAGCGTCCTGATCATCAGTACACCTACAAAAACCAAGGCTGGAGCAGTTGCAGCAGATGGCACAGTCAAGGCGAGTGGTGAAAAGAAGACCATCAACAGCATGAGAAGAGCAACTGTCAGTGCCGTTAAACCTGTTCTACCACCCTCAGCTATACCTGCACTGCTTTCTATGTAGGTTGTGACCGTCGACGTTCCAAAGGCGGCCCCTACAGATGTACCAACGGCATCGGCAAGATATGCCCTGGACGCCCTTGGTAGGTCTCCACTTTTCATAAAGCCAGCTGATTCCGCAAGCCCAGTCAATGTTCCAAGTGTATCAAAGAAATCCACAAAAAAGAATGTGAAGACAACCATCCAGAATGTCGCGCTTCCCAAGGCTTGAAGGTTGAAATCCATTTTCATGAATGTGGGACTGATATCTGGAATCTTACCGACTATGCCTTGGTATTTTGTCACACCAAAGATTGGTAGTGCACCTATTAGCGTGCTTGCCAATATCCCAATCATTATCGCCCCAGGTACCCTGAGAGCGAACAACACCGCTATAAGAAAGAATCCAATGATCGCAACGATCACATTTGGATCGCTCATCCGACCCAAACTGACAAAGGTGGCTGGATCTGATACGACGATTCCAGCTCCCTTCAATCCTATGAAGGCTATGAACAAACCAATTCCAGCACCTGTTGCCAACTTGATGGAATCTGGTATGGCTTTCACAACAAAACCTCGGGCTCCCGTGACTGTTAGAAATATGAAGATGATGCCTTCCACGAAAACTGCTGCAAGGGCTACTTTCCAGTCGATACCCATCTTCAAACAAACTGTGAAGGTGAAATACGCGTTCAAACCCATTCCTGGTGCAAGAGCAAACGGATAGTTTGCGAATAATGCCATAATGAGCGTCGCTGCCACGGAACCAAGAATGGTAGCTACCATGAAGGCTCCGAAGAACTGTGTGTAAAGATCACTACCAGGTGCAGCACCGGGGATGACATTAATGAGAATCGAGGGGTTGACGAACACGATATAAGCCATGGTTAGAAAGGTAGTGATGCCTGCAACGATTTCTCGACGCACAGTAGTACCATTCTCTTTCAGATGAAAGAGCCTCTCCACTTTTCTCCCTCCCACGAAAAGGATAAGAACACATGAGAATATTATACGAACATGCTTTAAATGATTTATACTCTGCATGAAACGATTTTTTGAACGTGACTGTTGTCTGTGCTAAATGTTTATATCCATCGGATTTATGAACAGATCAACCCATGGTTTTGAGAAAGAGAATCTCGTATAGAAAATTACAGAAAAAACGAACATTACGATGATCAATGTACCCAATCCTTTGTTCAGCGGGATTTGCTGGACACTTCTCTCAAGTATGCAACCCATGATTCCTGATATAAAAGTGACCACAAAAGCCCATATGAGTTCAACAATAAGTGATTCGACATGTCCTATGATGGCAGGAACTATGTACCAGATAACCACGATGAACCACGGAACAAATACCGCCGAGAGAATCCGTGAAAACCAGAAATTCCCAATTTGAATTTTTCTCTTCGATATGAAGTATTCAATAGCGCTAACAATGAAATAAGCCCAGAACCCCATCTTGAGATGCTCGAAAACAGATTCATCTGTGCCGCAGAACGGTATTAGTATAGTCCAGTTTGTCAACTCATAGCCAAAGTGAAGTACAGAGAAAACGCCAAGGAAAAATATCGCCTTGGGAAGTATTTTCACTCTGACCACCCCCATAGATATTTTGCATCATCTTGGCTTGATTTCTAATAAATGCTATAATCAACAATAAGATTTCACAAGGGGGTGAGAGTATGAAGAGACTTTTGGTTCTGTTGCTGGTAACATTTGTGGTAATATCCTTCGCAGCGAAGTACGGAGGTACACTGAGGTTTGTGATGGGATCGGATGCCGCAAGTTTGCTTCCTGCCAACCAGACAGACAACATAAGTGCAACGATCTGTCGACATGTTTTTGAAGGGTTAGTCGAATTCGATGAAAAGCTCAACCTGATGCCGGCACTTGCTGAACGCTGGGAAGTCTCGAGTGATGGAACAGTTTATACTTTTTATTTGAGAAAAGGGGTCAAGTTCCATGATGGGGCAGAATTCAACGCACAGGCCGTGAAAAAGTATTACGACTATGTGCTTAACAATTCGCTGAGAAGAACTGGGTTGTTCAAAGGAATTATCAAAGAAACAAGAGTTGTAGATGAGTACACTGCGCAGTTTGTTCTCGAGAAGCCTTTTTCTCCATTTTTGTATCGGTTGGCACACGAAGGTGCTTTGATAGCATCTCCAAAGAGCATAGATGAGCTTGGTGCAGACCCCGGAAAGCTCGGAAGAGTGGCAGTTGGAACAGGTCCTTTCATGTTGAAAGAATGGAAGATAGGAGAAAGAATAGAACTTGTGAAGAATCCAAATTACTGGCGAGAAGGTCAACCATACCTTGATGGCATTGTTTTCAATATCATTCCAGAGGATGTAACAAGAGTTAATCAGTTGAGGGCCGGCGATGCTGATGTCATGTTTAATCCTCCACCAGCACTCGTTCCGACGCTTCAGAAAGACGACAGACTGATTGTTAGAATTGAACCAAGTCTGAGGGTAATTTACATAGGCATGAATACAAAAAAGGCTCCGCTGAACGATGTACGTGTAAGGCAAGCGTTGAACTATGCAATTGATAAGAGTAAGCTTTGCTCTGCTATCATGAGAAACCTTGCCATTCCGGCTGATTCACCACTCTCCAAGTACACCGTGGGATATGTGTCAACCGGTGGGTATCCATACGATCCACAAAAGGCCAAACAGCTTTTAAAGGAAGCTGGACAGGAAAACCTGAAACTTGAACTGTTGACTCCAAAAGGTAGATATCTGAATGACTATGAGGCGGCAATCGCAGTACAGGGCATGCTGAAAGAGATCGGTGTGACGGTGGACGTTAAGCCAATGGAATGGGCCACGTACCTGAGCCGCTTATCTTCAGACAATCCTGACGATTGGAACTATGAACTGTTCCTGCTCGGTTGGGCTCCATCCACCGGTGAAGGACATTGGGTGCTCTATCCACTGTTCCATTCCGACAATATCAAACCGAATGGCACCAGAGATAACAACGCCATGTACAGTAATCCAGTGGTGGATGATTTGATCACCAAAATAGGCTTCGAATTGGATAAAAATAAATTGATGCAGGACTACGCTGAGGTTCAAAAGCTAATAGTTCAAGATGCACCGTGGATTTTCTTGTACAACATGGCTAATGTTGTTGCGTTCAGGAAAGAACTCAAGGATGTCTGGATTTTACCAACAGAGTTCGTAATAATCAAATACGCTTGGTTCGACAAATAGTCTCTGGGTGTGGCACATGCCACACCCATTTCATTTACATCCCCGCTTGAAGAGTATTCACCTCCGTCCAATGACAAACTGTTGAGTGTTTATTCCCGCTACACACCAGATAAAGCTTCTTGACAAGGAATTTCAGACATGATAAAATTCTTGCCAAATATACCGCACAAAGGGGGTGAATGTTGGTGAAAAAGGCCTTAGTTATTTGGTTTTTGGTTGTTGCCGTGTTTCTTTTCGCGGCCAAGTACGGTGGAACGCTGAGATTTCTGTTTGGTGTTGACGCAACGACACTGCTCGGTCCAAACATCCCAGATTCAATAAGCAACATAGTAGCAAGTCATATCCTTGAAGGACTAATCGACGTTGATGAGAATCTAAAGATTATCCCATGTCTTGCCGAGCGGTGGGAAGTCAAGGAAAACGGTACCGCCTACGTGTTTTATCTGAGGAAAGGCGTGAAGTTCCACGACGGCGAAGATTTCAACGCCTACGCAGTTAAGACACATTTCGATTACGTTTTGAATTCCTCTCTACGCAATGTGGGTATGTTCAAAGGTATTCTCAAGGAAGTTCTGGTACTTGATCAGTACACAGTTGAATTTAGGTTGTTCCAGCCATACACACCAATTCTCTACAGATTGGCGACATCTTCTGCAGCTTGGATTCTTTCACCAAAGTCAATCGAGAAATATGGAAACGACCCGGCCCTTTTTGGTAGGAATCCCGTTGGTACTGGTCCATTCATTTTCAAAGAATGGAAGGTTGGTGAAAGGATCGAGTTAGTGAGAAATCCAAATTACTGGCAGAATGGTCTACCATACCTGGATGGAATCGTTTTTTCCGTTGTGTCTGAGGATGTTTCGCGTGTCAATCAAGTCAGAGCGGGTGATGCGGATATCATGTACAATCCACCGCCAGCCTTGTTACCAGCACTCGAACAGGACCCCAGACTCCAATTGAAGACTATACCAACTGTGAGAGTAATCTACATAGGTCTTAACAGCCGTCAAGCTCCTCTGAACGACCTTAGGGTCAGGCAAGCTCTGAATTACGCAGTGGACAAAGAAAAACTGTGCAAAGTCATCATGAGAGACATGGCTCGTCCATCTGATTCACCCTTGTCGAGTATCACTTATGGGTACGTGCCCACAGGTGGTTATCCATATGACCCACAGAAGGCAAGACAGTTACTTAAGGAAGCGGGCTACAGTAATCTGAAGCTTGAACTCATTACACCGAAAGGTCGCTATCTGAACGACTATGAAACTGCTATAGCTCTGCAAGGGATGCTTAAAGAAGTAGGTGTCACAGTCGATGTCAAACCAATGGAATGGGGAACCTATGTTGGAAAGATACTCTCGAGCAAACCTGAAGATTGGGATTATCAGATGTTCTTACTTGGTTGGGCTCCAGGTACTGCCGAAGGTCACTGGGTACTGTTCCCATTGTTCCATTCCATAAACCAAATGGGGAATCCCCAAGGAACGGCAAGGTACAACAACTTTTTCTACAGCAATCCCAAGGTAGACGAGTTGATAGACAAAATCGGAAGTGAGCTTGATGAAAAGAAACTGATGGAGTATTATGCACAGGCACAGAAGATCATACTGAACGATGCACCTTGGATATTCCTCTATGAGATGAAGATCGCGACCGTTATGAGAAAGGAAATCAAGGATCTCAAGATCTATCCTATTGAGAGATTTAACATGACTTATGCCTGGATTGATAGGTAATTACTGTGGGGTGTGGTTCCACACCCCATATAACGTGGGGTGCTGTGAATGACCAAGTTCATCGCAAGAAGGTTGTTACTCTTGATACCTGTTATTCTTGGGGTTTCTATTATCTCCTTTTCGATAATGCATATGATCCCTGGCGATCCGGCACGTATCATAGCTGGTGAAGGCGCAACAAAACAGGACATAGAAGCAATAAGATCGAAGTACGGTTTGGATAGACCTTTGATCGAACAGTACTTTAGATTCATGAAAGGGATATTAACCAATGACCTCAGGTCGATCAAGACTGAAAGACCTATTTTGAAAGAGATCTCGCCGAGATTTTTGAACACAGTTCAGCTTGCCGTGGTGAGCATATTTATTTCATCCATTATCGGAATTTCCTTAGGCATTGCCTCAGCAGTTCGTAGAAACACATGGTTGGATAGTTTTGCCATGTTCTTCTCGTTGATTGGCGTTTCTATGCCCATTTTCTGGCTTGGGATTCTCTTGATCATAATCTTTTCCGTCTTTCTCGGTTGGCTCCCATCAGGTGGTAAGGGTGGGGTTGAGCACATAATTCTTCCGGCTGTAACGCTTGGTCTTGCTACATCTGCCATAATAGCGAGAATGACGCGCGCAAGTATGCTTGAGGTTCTGAATCAAGATTACGTAAGGACAGCCAAAGCCTTTGGTCTTGCCAAAAGGAAGGTTGTGTACAAGTATGTGCTGAGAAATGCGCTTATTCCCATAATAACGGTCATCGGCTTGCAATTTGGTTACCTGCTCGGTGGCGCAGTTTTGACCGAGAGTGTGTTTGGTTGGCCTGGACTTGGCAGATATGTTGTCGATTCAATTTTCAATCGCGATTACATAGCTGTTCAAGTTGGAATAATGATCATAGCCATGTCATTTGTTTTGGTCAATCTACTTGTTGATATCTTCTATGCATTGATCGATCCAAGATTGAGGCGGGGTTGAGTATGCCGAAAAAAAGTTCATTGTCTATCACAGTCAAGAGGATAAGTAAGAACAAAGGTGCATTAGTTGGTATGTTCATTGTGATTGTAATAATAATCGTTGCTATTACTGCTCCTTTTATAGCGCCCAAAGATCCTTACAAGCAGGATTTGCTTTCGAGCCTTGAAGGGCCATCCTTGAATCATCCATTCGGCACAGATATCTTTGGAAGGGACGTTTTGAGTAGAGTAATTTATGGCGCGAGAACTTCGGTGTCTATTTCATTTTTAGCCGTGGTGATCGCAATTCTCATGGGGATGATCGCCGGAACGCTTGCTGGATATTTCGGTGGTGTTCTGGATGAGATATTGATGAGATTTTTGGACATATTGATGGCATTCCCAGACATACTTCTTGCCATAGCAATTGTTGCAGCATTGGGACCAGGAAAGTCCAATCTCATCATAGCGATTGCCGTTTATTCATTTCCGCAGTTTGCAAGGGTAATGAGAGCATCTGTTTTGACTATTAAGAACAGTGAATACATCGAGGCTGCAAAGGCTATAGGAGAATCACACATCTCTATCATGATTAGATATGTTGTACCAAATGCCTTGGCTCCTATCATTGTACAAGCCACGCTCAGAATGGCAACGGCAATACTGACGATATCTGGTTTGAGTTTTCTTGGCCTTGGAGTGAAACCACCTGAAGCAGAATGGGGAACAGACCTTGCGATGGCAAGAGTATATCTTGAAATAGCGCCTCACTTGGGCATTTTCCCCGGTCTTGCACTTTTCCTTACGGTTATGGGCTTCAATTTGTTTGGAGACGGGTTGAATGATGCCTTGAATCCCAGATTGAAGGACAGGTGACATGAAAGATGGAAGAGCTACTGAAAATAGAGAATCTTAGGCTTTATTTTGATACAGAAGAAGGCATTGTCAAAGCTATAGAAGATGTCAGTTTAACAGTCCAAAATGGGGAAATAGTCGGCATTGTTGGTGAAACAGGAAGCGGAAAGTCAATTACTGCTATGAGCATCTTGAAATTGATACCAACACCCCCAGCGAGATACCTCGGGGGGAAGATTTGGTTTGATGGGCGGGACATCAGCAGATTGTCTGAGGATGATATGACCGAGATTCGTGGCAAAAAGATATCGATGGTTTTTCAGGAACCTATGACTTCTCTCAATCCCACTTTCACAGTCGGAGAGCAGATCTGTGATGTGATTATGACTCATACAGGTGTCGACAAACAACAAGCCATTTCAAAGGCTGTAGAAACATTCAGACTTGTCAGAATGCAGGACCCAGAATCTCTCTTGAGCAAATATCCTCATCAGTTGTCGGGTGGAATGAGACAGAGAGTTATGATCGCCATGGCATTGGTTTGTAATCCAAAATTGTTGATCGCCGATGAGGCGACCACTGCATTGGATGTGACAATCCAAGCCCAAATCTTGGGCCTTTTGAAGAAAATGAACCAGGAACTTGGACTGAGTGTTTTGATCATTACCCATAACTTTGGCATAGTAGCACAGATTTGTGATAAGGTAGCAGTCATGTACGCTGGATATGTGATAGAATTCGCGAAGGTTCAGGAGATATTCCAAAATCCTCTACATCCTTACACAAAAGGGCTCTTGAGTGCCATACCGCCTGTTGATAACAAGACAAATCAACTTAAGGTGATAGAAGGAAATGTGCCAAATTTGATAGATCCACCGAGTGGTTGCCGTTTTCATCCTCGCTGTGAGAGGTTCATAAAGGATTTATGTGACAGAAAAGTACCTGAACTTGTTGGGTCGGATCACAAAGCAGCTTGCTTTAATCCATGTGAGGCTGGTGACCGAAGTTGGAAATCCTCAAAGTGAGAAAGTTGGTAAAAACATTTTGGGTGAAAAGAGGTGTCTTTGGCAAACAGTTTCAAATAAAACCGCTAAACGAGGTTTCGCTTGATCTGAATGAAGGTGAGACGCTTGGTGTTGTTGGAGAATCTGGCTGTGGTAAGACGACTCTTGGGAGGACGGTTATAAGACTGCAAGAACCGGATGGTGGTGAGATATTCTTTGCTGGAACAGAGATAACAAAGATAGGTGAAAAGGAATTTCGACATTTTCGTCGTAATATGCAGATAGTCTTTCAGGACCCATTTTCCTCGTTGAACCCACGCATGACTGTTTATGATATCCTCGCTCGACCAATAAGGATTCACTTGAAACTCTCAAAATTAGAGGAGAGATCCTTGATAATGAACACATTGGAGAGTGTGGGATTGAAATCTGAACATGTTGGTAGATTTCCACACGAATTTTCAGGTGGGCAGAGACAAAGAATAGCAATCGCCCGTGCAATAATAACAAAACCGAAGTTCATTGTTTTGGATGAACCCACATCAGCGCTTGATGTCTCAGTCCAAGCTCAGATAATGAACCTGCTGAAAAAGCTGAAGGAAGAACTGAAATTGACCTATATATTCATATCTCATGATCTATCGGTGATCAAGTTTTTGAGTGATAGAATAGCGGTTATGTACCTTGGCCAGATAGTTGAGATGGGATCGGCTGACTCAGTTGTCAACAAGATGCTTCATCCTTACACTCAATTACTTTTCAACTCAATACCGATACCTGATCCTGCAAAAAAGATGAAATTCACAATAGATGTGAGCGAGATTCCATCGCTGATTAATCTGCCTTCGGGATGCCCGTTTTTCGATCGTTGCCAACTCAGAATGCCAGAATGTAGTAGCTTTCGTCCTGCTCTAATTGAGGTGGAAAAGGATCACTCTGTTGCTTGCTTTTTGCACCATAAAGCTATTTATGAGTAAGTTCAATTTGGCAAGGCTCATGATCTTGGCAGAATGATTGAGGGGTAGATATTCCACACATATTTTTGTTGAAATTAGTGATTAGGTTTCATTGCCAATCCGTGAGAATCAGCAGGATGTCCTTGGAAGTGGCTGAGTTTTCGGAGTCTGCCACGATCAGGAATCTTTTCTCAGAAAGAGGTAAGATCTTGCAAAAACCTTGGTCATTTGGGAGTTGTATTACTTGTTTTTCTAAAACTTCCCCAAGGCTGTTTATTATCACATAAGCAAGATCTTTTCTGAACTCTTTGTTCCATATTTCTCCGTAGATGGCAAAAAGTTGCCCATCATCCAGACTCAAAATACCCTTGACTAAAAAGCTGGAACCAAGATCGATACTTTTTTGATAAACCTTGTGTCCCTGAAAATCTATTCTCATAAGGAAGATTGATTCATATACCGTGAAAGAGTTCGACGACCCAACTATCAAAACCCCATCTTGAGCTCTGACGGTTCCTACAGCTCTTTCCCAACCACGACCGCCTGCGACCTTCCACCACACTATGCGACCATTTTCAGAAAAAAGAACAATCAAGAAATCTGCTTGACCAGACCCATAACTTTCAGTCGAGCCCACGCAGAGATATCCACTGTCGAATTGACAGAGAGTACTTAACCATTCGTCCGAGGATCCGCCAAAAGTCTTGGTCCAGACAATCTCAAGGTTCCTCTCCAATTTAATGGCCAAGGCTTCATACCAGTTGCTCTTGACGCTTCGATGCCCTCCAACAAGGAGAAATCCATTCTGAAGAGCCGCTACACATTCCGCCCACTGGTCAGCTCCTGAAACAGGTAAGATCCTCTCGCCAATGAGATTCAGCTGATCATCCAAGACGACAATCATGATCTTCGCTTGTCTCTGCAGGATCTTGTAACCTATCAGGATAAAGTGACCTTCATCTGTCCTCACGATACAGTTGAGTTGAGTGAATGAAAATTGATCAAAAGCGGAAATTTCTCGAACCTTAAAGTCCTCATCCAGCTCCAGCGCGAGTGTTTGATTTATATCCACCTGTTGAACAAAGAGAAGAAAACCTTTCTCTATCCGGAAACAGTTGATTGGCTTTTCTTGCCCAGGATAACTCAGTAAAAAACTGTGGGCATCTCTTGTTATCGCCCACAGTTCGGTGAAGGTCAGAAGACAAAAAAATAGTTCAGTTAGTTTTCTGCGAAACATTTTTCAGATGGATAGGTTCTGTGAGAACCTTGGAGATTTTCTCGAGCGCCCAGTCTATCTCTTGCTTTGCTATTACAAGCGGGGGGGCAAATCTGACGACCTGATCGTGCGTTTCTTTGCAAAGTATTCCAAGTTTTGCCAACTTCTCACAGAACGGCCTGGCTGTACCGTACTCCTTTTTGATCTCGACGCCTATCAGAAGTCCCTTACCGCGAATCTCTCTCACATACTCACTTTCGATGGCCCTTAACTGTTTCATGAAGTATTCACCGAGTTCTTTCGCTCTCTGGTCGAGTTTCTCTTCCTCAAGAACATCGATTGCAGCAATTCCCACAGCTGCCGCAAGCGGATTGCCACCGAAGGTTGATCCATGATCTCCAGGTTTCAAGACATCCATCACTTCATCATTTGCCAGGACGGCAGAGACGGGATATACGCCCCCACCAAGGGCTTTACCGAGTATCAAAATGTCTGGTTTAGCATCTTCCCATTGCCAGGCAAACATCTTCCCAGTCCTACCAAGCCCTGTTTGAATTTCATCAAACATTAAAAGGATTCCACGTCTCTTTGAAATCTCTTTGAGTTCCCTTAAATAACCTTCCCTTGGTACACGTACACCACCCTCACCTTGAATGGGCTCTGCCAGAATTCCTATGGTGTGATCATCTATTAAGGCTTCAAGTGACCTTGCATCTGAAAAGGGAGCTATCTTGAAACCAGGGGTGTATGGTCCAAATCCATCTTTGTACTGATGCTCTGTGGAAAAAGATACTATTGTTACTGTTCTTCCATGGAAATTCCCCTCAATCACTATGATGTTCCCATTGTTCATTGGTATGCCACGTTTGTAGTAAGCCCATTTGCGTGCTACCTTCAGAGCACTTTCGACGGCCTCGGCCCCTGTATTCATTGGTAGCACTTTATCATAACCTGCGAACTTGGCCAATCTTTCTTCAAATCGCCCAAGCAAATTGTTGTAAAAAGCCCTCGAAGTCAGTGTGAGCTTGTTTGTTTGGTCAATCAGGGCTTTGACGATCCTGGGATGTCGATGTCCGTGATTGAGAGCAGAATATGCCGAAAGCATATCGAGGTACTTATTTCCCTCGACATCCCAAACCCAAACACCTTCTGCTCTTTCTATGACAACTGGAATGGGTTTGTAGTTATGGGCGCCATATCTTTCTTCAAGCTCCATGAAATAAGAACCTGTCATTGTAACCCTCCTTTGTATCATCTGTGTTACCTTCGTGTATAATAATATCATTACAACCATATTCGGCAAAATCTGCCAATCAGTGCCTATGCTTGGCAATCTGCGGCAATCTCTTGCCATTATTCTGATTCTTTCTCTTTCTTATGTATGCTCTCTTATGCTCAGGTATGCTAATTCTTGTGATAATATAAAAGAGGGGTGTTAGCATGAAACAACTGATTACTCTGTTGGTGCTTGGTTTCTACTGTGTCATAACCTTTGGATGGTCAGCCCATGAAGTACTTACCTATCTGTTGGTCAAAGACTTTCTTCCAAACAGCGACAAACTTATTCAGATAACCCCTTACAATTACGACGAGAAACGCGTTTACAACAAGGATTTTCTCAGACTCGACGATTATTGTGGAGAATTCATCAAATCTTGTCCTCTGAGTAATGCGTGTTATTACCCACCTGATCCGAAACCAATCGACGGGAAAGTCCCAGTTTGGCAGATACTTACAGTCTACTCGGTTGAACCAGATCTTGGAATGGACGAAGGTTTGCAATTGTCTCCTTTGCAGAACATCATTGGAAACAGTCAAGGTGTTAGACACATGAAATACAACATCGCGATTTTTGAATTCTTCGAGGGTAGTGAGAGTTTCTATTATTTCGTGAACATGTCAAAGGAGGCATTCAACAGAGGTGATGAGTACTGGGGTTATCGCTTTCTTGCAAGAGCTATTCACTATCTTGAGGATCTATCGATGCCATATCACAATACCCCAGGAACGTTTTTCGACACTCTCAGAGCGTTTACAGACAAAGAAATGGCACATTTGTTATCCAATTCCCACTATTCTTACGATGAATACCTGGCTTATCTGTTGTATGGATACGATCAAGACACTGTGAAAGGCATAGTTCAGGCTCAACCTGAATACACTCGGTATTTGCGCCGTCTCATACAAAAGGTCCGCTTGCTTGGGCTGAACAACATAGACGGTGTTGATAGACTGTTGAGAAGAACTTATGGCGATCTTCTTGGAAAACGTGTTTTGACGACTGCTGACTATGCAGCTCATGAAAACGATCTTGAGGAATTGAAGCAGATTACGATTGGCATTATTTCAAGGTTCTCATCTTTGGCTCGGGGGTTCATATTGAGTTTTCTCAAAGAAGTGGGGCAAATCTAAAATCTGGGATCTTTGAGCGCATATACGTAATCCTGAGCAACCGATCTGACCTCAATTGAATCGAAGAATGCATAGGCACCGACAAGTTGATAATTGAGTACCTTGTCAAGTGTGTTGACAGAATTTCCTGAGAGTTGTCCGGCGAAATTCGACGCTGTTTGATTGAAAAAAGTCGCTGCTTTGGAAAGCATCTCGTTCGACTTTGAAAAACTTCTCACGGCTTGGTCGGCTGATAGGATCAGCACAATCAGTGCTACGGAGATTATCGCAATGCCGATTATCAGTTCAACCAAAGTGTAGCCTTTCATCTTAGTCGCAACCCTTCAAGCAAGATGGCACCGGTCATTGGGGAAAATCCTTTCTTTGCAGAATAAAGCCGATTGTCAAATATGTTGAACTCCTTGAGACCTTTGTTTCCACTCCACGTTGCAGTAACAGCTTCGGACGCGATCGAGCCAAAGACAACTCTGTAACTCAAACCCTGAAACTTGCTGTAATCAACCCTTAGAGTGGGAACCAGAACTTTATTTCCCTGCCCGGGCTTTCGATCTCTGTCCCAGTACATGGTGAAAACACTCATATCCATCCTGAGATTTCTAATGTCCGAACCGAGTTTGTAGCCGTCGTGCCAAGGTGTGTCGATATCACCTGTTGTTATAAGGTTTATGTGATCCTTGCTACCTACCTGAGCAAGTTTCTTATACCATGCATCCCAGAAGGTTTTCCCATCAATCAGTTCCAGTGTTTGACCGCCACTTGCAAGCTTAAGTCTTCCCTTAACATCCTTGTTGTTAGGAATTGGCGTTCCATCTGCGAAAAATGGGTCCATAAGAACCTCATAACTTTTTCCTTGATATTCTACGACCATCTTGTTGTCATCTTTGGCACCATAGTACTCTACATCTCCATAGATCTTGACCGTATCCCATGGCGTTTACTCTTGTTGCCTACCCTTGTTTCCCATAACCAGTATAGTCCAGTCACCCATGAAGATGTTCTTGGTCCAGGTACCTTCTTTCCCAATTCCAACAGAGGAATTAGTCGTCTCGCACAAAAGGCCAAGGAAACCATTGAAGGAAGGCAAGGATGCTGTATATCTTGTGCTTTGTCCAGAAACGGTTTCTGTTGCAACAACAGTGACTGGTACATTCGGCGGACCTGGGAACGGAACTATGAGTTCGACCTGATACGATTTGTTGTTATCTTTTTTAAAATAACCATCTGGACCAGAAAATCTGATTATCTGCGCATCGTTGCCGTTGATTTTTGATATCGATGAGGTGATCAGTAGATCATCCACTTGGGTACTTGGGAGTTTGGAGTAGCTTAGAATCAAACCAGTGGGATCATGAGGAACGTCAATATTCCCTTTTGCAAGATCGACGATGTCCACTTTCTCAAAGGTCGAAAGCTGTGCCTCCCAGTACACTTTTCCTTGGTAGGCTGACTTGAAGGCATTCACATCGGCATCGCTGAGAGTGACTCGACCTCCCACAAATACATCACTCTGTTTGGCAGGCCTGATCAGATAATCACGAAGTAGTCTATAGAAGGCTTTCCCATAGAATCTGGGACCAACCTGTCCTCCTATTCCCAAACCACCTGTGCCCCTGTCATCTACTCCAAACCAACCTGGTCCGTCTATGACTTCACCATCGCTGTAGTACGTCCCTGAAGGAATGCCGTTAGGCAGGAATACAGCATAATTGAAGAAACCTTCCGGGCCCACAAGAGCCCACGCCCATGATAAGCCGACGTTTGTGCACAATAGAATGACCCACGATCGGTCGGTAGTTTCTGAAAAGGCATAAACCCGTGTTTTCGAAAGATCAGCTTCGATTAACCTTTTGTTTTTGCTGTCAATTAGAGCTTTTCTAAGTGGTGAATCGCTACCGTTTGCCAGTAGCAAGAGATTTTTGATCGTTGAAAACTCGACATCGCTTATAGAATCACTGCTAAAAAAACTCTGCCATATAGTTTTCTCAACAGGTCCCGAACTGTTTATGATAACGTTTTTGGTTTTTGAAAAATCAGATTGAACGGTTAGATGATCCGCGATGTAAAAACCATTGGCAACACTGTATTTGCTCCGTAAATACGCACCGGCAGTCGCGATGATCTTTATCGCATCTGATTTTTCCTTAAGGGTCTGAATGGTCAGAGAGGTTTTTCTTATAGTGGCTTCTATTTGCGTGAAGATCGCCACTGAAACTATTGCACACACTGCCACGAGCAGTATGCTTATGATTATGATGTAACCATCCTTTGCTTTCATAAACTCACCTCACACCAGGTGGATAGACAACAAATTCCATACTCAAAGTTGAACTTGTGTTGTATGGATTAGGAGTGGTTACAGTCATCTTTATAGGGAGGTCTACATCTGCAGACGCACCTGCTTTCGAAAATCTTATACTCACATCTTCAACGGTGACAGTTTGAACTTGATCATTCTCACGATAATTGAACCGTGTGTTATCCACAACTTCAATAGCAGCATTTATTTTCTGCCCTGAGATGATTATATCAAAGGTGACTTGCGTGGCTGACTCTATTCTCACGGAATTGGCAGGGCCCGAAGCTCTTATAAGGTAGTTATTGACTTTATCTGCAGTTTCTGTTAGCCTTCTGATGGAATCAAGCAGGGCTATGTTTTTCTGTGCTTTGACTAAGTAGTTGTTGAGCACAAGTGTGAGTACAACGAGAAAACTGGAAAAGATTGCAAGGACCACTATCAGTTCCAATAGTGTGAAGGCTTTTTTCACTGGGCTCCCTCCTGGTGATGAATAATTATAGCACTTATTCACTCTGGAAATTGATCGGGTACAGAATTCATGTTACAATTTTCAAGGTTTCTGTTATAATGTTAACACGGTGTGGATCTTTAAGGTGATTTTTCAAAAAGGAGGTGTACCCGAAGAGGGTGGAGATATGGCGAAGAAGAAGATTCTCGTTGTTGATGATGACCCATCAATTATCGAATTGGTGAGCTACAACTTAGCTCGTGAAGGCTACGATGTCTTGAAGGCCTATGAAGCCGAGGAGGCTCTCAAGGTTGCAACGAATGAACCGGTGGACATGTTCATCGTTGACATCATGTTGCCTGGGATGGACGGATTCGAACTTGTAAGACAGTTAAGAGGCACTGAGAAGTACAAGAACACACCTGTCGTTTTCCTCAGTGCAAAGGGTGAAGAATTTGATAAAGTTTTGGGCTTAGAACTCGGTGCTGATGATTACATCACCAAGCCTTTCAGTATCAGAGAGATGATAGCAAGGATTAAGGCAGTCTTTAGGAGAATTCAGCTCAGCGTACAAGAAAGAGAAGAAAGGCCAAAGAAGATAATCGCAAAAGGATTGGAAATCGATGTTGAAAGGTACGAGGTCAGAGTCTTCGGGCAGAAGGTTAGCCTCACACCGCTTGAATTTGAGTTGTTGAGGTTCTTAGCAGAAAATGAAGGTAAGGTTTTCAGCAGGGATGTTTTACTCGACAAACTGTGGGGTTATGACTATTATGGTGACACGAGAACAGTCGATGTTCACATAAGAAGACTGAGAACAAAGATTGAGGAAGATCCATCCAATCCTAAGTACATAATCACTGTGAGAGGTAAGGGGTACAAGTTCAGAGATCCAGGGAAGGAAGAATAGTGAGTGACATTGTTTTTGACAGTCTTAGTTGGGATTGTTGCCTTTGTATTCATCTATGTGTTAGCACGAGATAGAACAGTTAGGAATTTGAAGCGGTTTTTCATTAGGGTGGCGGAGTTGGTGAATGTTCCTGATGACTCGCCACCTTCTTATGTTTTGGAAACTCTGCGCAAGACTATTACGAACCTGGAAGACGAACTTACCATGGCACAAAAGAGTAGAGAGAATACGATGACGCTTCTGGACAACATAGTTGATCCGATTCTGTTTGTTGATGGCAGTACCGGGGAAATACTCTTTGCAAACACGGCCGCACAGAGAATAAGTCGACCTATGGTCGCGACGAAGAAAATATATGAGGCTCTCGAAGATTATTATTTGATAGAAATGTTCGATGAAACCGTTAGAAGTTGGCAGGTTCAAGAGGGAAATGTGATAATGTATGACGACGGTAGAAAAAGGTATTACTCATGCAAAATGATACCTGTGCTGCTACCTAAGGGTGAGAAAAGAGTAGTCATCCTCTTCCACGACATGACCAAGGAGTACGAGCTCAATGAAATGAGGCGAGAGTTTGTTTCCAATGTTTCCCATGAACTGAGGACTCCACTTACCTCAATACATGGTTATGCCGAAACACTTTTGAGTGATCCTGAGATGGACCCAGACACAAGAAACAGATTTCTCACGATAATCGAAAACGAGTCTGCGAGGATGTCAAGGCTGATAAACGACCTACTTGACTTAGAGCGCCTTGAATCAGGTGAAGCAAGATTTGATTTTCAAGAAGTTGATCTCTGTGCTACTGTCAAATATGTCATATCTATTGTTGAGCCTCTTTCGAATGATTACGGTGTAAAGGTTTCCTTTGATTGTCGGGATGTAACAATCACCGGAGATCAGGACAGGCTGGTTCAGATGCTTCTGAATCTGGTTGATAACGCGATTAAATATACGTCTTTGAAGGAAATGGGCGAGAAGAGGGTAGAAATTTCGATAAGTAAAGTAGATTCATATGCGGTTATAAGAGTGACCGATACCGGTCCCGGCATGCCTCAAGAGGCACTCAACAGGATATTTGACAGATTCTACAGAGTGGACAAGGGACGCAGCAGAAAGATGGGTGGATCGGGACTCGGACTGTCCATAGTAAAAACAATTGTCGATAGGCACAATGGGGAAATCTCGGTGGAGAGTGAACTCGGAGTAGGTACAACCTTCATGGTAAAACTACCTGTGAGAAGGGTTGAGAACAATGAGGATGTATGACATTATAAAAAAGAAAAGGGATGGCTCAGAACTGACTTCGGAGGAAATAGAGTTCTTTGTGAACGGATACGTCCGTGGCACTATACCCGATTACCAGGTTTCTGCTCTATTGATGGCGATATTCTTCCGTGGAATGAACCAAAGGGAGACCTTTGATTTGACCATGAGTATGGCAAGATCTGGCGAGATCCTCGACCTATCTCCGATCGAAGGTATAAAGGTCGATAAGCATTCAACTGGTGGTGTCGGTGATAAGACTACACTTGTTGTACTTCCGATAATCGCGGCTTTTGGTGTCAAGGTTCCCAAAATGTCTGGTAGAGGCCTTGGTCATACCGGTGGAACTATCGACAAATTGGAATCAATACCAGGTATGAGAACAGAACTGACGAGAGGGGAATTCTTTCAGGTTGTCAAGAAGGTTGGATTTTCGATCGTTAGCCAAAGTGGGAACTTAGTGCCCGCTGATAAGAAAATCTATGCACTTAGAGATACAACGGCTACTGTTGACAGTATTCCTTTGATCGCCTCCAGCATTGTCAGTAAGAAACTCGCGGGCGGTGCCGATGCAATAATATTCGATGTGAAGGTCGGGTCTGGAGCTTTTCTAAAGGATACCGAACAAGCACAAGAACTGGCTTGTCTGATGATAGACATACTCAAAAGATCGGGCAAACTTTCAAGGGCTGTCCTATCAGACATGAATCAACCCCTTGGCCGGATGGTGGGAAATTCCCTTGAAGTAATCGAGGCTGTCGAGACCCTTAAAGGTAATGGCCCGGAGGACTTGACTAAATTGTGCATTCGTCTGTGTCATGAAATACTCAACCTCGTTGGGATGAACGTGACAGAGGAGCAGATTAAGGATGAAATTGTTTCCGGGAGAGCTGTTGAGAGATTCGCTGAATTCATCGAGATGCAAGGAGGAGATCCAAGAATCATAGATGACTACCGTCTTTTGCCGGTTAGCAGAAAGGTTGTCGAGGTTAGATCGGTCAGACCTGGTTATGTAGATAGAATAGACACAGAAGCTATAGGTATTGCCTCTGTTGTGCTTGGAGCAGGAAGATCAAGAAAGGAAGATAGCATCGATCCAAGTGTAGGCATAGAAGTTCTCAAGAAGATCGGAGACTACGTACATGAGGATGAACCGATTGTTCGTATTTACGTATCTGAGAAAAGTGATGTTGATTTAGCCATTAGCTTGATACACAATGCTTACGGAATTGTTGATCATAAAGTGGGATTTCGTGAAATCGTGCTCGGGGTGATTGAATGAAAGTTGTATTTGTCATTGTTTTCGCACTCATTTTGAGTACTGTGGCATTGTCTCAAGTCTTGATTGGAATCAATGGGAACTTTGTTACACTGCAAGAGAGTAATGGATTTGTCGAGCTAAGGTCGATTGATCAATTTGGCGCTTCATTCATAATCTCAGAGAAATCTGGCAGAGCCTATTTCATATACAACAAGAAAATCACGATTATCGAAGAAGATGGCACTGTATCGGTTGATTTTCTTGATGTCTATCCTAAATCTGCGATATATTCGAAAAACAAGGTAATGATAAACATAGATCTTCTGGCGAAAATCCTGGGTGTTGGAAAATATGAAACTGCAACAGGACAAATAGCATTGTTGGACAGTATTTGCGTTCTTCAGGCAGTTGATTTGTCCAAGAATCAATTGAAACTCAGTTTTGTTGGATTTCCCTTCATTGAAATGATGAAAATAAGCACTCAGAAATCAAAAATTGTAGTTCAACTCGCTCCTTGTCTGTCAAACCTTTCATCGACGAATTCCATCAAGGTGAATCAAGTTGGAAATATAACTTCTCTTGAGATCAACCTGGAGATCGATGCTGAACCATCTGTTGCAGTTAAGGTTGATGGTGGCACTGTCAGCTTGGCTCTGAGATTTCCACAGGCTGGTAGAGAAATCCTCGCTGAAGGCGTGTCCTGGGAACAAAGAGTTGAGAGAATCGGTGGTAAGGATATGCTCGTGAACTATCTGTGGATTGATCCTAATTTGGTAGAGTTGAAACTGCAGATTAGCAGTGGAGGTATAGGAACCTTCGAAAGTGTTGAGAAAATGGTCAGCAGAACGGGCGCTGTAGCAGGTGTTAATGCGAACTATTTCGATCCAAATACCGGTCTACCAATAGGCTTGTTAATCGTTGACGGTAAGATACTCTCGATGCCGTATGGAAACAGACCGGTTTTTGTGCAGACAAGGTCGGGTTCTGTTTATATTGCCAGGATGTACTTTGATGTGAACGTGAGAGTGGGGCAACTACTTTTCTTAGTGAAAGGCATAAACACGATAGCGCAGGGGGAGGTCTTGATCTTCACACCCGAATTCGGTATCACGATTCCTCGCCGTGATGGTATGATTTACTTCAGCGTTGTGAACGGCAAGATCAATGGTTATGGCTGGGCCGCTAAGGCACCACAAGATGGATATATTCTGGCAATATCGAATAACTACGAAAGGTATTTGCAAGGTGTCCAGATTGGCGACAAAGTTGAATACGTGGTAAATACCGATTTTCCCTATGCGATAAAGCATGCAGTAGAAGCTGGCCCTCTGATACTTTATGGGGGAGCGCCAATACCCGACAGAAGCGATGAGAAGAATCGATACGGTGGCAATATAGCACGAAGCAATGCTACAAGAACGCTCCTTGCAACGCTTCCAGATGGCAAGGTTGTGCTGGCAGTGATAAATGACCAGAATGGTTCAGGGGGTGTGAACTACGATGAACTTGTTGAGTTCTGTATGAGCAAGGGATTTCACTCCGCAATGAATTTCGACGGAGGAAGTTCATCAGTAATGGTTATCAAAGACCAAGTAGTTAGTAAGACTTCTACTGCTTGGACTAGGGCGATACCTGTTTCCCTGTTGGTAATCAAGAACAATAAATGAAGTTGGAGGTGGAGAGATGAACAGGTCAATTGACAAGAAAAGAAATATCGCATTTATAGGGCACAACGGCTGTGGAAAAACCCTTCTACTCTCGGCAATGTTGTTCAATGCTGGGCTCGCCGACAGAATAAGCTCTAAACTGATAGACACAGATCCAATCGAAGAGTCAAAAGGTTCGAGCATCACATCCCACGTTTATTCCTTCGACTGGAATGAGCACAGGTTGACGGTTATCGACACTCCTGGTTTTGGTGATTTCATAGCAGACGTTCTGAATGGGGTTTTCGTTAGTGAAAATGTTTTATGTGTGATAAATGCTGTTTCTGGTGTTGAGATACAAACTGAAAGGACCTGGCAAATTGCTGAAACTATGAACAAACCCGTGATGGTTTTTATAAATCAGTTGGACAAAGAAAGAGCGAATTTTGAAAACGCTCTTGGCAGCCTTCGATCTTCGTTCAGTAGAAAGACAGTTGCACTGACTCTGCCGATAGGAAGTGAATCAGGATTTCGTGGGATAATTGATCTTGTTTCCGAAAAGGCATACATATACGAAGGCGGTAAGGCGGTCGAAGTAACTATCCCCTCTGAAATGTCGGGCAAGGTTCAGGAAATGAAACTAAAAGCAGTCGAAGACATTGTTGAATCTGACGATTCTCTTATGGAGAAGTACCTCGAGGGTCAGCAAATTCAACCCGAAGAATTAATCGCAGCATTGTTGAAGGCTTACAAAACTGGAGCAGTAGTCCCTGCGTTTTGCGGATCAGCAGAAAAAAATATCGGCATTGACGTTTTGATGAATTACGTGATCAGACTTGGTGTGAACCCACTTGATGGGGCAGAGTACGATGCAAAACTGGATTCTGGTGAGAAAGTGAACATTAAAGCAAGTGAAACCGAACCTTTCTGTGCATACAATTTTAAGACCGTTGTGGACCCGTTTGTCGGTCGTGTAAGTTATATCAAGGTGATTTCAGGTACCATAAAGGCCGGAGACAGTTATTTCAATGTCAACAGAGGTACATCGGATAAATTCGGTCGCTTGTATCTTGCTCGCGGAAAAGAGCAGGTCGAGATAGATCAGGCCACCTGCGGTGACATTGTCGTTCTGCCAAAACTCAAAGAGGGCTCTGTTTGCGAAACGTTCACTCACAAAGATAGAAAATTGATCATAACACCACCAATCTTTCCTGAACCGATGTTCTCACGATCGGTTAATCCAAAATCTAAGGCCGACATCGATAAGATCAGCAGTGGCTTGTCCCGCCTATCTGAAACAGATCCCACCTTCAGATGGGAATACGATCCTGAAACAGGCGAGACAGTCGTATCGGGTCTTGGAACGATTCATCTGGATGTGATGATTGAAAGGCTTAAGAGCACCTTTGGTGTGGACGTAGAGGTTGGTAAACCGAAGATTGCTTACAGAGAAACGATTTCTAAGAAGGCTGTCGCCGAGTACAAACACAAGAAACAGACTGGAGGACATGGCCAGTACGGACATGTCAAAATCGAATTGGAACCACTCCCAAGAGGTATGGGTTTTGAATTTGTCGACAAGATTTTCGGTGGAGTCATACCAAAGAATTTCATCCCATCTGTTGAGAAAGGCGTTGTAGAAGCTATGAAACGAGGATCTATTGCGGGATATCCCGTTGTTGATGTTCGAGTCACACTCTTTGATGGTTCGTACCATGAGGTCGACTCATCTGATATCTCTTTCCAAATCGCTGCGATTCAGGCTTTTCGAAAAGGAATGGAAGAAGCAAGACCAGTTCTGCTCGAACCCATAATGGAAGTTGAGATCTTCTGCCCTGATGAGGTTGCAGGAGATGTCATTGGTGAGGTAACAAGCAGAAGAGGTAGACCGCAAGGCATGGAATCTACCGGTAAAGGTATGTCAAAAGTGAAAGCAGAAGTTCCTTTGGCTGAAATGCTCGATTTCTCCGGCAGACTCTCAGGCATCACAAGTGGTCGAGGGTATTTCACAATGAAATTCGTACGTTACCAGGAGGTGCCACCAAATATTCAAGAAAAGATTGCTCAGGAGCGTAAACAAGAAAGCCAAAACGCATGATAAAGGGGGACTTTCCCCCTTTTTTCCAAAATAAGGTGGTCTGTGATGCACGTAGCAGTCGTGAGCTACAAATTGAGGTTGTTTGGAATAAACAGTCTGAAGGAGAAGCGTTCAGTTTTGAAGAAACTTATCAATGAGATGAGAACAAAGTTCAACATTTCTGTGTGTGAGGCTGGTTATACAGATTCGAAGAATTGGTCGCAGTTAGGAGTGGCAATAGTTTCATCGGCTCAAACTGTACTTGACGCCATTGTGGAAGATGTAACGACCATGATTGAGAACACCGAGGGTCTTGAAGTGGTTGAGGTTGAAAGAGAAGGTTGGTAAACTGTGAATAAGATCCTTGAGGAGCTGCAAAGGATTTCCAAACTCTTACTCGGTAGTGAACGTTTATCTCATGTCGAGTCCTGCGTAAACTTTGCAGTGCAACTTGCCAGAATTCATGGAATAGATGAAGATCGTGTTGTACTCGCGGCATTTGCACATGATATCTTCAGAGATGTTAAACCAACTGTCCTTCTAACTATGGCTACAGTATATCGAATGAGAATCACAGAACTTGAAAAACTGAATCCGATCCTTTTGCACGGTAAGGTTGCAGCAGAGTATATCAAAAGAAGATTTGCTCTTCATGACAGAGATATCTTGGACGCTATCGCGTATCACACGAGTGGCAAAGACCATTTTTCCGATATAGGAAAGATTGTATTTCTTTCAGATTCTCTTGAAGAAAATAGGATTTACGACAATGTGGACTGGCTGAGAGAAATGTCAAAAGAAGATTTGAATGAAGCACTTTTCCTGACAGCGGGGAATAAGATACAGTATGCGATAAGAAGAGGATTGTTCATACTGCCAGAGACTGTCAAAATGTGGAACTGGTTGGTGAAACTTCGAAGGGAAGACTATAAATGGAACTGATATGGCTTGATAGCAGAGTTGGCATTCTATCTGATAGAACAAATCTTGGTCTGATAAGATTTTCAAAAGATGTGGTTCTTGTAGACTCTGGCATCGACGAATCTTACGCGCGGAAGGCTTTAAAGATATTTTCACTGAATGATTTGAATCTCAGGTGGCTTGTTAACACACACTTTCACGCCGATCATATAGGTGGTAATGCTTTCATCAAAAAAAGGACAAACGTTCAGGTCATCACACACGTCTTGACAAAGCCATTCGTTGAGAATCCAATTCTTGAGCCATTGACTCTGTCCTGCGGCGCGTATCCAACCGATGAGCTCAGATCCAAATTCTTCTTGGCTGAACCTTCAAAGGTTGATGAAACATTCGAAGGTGATGGTTATCTATATGATTTACAGATAATAGAATTACCAGGTCACGCACTTGGGCAGGTCGGAGTTGCGGTTGGCGATATTATCTTTGCGGCAGATTCAATTTTTGGTGAAGAAATCCTGAGAAAGAAGACTATTGCTGTGTACAACGATATAGATGCTGCAATCAGATCTCTGGACAAACTCAAGAGTTTCAACTGCTGCGTCCCATCACATGGGTCGATCAATGGCACAGAAATCATTTCTTTGAACAAGGCACACATAGAATTTGTTGCAGAGAAGATCCGTCTTTTAATGAAAGAGCCCAAAAGCGAGGAGAATATCATCTGTGATGTGCTGCAGAATTTGCAGGTTGACGTCGCAGATGTAGGCATGTATTATCTTCTGAGGATGACGATTCTGGCTTATCTGAATTGGTTGAAGAAGACTGGCGAAGCACAATTGTATGTTGATAAAGGTAGGACAATATGGCAAAGACTGTAGAGGAGGTATAGAACAATGAAGAGAAGAAGAAGCGGCCTTGTATGGGTTTTGCTTGTGGTTGCCATCGGTGTTGGAGGCTTTGGTTTGTGGTTTTGGTTGAGCTCGAATGCTGTGAAAAGATCAGAAGAATTCACATCTCCCATTGTTCATTTCGCTTTCGTGTGTAAAGATGAAAATCTGGCGTATTTCATACGAGTCGATACAAACAAAAGGATGATATATGTTTTGAGATTTCCTCAGCATTCTTTTAATCCATTGACTAATAGAGCTCTTGATGTACAAAACCCATTGGAGGTATTCAATTTTGCAGAGACGATGATTGAGTCAACTTCAAACAAGAGATTCTACGCCGTCGTGAGTGCAGAACAGATTTCGAAACTGGCAAAGGAGATAGTCGGACAACAAGAGAACAACTTCGAGAATCTGCTTAAAAAATTGGCTAATAGAAATCCAAAGGCTTTCGATTATCTGTCTTTGAATCGATGGGTTTCGGTCTTAAAACCCGAGACAACTTTCACAGCCGCCGGTCTTGCAAAGTTGATGTATGAACTGCGGAGAAATGCTCTTCGATACTATTATCCTGAGGCAATTACCGACAAACCCATTCAAATTGTTGTGGACGGGAAAACATATCAACGTGTTTATCTTGATGCGAACAGCATACAGTCTATAAAAGACGATATTAGGAAATAGCTGTTGATAAATTCCGACAAAAAGAGTATACTATTTGTCGGAGGTGATTTCATGACCAAAATAACTGTGTATACTGCACCAGGTTGTCCATATTGCGTCAGGGCCAAGAACTATCTCAGAGAACTTGGCTTGAAATTTACCGAGATCGATGTCTCCAAAAGCCAGCAAGATGCCGAGAGACTTGTTAGGAGGACAGGACAAAATGGTGTCCCTGTGATTGAGATTGGGAACCAATTGGTGATTGGTTTTGACAAGCAGAAGATCGATAAACTCCTTGGAGTGCATTAGAGTTGATTGACGTCCTGTTTTTACCCGAACGCATTTCTCAGCAAGAAGTCTGCGTTGTCATTGATGTTTTAAGAGCTACGAGCACTATTGTCACAGCACTTGCAAATGGTGCTAAATGTGTTATTCCAGCCAGAACAGTAGCACAGGCCAAAAGAATGAAGGTTGGGAATGTCTTAATCTGTGGTGAGAGAGGTGGTGTCAAACCTAATGGGTTTGACCTTGGCAATTCACCGACGGAGTATTTTGGTGTCAGAGGAAAGGAGATTGTTTTGACAACAACAAACGGCACAAAAGCTATTTCGATGATCAATGCGCAGGTAATATATGCCGCTTGTTTTTTGAATCTTCGCCAGATTGTCAAGCGCCTGAGTGGGCACATGGATGTGACGTTGATTTGTTCTGGGCAAGATGGAAAGGTTGCGTATGAAGATGCGCTTTGCGCCGGTGCGATTGTTCATGAACTTGGTCGTGATGAATTAACCGATGCTGCAAAGATGGCGAAGGAATTGTGGGAAATACATGAGAAAGGTGATCTTTTGGGAGCGCTTCTTAGAGCGGAACACGCTCAAGAACTCATCAAGTACGGTTTTTCAGAGGATGTCTCATTCTGCGCTCAAAAAGATCTTTATGACACCGTACCTATTTTTTCGAAAGATCGATTTGTTGCTGAATAAAGCAAGCCCCTTACGGGGCTTGTTCACAGCATCCGAGAAACTATCTTTGCAAGTTCAACAAACTGATCGTCGAGGCTTGCTCCACCTACCAGACCGCCATCGATATCAGCTTGAACCATGAGCCCAAAGAAGTTATCTGGTTTTATGCTTCCACCGTACAAGATGGAGATTTTCTGACAAAGTTCTGCATCGTAGAGCTCACCGAGAAGTGTTCGGATGAATTTGTGCACTTGTTGTGCTTGGTAAGGTTTGGCGACAATTCCGGTTCCGATTGCCCAAACGGGTTCATAAGCTATAACAGTTTTCAGCACTTCATCTTTGCTCAAGCCAAAGAATGCTTGCCTAATTTGAGACTCTACGACACAAAAGGTAAGACCTTTTTCTCTTTCTTCCTTTGTTTCACCGACACACACGATCGGTTTCATACCATCGTCGAGGGCGGCTTTAATCTTCTTGTTCACCATCTCATCTGTCTCACCGAAGATATGACGACGTTCTGAATGACCGATGATGACATATTCAATGCCTATGTCCTTCAGCATAATCGGTGAGATCTCACCTGTGAAGGCTCCCGATCTTTCATAGTAACAATTCTGCGCACCAAGGCTCAGATTTGTTCCCTTGAGTATTTCAGCAAGGTCTGAGAGGAATACAAATGGCGGGCACAGTATCACTTTGAAGTTCACGCCCGCCAAATCATGTATGAGTTTATTTGCAAAGAATTTTGCCTGTTCGCTCGTCTTATTCATCTTCCAATTGCCAGCCAATATGACCCTATCTATTTTTTTTTATCTGCTATGCTACTGATCCCAGGAAGTTCCTTTCCTTCGAGAAATTCAAGCGAAGCGCCACCACCCGTTGAAACATGTGAATAGGCCGATTCAAGACCGAACTTCGCAACCGCTGCTGCAGAATCTCCTCCTCCAATTACGGTCACTCCGTTCACTTTAGCTATTAGTTCTGCGACGGCCTTCGTACCCTTCGCAAAGTCATCAATCTCAAAAACGCCCATAGGACCATTCCATACAACTGTTTTGGCATCTTTGAGAGCTTCTTTGAAAAGTTCTACTGTTTGTGGCCCGATATCAAGTCCCATCCAACCATCAGCTATTCCATCCTTGATCTGAACGATCTTGGTCTGCGCACCGGCCTCCATTTTCTGAGCGATGACTGTATCAACTGGTAACACGATCTGCACTTTTTTCTCCTGTGCCTGTTTGAGTATTTCTCTTGCGAGTTCAAGTTTATCGTTCTCTACCAAGGATGAGCCAACCTGTATACCTTGGGCTTCGAAGAACGTGAACATCATCGCTCCACCTATTAGCAGTTTATCGGCTTTGTTCAAGAGGTTGGTTATGACTCCTATTTTGTCTGAAACCTTGGCTCCACCAAGAACAACCACATATGGATGCTCAGGCTCGTAAGTAACTTTGTTGAGAAATTCAATCTCCTTTTCCATCAGAAAACCTGCAACACTCGGTATGAAGGTGGCTATTCCGACATTTGAAGAATGAGCTCTGTGAGCGGTACCAAAGGCATCATTAACATGTATGTCGGCAAGTTCAGCCCATGCCTTGGCAAGCTCCAGATCGTTCTTTTCCTCTCCGGGATGAAACCTTGTGTTCTCCAGAACTAAGATATCACCGGGCGCCATATTCTTGACAGCTTGTTTTACTTCTTCTCCGATCAACTGCGGTACGAACAAAACGTTCAAACCGGAGATTTTCCTAAGATGATCGGCTACAGGTTTGAGACTGTATTTTGGATCTGGTCCACCCTTCGGCCTGCCAAGGTGCGAGAGCAGTATTACCTTCGCCTTTTTCTCCACGGCGTACCTGATAGTTGGTAAAGCAGCAGTTATTCTCGTGTCATCGGACACCTTTCCGTCCTTGTCTATCGGAACGTTAAAATCTACCCTCATTATCACAGTTTTGCCTGATAGATCCACATCCTTTATAGTTAGTTTCTTCATCTTTACACCTCCAAAGGATGGAGGGGAAATTCCCCCTCACATGAGCTTTGCAACGAGTTCAACTGTGTCTACAACGCGACAACTGTAGCCATATTCATTGTCATACCAAGAGAAGACCTTAATCAAATTGCCTTTTACATTCGTCAGAGTAGCATCGAAAATACCAGAATATGTTGTGCCAATAATATCACTGCTGACGATTGGATCGGTGTTGTACTTGACTATTCCTTTTAGAGAGCTCTCACATGCTTGTTTCATGACTTGGTTTACTTCCTCAATTGTGGTTGGTTTCTCAACAACTGCGACGAAATCGGAGATAGAACCATCGGGTACGGGCACTCTCAAAGCAACTCCATCGAGCTTTCCTTTGAGTTCAGGGACGACCAAAGCCACGGCCTTTGCTGCCCCGGTAGTGGTTGGTATCGTGTTGATGGCAGCCGCTCGTGCCCTTCTCAAATCTTTGTGTGGAAGATCGAGAACCCTCTGGTCATTCGTGTAAGCGTGGACGGTTGTGAGAAAACCATTAGTGATAGTGAATTTCTCATGCAGAACTTTGATTATTGGCGCAATCGAGTTTGTCGTGCACGAAGCGCATGAAATAACTGTGTGTTCTGGTTTCAAACTCTTCTCGTTGCATCCTAAAACAACTGTTATGTCCTCACCTTTAGCTGGAGCTGTGATTATAACTTTTTTTGCACCTGCCTGGAGATGCAGTGAGGCCTTTTCTTTGTCGGTGAATACACCGGATGATTCGATAACTATATCCACACCAAGATCTTTCCACGGTAGCTTGGACGGGTCTTTCTCACTGAAAACCATGTAGCTCTTACCATCGATGATCAGTTCTTTTTCTTTCGCAACAACTTCGCTTGGGTAGATCTTGTGCACAGAATCGTACTTGAAAAGATGGGCAAGGGTTGCGGCATCGGTAACATCGTTGATAGCAACAACTTCAAGATCCTTCCAGTTACGTCTCAAGATCTCTCTCAGTACTACTCTCCCTACTCTTCCAAAACCGTTAATCGCTACCTTCATGCTTTTCCCTCCTTAAATCTGGGTGTCTACGAATATTCTACTTGGTAATGTTTACAGTATTCACGAATTTGTGTAAAATCTCACAAATTTGGGAGACCTTCCAATCCAACAACCTTTGAGAATTCCTCATTCCTTTTCTTAGTGACTTCTCTCATCGCCTCATTAATTGCAGCGATAAGCAGATCGTTGAACATCTCTTGATCTTCGAGTAATGATTTGTCGTATTCGATGGCTGAAATTTCATAGCTGCATTTCGCTGTCACCTTTATCGCTCCACCACCGGCAGTCCCGACAACTTCGATGTTTTCGAACCCTTCTTCAATCTTTTCGAGCTGTTCTCTCATTTGTTGCTGAATCTTCTCGATACCTTCTGGCTTGTCAGGTTTGCCGTAACTTCTTCCACCGAACCCTTTGATCTTTTTCACTTTTGTTCACTCCTCTATTCGAATTTTACCTGGAAAGAGTTCTTTAAGCCTTTGCAGTATTCTTTTCTCTCGTTCTTCGTCAATGAAAATCTCTACGACGATATCCTTCTTCATTTTTGTCTTAAACAAGTACTCCAACTCAAGGATTTTCTCTCTGAGGTACTCATATTGAAACCGTTGAGATGGCAAAAGCGATATTTCAACGCGGTTGTCTTTCAATGTGATTCTTGACTGCGAAAGCGCAACATATATCGAAACATCGTTTTCTTCCTTGATCCAGTTGAGTATTTCCTCAATCTGCGAAGTATCAGGTTCGGATTCTTTTCTGGTCTGAGAACCCTGAGAAGCATTCTTCTGAAGAGATTGTTCAACCGAAACAACGGTTTGCACAGTCTTTTCTTTTGATTGTGGCGGTTGCTCAGATGTTTTTTCTCCTGTTGAGGAATACTTTGCCGCAAGGTTCATGGAAAGAATCTTACAGATGATCTTTTTGTTTTCGGCATATCTCATTTCCTTAGTCAGTTCGATGAGCCCTTGAGCCAGTGTTAATAGTTCCTTAGATGGTTTCTGTGAGATCTTCTCTTCTATTCCCTCGATCGCCGATTGAACGAGCTGGTAGAGATCATAACCATCTGCGAATACTTCATCGATCAGTTGTTCTATTTTCATAACCTGTCCGTCAAGAAGGTACTGAATGTAGTCTTCAACGATCTGAGATGGTACCAGACCAAGTGCTCTTTCAACAACCGCGGTTGTTATTGGATCGTGTAGAGCATAGCTTGCAACTTGCTCCAGATAAGACAGAGCATCTCTCATTCCACCGGCCGCCCGTTTTGCGATCAATTTCGCTGCATCTTCGTGGAGTTTCATATTTTCCTTGGACGAGATCTGAAGAAGATTCTCAACGACATCTTTCTCGGTGAAGTTTCTGAATTCGATTATCTGGCATCTTGAGATTATAGTACTTGGGACTCTTTCCAAATTCGTTGTTGCCAAAATGAAGGTTATTTTTTCAGGCGGTTCTTCCAGTGTCTTGAGAAGAGCGTTAAATGCCTCACGGGTGAGCATATGAAATTCATCGATTATGTATACTTTGTACTTTCCAAGCATTGGCCGAAAGCCTACAGCATCTCTGATTTTTCGGATCTCATCTATTCCTCTATTCGATGCTGCATCGAGCTCCACAACATCCGGATGGATGCCCTTGTCAATCGAGATACAACTGTCACACCGACCGCACGGTTCGTAACCTGTCCTGTTAGGACAATTCAAAGATTTAGCGAGTACCCTTGCCACAGAGGTCTTCCCAGTACCACGGGGACCTGCGAAGATATATGCGTGGGATACTCTGTTTTTCAGAATCGCATTCTGAAGAACCAATTTGGCCTGTAACTGGTCTATAATTTGGTCGAAGTTCTTTGGCCTGTACTTACGATAAAGAGCTTCCACAAAGTTCCACCCTGTGAAATTATAGCAGATTGCTGCTTCGGAGGTGCAAAGGATGTTTGCTGAGAAACTGAAAGTGATCATCTTGATTCAAACACTCGTGATCATGACTTTGTTTTTTGCAGAGCCCGCACCAACTTGGTTCAAAGATATGGTCACAGAAGCGAGAACTAAGCATGGTCTAATTGTCGACAAGGACATCGTTGATGAACTGTACACAGCGATAATTGAAATAAGCAAAAAGCACGACTTTGATCCATTGTTAGTAATTGCTTTGATAAACGTGGAAAGTGAATTTAGAAATGTGGTTGGAACGGCTGGAGAACTGGGCTTAGTTCAGATAAAAAAGGAGACAGCCGAGTTTGTGGCCCAGAAGTATTCTTTAAGCGAACCTGAAGGCGGTTGGTCAACTCTGCTTTGGGATTTTCGTATTAACATTGAATATGGAGTCCTCTATCTTAAATATCTGCTTCAAAAGACTTCAGGAAACTTGTTTAAGGCGTTAGAGATGTACAACGGTGGTAGTATGAAAACGATTTATGCTAACAAGATAGTCAGTGAATACAAGGAGTTGATGGAGAATAAAGTTATTAATAGTGGAAGATGATCAGAAGATAGCCCGCCTGCTGGAAATACTTTTTTCAAATCATGGGTACGAAGTTTATGTTGCGAGTACAGGTGAAGAAGGATGGAGAATGTATTCAATGCATGATCCTTCTTTGGTAATACTTGATCTGATGTTGCCCGGTATGGATGGTTTCGAAGTTCTTGAGAAGATAAGATCCGTCGATGAGGAAGTGGGAGTAATTGTTTTAACTGCCCGTGGGGAAGTGGAGAACAGGATACGGGGTCTCAAGAAGGGCGCAGATGACTACGTGCCCAAACCATTCCATTTGGACGAATTGTTAGCGCGAGTTGAGGCAGTTGCAAGAAGAGTGAGAAAGCCCGAATCACTGAAGATTGGTGATCTTGTCTTCGATATAGGTTCAAAGACGCTTGTTTTTCCAGATGGTTCGAGCACAATGCTCTCAGAAAGGGAAAGCAAGTTACTGTATCTTCTATGCATAAACGAAGGAAGAGTTTTGAGCAGAGAAGAATTGCTCAAAGAGATCTGGGGCGACAGCGAATACATCAGCAAAAACATCGTGGACGTCTATGTGAAGTATCTGAGAGACAAATTGAGAGAATATGCTCACATGGTGAAGACAGTTAAGGGAGTAGGATATGTTCTCAACGCTTAAGTGGAAGATGGTGTTTTGGCAGACGGTGCTTTTTTCATTGATACTTGGCCTTGGTCTGTTGGCTGCTTATTCCTTAGTTAAAAACATGCATCTGAGCCGTTCGGTGGAAAACCTGAGAAGGGACGTATTTAACGCCTTCAAGATGCCTGGCAGAATCTTAATGAACCTCCAACTTCCACCGGGTGTAGCAGTACTTGATGATAGTGGAAACGTTGTTTTGGGGAACATAAACACAGAACACGAACACTACAAGAAATTCGTTGAGCAGGTTTTGAATGTGAAACGACCAACTTATATAAAACTTGGAAAAGATGAATACCTTGTTGCAAAAGCAAGATTCGTGAGTGCAATTGGTGAGAAAGATTTCTACCTGCTTTCGCCAGCAGGGGGGATGGGAGATTTTCTGAAAATCCTCTCGCAAGGATTCGTCATCTTTTGGGCATTGTTCAGCGGTATATCTTTCCTTGTAGGTAACTACTTTGTGAGTAAGTCTCTTGCACCAATGAATCGAATCACAAATGAACTGAAAGAGATAAACACAGCGGATCTGACAAGAAGGGTCTACGATCCGGGACTGAATGATGAGGTTTCAACACTTGCCAGGACGATCAACAATATGCTTGATAGGTTGAAGATTGGTTTTGAGGCTCAGAATGATTTCATAAATGACGTATCGCATGAGCTGAGAACACCTTTGACAACAATACAAGGTTATGCGGAACTGATACAGCGTTTTGCTGACAAGAAAGATATTGTCGTTGAATCTGCCCAGACTATACACGAGACTTCTGGAAAACTCATCAGTTTATCTGAGACATTGCTGATGCTTTCAAGACCAATAACCAAGTTGGAAATCAGATCTATTGAGTTGAGATCGTTCTTGGAGGAATTGGCTGACGAATTTCATCATGAGTTCAGTGACTTTCAGATTGACGTTGAAGGAAACGGAATCGGTTGCGCAGACTCCAAGGTACTGCGGATCATCGTAAAGGCTTTGGTTGAAAACGCAGTGAAATTTTCAAGAGATAGAAAACATATAATCTTGAGATGTGGTAAAGGGTGGGTAAGTGTGAAAGATTTTGGCATAGGAATAGAGGAATCAGAAAAAGAAAAGATCTTTCGAAAATTCTACAAGGCCGACAAATCAAGATCGAGCAGCGGATATGGTTTAGGATTGGCGCTGGTTGAAAAGCTTTCGCGAATAATGGGATGCAGGATAGAATTACAGAGTAAGCCAAATGAGGGTAGCGAATTTACATTGTTCATGCCCGAGTGCAACGAGGAGGAGAAGACATGAAGGTTGGTGGACAAGCAATTATCGAAGGTGTGCTGATGATGGGAAAGAATGTAGCGATAGCGGTGAGGGACAACAAAGGAGCAATTGTGATTGAAGAGATCAGCAGAAAAACGCCATCGGGTTCCAAGCTTTTCAAAGTACCATTCGTGAGAGGATTGGTCAGTCTTTATTACTCTCTATATTATGGAATATTTGCACTGGATAGATCGGCCGAGATAAGTTCCGGGCAAAAGATGAAAAAATCAGAGACCGTTGCATCACTGCTTTTTGCGGTTGTTCTGGCGGTGGGCCTTTTCTTAGTGTTACCCGTTTTTTTAACGAATATGTTAAAGTTTTTGAAAGGCAACGAATTTGTGTTTTCTATCGTTGAAGGTCTGATCCGGCTGGGTTTGTTTTTGCTGTATGTTTACATTATTTCACTTTTCAAAGATGTGAGAAGAATCTTCCAGTATCATGGTGCTGAGCACATGGTTATTCACGCGTACGAAGCCAATGAAGAACTAACCATTGAGAATATCAGAAAGTTCAGCACAATACATCCAAGGTGTGGAACAAGCTTTGCGATGATTTTCCTCATAGTGTCCATCATAGTTTTCAGTCTGCTGGGCAGTGTGGTGAGCCTTGGAATACTGTGGAAGGTTATCAGCAGAATAATATTGATTCCAATCGTAATAGGGCTTTCCTACGAATTTCTGAGAATATCAGCAAAGGGTTCAAGGCTCATGTCAATCTTGACAGCACCTGGGTTAATACTGCAAAAACTCACCACGGCACTGCCCGATGATTCACAAATTGAAGTCGCTGTTTCTGCCCTGAAGAAAGCAGTAAGCGAAGAGAATACCACTGATCAAAAAAAAGATGGCGAGGGACCAGAATTTTTCGGTTAGTCCAAGAAGGTTGCATGAAAACGAAAAACTGATCAACAAAGTCAGGGTGCGCCAGACACCGAGTTTTTTCATGAAAAGATGATGTGTGTGTTTCTTGTCAGCCATAAATGGATTTCTATGCCCAATTACACGGCGCAGAAAACTGCTAACTACTTCGTAAGCAGGATAACCCAGAAAAACTGTTGCATAGCACAGATCACCTTTGAAAAAGACAATCGCAAACAGCGGCAGAACGGCTCCTAAGATGGCAGAACCACTGTTCCCAAGAAAAGACTTTGCCTTTGGTAAATTGAAAGGTAAAAAGCCACCTATTGCAAGTCCAAGATGCCACTCACCCATTAGAAACGCGCTCAGCATAGACGTAGAACACGCAAGTGCATCCATACCATCGATCATATTAATCGCATTGAACATCGACATGAACCAGAAGATCAGCACGATCTTCCCAAAGACCGCATTCAGTGGAATTGAAAGAAAATACAGTCCATTTGGGGCACTCATTGTTCCAAAAAGAGCAATAATTAGTTGAAATGGCAGTTTGATCTTGTACGAAAGCTGCTCAATATCGTCCAAGATGCCAACGAGAAATGCCAGACAAACTAATACTATGACTCCAGGTCGATTTTCTGTAACAAGCAGGGCCACGAAGATAGCTGTACCACCTGTTAGGGGTATCGGCATTTTGTGGATTTTTCTGCTATTTGGCAGATCTACAGGGAATTTTTGAGGGAAGAACCTCACAAAGACCAAACTCAGAACGAATGCTATGACAAAACTCATCTGCAACCTCTCACATCGAGCTCAGAAGGTCGTGGATCTTGTGAGGCAGCTGGTCAGGATCGTTTATCGCAACCCGAGAGAGTTGTTCCAAGTTATGACAGAGTGTCTCATAGTTGAGCGACCTTCTGTTTTTCACAATCATCACCTTGGGATGCGATGTTGGTGCAACCGTTTCGTCTTTGTAGAAAAGTTCCTCTGTTAATTTTTCGCCGTTCCTGATACCCGTGTAGGTTATCTTGATATCCTGGTCTGGAACGAGTCCATGCAGGATTATGAGGGTTCTTGCGAGCTCATCTATGGAAATTGGTTTACCCATATCGAGAACGAACAAATCTCTGTTTGTCCCCAGAATTGTGGCTTGCAGGATCAGAGAAACTGCTTCCGATATGCTCATGAAATATCTTGTCATTCTGGGATCGGTAACGGTTAATGGTCCGCCAGATTCAATTTGTGCGTTGAATTTGGGTATTACACTGCCTCTACTACCTATCACATTGCCAAATCTCACAATGACGAAGTTCGTTTTGGATTCAGAATCGATAGAGAGTAGCAACAGTTCAGCTAATCTCTTTGTTGCTCCCATAACAGATGATGGATTCACCGCTTTGTCCGTTGAGATGAACACCATCTTTTCTGCAGCGTATTTACAGCACAGCTCAGCCAGTACCTTTGTCCCAAACACATTCACTCTAAGAGCTTCGTATGGGTTCTCTTCCATCAAAGGCACGTGTTTATGGGCTGCCGCATGAAAGACTATCTGAGGCTGTGTAGATACAAAAACCTGTTCCATTCTAACGGTGTCTGCTACATCTGCTATGACACGTTTTCTTTCTATACCCGGATATTTGATTGATAGTTCCTGGTCTATCTGATATATACTGTTTTCACCCTTTCCAAGCAGTACAAGCAGTGATGGTTCAAGGCTGGCGAGCTGTCTACACAGTTCACTTCCTATGCTTCCACCGGCACCAGTAACGAGAACTCTCTTGCCTTTGATAGAAGTTCTTATAACCTCTATATCAACCTTTGTTTCTTCTCTGCCAAGCAAATCTTCCACAGTCAAGTCCCTGAGGTAACCCACCCTTGCCTGTTTATCCGTCAATTCATATATCCCCGGTAGAGTTCGTATCTTAACGGTTTTTGGATCGATTAGAGAAACTATTCTCCTCATCTGTTGAGCAGTGGCAGATGGTATAGCTATTATGACTTCATCAATTTTCAGTATTTGGATGACATCTTTGGCTCGGTCAATAGGTCCGTGGATCGGTATGCCATGAATCTTTCTGCCTATCTTCCTTGGAGAATCGTCCAGAAATGCCACAACTTTTCCAAGGTTTGGCCTACGTTCAAAGTCTTCAAGCAACATTGTCCCGGCGTCACCTGCACCTACGATGAGCACTCTTTTTTTGCCAGATGGCTGTACACTGTTGAGCCATTGCCAGAAAAAGCGGCTCGCCATTAGAAGCATCGCAGAACCCAGAAAGGTCATCATACCAACCGAGCGAGGCATTACAACGGAATTTGTGAGATGAAAGAAGACGACAGATGAAAAATAAGCTATAACCGAGCCTCGAATTAAAACGATCATATCCCTGAATGATGCATAAAGCCAGACAATGTTGTACGTACCGTTTATTATATAGACGACTGATGCGATCAAGCAGTAAATCGGTATACTTGCAAAGTATTTTGCCAGTTCTGGCCAGTCAAAACCCAGTCGGACAAAGAGAGCCACCACTCCAGCGAAAAAGGTCAGCCCTACATCTATGGAAAAAAGAATGAATTTTCTCAACCCTTCACCACCTTGTTGTCAATTCAGTTCCAGTCTTTGGCACTATGTTGTACTTTTTCAAAAGCTGACGGATATCTTCGGTGACATAAACTCTCGCTATCTGAACCAGATTATTCGCCATCAGATGGTAGGCCGGATACTCTTTGAGAAATTCTTCCAGGGAGAAGACTTCGTCTTTTGCGGGGTCGTACAGATACACATTGCTCTTGAGAAATTCATCGGGATGGACAAGTGAGAGTTTATATGGTGTATCTGTCTTGAAAAGTTCTTCAAAATCATCCAGAATCTTCCTCAGTTCCTTCCGATCTTGCTCAGGGATTTTCGAAGGATCCATCAAAAGATTTTCCAACCTCAACCTGATCTTTTGAAGTGTGTCAGCTACAATACCTTTGCTCATAATCGAAGGGTCTATACCGACCGCAGAGAAGGTGATCTCGGCGACCAATTTCCACAAGTCTCTCTGTTCAAAACGTCTCAGCAGTTTGTAGGCTTCCACCAAACAGTATTCATCTTCTGTTAGATCGATCTTCCCGTCTATGATATCTTTTCCGTTTGCATCATACTTTTCCAAAATTCTTTGAAATTCAAGCTTTATCAAGGCAAATACGAATTGGTCTGTCAGATCAAGGAATTTTTCAAGATCACTCACTCTTTCAGAAAGTCTGAGTGGCTTATAAATCAATGAAAGGATTTGCTGTATCATCAAGTCTGCAGCTCTTGATGTCTTATGGAAATACACATTCTTGTACATCATGAACCTACCAAACAGGCTTGTATAGATCTGATCAATCACTTTGGCGTGGTAGCAGAGTATTCTCTGACCACCTTTTTGTTTGATGAAAGAATTTCTTATTATTCTGTCAACGGCCCCCACTCCGAAATGTGTCGTTCCACTGTAATATGAATCACGCAAGAGAAAATCGAGTCGATCTGCACCAAGAGGCCCTTGGACGATGTTGTACTCGGCTGTCCCTGATTCTTCTCCTTTGAAGACTTCATCAACCATCTGCATCAGCGTAGAAAATGTGTCCTGGTTAACAACGTCTGAATTCAATATCTGAGACAGATCTTCAGCAATGGCCTTTTTCATTCTCGGGTCAGATATCCTTTCATATGATTTCATCATTTCAAATGGCATCAGTTCAAGCAAAATTCTCTTTCTGTACTCATCGTGGCCATCTTTGAGTCCCATCCTCGCATATACAACATCGTCAAATTGATGACTGAAAGGACCATGACCCACATCGTGTAACAAACCTGCCAGACGGACGATCCTTTGCTTTGCTGGGTCGTCGAAGAGCCTGAGGCTGTATAGGCCACAGATATGCATGACACCAAGTGAATGAGCAAATCTGTTGTGTGTTGCTCCAGGATAGACAAGTTCCGCACCAACAAGCTGGGAGAGGTATCTCAGTCTCTGCACTGGCCTGGTGTCAGTTGCCAGTATCTCTAAAGGATACAAAAATATCTCCGAATGTATGGGATCCCGTGACACTTTATAGTACAAAAGAAAATCACCTCTTTCCAATTCCCAAATGATTATAGTATAATTTGTCAGCCAAAAGCGCGGGAGGTAAAATGTACGCAGTCGTAAAATACAAAAAATGTGGTCTTGCAAGGTTTCTATCAGCGATTGAAACGTCCAATGTGATCGAGAGAAATATCCGTCGTGCTGATTTGCCGTTTACTCTAACTCAAGGTTTCCATCGGAAGATAAGAATCTCATATCTTGAGCCAATGCCGACTGGTGTTGTCAATTTCGCACTGTATGCAAGAATCGAGCTCCAACAGATGGTTGATGGTGCATTGAACAGATTGAGAAGCACTTCACTTCGAGGTCTTTATCCCGAAAGGATCTGGTGGACCGATCTGAATCCCAACAAGGCTGTAACTGGTTACGAATTTCGTGTATTCATACCTCGCAAATGCGTTGAATTTTCGAGATTCGATCCAAGCGCATCGTTGCAAATCACTGAAAAGTCCAAATCTGGCCGAGTTGACGATTTCTTCCAGAATTTGGAATTCCATTCTCAAGGTGAATTTGTTGTGATAAGATACTTACAGAAAAAAGACAGGCTCATTCGTTCTCGATACTTGTATGAACCATTCTTGACCGGCAATGACTGTTTCGTCCTTGTTCAATGCGTAGAAGCTTTGTGCAATGAAAAGCGACTTTCAGAACTTTTGGAGGAATCTGCATGGGCTATCGAGTCTTAGTGGTCGACGATTCAGAGGTACTCAGAAAGATAGTTAGTTTTAATTTGGTGCGTGAAGGATATTCAGTTGATGAAGCGAGAGATGGAAAGGAAGCTCTTGAGAAGTTACAGCAGGCCAAGCCAGACTTGATAATACTGGATATAATGATGCCATATGTCGACGGTTTTGAGGTACTTCGAAGGATACGCAAAGACCCTAATCTTGCTGATATTCCCGTTATAATGCTAACTGCAAAGGGTGGCGAAGATGACCCAAAGACGGCGCTGGAACTTGGAGCTAATGGTTTTCTAACAAAACCTTTCAGCCCATTAAAACTGCTTGAGGAAGTTCGCAGGGTGATAAAGCGTGGAACATGAACTAAAACAGGTGTACGAAAAGATCTCTGAATCTGTTAATCTCCCACCATATCAGGGCATGGCAAGTTTGAAAGATATAGCCGTGGCCGTTGACAAGATGTTATCAGAACTGAATCAACAACGAAAGGATTACACGAAACTGCTTGAAGAGCATATTGAGGAATTATCAAAGACATATCAGGAAATCTCGACTCTTTTTGAGTTGAACAATCTCTTTTCCAACATAGTTGATCCATCTGAGGGTCTGGAACCACTGGTCGAGTTGCTTCATCAGACTATACCATTCTTGGGTATTTCCATTGAACTGAACGTTGCCGATAGAAAGATCTACCACGAGAAGACCTTCGAAATCAGCAACGAGATATTCCAGAAGGCAAAACAAATAATTGAGCAAGACTACGATAATGTCCTTCTAATAGAGCCGGATCACAATTATCTTGTTCGCAATCTACTCTCCGTTCCCATAAAAAGTGGCAAATCTCTCTGGGGAAAGATAACCTTAGTCGAGAGGGTACCGGATATGTTCACAGCAGCCGACAGAAAGATTCTCGAGGCTGCCGCTCAGCAACTATCATCGATATGCGAAAGGTATATGAGACTGAAACGAGAGATAGAGCGAGAGAGGCTTAGAGAGCAACTGGAGATAGCTAAACAAATACAGATGAGACTCTTTCCAAGAAAGTTACCGAGTCTCAAATATGTCGACATAAGCGCTGATACTATTCCGGCCATTCAGGTCGGTGGAGACTACTACGATATACTCATCAGAGAAAATCGCGTTTTTGTCACGGTTGCCGATGTCTCTGGAAAAGGCATCCCAGCAGCCCTGATGATGACATCGTTGAGGAGTGCACTGAGAACGCTTTCTAATCACGTTGACAGTGTATCAAAGCTTGCTGAACAGCTGAACAACGTGCTTTGCGATGATCTTGAGGAGGACAGGTTTGTGACAATGATCCTACTATGCCTGCATCGAGATGGTACACTTCAACTGGTAAATGCAGGCCACAATCCTGTGTTATTTTTATCTGGAGAGAACATAAATACGATAGAGGCACAGAACTTACCACTCGGCATAATAAAGAACACAAGCTACACGGTCTTCGAAGCGAAGATGAATCCAAAGGATATTCTTGTAGCCTATACAGATGGCGTTGTCGAGGCACGCGACGTGAATGGTAACGAATATGGGTTTGAAAGACTGTGCAAACGAATTTTTGATTGCAGGCATGGTAATGTCGTTCAAATATTACAAGATGTGAAGAGTGATCTTGAGAGTTTCACCAATAACACCCAAAGGCATGATGACACAACGATAACAGTGATAAAATATCTTGGAGAAAATTCTTCTTAGGAGGGAAAAGAATGTCTGGTCACAACAAATGGGCAAATATCAAACATCGAAAGATGGCTCAGGACGCGAAACGGTCTCAGATGTTCACCAAGTTGATCAGGGAACTGATCGTTGCCGCTCGCGAGGGCGGAGGAGATCCAGAAACGAACCCAAGATTGCGAACAGCAATCGATAAAGCAAAAGAAGCGAACATGCCCAAAGACAACATCGAAAAGGCTATCAAGCGTGGAACTGGTGAGCTTGAAGGAGTAGATTACCAGGAGATCATTTACGAAGCCTACGGTCCTGCGGGTGTAGCACTGTACATCCGGGCACTTACAGATAACAAGAACAGGACTGCGCAAGAACTGAGGCATACTTTGAGCCGCCATGGTGGTAGTCTTGCCGATCTTGGTGCAGTTAGTTGGATCTTCGAGAGAAAGGGTATCATAAACGTACCACGCGAGCAGGTGGCGAATGTTGAAGAATTGGTCATGTTGGCTATTGATGCGGGAGCCGAGGACATCAATGATCAGGAAGACCCCATAAGAATAGTCACATCATCTGAGAACCTTACAGCGGTTAAAGAAGCGCTGGAGAAGAACGGCTACAAGATTGATGCAAACATATCTTATGTTCCCAAGAATACGGTGCAAGTCACTGGTAAGGATGCAGAAAGGATCCTCACACTGTTGAATGCACTTGAAGACATGGATGACGTTCAGGATGTGTACTCGAACTTTGAAATGGACGACGCAGAAATGGAGGCAATACTTTCGCAGATGAACCAATGAAGATACTGCTGCTTGTTTGGTTAATAGCACCTGTTTACTTATTGGCTGCCGTGGTGAACTTTGATCTTGGCCTTGGCAGCTTTTCTTGGTTTGGCATGACAGTTTCTCCACACGTTGATTTCTGGCGTGTGGAGGCGGATCTTGCCTTCAGCCTCGGTGTTGCAGATAACGGATCTGGCTTACAGGTTCTACCGATCTATGAACCATTCGATAATTTGAAGTATTTCTCAATGAAATTGGACAATGGGGGAGCGAGATACGCCGTACCGTACAGTGGTTGGCTGAGTTTCAGCAATCTTGATTATCAGAGGCAAACTCTCAGTGTGTGGGGAATTAGTGGATCTTATGGGTTCGTTTTACAGGACAAATACGCCTTGTTTCTCAGAATTCCTTATTTTTCTGTCTGCGTTGACAATTTTAGTGGCTACCATCTTGGAATTCCTGTGAAGTTGGGGCAGTTCACAGTTGAACCATTTGTCTCGAATCATGGTTACGGGATTGGCTTCGCGTTTGGCGAGATCTCCACGTTTTTCATACCAAATATGGGCTTTAGATTTGGTCTCGGTTCAGATAGACTTTTTTTCTTCGGTCAGTATCTTGCGAATAAAACGAGTATAGGATTTGGTTGGTTTAACAAGGATGAATGGATATTGATGACAAATGAATCTCTTGACGTGAGAAAGAAGATAGGACAGATATATTTGACGTTTTATTCTCAGAAGGAGCGATGGTATGCAGGACTTTCTTTCCCAGTTTTCTGGTGAGCTTCCGATGGAGGATTTCCAATGGTTTATAAAGGAGATACACAGGTACTTTGGGCTCGATTTATCTGGTTACAAACCTCATCGAGTCAAGCGCAGAATAGAGATACTCATAAAAAAGTACAAACTGTCCTCCTTTCAAGAGTATCTTAGGTTTCTACTTTCAAACCCTGCGGCAAAGGAAGAGTTCCTTGACAAACTCACGATAAATGTCACCGAGTTTTTCAGAAATCCCGAAAAATGGTGGGAACTTCGCGATAAGTACCTACCAGAACTACTTGGAATCAGCAGAGGAAGATTCAGGGCATGGAGTGCGGGATGTGCAAGTGGCGAAGAACCATATTCGTTGGCTATCCTGCTCGAGGAATTAAAGGCTCCCTCAAGCGCGTCAGTGCTCGCAACTGATCTTGATGAAAGAGCGCTTGAGGAAGCGAGAGAAGGTTTGTATGAAGCAAGATCGATGGTTAGCACACCCAAATCATACCTTGACAAATACTTCGAACTGCTCGATGGCAGTTACAGAATAAGAGATCTTGTGAAGAAGAGAGTCGAGTTCAGAAAGCACAACATGCTCCAAGATCCTTTTCCCAATTCATTGGATCTGATAATCTGCAGGAACGTGGTGATATACTTTGAGGCATCTGCAAAAGACCAACTGTATAGAAACTTCGTCAAAGCTTTGAGACTCGGTGGCATTCTATTTGTTGGAAGCACAGAAAGGATTTTCGACTACGCTGAGATCGGCTTGAAGATAGCGAGTCCTTTTTTCTACCAGAGGGTGAAGTGAGATGTTCTGGGTGGCATTTGTGGTCTTGATGGATCAGTTGTCCAAAATGTTGATTGAGAAGTTCTTGTTTCAACCGTTCTTCGTGATACCGGGGTTCTTGTGGTTCACTTACACGAGGAATACTGGTATAGTCTTTGGCCTGTTCTCGAGGGCGCCATGGGTGTTGTGGGTAACATTCGCCGTGACACTGGCACTTTCATTTATATCAGGATTCATCAAGAGCTCAAAGCTTGCAAGGGTTGGTCTGCAGATGATAGTTGGCGGAGCAATTGGCAATATCGTCGATAGATTCAGACTCGGGTATGTGGTTGATTTCATAAATCTGCGTTACTTTCCTGCCATTTTTAATATCGCTGATCTTTTCATCACATTTGGAGCAATTCTAATACTCCTCAGCTTGTTGTTGGGGGAGAAGAGTCTTGGAGATAAAGGTCAGCAAAGGTGAGCAAGAACAGAGACTGGATCTCTATCTGTTAGAAAAGATTCCGGCAAAGATTTCAAGAAATTTCGTGCAGAAAGCCATTAAAGATGGAAGAATAACAGTCAACGGCAGACCGCAAAAACCCAGTTACCGGGTGAAAGCAAAGGACATCATATCCGTGCCTGATCCCGAACCACCTGTGCCCCTTTCAGTTGAACCAGAGCCAATCAAACTCGAGGTGCTATATGAGGACTCAGACTTGATAGTGATCAACAAACCAGCCGGTATGATTGTGCATCCTGTTCCCTCACACACGAGTGGGACACTTGTGAATGCGCTGCTCTACCATTGTCATGATCTTCAAGGGATCGGTGGAGAGTTGAGACCTGGTATAGTTCACAGATTGGATAAGGATACCTCTGGAGTCATAGTGGTGGCAAAAAACGATTTGGCTCACAGAAATCTTTCACAGCAATTCAAAGATCGAAAGGTTTCCAAGATGTATCTTGCTTTGGTTCGAGGTAAAGTGAACGAGACACAAGGAGAGATTACGGTATCTCTGGCACGCCATCCTGTTTTGAGGACCAAGATGTCTGTGAACAGCTCTGGAAGAGCTGCTGTAACGTTCTACCGAGTCTTGAAATACTTTGATGATGTTGCCTCGTTGGTTGCGGCTTATCCCAAGACCGGGCGTACTCACCAAATAAGGGTTCATATGAAATACATAGGTCATCCGATTTTGGGTGACAGATTATACGGTAGTATCTGTGGTGCACCACGTCAAATGCTACATGCCATGAAACTGGGTTTTTATCATCCAAGAAGTGGCGACTGGTTGAGCTTCACAGCTGCATTACCTGAAGATTTCAAGCATCTGATTGTAGAGCTGAGTTCTCGGACAGTGAAGAATGTATGATACCAGTTGTTGTCACTCCCTATTCTTTTGAAGGCTCAATCTTGAGAATCGAACAAGTTGTTGACAAAGCTTGCGAACTTGGGTTGAAATCTCTGTTGATGGCAGACAGAAATTTCCACGCTGCAGTGATCTTCAACCACCTGTGCAAGCGAAAGGGCTTAATACCAGTTCACGGGTTGAAGATTGACAAGAAGATCTTCTATGCGAGAAATCGTGCCGAGTTTGATGAGCTTATCAATGCCTACAACAAAAGAACAGAACCAGAACTGAATTGGCTCGACGCAGATTCTGCAAAGTTCGTCTACTACCTTGAAGACTTCCATCGCGAGGCCTACGAAGTTATGTGCAGTTTACTTTCGATTCCGCCAAAACACGAGGCATCCTTTTTTGATGGGAAATTCGATGATGCAGCATCATTACTCAATTGTGAGGCATATGATCTATGTGTTCCTATGAAGTTTCCACAGCCAGAGAAGGCCTGGCTGAGGAGTTTTCTCAAAACAATAAGCCCAAGGTACAGAGAGAGGTTTGAAAGAGAAGTTGAGGTAGTCGAGAAACTCGGATTTGAATCCTACTTTTACACGGTCAAGAGAATAGTTGACATAGCCAGAGATCTTGGCATCTGTGTTGGACCTGGTCGTGGTAGTGCGGTGGGATCGGTTATTTCATATGTCTTGGGTATCACAAAGGTTGATCCTTTAGAACACGATCTTCTGTTTGAGAGATTCCTGAATGAACACCGACAAGAGTTACCAGACATAGACATAGATGTTGAAGATGAAAAGCGTGCTCTATTGATCGAGAAGCTCTCTGAGGTGTTCGGTTTTGTCGCTCAGATCTCCACATTTTCAACACTATCTGTGAGATCTATACAGAACGAATCAAAAAGGATTGGAATAAAGCCGTCGCTCAAAGTAGTTGATCTTTTAGACGGTTTGCCCTTTCACAGGAGCACTCATGCGGCCGGCATTGTCATATCGGATTCCGCCTTATGCTTGCCAGTCGTTGCTGATACAAAGCCACTTCTTCTGGAATATGACATGGATTCACTGGACAAAGTCGGTGTTGCAAAGATAGATATTCTGGGATTGACAACTCTGTCATTACTGCAGAGCGTTAAGAAGACTCTGAATCTTACAGATATATCAATCAATGATCCATCGGTCTACAAGCAGATTTCATCCGGCAGAACACACGGTGTCTTTCAACTCGAGCGCCTATCAGTGCGCAGTCTCTGTAGACAGATGAAACCCAAGGATATCAGAGAGCTCAGCGACCTTCTCGCGATGAACAGACCTGGACCATTGCTCGCCAGATTGAACGATGCCTATGCGCAGAGGAAACGCAACTGTATTGAAACTGGTGAGTTTTTTAAGGAGACATACGGTGTGATGATCTATCAAGAACAGTTGATGAGAATCGCCATCGATCTTGCTGGAATGACACCCGCTGAGTCTGATCTTTTCCGAAAGGCTATATCACAGAAGGATCAGATCGCCATGAAAGAGGCGGCAGAGCAGTTCAAGCAAAGGGCATTGGGCAGAGGGTACGACAAATCTCTGATTGAAAGGTTGGTTGATGTTATACTCAGATTTTCTTCATACTGCTTCAACAAATCTCACAGCGTAGCCTATGCATACATAAGTTATGAACTTGCTTTCATCAAGCAGCACTTTCCAAAAGAGTTCTTCTTGCATTACCTCAAAGTGCATTCAAGTGATAAGGATAAGATTTTTCTTTCGGTCCAAGAATTGCGTTCTCGAGGTCTCAGAGTACTGTGCCCTTCGATCAATCCAGTTGAATTACAAGAGGACGAATTTCAGTTACCACTCGATGTGATAGTGGGTATTGGTAGTTCAGTTACGAATGCGTGTTTTTCCAAGGGCCCATTTTCAAGCATTGACGATTTTGTCAGAAAAACCTCTGTCCCCATTTCAACTTTACAGAGGTTAGTCTTTTCAGGAGCTTTTGATTGCATATACTCCGATCGCGAAGAGTCTATAAAGGCTTTCAGTGCCTTTCAAAAAGGGTACGACGCATCTTTGTTGGAGATATCTTCATCAACATTCGGCAAGCACTATCAGAACAAATCGGCGAAATTGACTCAAAAAGATATCGCGGTCTTTGAAGAACAGGCCTATGGCTTTCCGCTGACACCGATGAAGGTCTCTTTTGAAAAAACTTTCGCACCGTTGAGCGAGGTTTTCACCTCAGCAAGAATCTTGCCGGTAGCAGTTCTGATCGATTCGAATTATATCAGCGATGGCAAAACAATAGCTCAGATAAAGGGTAATATACCAGATGGAGAATATCTCTGTGTCGTCAAGCCAGATTGCTCGATCTATTCATACCACGATTTGAAAAAAGTGAGATCAACCGTTTATGAAGTTCACGGGTGTTTCGATGAACTGGATTTTGAATCTGGATCAGGAAACGAAATCGTGAAGATTGAGCTTACCGGCAAGAAGATACATATAAGTTCTGCAAGACCACTGATTGACAATTACACCGTAGAGTTTGAATTCACTTAGCGTTTTGCTGACGCGAACGAACGAAAAACCAAATCATTCCTATTAAAGATACAAGAAGCCCAAAATACTGGGGAATCGTGGCAGTCTGTTTTAGGATCAGCCAAGACCACACAATGCTCAAAACAGGTTCTCCCACCAAAGCCATCGCAACTGTGATAGCTCCAAAATACTTCAGAGAGTTGTTTATCATCGAGTACCCCAAGAAGGAACATCCTACTCCTAACCAGAGAAAGATAAGCCAATCGGCCAAGGGGAAGGTCTGTATCAATGCATTGTTACCCATTAAAAGCAATAGAAAACTGGCAACTCCATAGCTCCTCAAGTTAAAGGCAAAGGTACCTATTCTTGGCACCATGAATCTACCTATAATCAGAAATCCACAGACAAAAAGAACTCCCAGAATAGAAAGAAAATCACCTCTGGAAAAACGCGAGAAACTCTTTGCGTCAAGAAACACCATTTGGATTACCCCAAATATCACAAGTGAGGTTGAAAGGATCTGTCGCACAGTCACTTTTTCCTTGTAGATGAGCGATGCTAAAAAAGAAGTCACAAAGGGCTGTAACATCAACGGTACGACAGCTCCTGCAACGGTGGTATAACTAAAGGCCTTTATCCAGAAGAAAAAATGCATAGACAGAAAAAAACCCGAGAGCAGAAGAAGCATCTCACCTTTCACGTCATACCTTTTTATCTTTCCTCTCAGTACGAACAAATAACACAAAAATCCTATGAATACTCTATAGAAAGCCACCGCGATTGCCGGTGCAGTGCTCATTTTGATCATGGGACCTGAAAAGGAGACAATCAGCACTCCCATGAAGAGAAGCAATCTGTACATCTGAACACCTCCTGAAGAAGATTTTAGGTTCACCACCGACTTTTCTGTAGTCATTGTTTGTAACAAAAGAGTTTGAGAATTTTGCCGTTGAAGAGTTCGGAAAAATTGAGTTGCGTTGAATTCTCCAAATTTCGCAAAGTTTTGGAGAATTATTGAACAACCGTGGAGTAAATGATAAAATCTAAAAGAAACCAACTTCTCAGAGCAGACAAAGTGAGGTGTTCCTGTGCGTATCATTTTGGATTGCGATCCTGGTCATGACGATGCTTTTGCTATTCTTTTATCTGTTGCATCTAAGGAGATTGAATTACTTGGTGTCACCACCGTTGTTGGTAATTCCTACCTGGAAAACACGACAAAGAATGCACGGACGGTTCTCGATCTCTTCGATATTGATGTACCCGTATTTGCCGGGTGTGACAAACCACTTTTCAGGAATGTCATAGTGGCTCCAGATATCCACGGTAAGTCAGGCCTTGAAGGCGCTCAACTTCCACCAGCAAAGCGTCCTATAGAAAGACTTCATGCCGTTGACTTCATCGCTCAGACTTTGGAGAAATATTCTGATGTTGTGCTTGTTCCAACGGGTCCTCTGACTAATATTGCACTTTTCATGATCCGTTACCCACATCTCATCAAAAGGATAGCCTTGATAGTCTTGATGGGCGGTGGTATTGCCTTTGGTAATGTGACACCTGCCGCTGAGTTCAACATCTTTGCAGACCCAGAAGCTGCAAAGATTGTCTTCCAATCTGGAGTTCCTATCGTGATGGCACCTTTGGATGTAACTCACCAAGTTGTGGTCACAGAAGAAGAGGTACGGAAAATGAGGTTACTCGGAGCGAAGTTCGATCTACTTGCCGATCTTCTGGTTTTCTTCAAATCAACCTACAAAAGAGTTTTTGGCATAGAAGGTGTCCCGCTGCATGATCCGTGCACCGTAATGTACTTGATTCATCCAGAGATATTCGAAACAAAGGACTACCACGTTGATGTTGAAACAAAGGGTGAACTCACCTACGGGCAGACCGTAGTTGATGTGTGGCGAACAACGGGCAAGACTCTGAATGCGAAGGTCATGTTGAGAGCAGATAGAATGAGATTCTTCGATCTCTTTTTCGAAAAACTCAGTCAATTAAGGGAGGCGTAGCTCATGGTAGATCCGAGATATCACATAAAAGTTGATCCGAAGGATGTGGGTAAATACGTCATCGTAGTTGGTGACAGGGGTAGGGTCGAACGCGTGGCAAAGTACTTTCAAGATGCTGTCAAAGTTGGCGACAACCGTGAGTATCTCACCTACACAGGTTATGTGAAGGGCGAGAAGGTCAGTGTCATGTCAACGGGCATGGGCGCTCCTGCCATGGCGATCGGTATAGAGGAACTGGCTACAACAAATGCCAAGGTCGTGATACGAGTTGGAACAACTGGAGCGGCGCAAAGGAATCTAAAACTTGGTGACAGTGTGATCGTCAACGCAGCGGTGAGGTTAGATGGTACAACCTCTCAGTACATAATCCCCGAGTATCCAGCTGTTGCAGATTTTCAGGTTGTAGATGCACTGGTCAAGGCTGCACAGGATGTGAAAAATCCTTTTCATGTCGGTATCGTACTCTCCACTGATTCGTACTATGGAAGGGCTTTTGATCCAGAAAAACACAATCACCTGGAAAGTCAGCTTGTCAAAGCGGGTGTTCTTGCAATTGAGATGGAAATAGGTGCCTTGTACATCGTAGGAGGAATAAAGCGACTGAAAACTGGAGCAGTCTTGACCGTCAGAGAGGAGCTCACAGACGAAGGTTATGTACAGGCTGGTGAGAGATTCGAAAAGGGACTCGAGAATTCTATCAAGATAGCCATCAGAGCTATAGAGATCTTAATTGAGGGAGGTGTTGGCAGATGAAAAGACTGTTGATTGTTTTGCTGGTTATCATCGCAATCGTGAGTTTTGCAAAGTCTCTTAAGGTTGCATTACTTTTGAACGGCACACTCGGAGACAAGTCTTTCTTTGATTCTGCGGGTAGAGGTCTGGAACTGGCGATGAAACAACTTGGGATTCAAGGAAAGATCATCGAAGCTTCCTACAAGCAGGAGAACTGGAGACCCTATCTGGAAGATCTGTCAGATCAAGACTACGACATAATCATCGTTGGAACCTGGCAAATGCAGGAGATTTTGGAAGAAGTAGCTCCAATGAATCCGAACAAGAAGTATTTCATCTTTGACACTTCAGTTGATTACAGTAAGCCAGGTCTCAAAAACGTTTACTCCATATTGTATAAACAGAACGAAGGCTCTTTCCTCATGGGAGCTTTGGCGGCAATGATTACGACTTCAGGGATGCCGAAGACGAACGCCGAACCAATCATTGGTTTCCTTGGTGGCATGGACATTCCTGTTATAAACGACTTTCTGGTCGGCTACATTGAAGGTGCAAAGTTCATAAACCCAAACATAAAGGTTCTCATTTCCTACGTTGGATCCTTCAACGATCCTGCGAAAGGAAAAGAACTGAGCCTTGCCATGTACCGCCAAGGTGCAGACATCATCTTCAACGTTGCTGGGAATACTGGGATAGGTCTGCTTGAGGCCGCAAAGGAAGTCGATCGTTGGGCGATAGGTGTCGATTCAGACCAAGCGATAATATACGAAAGCACAGATCCTGAGATAGCAAAGAGGATAGTGACCTCCATGATGAAAAACGTTGATCTCTCGATTTTCAGAGGCATCAAGATGCACATGGAAGGTAGACTCGTCTACGGACAGGCAGAGGCTCTTGGGATCTTAGAGGGTGGCGTTGGTGTAGCTGATAACAAGTACTACAGAGAAAATGTACCAGAGGCGTTCCGCAACAAAATCAAAGAAATAGAGGATAAGATAACCAAGGGTGAAATCAAAGTTGGTACGGTCTTCGGTATGTCACAGGATGATCTCAACAAGCTCAGAATGAGTGTGAGACCCTGAGGGAGCTTCGGCTCCCTCTTTTTCTTGGGGGATGAGATGAAAGCAATCGAAGCTGTTAATATCACGAAGGTCTACCCAAATGGTGTTGTGGCAAACAGAGGTGTGAATCTCTCCATTGAACAGGGGGAAGTTCACGCAATAGTTGGAGAGAATGGTGCTGGGAAGACCACGTTAATGAAGATCTTTTTTGGCATCGAAAGGCCAACGAGTGGTGAACTCAGAGTCTTTGAAAAACCTGTTCATATCAGTTCTCCGAAAGAAGCTATTTCCCTTGGCATAGGCATGGTGCATCAACACTTCATGCTTGTTCCATCCTTTACCGTCGCTGAAAATATCATGCTCGGCATAGAACCAAAGAAAGGCTTTTTCTCTGTCGACTTTAAGAAGATGGAAAATGTCATCACTGAATATGCAAAACGTCTGAATTTTGAGGTTCCAATTTGGGAGAAGGTTTTGGACTTGCCTGTGGGAGTTAAACAGAGGATAGAGATTCTCAAAGCGCTTGTGCGAGGTGCAAGAATACTGATTCTCGATGAACCATCATCGGTACTTACACCACAAGAAGTAAATGACCTGTTTGACGTGCTCAGAAGATTGGTGCAAGACGGTTTGACGGTTATCTTCATAACACACAAGTTGAATGAAGTCAAACAAATCGCTAACAGAATAACGATCATGCGGAACGCGCAAGTGGTTGGAACTTACGAAAACAGAGAGGTCACTGAGACCGATATTGTCGAACTGATGATTGGAAGGAAATTCGAGTATGACATAAAAAGGGAAAGACGCGAACCAGGCGAGGTTCTTCTTACGGTGAAAGATGTGAACTATTTTCGCGAAGACGGTGCTCATATCATCAAGAATCTCAGCTTTTCTCTTAGAGCTGGAGAGATACTGGCGATAGCAGGGCTTGAAGGCAATGGTCAGAAAGAATTTGTTGAAATACTGACGGGGCTGAGAGAAAAGGCTGAGGGCAAGATCCTGCTAAACGGTACCAATATACTCGGCGCGCATCCGAAAAAGATAAGACAAATGGGAATCTCACATATTCCAGAAGACAGAATTGAAGTGGGATGTGCGCTCGATCTACCGATATCGGAGAATTTGATATCTGATAGATTTCACACAAAACCTTTCTCTGGTCGGTTGATTTACAGGAAAAGACAGGTACTCGAATTCGGCAAGAAGATGATGAAGGAGTTCGATGTCAGAGCCAAGAGCCCGACGACAATTGTTAGAATGCTTTCTGGTGGTAATATGCAGAAGGTAGTAGTTGCACGCGAAATGACAAATTCTGCGAGAATAGTCATAGCAAATCAGCCAACCCATGGCATAGATGTCGCTTCAAGCGAATTCATTCGCAAGAAACTCATTCAGATGAGAGATGACGGAAAGGCAGTTCTTCTCATCTCGACCGACCTTCAAGAGATTTTGCAAATAGCAGATAGAATACTTGTACTTTACAAAGGTGAGATAGTGGCGCACCTGAAGAACGAGAACATAACTGAGACAGACCTTGGTTATTACATGCTCGGCGCTAAGCGGCAGAGTGATGAACAGATAAAGGAGTCAATGAAAGTATGAAAAAGACACTCTTGGTGCTTGAATTTACAAGATTTGTCATAACTGTGGGCATTGCGCTTCTGATAGGGTATATCTTCCTGCTCTTCAGTACAGATAAACCTTATGAAGCTTTCAAACTTTTTCTGACCGGTCCTTTGACGACACAGCGGAGGTTTTTTGAATTCCTCAACAACTCAGTCCCATTGATGATGACGGGATTGGCGTTATCGCTGGTATTCCAGGCAAAGGTATTCAACATAGGTGCTGAGGGACAGTTGTTCTTCGGGGCTTTTGGAGCTATGCTCTTTGCTCTTAATTTTCCACAAGTTTCGTGGTTGCACCTGATCATGACTCTGATCGGATCTGCACTCTTTGGTTCAATATGGGCCTTCGTCCCAGCTTTTCTGAGAACAAAGTGGAAGGCAAGTGAACTTGTTTCATCACTGATGATGAATTATATTTCCTACTTTCTGGTTCTGTTCCTGGTGAACAATTACTTTCGTGACAAGAGTGCAGGTGCCCTTGTTTCGTACAGATTTCCACAAACAGCCTGGTTATCTGTGATCACAAAGTATAGACTGAATTCCGGGTTGTTCATAGCCGTTTTGCTTTCGATTTTGATGGGTTTGCTAATCTACAGAACAAAATGGGGATACCAGATAAGGGTTATAGGAGTAAACAAGAAATTCGGGCTTTACAGTGGAATGAGAACCATGAGCATCATGTTTTGGGTGCAAATACTGTCTGGAGCGGTGGCGGGACTTGCCGGTGGGATCGAACTGACCGCGATGTACAGAAGATTTGTGTGGCAGTCGTTGCCGGGATATGGTTTTGACGGGATCATAGTGGCCATATTGGCGAGGAACAATCCTTTTCTTGTTATACCGAGCGCATTGTTCATTGCGTATCTGAGAATAGGTGCCAACATCATGGGCAGAACCACAGGAGTGGCACCCGAGATAGTCATAGTTCTTCAGAGTTTGATGATACTTTTGATCACTGCTGAGGCATTGTTAGAAAAATTCAAGCAAAAGGCCATTGCTAAAGAGGCGATGAAAGGTGAGTGACTTTCTCAATCCGGCGTTTTGGTACAGTGTTATTAGAGTCTCCACACCGATTCTCTTCGGTGTGTTGGCAGCGCTTCTGAGTTCTATAACAGGAACGATTAACATAGGAATCGAGGGCATGATGTTGATGTCTGCCTTCTGGGGAACGATAGTGGCTTCATTCGCACAAAATCCTTGGATTGGTCTTTTGGCTGGTGTCGCATCCTCGATAATACTCGCCGTGATACTTGCCTATTTCCACTTGAAATTGAAGACAGATTTGGTCATTGGCGGTGTTGCTCTCAATCTGTTGTCATCTGGCCTGACTGTTTTCTTGCTGTATGCTATCACAGGTGACAAAGGTTCATCTGCATCTTTGAGGAGTTTCACCATACCACGTGTCGACATTCCATTGGTGAAAGAGATCCCGTTTGTTGGCAAGATTCTGAGCGGACACAATGCATTGACCTATATAGCTATACTCTCGGTTTTCGTTGTGAATTATCTGGTGAAAAAAACACCTCTGGGCATAAGGATGAGATCTGTTGGTGAGAACCCTGATGCCGCTGTCTCAGTTGGTATTTCGGTCAACAGGATGAAATTTCTCTCGCTAATTCTCAGTGGGATTCTTGCTGGATTTGGTGGGGCATTTCTATCGATGGGCTACGTTTCATGGTTTGCAAGGGATATGACTGCGGGCAGAGGGTTCATCTCGATTGCTGCACAGGCCCTTGGTGGTAATTCTGCGTTGTTTGGTGCTTTCGGCGCATTGTTGTTTGGTATAGCCGAAGCGGCTGGGATCACCCTGCAGTCCTTGCGAATACCTTCGGAGATCACAAACATGTTGCCTTTTGTCCTTACAATTGTCGTTCTTGTGATCTATGCAAGATCTAAGATTAGATCTCACTCAAGAATTCAGGAACAGTGATTCAACTTCTTCCTGCGAGAGCTCGCGGAAATCACCTGGTTTCAATTCGCCCAGTTCAAGATTGCCAATCCTCACTCTGCGTATCCTTGAATACTTTAGATCGAGGAGAGCCATCATCTTTTTCACTTGGTGATATTTTCCTTCGGTTATGATGAGACTCAGCAAACCTCGTTGAATTGGTCTTACAACGGCAGGTTTGAACTCCTCGGTTCCAGTTTTCAAACCGTTCTCAACAAGTCTGATTTTCTCGATTGTCAAATCGCCTTCAAACCACACAAGATACTCCTTCTGCAAGTGATTCTTCGGACTTATCACTCTGTGTATGAAGTTACCATCATTAGAAAGAATTATCAGGCCTTCAACATCCTTGTCGAGTCTGCCTGCAACCTGTAATTCATCAACGTATGGATGATCTAAAAGATCGTAGACCGAAGCGGTATCTTCCACCCTATCACTGACATATCCAGCTGGTTTGTTGAATGTGAGATAGACCTTTCTGTGTGCAGCTACTGTTTTTCCATTCAGTCTGACGACATCTTTTTCAGAAACGTGGAAGGCTTCGTTTTTGACTACAATTCCATTTACTGTAACGAGCCCAGATCTTATGAACTTTTTCACCTCATTTCTCGTACCCATCTTTGCGTTTGAGAGAAACCTGTCCAGTCTCAAGCTTTCTCACCATCTTCTGTATTATGAGTGGCTGGGAGAATATCGTGAAGGATACTCCAAAGGCTATACCCAAAGCCAGAAGTAAAGATACGTTTCTAAAGAGCGCAAGCCTTGAAAGAGACATCACCGCAAAACCAGCGATCAGACCAAGCGCGTTTGTGAGAACTGGCATGCCGACATTTTCGATCGACTGTGTTATGTTTTTGGTCATTTTTAAGTCATGTGCTAAGTGTATAGAATAGTCTACCACAAGTCCTACCAATATGCTCGCGACAATCGACGTCGCAATATCCAGTCTGAGTCTCATTAGATAGATAAAGATGAAGTTGGAAAGGGCTGTTAAAAGAACGGGAATCACTATAACTGCCGAGAAGCCGATACTTCTGAATGCGATGACAATAGAAGCAAAGATCAAGATTAAAGATGTTATCAGACTCTGTAATTGGCTTTTCATTATCTGTGAATTTATCTGATCCACGATGAATGACGCACTTGTGACTGTGAATTTGTAGTCTTTGTAATCTTTCAGCTTCTCATACAAAGCCTTCTTGATTTTCCCTGCTTGCCTGTAAGCGTCATCTGTTATGTTCGCGACAATTCTTATTGTTTTGCCATCAGCAACGAAGTAACTTATCGCCGGTTGAAGTCTTGCAAGCAATGCAAGAGTTGGGATTGGGTATGAAGTTGGAAACTGAACAGAAGTGACACCGTTCACATCGCTGATCCTTTCAACTATCTGCCTGACCGTCTCTGTATCTTTCACTGTGAAAAAACTATCTTTCTGGATCATTATGTAGACTGGTTCACGATACGAGAATTCCTCGTTGAGAATTTTCAAAGCGTGACCTATTTGACTGTTCTTTGAAAAATACGATGCTTGATCCATACCCACCTTTATTCGAGGCAGAACAAAGGGTGAAATTGCGCAGACCACCAGCACTGCGTAGATCATGATCTTACCCACCACTTTACCGTTAATCTTTGCAGAGAATGTTCTAACGTATTCTTTCCTCTCATCGTAAAATAACTCGTATCCTGCCGTAAAAAGCATTAAGAATATCAGTGCGAGACCTGAGGACACCATCAACCCGAGCTGTTTGAAGGCTGTTATCTTCACAAACAAGAAGGACAGAAAGCCAACCGCAGTTGTGAACATGGAGAAGAATATCGGTTTGAACATTTTCTTTCTGACGTCTTTACCAAAACGTACAATACCGTTGTAAAAATGCAATCCATAGGCTGAACCTATGACGAGTAGAAAACTGACGCACATAACAGTCATAACGTTAAGTTCAACTTTGAGGAGTGCTGAAAAGCCATAAACTATGACCGTCGCGATTAGTGGAATGAAAAGGGAGATTAGGCTCGCTTTTAGAGAACGCGTTTGAATCCAGAAGACTATCAGTATTGCCAAAAACATCAATGATGGATAGACCAGCACCTGTTTTATGATTTCGCTGAACAACTGGTCGTTTATCACTATTTGTCCAAAGACAAGCGGTGACAAACTCTGGTATCTTTTCAAGACGTCATCTATCTTTTTCAAAACGGGCTTTGCATCATCAGAAGGTGCGAGCATGCAATTGAGGAGTAAGTACTTTCCATCCTTGGAAATAAAGGACTTTGATTCAGGATCTTCAACGATTTTCTCATTGAGAGTAGTACCACTGAGATATGGCATCTTGAATGCGTAGTTTACTACACTCAGAACTGTTTTGACACCTTCCAGTTTCGACAAATCGCCTTGAAGATTGATAACCTTCGCCATCTCGTTCGGTTGAAAAAAGGTTTGATCACAACTGAGTATTATGACTACCTGTGTCCCGTCTGAAAACTTGTTGGAAACATCGAGGAGGTCTTTTAAGTCTTGATTTTGAATCTGTTCCAGTGAGGCACCTGGGGTATATCCGGGCAAAAAAACGACATAGTCAGCGTTTATCTTTCCTTTGAAAAAGGCTATGAAGCCAAAGGCAAGTGCGAGGATCAAAAAGAAAACTGTCGAACGGTATCTTTTCATAATATTCCTCCATGACATGGATTGACATGTGCAGTGTCATCGAGATTATATAGTTAAGAATTTGAACAGTCAAGATATTTTATTAATAAAATACAGTGACAATTTCCGGAAAACGAGGATCATTTCAGATACTTGTTGAACCAATCTGTGATCTCCTTAAGCCTTCTCAGTCTATGCTTTGGCTTTCCACTTCTGCTGAGTTCATGGTTTTCCCCTTTGAAGATAACCATTCTTGAATCAACACCGTGGTATTTGAGAGAGGTGAACATCTGAATTGCCTCAGTAAGCCAGCATCTGTAGTCCTCATCTGAATGAATAAACAGAGTCGGTGTTTTCACCTTATCCGCATATTTCATCGGTGAATGCCACCACAGTTTTTGAAAATCACTCCAAGGCGTTGCAAGGTGCTGGTCTTGGACAAAGAAATAACCTATATCGGTGGTACCAAACTTACTGATCCAATTGGATATGCTTCTCTGAGAGACCGCTGCTCTGAAACGATCTGTTTGACCAATAATCCAGTTCGTCATATAACCACCATATGAACCACCCGTGACTCCAAGTCTGTTTTCATCTATGAATGTGAACCTTCTGATTGATTCGTCTACAAATCTCATGAGATCTTCGTAGTCAACAGTCCCATACTTCCCCCTGATATCGGCAAAATCGTTACCCCTACCATCGCTGCCCCGCGGGTTGGTGTACAGAACAACGTAACCCTCATTCGCCCAAAACTGCATTTCGTGAAAGAAAACCTCGCCATAAACAGTCTTGGGACCACCGTGTATGTCCAGTATCGCAGAATATTTCTTGGATTGGTCAAAATCTGCAGGCTTGATGATCCAACCTTCAAGGGTTGTCCCATCCGCTGAGGAAAAAGTGAATCTCTCAGGTTTGAAGACCGTTCTCTCTTTTTGTACCCATTCGTTGAAGAAGCTTATCTGCCTTTCTTTCTGTCTGGTGAGCTCGTACAGTTCCTGCAACTTGATGTCTCTCAGACCGACAAAGATGACCTTACCATCGAAGACATCAAAACCGTCGACAGAACCATTATCCAGGGTGAGCCTTTCTATCTTTCCATCTGTGTCGATCCTGTTTAGGTACGAACTGTGCCATTGTGTTGTGACAAAGTAAAGATATGGCCCGTCCACTTTACTCGTTCTGTTGTTTCCATACCGGCAGTCTGAATTGACACTGTTATGCATGCTCACATCCAAATTGGGCGTCAAGAGGCTCACTTTGTTGGTCTTGGGATTTAGCGCGTAGATCTTCGGATTTTCGTTGATCCCATACTTTTCCATATCGGTTCCTGCGAAAACGATCAAATCTTGCAGAAAATGCGCAAAGGAATAGTCAAAGGGTTTCTTGTGAGTCAATTTGGTGAGATCTTTCGAATCAAAGTCGTACAGATAAAGATCTGACTGTACTTCCATCTTGCTGTCAAAAGTGTTTCCGATGAATACCAACCGTTTTCTCTCTTTGTCCACAGAAAACTGTTCAACATTTGTCAGTTCATCGCTAATCGGCACTAAGTTACATGTGTCAATGTCATACCAATAAAGTCTGACCCTCTTTTTGTTGGTAAAACCACTCCCGTTCGACCAAAATGGGATTTCATCCAGCACTTGATAATCCTTCTCTTCTTTTTGTTTTTTCAGAAGTTCTTCTCTTTCTCTCCCGTCTGCCTCTGCAAGAATATCAGAAGTTTTATCAAAGATCGCTGTGAAAACAAGAGATCCTCTTGTCAGTTGTTCGATCTGCTTAACTACCAGAGGTATCTCAAAGGCTCTTTTGGCTTCGCCACCACAGGTTTCGATCTGGTAGAAAACCGTTAATGGTTCTCCAGCTTCCTTTCTTTTTCTGTCTTTTTCTTCTCTCACACTTGAGAACAGAATCGTTCGTTCATCCAACCAGGTAAGCAGACTCTCCTGACCAGCCGTTGTCAACTGCTTAAGTCTCCCACTTGCCAATTCGTAAAGCCAGATCGTCGAGAAATATCTGTTCTCATCGCAATCGCTCTCGTGAACAAGAAAGGCGATGTTGCTTCCGTTGGGCGAGAAGGTTAGATTTGAAAGGAATTTGTACCTGAGAAAATCGTCGATCCTCAACCTATCCATGGCTTCGTCACCTCTTCATTGTTCGCTTATAGTACCATCTGAATTTTACCACCATTTAGGCTGGAGAGAATCACAAGGTGATTGTTAGACACAGATAAGTTCCATAATGATGGTCAATAGCGGAAAGATCTCACAAAATGTGTTCTTTCATAGTTCTCATGCTGAATTGATTGTTTTTCGTTCTGTACGAAATTCGTATTATATATATTGGACAAGCTTGCCCAGGAACCTAATCGAACGGAACCATCGTACATTGGCATTGGTCTAAGCTGTGATGATGGTCCTTAGAAGCGTGCTTAATCGTGTTTTGGAACAATGGTTCACTGTGAAGAGCGTCGTTCGAAGGCAGCTTGTCGATGAAGAAAATACGATAGAATCAGTGAAACTTGATTGGGAATTGTACAAAAGAAAAACAGAAGAATGTGATCAAGGCTCAGTCTGGTAAACCATGAAAAAGCATCTCTTAAAACCTCTTGACTTTGTGTTATCTTAGGTGTAAAGTATTTTAAAAGGAGTGCAATGAATTGAGAAGGTTGTTCAGAGTATCCAGCAACGCTACAGTTTCTAACAATCAATGGTGGTGGTACTGCCCCGATTCGGTGGGGTAGTACCACTTTTTGTTTTGTCACACCGAATTGGGGCTCTCTTAACAAAGAGAGCCCCTTTTTATTTTGATATCATCAGGAGGTGGCTTTATGAGAATCAGGGTGGATTTGAAGGTTAATGAGATTCCAAGGTACTGGTACAATGTTTTGGCAGATCTTCCGTTCAAACTGGATCCTCCGCTTGATCCAAAGACAAGACAACCTATCTCGCCCGACGCGCTTGCTGCTATCTTTCCCCTGCCTTTGATCGAACAAGAGGTGAGCGATAGGCGAGAAATTCCGATTCCAGAACCAGTTCTTGAAGAATACGCTGTCTTCAGGCCCACGCCCTTATTCAGGGCAAGCTACTTGGAACAGTTTCTGCAAACGCCGGCAAGGATCTATTACAAGTATGAAGGTGCAAGCCCAACGGGTAGTCATAAGACGAACACTGCTCTCGCACAAGCTTACTACAACAAAATCGCTGGTACAGAAAGGCTTGTCACAGAGACCGGGGCTGGTCAATGGGGTAGCGCGCTGTGCTACTCGGGAACAAAGTTTGGTCTAAAGGTGAATGTTTTCATGGTGAAGATTAGTTACGAACAAAAACCCATGCGCAAGTATTTGATGAAACTTTTCGGTGGGGATGTTGTGCCAAGCCCGAGCGATCGAACAAAGTTTGGTAAATCCTTGCTTGAGAAGAATGGTGACATGCCAGGAAGTCTTGGCATAGCGATAAGCGAGGCAATTGAAGTTGCCCTTTCAGATTCGAAGACAAAATACTCCCTTGGAAGTGTGCTCAACCATGTGCTTCTGCATCAAACGGTGATAGGTTTGGAAATCAAGAAACAGCTGGCGGTTTTGAATGAAAAACCCGATGTGGTGATAGGATGTCACGGTGGCGGCTCGAATTTCGGTGGCACCATCCTGCCGTTCATCCCAGACAAGCTGAGCGGAAAGGATATCAAGCTTCTCGCCTGTGAACCGACTGCTTGCCCATCATTGACTCAAGGCCGGTATGAGTATGATTACGGCGATACAGCGGGCATGACTCCTTTGTTGAAGATGTATACATTGGGTAAGGATTTCATACCACCAAAGATTCATGCTGGCGGCTTGCGATATCATGGAGCTGCACCAATAGTTTCGAGATTAGTGAAAGAAAACCTTGTGCAAGCAATAGCATTGGATCAGGACGAAGTCTTTCAGGCAGCAAAGTTATTTGCACGCTTAGAGGGCATTGTACCGGCACCAGAAAGTTCTTACGCGATCGCTGGCGCGATCAGAGAAGCTCAGAAGGCAAAGCAAGAAAAACTACAAAAGGTAATCGTTTTCAACCTCAGTGGCCACGGATTGTTTGACCTGACTGCTTACGTGTAATTCCCTCCTTTTAGGGCGAGCTCTGCTCGCCCTGCGTCTTTCAGCATATTTTGAGTATATTTTTAGCAGATTATCAGGAGTTTATCAACAGGTTTTCAAGACTCTTGGTAGAGTTTATGCCAGGAGGTTATGGGGGTGGATAGATTTCTAAGTGATAAGGTGATATTTAGAGAGTTGATAATGGTCTTATTCATTCTCATAACCACAGTCGCACTTTCCTATTCCCCAAAAGTTTACAGATACAATCCAGAAACTGGTCTTTGGCAAAGAGTGAGTCAAGATATATCAGAAGTTGTTGTAATCTCTTCCCCGCTTAGTGGTACGTCGAACTCATCTGTTTCTTTGGGGATAAACGGCACAATTGTTGTTCAGCCGTCCAATAGCTTGAACACACAATCCTCAAGTTCCGTTACGACAAAAGCACAGTGGTACTACTACATAGAATACCAGATCAAGGACAATACAACTAAGAGTTATTACGGTGTTATAGCTGGTCAGAATTACAACATTGGTACCACGACCGTTTGGAATGACAACTCAAACATTCATATCAAGTTTGAGTTGATCGGTGGATGGCTTGCGGAACAGTCACAGCTGAAAATAGACAACCAAAAGCCAACGGGCAATCAGAATCCAGGTCAATTTCCTTACAAACGCACCTACAACCCAGCTGTTAGCGAAGATGAATATGTGATCGCATACCTGAACAGATGCCCTCAGGTTGGTCAAAAAATATACATACTTCTTCATCTTTCAGTGAAAAAAGGCAATCAGCAAGAGACTGCGTGGGCTGGAGGTGAACCTCCCTCAGATATGTGTGTAACGATCTCGAATACGGGTAGCCTCTGGTACATAAGAAAGCCTGGAAAGTACACCACTAACGCCTTTGAAGTAAGCGTGAACAGTTCATACCCTGTTGTTGTCACATTCAGCAACTTCGATAACCTTCAACCACAAGGGGGGATAGGGGTTGAAAAGATAGATGTTTTCTACACGATAAGTGATGATCTTCCAAGTAACTTTGAATGGATAACAGCTCAGAGTCTTAACAGCATGGTTTTGACACTGAGTTCCGGTTCATCATCTTTGAATTTCTACCAGCTTGTAGATCTGAAAACTCAGTCGTCAGGTATTTACAAGAACGTGGGCACAATAACTTTCACTCTTCAAAACACAAAGGCATACGTTGACAGAAAATGATTTCTGTCAAGGGGTTAGAAGGAGGGATCTTCACATGAAAAAGGTGGTTCTTTTACTGATCTTAACCGTAGCTTTTGCTCTCACAATCTTTGGTGCATCGCAATTAACAGTTTGGAAAGATGTTGAAGGTGAATGGGTAACGCTGAGCATGACAGATCCATTTGCAGAGGCAAGGGCATACAAATCTGGTGCAGCAAATGGTTCTTGCAACAAGCAGAACTGGACAGTGGACATTGAGACAGAGGTTCAGGTAGCACAATGGATTAACTGGCAGCTTGATGGAACAAAATGGACATGGTATGTCAGAAAACCTGGAAAGTATATAACTGACTGCATCAGCTTCTTCATCCAGAGCAACGGAGAAATTGTCATAAGCTTCAGTGGTTTTGAGAGTCCGACTTATGCAGCTACCTTCAGCCATGTGAAAGACACCGTTGATGCTTGGTACGGCTATGGCTTAGGTAATCTCCCAGAGGATATTGAAGAAATGGTATCAGCAGAACAGTTGAATCAAGCAAGAATTTTCATACCAGACAGTGCAGATCTACACGGAGGTATTTCAAGAAAACTGTGGAACATGATTCAAGTTGTGAACTGCAACTCTGCTTGCAACTATATTGGAAGAGGCACTGTAACGATCACACTCCAGAGAATTAAACCTTGGATTGACCCAGCTACAGGTGGATTTAACTTTTAATTGAAAAACAATGATTGGGTGGCTTCAAGCAAAGTTGTGAGACGCAGTAGGGGGTTATCCCCCTACTGTTTTTAAGAGAGAAGACAATAAGGGGTGAGTACCTTGAAAAAGATGACAGTCATTCTTCTGATTTTGTTGGCGAACTTGGCTGTTTCACAGGGGTCATTCAGCTTGAGACTCGATCCGTTGGTTGTGACAAAGACAGTTTCGCAGGGTGATAAGTTCAGTTACAACATATTCCTTGAAAATGCAGACGAATTCAACTCGGTTGGTATAGAGGTAGTGGTCGCAGATGTTGTGCAGGACATAGAGGGAAATTACAACATTGCCGAAGCAGGAACAACTTTGTATTCAGCTGCAAAATGGGTAAAGGTCACTCCAACCAACTTCACGCTTCAGCCAGCAGGTGGACAGGTAGTAACGGTCGAGGTGAATGTTCCAAGAGGTACGGTTGGAGGTAGATACGCTGCGATTGTCTTCAGAATCGTCCCGCCTTCACAAAAACCAGAGGTGATGCCTGAAGCTATGGGAATTGCCGCTCAGTTTCAATTCCAGTTACCGAGCTATCTCGAGTTGTCGGTGGAAGCTGGGCGCAAGAAAATGGAGGCATACGCAACCCAGATCGAGGTCCAGAAGATAGGTGAAATCCCATCTTTGGCTGAAATAAAACAGACAGTGGGCGACGATGCGAATGTGTTCAGTGTCACAGTTTGGAACAAAAGCAACATACACATCGAGGTCACTGGTGAACTGACGATAAAGACGAAGGAAGGAAGAACAATCTCCAAAATTCCGCTCGGGGCAGGTAGGGGTGTTATCCTGCCAGATGCGAAAGTGAAAATTAGAAGTATAACTCTAAAGCAGTTCCCAGCAGGTACCTACGTGGCAAAAGGAGTAGTTTACTACGGGGGTCATAGACCTGCAATGATAGAGACTGAATTCACAATCGAAGAAACGGGGGCAAAGATTTCTCAAGCCAAAGTCGGTGAAGCTCCCATGTTCTATGTTGATCCTGGAAATATCGAGCTCAAGGTACTGCCAGGGACCTTCAGGAGCACCACCGTCGAAATCACAAACCGGGGTCAGCAAACTGCGAATATAACTGCTTCCATTTATCCTCTTGAATACGACGTCTACGGAGAGCTTGTCCCTGCAGAGGAAAGAGCAAAGGCACCTGATTGGGTAGAGGTTAATCCCGGTTCGTTCCAGCTCAAGCCGAATCAGAGTAGAAGAATCAGAATAACGGCGAACCCACCAAAGGATATGCTGGGTGGTTACTACTTTGATATAGCCTTTTCATCTGCCACCGTGGATGTAAGAACCGAATTCGGCGCTAATTTGTTGGTTTATGTTGGAGCGGACGACACAATTGTGAAAAAGATTTTGGCGGATTTTGAACTCATCAAGTTAACAGAGAATGGTTTGGACATCGATCTGATTATCAGAAATGATGGCACTATACATTTGTTACCCTCGATAACAATTGGTGTAGAAAAACGAATACCTCCAAAAGAAGAACCCAGTGGAATTATACTGCCAGCCACGACACAGAGGCTTGCCAGTGCCTCTTATACTGAGGAAACACCTGTGTTACCGAAAACTGAGAGGCTTTTCGGTGTTACGATGCCAATTAAGCTTGAACCTGGTGAATACGATATAGTAGCGAGAATTGATTTTGGCGGTGTGGAACCGTTGTTAATCAAGAGAACAATTAAGATAGAAGGGGGAGAGGGGCAATGAGAAAACTGTTTGCCATAGCTGTGATTTTACTTGTTTTGCTGGCTTTCGGGGGTGAAGAACCACTGGTTTCTAATTTCTTCCAGGACACTTACATCTTAGACGCACTCTCTGATATTGCCGCTCAGACTGGTATTCCGATCATTGCAGACACGACGGTGAGTGGCTTTGTCACGATCGAGCTCAATGAAGTACCTTTGGAAAAGGCGCTGAGAATGATTCTGATGCCCGGTGGGTACACCTTTATAAAAGTAGATGGGTTCTATTTCGTCGGTGCACCGGATCCGAAAAACCCGGCTTTCAGATACCTCGCGCAGACCAAGACGATAAAACCAAATTACCTGCAAGTTGATGCGATCAAAAATCTGCTGCCTTCATTCTATGAGCCGTTTGTGAAAATCGATACTCAGAACAATCTGATCACCATAACGGCACCAGAACAAATCATAGAAAGATTCGAGGAAGATCTCAAAAAGATAGATGTACCACCGAAGCAGGTTAAAATAAGTGTCGTTGTAACAGAGGTCTCAAAGGATGCAATGATGGACCTTGGACTGGATCAACTCGGTTACACCTTTGGGGCAAATCAGCAGGTTAAGGAAGACTGGACCGCGATTTTGGGACTGGTATCTGGGGTATTATCGGTTCAGACAGATGTCTTCGGAACGATTGTTGCGAGAATACAGGCTCTTGAGGAACAACGTAAGGCAACCATAAAGGCAGACCCGTGGATCATCGTTCAGGAGAACAAGCCAGCAAGGCTGTTTGTGGGGCAAAGGGAAATAATAATCATTCAGCCGGAGGGCGGGACCGCGACAACTCAGACCGTCGATGTCGGAGTCGGCCTTGACATTACAACAAGAGTGGTTGGGAATAATGAACTTGAAATTGCGATTGCACCAACTGTGAGTCATTTTACAACAGCACAGACAAGCAGTTCTCTTTCAACAAAGAGAAGTGAACTGTCCACCACACTTTGTATACAAAGTGGGCAAACGGTTGTGATAAGCGGCCTCACCGTTGAACAGTCATCTGACTCCTATGCAGGATTTCCGTTTTTCGGGAGCATACCACTCTTAAGGTATCTTTTCGGTGTCAAGTCAGATAGTGAAAACAAAAGAGAGCTTGTGATATTTTTGAGCGCAGAGATCTTATGAGGAAGTGTTGAAGATGAGAAAAACAATACTCATCTTTCTTTTTGTTCTGGTGTGCTTTTTTGCTTTTGCGCAGCAAACTATTGTGATCTACCAGCTTGAAATTTTTCAACTGAGTGATGAACTAACAAGCAAACTCGGACTCAAAGAATTGCACATAGACAAACCGGATCTCTCTGCTTTCGATTTTCGCATAACCTATGACCCTTCTGTGATGGAACTCTTGGTGAAGATACCTTTTATCACAACTACATTTGATGTGGGAACAAGACAGGAAAAAGAAAAAACCTCTTCAAGACCTTGGGTGTCAACCTTGCTTGGGAAATCCGCGGTACTCTATGTTGGATCTGAGGAATTGTCTTTGAGAACCGGCACAACAACCGGGACTGGCATCAAGGTTCAACTGACACCTTTGAACATCACCGATGGAAAAGTATCCACAAAGATAGTCATCTCAGATCCATACAGTCCGACTGTCTTCGATAACGAACTGTGGGTAGGTCAGGATTTTGCACCGATCTGCCTGGTGACGACGAAAACGCAGGACAGCATAAGATACTTCGCCATTTATGCAAGAGCGTCCTTTCTCAGTGAGTTGCCAAAAGAGAATGTCTTTATGATCGGAAGCATGGATGAACTGTCAAATCTCTTTGAGCCTGCTGTGAACAAAACAAGCGAGATATATGCTCTTGTCACGACAGATTTCATGGATTTTGGTGGTGAAATAGGTGCATCGATATGGGTTTTGGATTCACTCTCATTTCAGTCAAAGTTGATCCTGGTGCCTTTCAGTTTTATGGTTGGAGTAGAGAGTTCGGTGGGAAAGGAAGGACTCCGAGCAGGGATAAGATTCATCTATGACGAAGGATTCTATTTGGCACTTGGTGCTTCTGACTATTCAAGGCTTTCTGATGTTCTTACCCTTTTCGCAGAGTTCTATCCTTTCAAATTGCTCATAGATGAACTGAAATTTGTCACTCCGTCCTGGAAGGTTGGTGCTGAGCTTGATTTTGAAGGTTTCAATATCACACTCGGAGCGTACAACAACGATGACATATCCTTCTGGTGCGACGGCCAAATCAAGGTAAACCAAATGTTTTTCATACTCATCGGTGCTGAGTATTCACTCAATGGAAAGATATACCTGAGAGTAGGCCTTAGTTTCGAATTCTAACCCCTATAGCCAAGTTTGCTATCCCACGCAGTTTGCGTAAGGTGAACTGCGTGGTCTTTTTACTTTGCCAGTCACCCATCTTTCGAGTTCTCACTCTCTTCTTCTCTGAGAAGATCTTCTTTTCGCCGTTCTTGTACAAGATAACATCGAAGAATCCTGCGACGGTATTGGGTTCCAATTTCAATAAAATCCTTCCTTGATAGTTATTTTAGAACACGACACAGAAAATCCATGCAAAGATAGCAGTTTGTATCAATCGGTGTGACTACGGCTTCTACGAAAAAGACTGGTTCGGGCAAAATTCATTTGATCCTTTGTATCCAAGCTTTTTTGAGATTTCCATGGCGCAATATGTTATCAATGATGCGTATCTTTTTATCAATTTCGCCGTGAGCTTGTTCTTCGAACCCGCTATACTCACAGCACCAACCGGTTTACCATCGTGGTTCAAAATGGCGGCCCCCACACACCTTACTCCGTACTCATTTTCTTCATCGTCGATCGCATAACCACGTTGCCTTGTCTGCTTCAGGTGCTCGACAAGTTTCTGGGGCTCGGTAATGGTTTTGTTGGTTCGTTTCACAAGTTTGACCCGTGAGAGATACTCCTGCAATTCCTCACTTGGCAACCAAGCCAGTATTGCTTTACCAAAACTGGTACTGTACAATGGCATCTGCATGCCAATGCGTGACATCAAAGGCATACTCTCTGCACACTCGATTTTTTCGACGTAGACTGCCCAATCACCATCGCGCACGACCAAGTTTACCGTTTGGTGGGTTTTCGCAGCCAGATCAAAAAGGTGAGGCCTTGCGATGTCTCTCAACCCTACCCTGCGAAGTACTATGCTCCCCAGGTCGACCAACTTGAAACCCGGTATATACTTCTTGCTTTGATCTTTGACAACAAAACCATACTCTTCGAGCAATTTCATGTACTTGAAGGCATTTGAAATACTCATCGAGAAATTCTTCGCCACATCTGCCACGCTAACGCCTTGAGGACTTCGAACAATATAATCAATAATGCTCAACAGTTTCTTTGGACTTTCCAGAGAACTCTTTTTGTCTTTTAACTCATTGAAATGTGAGTACAACCTTCAGCGCCTGCCTTTCTTCCACCAGTCTGAGCGCCTCGTTTGCCTGACTCAGTGGTAGCCTGTGAGTTACAAGTTTTTCGAAGATCTTCGTGTGTCGGATCACCAAATCAACCGCCTGAACCAAGTGCCTCGCATCGCTTACCCATACACCCTTCAGATCAATATTCTTCAGAACGATATCCTGGTAGACATCGACAGGTATACATTGCTGAGGTACGGCAACTCCGGTCACCAAATATGTGCCCCCACGTCTGAGCAATCTGAAACCCTCAAGTAAGGCATTGCTACTTCCACTGGCTTCTATCACCACATCTGCACCGCGATTGTGCGTGAGATTCTGTAAGATCGCGATTCTCTCCTCCAAAGAACTTTCATGACGATTGATTAATAAATCTGCACCTGCCTCCTTTGCTAAGTCAAGTCTTTGTTTTGTTCCACTTACCATAACCACTGTGGATGCACCAAGTGACTTGGCGGCAACTACACAGAAGACACCTAAGGGTCCTGCACCTTGCACGACCACGGTCTTACCAATCAAAGGCTCTGTGAGTGTATCAAAACCGTGCATTGAGGTTGCACCAGAGCAACCAGCCAGTACTATACTCGCCGGGTCGATCGATTTGGGTACTTTAATCATCTGGGTCTCCCTGAACAAAACCATGTACTCGCTGTATGCACCCAAAAGGTGTGGATAATCCTTGCATGACAGGTTTATACCATAGATCTTTCTGTTCGGGCACAGGTATGGTTGTTTTGCTACCTTGCACCAAAAGCACTCGTTGCAAACTATTCCACGGTCCCAGATCACCCAGTCTCCCACGTTGAGCTCTTCACCGTTGAGATCTCTTTTTCTGCCATTTATCTGAACTATTTCTCCGACACCTTCATGTCCGAGAATTATAGGCAAAGGGGTTCTTGGATCCTCACCTTTTGCCATGTGAAGATCACTTCCACACACACCACTCGCAAGGAGTTTGACCAAGATACCGTCCTCAGGCAGAGGAGGTATGTCGAATTCTCTTTCTGAAAGTGGTTTGTTGAATTGCTCAAGCACCATAGCCTTTGATTTCACTTCAATCACCCCTTGGTCTGACTGGAAATCTCACTTCATAACGAAGCTTTTGATCTGTGTCGAGCCAGAAAACGATGTATTTGTTCCACTCATCTTTTCTTGGCAAAAAATTCATGACGGGAGGTTCAAAATGGGAAAATCTCAGATGAGGACCACGGCTTTCATCTCTGAGTAGAATGGCAGTTAGTATTACCTTGGCGAGAAGAAGCATGTTCTTTGTTTCGAGCAAATGTGATAGGCCTCTTTCGTCCAAGCATATGCCTTGATTTTCCAAAGACTGAATTGTGTCGAGAGCTCTTGCAATTTCTCCCTCTTTTCTGACCAAAAAAGCCGATTTGGACATTGTTTCAATGATCAATCTTCTTGCGTTAGATGATGGAATCTCACCCGAATTGAAGATATCTTGGTTCGTCTCAACTGGAACAAATGTCATCTGCCTTGCCTCAATTGCTGCATTTCGCCCGGCTATCGCGCCGAAAACCTGTGTGTCGAGCAAGGAATTCCCGCCCGGTCTATTCGCACCGTGTTGCCCGCCGGCACACTCGCCAGCCGCATATAGCCCTTTCACAGTGGTCTGGGCATTCTTGTCTATTTTTATTCCACCCTGGAAGTGTTGCAAAGAGTTTCGCACTTGCAAAGGTTCCTTTGAAAGATCTATATGCCTTTCCTTCAACCACTCGACAACAGCTGGGTTGATCTTTACAAGCCTTTCAAATGGGTTTGTACCGAAGAACAGTTCTCTACCTACCTTCTCGCTCCATTTGAGTATTTCCTCTGGTATTTGGTGAGCAGAAAAATACGATGGATTATCGGTAAAGTCCAGGAACACCTTGTGCCCTTTCATGGTATGTGCGTAGATCACAAGGTCAATCACCTTTGTTGGAGATTCGTATGATACAGGCCAATGCGCACCCTTCTTGAATTCAAGTACTGCCAATTGTTGCCTGTCTTCTTGTGTAAGATAGTCAAGCAGAAATTCTTTACCTGTTTCATCCACTATTTTCGGAAGGCTTCTGAACATACTCCCTGAACTTGCGAATAAAAGATTTGGATGACATATACCAATTTGCATGAATTCCATATTCACTAACTGTGCTCCAGCTCTCAATGCAGCTGCGTAACCATCGCCCGTCATCTCGTTTGGAAATACATTATTCGAATAAAGAGCCCCGGCACCACCTGTTGCAAGCACAAACGACTTTGCTTGAATCAGATACAACTCATTGTTCAAAATATCTACAGCTTTTGCAGCAAGAACACGTTGATCTTTCACAACAAAATCATAGACCATCAGATTCTCCACAATGTGGACGTTCGTAGAACGGATTTGTCTGATCAAGGCTTTGGCAATTTCTATAGCCGTCTCTGGCCCAACATAACACGCCCTCGGGTAGATCGAGCCGTCTGTGAGAAACTGATCAACAGTTCCGTCTTTTGTTCTTGCAAAGGGGACTCCTATACTCAAAAGATATTCAACTGCCTTATGACTTTCCCTTGCAAGGACTTCAGCGAGATCGTAATCTGAGACCTCTCCACCTATTCTGTATATGTCCAGTGCGTGATGCTTGTAGTTTTCCTGCACGGGCAAGGTATAGGGCAATGTGGCGTGAAAGGCCATTCGATCGGAACAAGCAAGGGCAGTCGTGCCACCCTTTCCCAAGGGTTTCTTACTGATCAACAAGACGTCGAGTTCGGGCGCCGTTTCCTTGGCAGAGAGTGCGGCCCTTAATCCCGCTCCTCCAGCACCAATCACCACGACATCGGCACAGAGTTTTTTCATCGTCCATCCTCCCAGGGCACCATCGTTATAGCCTTGACTGGACACAATTTAACACACAGCCCGCAACCGTCACATTGATCTCCAACGACGTAGTTTCTGTTCGATGGGTATGGGGCGTCGTAGATGCACACATTCCGACAGGTGCCACAAGATGTACACAGTGCTGGATCTATCCTCGCTTTGAAAAGACGTCTTCTGTCTATTTCTTCGTTACCAAGGATTGCTTTACCACTTATTTTGCCTCTGAATTGCAAGAAATTCGAGTAGTGTTTCTTTGTCATGAAACTCCTGACTTGGTCAAGCAACATCTCTACGGCTTGGTAACCGACAAGATATATCAAACTGCACACCTCTACAACATCGGCACCGGCATAGATGTACTTTACGATGTCTTCGCCACTTCCAACACCGCCGGAAGCGGCTATTGAAAGATTTAGATGGGGGCTGCTGTTAACAATCCACCTTAGAACATAATTGAAGGCCCAGGGTCCACCATGACCTGCATATCCACCGTGCATTATAGGTCTTTCATTCTCAAGATCGATATCAAGACCGGTTAAACGATTGAACATGACCACACCATCTATACCAATCTTCTCAAGCATCTTCGCCATCGAGAGCGGTGAAGACAGTTGCATCGGGAGTTTTACGATTACTGGTATTTTAACCGTTTCACGCACAATTCTCGCCACAGTCAGGATCTTCTCCTCAACATCTCCACCTCTAAAAGAAATCGAGCCGTGGGGGCAGGAAACGTTCAACTCAACCGCGGGAGCACCAACTTCTTCAGCCATCTTTGAAAATCTTTTCCACCCGTCGTCGGTTACACAGTTTATACTGGGTATAACTGGAATCGAGAGTGTGTTCACTGCCTTTCTAATCTCCTCGAAGTACTCACCAGCCTCAAATGGACTCGCTTGTTCAAAGGAATAAAAAGTCTGTGATCTCAGTTTTCCCATCTTTCTATCTATGATTTCGAACCTCGGTGTTGGAGATATCCGACACACTTTTTCCTCAAAGAAAGATTTGGCAACGACACACGCAGCACCATGTTCTTCTGCTTTTTTCATGTTTTTCAGATTCTCAGCAAGCCCTGAAGACGCAACAATGATAGGATTCTTTATTCTGAGACCAACATACTCGCAAGACAGATCCATCGTTCAGCCTCCTAACTTCACAAATCTATTCTGACGCCCTTGTCTGCTGAGAGATAAGTTGCATATATAACCATCGCAGTTTCTTTTGCGAGTTCAAAACCTGATTCTGGTTCCTTATTACTGGAAATTGTCAAGGCAAAATCCTTGATCTCTTGAGGATAACCTCTGACCCAGTCTTCTTCTGGAGATGGAAAAGTCCAACCAGCTTTTGTTTCTATCTTTTCCGCTATGTACTCACCACCCCAAGTTTCTGGGGAAGGAGAATAAGCAACCATCATATTGTTGGGTGTTATGTTGCAGTATATCATTCCATTGGCAGTATTTATTTGTACGAAATTCTTTACTCCTCCCAGACTTATATCGTTTGACATCACTATCGCTTTTGAATCATCTTCAAAGGTCAAAACTGCGCACGACCAATCTTCAACATCTACCCATTCGGTTACCATGTAAGGTTTTTCAAAACTCTTAAAACTTTCAATTTTGGTCAGCTTTCCTACTTCCCCGAAAACAGATTTGACATGAATCGGCTTGCCATACCTAAGTCTTCCCTCAAAATGCTTCAAATGTATAACCACGCCGACCGGGTGTGAACCCATTCTCAGAAGACTCCCTCCGCCGGCCGTCTTCCACTTTCTGGAATAACTCGCATGAGAACCCGAATGACTTTCCTCGGCCCTCAATTCGAGTATTGGTGCCTTTGAAACAGAAATCATTCTCTTTGCCTTACTCACGGCTGGTGCGTAAACGAAGTTCTCGGCATACATGAATTTTGACTTTCCAGATTTCAGAGCTTCCTCTATCTTCTGTATCTTTGCGAACACCTTCTGGTACATGTGTTGCTTATCTACTTCTCCAATTTTTTCTATATCGGGGATATCTTCACCGAAATATCCTGTCAAAGGTTTTTCACATATCACATGTTTGCCGTTTTCAAGCGCAGCTAAAATGACCTCTTCGTGCACATTCGTTGGCACGCAGACATCAACGACATCGACCAAATCACTTTTCACAAGTTGCTGATAATCTGTGAAAACTCTTGAAATCCCATAATGATTCGCCATTTTTTCTGCGTTCTCGATGTGAGAAGCACAAATTCCGACGACCTCAAAAAATTCCTTGTTCTCCCTGTAGGCGTTTATGTGAATGTGAGATACAAATCCCGCACCGACTATCCCAACTCTTATCTTATTCGTTTTCATTTTTCGCACCTCGCCTTTTTGGGATGTATTTGGAGGCTATCACAAGAACTATTGCAATCAGAAGTACCAGGGACACAGGACGCGTTACAAACGGAAGTAAACTACCTTTTGCAAGCATTAGAGCTCGTCTCAAATTGGTGTCTGCCATCGGTCCCAAAATGAAACCAAGGACAAAAGGAGCTGCGGGAAAATCGTTCAACCGCATGAAATAACCCAACAGCCCAAAGAGCAACATTATCCACACATCGAACATACGCCCATTAAGCACATAGGTACCAACCACACAGAGTACGAAGATTATTGGCATGAGAATCTCTGTTGGTACAAGAAGGATTTTGAGGAACAATCTTGTGATAACCAATCCAAAGATTACCATCAAGATGGTTGCTATTGTGAACATAGCCGCGACGTTACCAATCATCTCCGGATGTTCGATGGGTAGCAGCGGTCCAGCTCGGACACCGTGTATCCACAGAGCCGCAAGCAACACCGCTGCGGGTGCACTTCCAGGTACTGCAAGCGTGAGTACTGGTATTATCGCCCCCGCGACACAAGCGTTGTTCGCAGTTTCTGCGGATGACAACCCTTCAATGGAACCGTTGCCGAATTTCTCAGGTTCTTTGCTTGAACGTTTTGCCAAATCATAAGAAACCCAAGATGCAACATCCTCACCCACACCGGGGATGACACCGATAAAAACGCCAACTATTCCAGATCTGATTATGTTAAGCCAGTTCTTGAGAATTGTTCCACCATAAGACAGATCACTTTTCTTCTTAGAAAAGTCTAAAGCCACTTCTGCCTTTGTTGTTCTCTTCAAACTCATGAGGATCTCAGGTATACCATAGACCCCGACCAGAACAGGAAGTAGGGCAATTCCCCCATACAATTGAATATTCCCAAAGGTATAACGTGGATAGGAAGTGATTTCGTCCATTCCAATCTGTGAGATCATCAAACCGAGAAAACCTGCTATCCAACCTTTCAGTGGGTCCTTGGGTGCCGTCAGACTGCCAGCGATGATCGTGCCAAAGATAGCAAGAACTGCAAACTCCCATGAACCAAACTGAAGAGCGAGTTTACCCAATAATGGAGCAAGCGTGACTATGAAAAGAGCACCGATAATTGATCCGATGCCAGACATGATAGTTGCGACATTCAAGGCGAAACCTGCGTAGCCAGAACGAGCAAGGGGAAAACCGTCAACTGTTGTTGCGGCATTAGCAGGTGTTCCAGGTATGTTCAAGACAATCGCTGTTCTACTTCCTCCATAGATCGCACCGATATAGACACCAATCAACATGGCTATGGCAGTCTTTGCGGGAAAACCAAAGGTGAGCGTTGTTAGAATAGCAACACCGAGCGTTGCGGTCAAGCCAGGCAAAACACCAATAAGGATGCCAAGTAAGGTCGCCCAAGCCATGTTGAACAAAAGTAAAGGATCAGAGAGCATCTCAACGATATATTCAAAATAACTTCCCAGTACGTTCATCGGCACACACTCCCTCAGGGTAAAGGCAGAAGAAAGAGTTTCTGAAATATGTAGTAAATACCGTAGGTAACAAGCACCGAGGTTAATATAACCAGAATAGGTTTCTTTCTGTAAAAGATAAGGGAAAGAACCGACACAAAAACACTTGTCAAGGCTATGAAATTCAAATGGCCCAACAATAGAACATAAGTTAAGCAAAATATAACAGAGATCAAAAGCCTTTTATTTTCAAAAGAGAACAACTTCTTTCTATCTCCATTGGTTATTTGCACTGGAGCTTTCTCTTGTTTTTTGCGCAGCATCATAATCAGGTTCAATAAGATCACAATCACTGAAAGAACGATAGGTACTATGCCAGGAGCTCCGTATTTTCCATACTCAGTTGTGAATGGCATCAACATAGCATTTATGAGAAAGAACAAAGCTAAGGATATAAAAATAACGGCGGTTATCTTATCTTTCAAGGTAAAACCTCCCAAAATAGCGCCCACGAGTGTGGGCGCCGTAGATCATTGACCTATTCTTGGAATGTTGTACTTTTCTGGAGAGATCTTTAAGACACCTCTGTCGTACAAAAGCCAGGTAACTCGTCTTGCAACTTGCTCGACTATTTCACTCGCTTGATCACCGTAAATGCAAACAGAAACCAAACCCTGCTTATCCGCCCAATCTTTCATAGCCTGAGAATTGGCAGCTTTCTCAAAAACCTGTCCAACAGTTTCCAAGACTTCAGCTGGTACATCTGCTGGGATTACCAACCCAAAGTAGGCACCCACATCTGGGAAATCTGGATACCACTGGCGAATAGACGGTATTGTGCCATAGCCTGAAATAGTCAATGGTTCGGCACTAAGAGTGCAAAGAGCTCTCAACTTTCCTGCTCTAAGCATATCTGCTACTTCCATTGAGAATTGCATATTTCCAACGACCTCTCCCGAAACCACAGCAACGGTTGCAGGATTTCCGCCAGCATAAGGTGTATGTTTGTACTTCAATCCAAAATATTCAGCAAAGATTTCGGCTGCAACATGTCCTCCGCTGCCTGTTCCTGCAGATCCAATGGCGATCTCTGGATTGGCTTTCATAGCTTGGATAAGTTCATCAATCGTTTTATAAGGTGTATTTGGATTCACGACAACGACATTCGGTGCATAGATGGGCAGAAAGTACTTCCAGCTCCTGTGCGTGAATGGTATTGTTTCTTCAAGCAATGCATACTTTGTAAGATCGAGAACCGCATTTGCCGTCCAGGTATAACCATCGTGAGGTGCGTTCCAGGTATTGACTGTACCGATCGAACCAGCTCCACCAGGGGTGTTCACAATCACGAATTTGCGACCGAGCAACGGTTCCATTTGACTTGCGATCATTCTGGCTACTTGGTCCGTTGAACCACCAGCCGACCATGGAACGATAACGGTGATGGACTTGGTGGGTTTCCATTCCGCAAAGATCAAGGTTAATGACACAACTACCAGCAAAACTGTTAGTACCTTTTTCATCTCAATCCCTCCCAGCATAAGAAATGGTGTATTTCACCTTATGAAATACTCTTTCACAATAATACAGCTCCTGATTTTGAGATGTCAAGGTTGAAAACCTTGGCTTTGTGTGCTATGATCGTCAGAAAAGATCTGAGTTTTCCCTCATGCTCCATGTACTGTAGTATTTCTCGTAATTGTTTCTAATAGAGAGGAGAACTACACCGTGATAGGGATAATTGGCGTTGGGAATATCGGATCAATCATTGCGAAAAGGCTTGTTGAAAGCGGCTATTTGAAACCTGGGGATATTGTTCTGGCAAATCGTTCTTTCAAGAAGATAGAGAACTTTGCAAAAGATGGTTATCAAGTTGCAACCAGCAGAAAGGTAATCGAAATGTGCGAGATGACATTTTTGTGCGTGAAACCTCAGGACAGTGATCGCTTACTTTCAGAGATCGGACAGGTTGGCGATCGAATTTTGATAAGCACGATGACAGCAGTCGGCATTGAGAAAATAGCCCAACGGACAAACTGTAAGAAAATCGTAAGAATCATGCCCAACATTCCCGTAATGATTGGTAAGGGTGTGGTTGGCGCTGCGCGTTCGAAAAAATTGAATGACGACACTTGGAAAAGGTGCTGCGAGGTACTATCTTGTTTGGGTCAAATTGTCGAAGTGGACGAAGATCATCTTGCGGCTGTCACTGCACTGAGTGGGAGCGCACCTGCCTTTGTCTTTGTCATCATAGAAGCTCTGATCGATGCAGGGATCAGAATGGGCCTTTCATACGAAACTTCAAGGCTAATGGTATTGGAAACGATGATAGGCTCGGCAGAACTCTTGCTCAAGCTCGGGAACCACCCAGGTGAATTCAGACATGTGGTTACTTCACCAGCGGGAACAACAATAGAGGGAATATACCGAATGGAGAGAGAAGGTATTCGAGGTGCCCTAATGAAAACTATTCAGGAAACGTATCTGAAGGCCATTCAACTTCAAAAAGAATTAAATCAATAGGAGGTGTTCAAATGCCAAGGGCGAGTATAAGTGCTATTTTGGTTTCCACCTTTTTGATCATCACAGGCCTTGTTCTGATCTTGAATTTGAGCGTGAATTATGTTTGGTCGATGATATTGATTTTGCTTGGGCTGACTTTTGAGTTTGGCGCATTTGGCAAATCTGCTGGCAGATTCATCCCTGGGGGAATCCTCACTACGATAGGATTGCTTTTTCTTTTCTGCACTATCATGGGTTTTTCATACATGAGTTATCTATGGCCCATTTTCGTTGTGGCACCGGCTATTGGCATGATTCAAACTTATATCGTCAATCGTAATAAGGGTATTCTTGTAGCGTCGACCGTTCTCTTTGGGATTGGAGCGGTCCTGTTCGGTATAAGTCTCTATCAATGGAAGTTCGTGAGAATAATCTTTGGGATAACCGTTATAGTATTTGGGATAATATTGCTCACAGCCACCAGAAAAAAATAGCCACTTCATCGCCTCTGACCATAATTGTTGCTGAGGAACTCAATGGCTTCCTTTGCGCATTTTTCGTCAATCAAGTGAATTGGAAGACCAGTTGACAGTGCTGTAACGTAAACTTGCGCGCCTCTTTCAACGGTCTCGCACATGTCAAAGGCTTCCTGTAGGGTTTTCGCGGCACAAACAAGCCCGTGATTGGCCATGATGACCGCTTTACTCTTTTTCATACAGCTCACTACATAGTCTGCCAGTTGCGAAGAACCGGCATTCGCATATTCACTAACTGGTATTGATTCACCAATCATCAGAAGTGTTTCATTAATTGCGGGTAAGGGTTTATGGAGTATTGATAGAACTGTTGAATAGATTGAGTGTGTATGGATGACGGCATGAATATCTTGAAAGGTTTTGTATATCAAGCAGTGAAGCTGGTGTTCCACCGATGGTTTTAGGTTTCCTTCGACTAAGTGGCCCTCCAAATCTATTATGGGTATATCCTTCGCGGAAAGTTCATCATATGGGACTCCACTCGGTGTGATCGCTATCATATCTTGTGAGACCCTCAAACTTATGTTACCCGAGGTGCCACTCACATGGTTAGACCTCAAAATTCTCAGACCAAACTGCACTATTAGCTCTCTGTCTCGTTCGTACACTCTATCACCTCAAATACTCTCAGCTTTTGATGCGAACATATAACCACTTTCCATTGCTTTTGCCTTGTACATCGCGCTATCTGCTTTTTCGATGAGTTCTTCAATTGTCTCACCGTTCTTTGGAAAAATCGCTATGCCAGCACTTGCTCCAAGGCAAAATTGTACACCATTGGCCATGATAGGGCAAGAAATTCTATCAACTATTCTCTTAGCAACATCTTCGGCAATTTTCTCATCTGCATCTGACAAAAAGAACACAAATTCATCACCGCCAATTCTTGCTACCAGATCTCCCTTTCTCACCATTGTTTTGATCCTTCTGCCAACAGTTCCAAGCACCTCGTCTCCAGTGTGATGACCATGGTAATCGTTAACAGACTTGAATCTGTTCAGATCCACATAAATGACAGCCGCTGTTCTACCTCTTTCAGTTGAAATCTTCAAGAACTTTCTCGCTTGGTTCAAGAAGGCATGCCTGTTCATCAAACCTGTCAGTGAATCTGAGAAAGCCAGCTTGAACAATTGATCGCCCAGGATATTCTTAGACAAGGGAATTAGACTGATCACGGTGAGAGCAATACCAACAATCTCAAGAGTCATCTCAATTTTGAAAAATCCCTGAACTGAACAGGCAAATCCTGCGATACCAAAGATCTTCGCATAAGCGAAGAGGAAGGCACCTATTTTGAGAAGGACGTGTGAATAAGAAAAAAGAATGCAAGCCATCGTGAACCTTGTAACCAGATCAACAATGGCAAGATTCACGCTCAAACCATCGATATTTCGATCTTTCTCACAAACTGAGAATAGAACGATTGCGGTTATGACAAAGAAAAGTATAGAACGTATTATACCCCTCTGTTGCCGCTTCTTCTCCACGGTTATCACTCCGGAATGATTGACCAACAAGAAAATTCTACACCCTCGATTAGCTTATCAGAATCATACAGTTTTTTGACAGATGTATACAGAGATAAACTGGAATTGAAGAAACATACACATCGGTGCACTCAACAAAGCCATCTAACCGTTGAAAGAATTCGAACAATATATCATGTACAGATTTTAGGATCTGTTTGTGGTCTGAAACACAAAGTGATAGAATAAGATTAGATAAATTTTTCTAAGAGAGAATCTTGGCCTGATACTGATGGCAGGATGATGTTTTGGAATTTTCGGGATGACAAAATGGAAGGAGGCAGGTTATGGCACCTGTAAAGATCAGCATTATTGGAGCTGGTAGTGCAGTGTTTTCCATGAGGTTAGTGAATGATCTGTGTAAAACAAAAGGTCTGTCAGGCAGTTTGGTGTCATTGATGGACATCGACGAAACAAGATTGAATGGCGTTTATGATCTGGCTTCAAGATACGTCAAGGAATTGGGGGGTGATCTCCGCTTTGAAAAGACCACTCGACTTGAGGATTCGTTGAGGGATGCTGATTTTGTCATAAACACCGTTATGGTGGGCGGGCACAGTTACCTTGAAAAGGCAAGGCAGATTGGTGAAAAGCATGGTTACTACCGTGGAATAGATACCCAAGAATTCAACATGGTTTCAGATTACTACACACTGAGTAATTTCAACCAGCTCAAGTTTTTTGTTGATGTGGCACGATTAATGGAAAAGCTCTGTCCAAATGCATGGCTTTTGCAGACTGCGAATCCCGTCTTCGAAGGTACGAATCTGGTTAAGAGGTGCTCGAAGATCAAGGTAGTAGGGTTCTGCCATGGGCACTACGGGGTTCATGAAATGGCAGAAGCCCTTGAAATGGATATGAAAAAAGTCGATTGGCAGGTGGCTGGATTCAATCACGCCATTTGGCTCAACAGATTTCTCTATAATGGGAGAAACGGTTATGAATTTCTTGAAGAATGGATTCAGGAAAAATCCAAGGAATGGAAGCCCAAAACACCGTTTGATCTTCAACTGAGTCCAGCTTCGATTGACATGTACAGATTCTATGGCCAGATGCCCATTGGAGATACTCCCAGAAATGGTTCCTGGAAATATAATTACAACCTTGAGACCAAGAAAAAATGGTATGGGGAACCATGGGGAGGTGCTGATTCAGAAATAGGGTGGCAATGGTACCAAGAAAGGCTGAAAATGATTACAGATGCGATAAATTATCTCTCAAACAACAAATCCATAAAACTTCTTTCACTGGAATCTTACCTGAAGTTTTTGCCTAAGGGTTCTGTACCTGAGGAACTCAAGCAGGAGATAAAGATTTTCACTTCACCCAATATGCTCAGCGGTGAGCAGCATATACCATTTATAGACGCTATTGCCAACAACAACGCTCAGCGCTTTGTGATAAATGTTCCAAACCAAGGTTACATACCACAGATACCAGATGGAGTTGTAATCGAGGTACCCGCAACAGTTGATGGCAATGGATGGCACGTTGAAAAGATCGATCCACCTTTGAACGAGAAGGTTATAAAAATGTATCTTTTACCAAGAATGCTCAGAATGGAGTGGGCGTTGTACGCAATCATGAACGGTGATAAAAAGGCCTTAATTGAATTTCTGATCAAAGATCTCCGAACAAAGTCTTACGAACAGGCTGCAGGAGTCATCGAAGAGATACTGTCTCTGCCGGAGAATGAGGCGATGAGAAATCACTATAACAACCAGCGAAAATTGTGATATACTGTTTGACAGAATCATTGTTCTGAAGGGAGGAGTATGAATGAAGAAACTGGTAGTATTACTTGTAGCTTTGATTTCTGTTGTTGGTTTGGCTCAAGTAAACGTTGATGTCTTTGGCTCTTATGACTTCGTGCTGTTTGCAACACCTACTGCAGCATCTCCGACTGCTTACGTATCATTCGGTGCTCTGGTAACCTACGAAGTATCTGAAGGTGTAGAGATCGGCGGGGGAGTAGGTCTTGCTTGGTTTCTTGCTCCGTCAACAGATACCATAGCAACATTTCTTGGCGTTGATTCACAGTATGCACTTGATCTGTTAGTTGCCGCGAAGTATAATCTGCCAATCGATGATTTCTCTTCGGTGACGATCAAAGGTTACGGTGGTCTGTCGATACCTGGACTTACGAGTTTTACAAAGCTTGGTTACGTTGTCGGAATAGGGGTATACTACACCTTTGATATGAATACCTTTGCAATTGGCGCAGGCGCTGGTATAGAGATGAGAACATACGGATCAAGTAACTGCACTGCAGTACCTGTCGGTGCAAATGTGTCTATAAGATTTTAGGTTGAATATGGAAAAATGAAAAGCCCCGCTCTTGCGGGGCTTTAATTATGGTCAGGTTTTTCTGCTATTACCCAACAACTTTCACATGGGCTGCTTGAGGACCTTTTGGACCATCCTGAATCTCGAACTCAACCTCCTGACCTTCCTTGAGGGTTTTGAAGCCGTCCATTTCCAGTGCGGACCAGTGGACAAAAACATCTCCACCCTCCTTTTTGGTGATAAAACCGTACCCCTTTTTGGGGTCAAACCACTTGACTGTACCTTTCATGGTGCAACTCCTCCCTACAAAAAACGAAATAACCCCTTTCGGGCTTAAAAAATTATACGCCCTCGTGCAGAAAAAGTCAAAATCATCTGAGCATTAGGTGGACGATCATGAAATACATCACAATTCCTGAAACATCAACTATTGTTGTCAACAATGGTCCAGCCATAATTGCAGGGTCTATGCGCATCAAGCGCGCCAGAAATGGCAGAAAAGCACCTAAGGTATTCGCGAAAATCACAACCACGGTCAATGCCAATGAGACTGCGAGCCCAACTCTGATAGACGAACTGATCATCATCGATCTGAAAAACAAAGTCAGACCGAGCAAAATTCCAAGAACCGAACCAATTAATATCTCACGCAGAATTATCTTCCACCAGTCTTTCGGTTTTATCTCTCCGAGTGCCATACCTCTTATGACGAGTGCCGAAATCTGCGAGCCGATATTACCTCCGGTATCCATCATTGTGGGCATGAAAGCGGCTACTATTGGTAGCGATGCGAGGAAATTCTCAAATTTCGCTATGACATTCCCATTTATGCTCTCTACCAAAAGCAATGCGACAAGCCATGGAAGCCTCCTGAATATCAACTTCCAGCCACTGACGTGAAGATAAGGTTCTTCAGTTGTTACGATAGAACTCATCTTCTGAATATCTTCTGTTGCCTCTTCGTCTATCACATCTATGATGTCATCTATAGTGATAATCCCTATCAAGCGTTGCTCACTATCTACAACGGGCACAACAAAAAGGTCATACTTTCTCATTACCTGAGCAACTTCCTCCTGATCAGTAGTCGCATAGACGAAGACGGGTTTAGAATTCATTACGTTTTCGACAGCGGATGACGGTTCCGCAAATATCAAGTCCTGTAGTTCGACGGTACCAAGTAGTTTTCTGGACCTATCTATCACAGGCATAAGGTGCACTGTCTCTTTGTCCTTACCCTCCTTCCTGATCTTTTCCAAAGCCTCGGCAACTGTCATATCTGAGTACAATTCAAGACACCTGGGAGTTGTCAAACGGCCCGCGGAGTTCTCAGGATAGTTGAGCAAAGACAAAGTGATCTTTCTCTCTTCCGGTGTGAGGTAGGAAAGCAACTTATTCACAACGTTTGCTGGCATTTCCTCGAAAAGTTCTGCTCTGTCATCTGGATCCATTGAAGATATTATTTCTCTGAGTCTTTCCTCTTTGAACAATTCTATCAATGCTATCTGGTCATCGGCCTCAAGTTCACTGAAGACCAAAGCAGCTTGATCTTTGGGAAGGAGACGAAATACAATTATCTTTTCATCTGCTGGGAGTTCTTCTATCATCTCAAGTATTTCGGCGGGTTCTTGCTGGGTCAAAATCATCTTTAACGTCCTAAAATCACCATTTTCGATGAATCTCTTAATGTCAACCTGGACCTTCACTTTCATTCCATCACCTCCTCGAGAATTCATGGTGGCAAACTAAAAGAACTACTGGTACTCTCCAAGGCAACTCACCTCCTCAAAAGTGGTCTTATACTGTTATTTTACGCGTTGTTGGGTAACTACGTGAATAGGGATTTTTAAGAACCCAGCACCGCCAAGTTACGATTATTCGACAATCTCCGTCGCAGCCCTTCTCAGACGATTCATTACAGAAAACAAGATTCCCTTCGGTTCAAAGCCAATGGCAATTACAGCGTTCGTTGTGATCGAATCAACGGTTCTCAGAACATGAAAGAGATTCTGTGCGATTGTGAAAGGTTCCTTTAGAGTGCCCAGCACAATAGTTCTTCTTCCGTAGAATCTCGTGGTCATTTCCTGAGGGCAGATGACTGGAGCCTCTGGGTATTTTAGAAGTATTTCATCTAGTTTGTTTTCGTTCGTAACAAGAATCAAAGGCTTTTCAGGGGCGTAGTGTCTGTAAGTCATACCAGGTGAGAGCGGTCTGACAGGCTCATTGATCTTTTTCAGCAGAAAGTCTGGGATTTCCAAGTTTGGTACGAGCTTTAGGATTTCCTCTATCGTCGCGGGACCGGGGCGCAGGAGAACTGGTCTTTCCCTTGAGAAATCTATAATAGTTGATTCAATTCCGAAAGGGGTTTCGCCACCATCGATGATTGCATCAACCAAACCGTACAAATCTTCTATTACATGTTCAGCTCGTGTTGGGCTTGGTTTTCCCGACAGGTTTGCACTCGGCGCAGCTATGGGTGTTGCACTCAGCAAAAGTAGTTTTTGTGCAACAGGATGGCTTGGCATCCTGACAGCAACGGTTTCCAGACCCCCAGTTACCTCCCTGGGAACATCAGACTTTTTTCTGAATATTAGAGTCACAGGACCTGGCCAGAAGACATCGATGATTGCAGAAGCTTTTTGGTAATCTTGGTCAATTAGGTCTTCAAGTTGCTTTTTGTCGTATATGTGTACGATCAAAGGGTTGTCGGGCGGCCTTTTCTTTATTTCAAAGATCTTCAGCACAGCAGAAATGTTGAAACAGTCAGCACCAAGACCGTAGACAGTCTCGGTAGGGAAAGCCACCACGCCACCTTCTTTTATGAGGTCTGCTGCCTTGCGCAGAACATCTTCAGCAGGCTTCAGTGGGTCTACCTTAATCAACATCGTCACTTCAATTCCCTCCATCTTTACTTTACCATCGTATGTGGTTTTTTCAACTGAAAGTGGTATAATCGAGCTGAAGTTTGTGAATTTATTAACAGGAGGTGGAACAGTTGCCAGATCTTTGCACGACAGGTGAACGTTTGCTCAACGAGTTGGACAACTACATCAGTTCGATTGGTGCGAAACCAGACAAGCTTATCTCTGTTTTGCAGAAAGCCCAGGAACTGTTTGGTTATCTTTCAGTCGAGGTGCAACAACACATTGCTGACGCACTTGACATCCCGGTCTCTCAAGTCTATGGAGTCGTGACCTTCTACAACTTCTTTTCAACCAAACCAAAGGGAAAGGTACAAATTAAGGTCTGCCTTGGCACAGCGTGTTATGTAAAGGGCGGAGACAGGGTATTTGAGAGATTTTTGGAAGAACTCGGCACGAAACCGGAGGAACCAACTAAAGATGGACATTTTTTTATTCACCCTGTTAGATGCCTCGGTGCCTGCAGTATGGCTCCTGTAGTCCTCGTTGGTGAAAAGGATTTCTACGGGAGAGTAAAGCCCGATATGGTTCCAAGGATCATTGAGAAATATAAGGAGGTGAAGTAACGATGAGTAAGATAAAGACACTTGAAGACTTAATGAAGATCAAGGAGAAAGCCGTCAAGGAGCTTCAATTGAGAGATACAGGTAAGAGAGGAAAGATCACTGTGGCAATGGGTACCTGTGGTATAGCCGCTGGTGCAAAGGATACTCTAAAGGCAGTTGTCGAAGCTTTGAGTGAAAACAACATCAATGATGTTTCAGTCGTCCAGTCGGGTTGCATGGGCCTTTGCGAGGTTGAACCAACAGTTGAAGTGAGACTGGAAGGTCAGGAGCCCGTTGTTTATGGTCATGTGACTCCTGAGAACGCAAAAAGGATAGTGAAGCTACATATAATGTCTAACCAAGTTGTCACTGATTTGTTAGTCCGAAGAGGAGAAATCTAAGAAGAGGTGATCTCAGTGCCATTGACAGCAACTACAATCTTGATCTGTGCAGGAGGTGCTTGCATTTCTGCTGGGGAAGAAAGCGTGAAGCAAGCACTCGAAAAAGAGATCGAAAAATACGCTCTTAACGATGTTGTCAGAGTTGTTGAGACTGGATGTATGGGGGCTTGCAGTTTAGGTCCTTTGATGGTGATCTACCCAGAAGGTGTTTTCTATCAAAAACTTACACCTCAGGCTGCCAGAAAGATCGTCGAGGAACACATATTAAAGGGAAGAATTGTTAAGGAATACCTTTACAAGATGCCAACTGGCGAAGTAATTCCAGAAGCAGTAGAAAAGCTCCCATTTTTCGCCAAACAAGTGAAAATAGCAACGCGAAATGTAGGTTATATAGATCCACTGAATATTGAGGAATACATAGCACGAGATGGTTATTTTGCTTTGGCAAAGGTTTTGAAAAATATGAGTCCGGAACAGGTTATAGAGGAAGTCAAAGCAAGTGGACTTCGTGGCAGAGGTGGGGCAGGATTCCCAACAGGATTGAAATGGGAATTAACCAGAAAATCCAAAGGTGAGCGAAAGTATATTGTTTGTAACGCTGACGAAGGTGATCCTGGTGCTTTCATGGATCGCTCTGTTCTTGAAGGTGACCCGCACACAGTACTTGAAGCGATGACCATAGGCGGTTATGCAATAGGTGCCAATCAGGGATATATATATGTGAGAGCAGAATATCCACTGGCTATTGAAAGACTTAACGCGGCTATTTCGCAGGCAAAAGAGTACGGATTTCTCGGAGAGAATATCATGGGCAGCGGCTTTAGTTTTGACATCGAAATAAGAATCGGTGCTGGTGCGTTCGTATGCGGTGAGGAAACAGCCCTGATTGCGTCAATCGAAGGAAGAAGGGGTCAACCTCGTGTCAAGCCACCTTATCCTGCTCAAAGCGGTGTATGGGGTTGTCCGACAGTCATAAACAACGTCGAGACCTTTGCCTGTATTCCACCAATCATAGTTAATGGGGCGAACTGGTTCAGAAGTATCGGCACAGAAAAATCACCTGGGACGAAGGTCTTTGCCCTTGCAGGGAAAATCACCAATACGGGACTCGTCGAGGTTCCCATGGGTATAACCTTGAAGGAGCTTCTTTACGAAATCGGTGGAGGATCTTCCACAGGGAAGAAAATCAAAGCGGTCCAGACCGGTGGTCCGAGTGGAGGTTGTATCCCATCAGAGCATTTCGACACACCTGTAGATTACGAGTCACTTCAGAAGCTTGGTGCAATCATGGGCTCTGGTGGAATGATAGTAATGGATGAAGATGACTGTATGGTTGACGTTGCCAGATTCTTTCTGGAATTCACAGTCGATGAGTCATGTGGAAAGTGTACTCCATGCAGAGAAGGCACAAGACAGATGTTAAAGATTCTGGACAGAATAACCTCCGGCGAAGGAACAGAGGAAGATCTCGATGAACTTGAGCATCTGGCAAATGTCATCAAGGATACGTCATTGTGTGGCCTTGGTCAGACAGCCCCTAATCCTGTTTTGAGCACCTTGCGGTACTATCGCAATGAATACGAAGCACACGTGAAAGAAAAACGTTGTCCATCTCTCAAATGTAAGCAATTGATAAGGTACGTTATAGATCCCACAAAATGCGTTGGATGTACTGCTTGTGCAAGAGTCTGTCCTGTAAATGCGATCTCCGGTGAAGTACGGAAAGTGCATCAAATTGATAACGAAGTTTGTATAAGGTGCGGAAGCTGTATTGAAGTCTGTAGATTTGGTGCAATCAGCAAGGTATCACCGTGAGAAGGGGGAGTTGGTTGTGGTCGATCGCGAGAAGGTGCATGCTCTTGTTAGAGAAGCAAAATCGGAGTCTCTTGAGGAAAAAGATATACTGATCAACACACTCCACAAAGTCCAGGATTACTTTGGCAATTACATACCAGTTGAGGCTGCGGAGATAGTCGCTGAAGAGCTCGTAGTGCCAAAGTCAAAAGTTTACGAAGTTCTCACTTTCTACACAATGTTCTCTACCAAGCCGAGAGGCAAATATGTGATACGTGTCTGTGTAAACTTGCCATGCCATGTGACTGGTGGTAGGGAGATAGTTCAGACCTTGAAAGAGCTGCTCGGAGTGCAGTTTGGTGAGACAACTAAGGACGGTCTCTTTACACTGGAAACAACAAGCTGTCTTGGACTGTGCGGTGTGGCTCCTGTAATAATGATCAACGATCAATACTATGGAGATCTTACACCGAAGAAGGTTAAGGAACTTATCGAGAACCTCCGTAGTGGAGGTGATGCACGATGAAACCTATGTTGGTGCTGGTCTCGGTTGACTCTAACAGTGTATTACTTGGTGCAAAGCATTTCGTCAACTATCTAAAGGATCTAATTGGAAAGTATGGCCTTCAGGATACAGTAGATGTTTTGGAAACAGGTACCATGGGTGTATACACTCAAGGCGTTGTCATGGCAATTTTCCCCGATGATGTTTATTATTCAGTTCGTTCCACAGAAGATGTTGAGAAAATCGTGACCGAACATCTACTCAAAGGAAGATCGGTTCTCTCACTTGAAATACCAAAGGATAGACTGAAACTCGTTGTCGAAAAGGAAAAGGTCAGTGCAGAAACAAGAATTGTACTGAGAAATGTAGGCAGCATCGATCCAAGGAGTATAGATGAGTACATTGCAAGGGATGGATACTTTGCACTTCACAAGGTGTTATCTGAGATGAGACCTCAGCAGGTTCTTGAGTGTGTAAAGGCTTCAGGTCTCCGAGGTCGAGGCGGTGCTGGTTTCCCGACCGGACTGAAATGGGAATTCACGGCCAAAGTGCAAGCCGATCAGAAATATGTTGTCTGCAATGCAGACGAAGGCGAACCTGGGACCTTCAAAGATAGGTTGATTATGGAGGGAGATCCGCATTCTGTAATTGAAGCGATGACCATCTGTGGGTACGCCGTAGGTGCAACGAAAGGATATATATACATACGCGGTGAATACTATGGATCGGTGGATAACATTCAGAAAGCCATAAAAGATGCGTATGAATATGGTTTTCTGGGCAAAGATATAATGGGTTCAGGATTTGACTTTGATCTGACGGTCAGACTTGGTGCAGGCGCATACATATGTGGTGAAGAGACTGCTTTGCTTGAATCTATCGAGGGCAAGTCCGGTAGACCAAGATTAAAGCCACCATATCCCCCAACAAATGGATTGTTCGGTAAACCCACGGTGATCAACAACGTGGAAACCTTTGCCAACATTCCCCAGATAATCTTGAACGGTCCAGAGTGGTTCAAATCTTTTGGGACGGCTGGTTCACCTGGGACAAAAGTCTACTCACTTGTCGGTAACGTCGTCAGACGAGGCATTGTTGAAGTACCTATGGGGACAACCGTTCGCGATCTAATCTACAGATTTGGTGGTGGCTTGGTTGGTGGTAAAGATCTGTACATGGTTCAGACCGGTGGAACGGCTGGCACATTCATCGGTATTGATAAACTCGATGCGCCCTTAGACTATGATTCATTCAAGAATTACGGAGTTTCCATAGGATCAGGTGTTATACTGGCAATGTCCGATGAAGTGTGCCCTGTCGATGTTGCACTCAACACTATGCAGTTCTTCGCTCATGAATCTTGTGGTAAATGCACTCCTTGTCGCGAAGGTACAAGACTTGCAGTTCAGATCCTTGAGAGAATGAGCAAGGGCCAGGGCAAACTGGAAGATCTTGAGACGTTGAAGCAAATAGCTTATGTTACGCAGGAAGCATCTCTTTGTGGCCTTGGACAGAGCATCAATGTTCCTTTGTTGTCAATCGTAGAGAACTTCAGGAATGATTTCATTGAACATCTCAAAGCTTCTTCTTGCCCGCATGGTGTTTGTGAATTCATCAAGATTCAGAAGTCGAAGGTGAAGACTTAGAAGGGTTTGAGTGCTCGATCGACTGGTCGAGCACTCCTTCTATCATGAGAAAATCTTTGAAGTTCTCGCTCAATTGATAGACATAGGTATTGGATTGTTTCTTCCTCATCAGGACGCCAGATTTGTGTAAAGACCTCACGATTGCACTGGAATCTTTTCCTCTTAATTCGTTGAGCATCTGAACAGTGCATGGGCCATTGAGTAATATCGCCGCGATTATTTCCATCTGACTTGAAGAGAGTTTCGCGTAGAAAGTTCTCGCAACCTTGCTGATCAATTTGGAGTACTCGGTTTTTGTGTAGAAGCGATACACATCACCAATCTTTTTCAATTCCACACCGTGGTGATCACCACGATATTCGCTAACAATTTCTTCAATGACTCTTTCAACGGTCTCTGCGTTGGTCTGAGTGATTTTCGCGAGTTTTTCTACAGTCATGCCGCGAGCGGCAAAGACCAGTGCTTCGATCATACCCCTAAGGTTCAAGATCATTCCTCCTCAATATGAGGTTGCCATCTACTTCAAAAATCACAACCTTCTTGAAAAAGATCAGCTCCAGTACGGCCAAAAGATAGACAATCACTTGATATCTGCTTTCACCAATCCTGAGTACATCGTACAGGGCGATATCTGTACTTTCTACAAGCAAATCAAGTACTCTGTTCATGGCTTGCTCAACTGTCATAGTCTGCCTTCTTATTTTGTAGACAGCCTTGCGGATGTTGAGTTCCTGCAGGGCAGCTTGAAGAATCTTGGACAGTTTTTCCTGCTCAATCTGAGGCAAAGATGGTAATCTCACCAACTGCCTTGCCCCGACATCTTTGATTCTTTCCTTTATCTGATCGCTTAGTTCTTTTATCTTCTCATACATCTCGATTCTTCTGTACAGATCTTCTTCTTGTTGAGCCAACTGTTTTGTCTCTCTCTCAGTAAGTGAAGGAAGAATGTACTTCGATTTCATTTCCATCAACTGAGTAGCCATCGCGATAAAATCAGATGTGACATTCAAATCAAACCTTTTCATTTGCTCAACATATGCGACAAACTCATCAGCCAATTGGGAAACAGAAACCTGCCGCACACTAATTTTGCGTCTTTTCACAAGATAGAGTAACAAGTCCAGTGGTCCTTCGAATTCCTGCAAGCGGAATACAAGCTCCAACAGATCACCTCAGAAAAGCAAGTTCATTCTGTCTCTGACAGATTGCATTGTCTTTTGTGCGATCAACCTGGCTTTTTCATTACCCTTGGTTATGACGTCATCCACAAAATGTGGATCTGAGTCGATTTTGCTGTATCTTTCCCAGATTGGTTCGAGCTCTCGCCTCATGTTTCTCAGCAGTAACTTCTTACAATCTATGCAACCTATTTTGGCTTTTGTGCACCCTTCGATAACCCACTGACTATCCTGTTCATCTATCCCGAATGCTATGTGATAGCTCCACACCGGACATTTCTGGGGATCACCGGGATCTGTTTTTCTTTTTCGAGCCGGATCAGTCATCATTGGAAGTATCTTTTTTTCAACTTCAGAATAGTTGTTTTCGAGTGGTACTATGTTGCCATAGCTCTTACTCATCTTTCTACCATCTGTCCCAGGAAGCTTGGGAACAACAGATAGCAAAGACTGAGGTTCTGGGAAAACTTCTCCGTAGAGAAAATTGAATCTTCTGGCAATCTCCCTTGTAAGTTCGACGTGGTACACCTGGTCTTCTCCGACTGGCACCCCTTGCGCCAAGTAGATCAAAATATCGGCCGCCTGGAGAACAGGATAGAGCAGAAAACCCGCGTTCGAAAGGTCTTTTTCGGAGAGTTGCTGTTTCATTTCCTTGTACGTTGGTACTCTCTCTAACCATGACAGAGGAACTATCATGGAAAATAACAGTGCCAGCTCAGAGTGTTCCTTCACCGCCGACTGTACAAAGAGCGTGCTCTTTTCTGGATCAAGTCCGCACGCGAGGAAAGATCTCATCACATCTCTTGTGTAGGATTTCAGCTCATCAGTCTCATCGTACGAAGTAGTCAGAGCATGCCAGTCTGCCACAAAATAGAAGCACTCATGCCCTTCATCCTGAAGCCTTTTCCAATTTCTCAGAGCTCCTATGTAATTACCTATATGCGGCTTTCCAGTTGGTCTAACTCCACTCAAAATCCTCAATTCTTACCACCTCTCAAGGCATTCTTAACAACTCTATTCATCAAGATAGATGTTGTTACAACCCCAACTCCGCCCGGTACAGGGGTAACAAGTGCTTTTTGTTGAACCGATATGTCCGAGTCACCAACTATTTTCCCATCAACCACGTTTATCCCAACATCAACGACAACAGAGTTGTCACGAACCATTTCTGGTGTCAGAAAGCAAGCCTTACCAACAGCGACAACTATCACATCAGCATTTTTCGTGATCTGGGGAATATCTTTTGTTTTGCTGTGACACACAGTAACCGTGGCACTCCTGTCACGCCTCAGTAACATGATCGACGTGGGTAACCCTACCGTCGTGCTCCTGCCGATCACAACGACACTCTTGCCCGTTAGATTGGTAACTGAGGTAAGGATCCTTACAACTGCTGTTGCTGTGCATGGTGCAAAATCTTCCATTCCGTAGACAAGACGTCCCATATTCAGCGGATTTCTTCCTTCAATGTCTTTGTTGGCTTCTATCAAATGGGCAATCTTTATCTCATCGAAATTCGGAGGTAAAGGATGTGATACGAAGATTCCATGAACACTCTCATCTTGTGATGTCCTTAGCAAGGATTCTTCAAGCTGAACTTCGTCATCGATATTTATCATTTCGTACTCAATACCAAGAGATTGCGCCTTTTTCTGCTGGCTTCTCAGATAAGAAATAGTGCCCTGATCTGGCTTTACGGAAATACTTACAAGCCTTGGCTTCACTGATGCTTTCTGAATCAACGACAAGGTCTCTTCATCGATCGATTTTGCTATGGACTTGCAGTCAATCAACATGGGACCATCTCCTAAAATAGACCTATGATGTTCCCATTTTCATCGATATCTATATTCACGGCATTTGGTCTTTTACCAAGTCCGGGCATTAGCATGATGTCACCACATATTGCAACGACAAAACCTGCTCCCGCAGACAATTTCACATCTCTAACGGTGAAAGTATAACCGCTGGGCGCACCGAGTTTGGTTGCATCATCCGATAATGAATACTGGGTTTTCGCAACTATCACTGGTAGGGACGAAAAACCTTCTTTCGAGATTTTTTTCATTGAATCAACAGCATCTTTTGTGTACACAATCTCTTGTGCATGGTAGATTTCTTTGGCAAGAATCTCTATCTTTCTTTCAATGGGTTGCTCCCAGTTGTAGATGGGGCTAAATCTCGACTCGTCCGCTATTTCGATAACCTTTTTTGCCAGATCCATTGCTCCAGCACTTCCCTTAGCAAAGGCTTCATTCAATGAAGCTTTTACTCCAAGCTTCTCAACGTATCCCAGAACATAATCAACTTCTTGCTCGGTGTCTGTGTCATATTTGTTCACAGCCACAACAACAGGGAGGTTGAATTTCTTGACATTTTCTATATGTGCTTTGAGATTCTCGATGCCTTTGGCGACAGCATCCAGATTCTCTCGGCCAAGATCTTTTGCGTTGACCCCACCATGGTACTTTATAGCTCTGATTGTTGCGACAATCACCACTGCTGCCGGTTTAAGATCGGCAAGAGGTGCAACGAAGTCGAAGAATTTTTCTGCACCAAGATCTGAACCAAATCCAGTTTCAGTAACGACGTACTCTGATAGACCAAGCGCCATCTTGGTAGCAATTATGGAATTGGTACCATGGGCTATGTTCGCAAATGGGCCGCCATGAATCAAGGCCGGTGTGTTTTCAATCGTCTGCACCAAATTCGGATCCACAGCATCTTTGAGAATAACAGCGGCAGCACCGTCGACTCCCAAGTCATGAACTGTTACTGGCTTTCCTGATCTTGACCAACCTATGACGATGTTTCCCAAACGCCTTTTAAGATCAACTATATCTTTGGACAAACAGAGTATCGCCATGACCTCTGAAGCAGCTGTGATAATGAATTGATCTTGTCTTGGATAACCATTCGCGTGGCCTCCGAGTCCGACAACAATATCTCTCAGAGCTCTGTCGTTCATATCCATTGTTCTAGGCCAAGTTATGTGAGTTAAATCTATATCGAGTTCATTTCCAAAACGTATATGGGCATCTATCATGGCAGAAATCAAATTATGTGCCGCTGAAACCGCGTGTATGTCTCCAGTAAAATGAAGGTTTATCTCTTCCATTGGTAATACCTGTGAATAACCACCGCCCGCTGCTCCACCTTTTACACCAAAGACCGGGCCCAGCGAAGGTTCTCTCAACGTGACAAAGGATTTGTGGCCGAGTTTGTTCAGAGCCATAGATAGACCGATACTCGTTGTGGTCTTACCTTCACCAGCAGGAGTCGGTGTCATCGCGGTTACTATGATCAACTTACCCTTTCTTTGACTTAGAGTGTTCACAAGTTTGTGAGATATCTTGGCAATGTAATCCCCGTAGTTTCTAAGATACTCTCTTGGAATTGAAAGATCTTTTGCTATATCAATAACTGGTCTCAATTTAGCCGTTCTCGCTATTTGCAAATCGTTAAGCATCCCCCCACCTCCATCAAATGTGATATTTTGGTTCTGGTGCAAAGGATTTCGCAATCCTATCAAGTACGCCATTGACAAACCTTCCGCTGTTCTCTGTCCCATACTTCTTTGCAAGCTCAACTGCTTCGTCAAGTGTAACCTCTATTGGCACATCCTTCTCGTATAAGAGCTCGTACGTCCCCAATCGCAACACACATCTGTCAACGGATGACAGTCTCTCAAAATGCCAGTTCTCAAGACAGACTGATATTTTCTCGTCGATCTGAGGTAGGTTTTCATAGATTCCACGCACATATCTTACAACGTCATCTTTAACGGAATCCTCTTTCTCACGATCCATGATCTCTTTGACTAAGATCTCTGTTGATTCATTTCGAAACTCATTTTGGAAAATTGTCTTGAACACTATGTCCCTCATTCTACTGCGGCGAGTCACGAGGATCGATCACTCCTTTTCTTCGGTTCTCTGTTCTTCTCCTTCTTCTATATCTTCTATGGTCACGTTCACAGCAACAACCTGAAGTTCTGTCATTCTTTCGATGTCCATCTTCACCCTTTCCATGATCTTTTGTCCCATCTCAATCAAGGACTTACCAAATGGAAGACCTATTTTCAAGTTGATCGTTATGTTGTCTTCAGGAGAGCGATCAATTTCGAGAGACTTCCTAATCTTTTTTTGCTTTCTTTCATCTGTAATCTCTAACACAGAGAAAACACTTCTCAGTGCGATTTCTCTTATCGCATTGTCAGAAATGTCAATGCTTCCCATTCCCTTCGTTTCCATCTGTTCACCTCCTAAGCACGCTCAAGGTACTCGCCAGTTCTCGTGTCCACTTTCACGAGTTCACCGTTCTCAACGAAAAAGGGCACGGTGATCTTCAAACCTGTCTCAAGCGTGGCTGGTTTACCGCCTCCAGAGACGGTGTCTCCCTTGAAAGTAGGCTCGGTCTCAACGATTCTCAGTACCACAACATTTGGCAACTGAATACCTATCGGTTTGTCCTCGAGAAACACTATGCTGACCTCAAGATTTTCGATTAAGTACCACTTTGCATCTTGAATATCATCTTCTGTCAGTGCGTACTGTTCATAATCATCCAAGGCCATGAAATGGTAATGATCTCCGTCACTGTAAAGATATTGTGCGGCTTTAAAGGTCAGATTGGCTTCGTCAACACGTTCACCGCTGCTGAAGTTCATTTCTTTGACCAAACCGGTCTTCACGCTCTTCAGTCTCGTTCTAATAATGCCTCTTCCCATTGCCATGTGATGCTTGTTCACATCGATCACGCGGTACGGTTCTTTGTCAACCATTATGACCATACCCTTTTTCAGATCACCAACTTCTACCACAGTTCCACCTCCGAATCATACAGTCATTAGCTCTCTGGGCAAATTAGTGAGTTTCTCGAAAGAGTCCTTTTTGACCAAAACATCTTCTTCTATTCTAACCCCGTATTTGCCTTCTATATAAATGCCAGGCTCTACTGTAACAACAGCAGATTCCGGCAACAGTTCCTCGTTAGTTGAATTGACTCTCGGAGATTCATGCACTTCAAGACCTATTCCGTGGCCCAAGCCGTGGCCAAAGTATTGTCCGTAACCTTTCTGAACAATGTAGTCTCTTGCAAGTGCATCTACTGACTTGCCTTTCATCTTCGCGCTCCCACCATTAAGGGCCAGAGTCTGCGCCTCGTAGACGGTCTGGTAAATCCTCTTGAATTCATCATCGGGTTTTCCGAAGAAAACGGTGCGCGTTATGTCTGCGCAGTAACCGCTCACGACCGCACCAAAATCAAAAGTGATTGGCTCACCGGGAACTATTTTCTTATTTGACGGCCTACCATGCGGCAGACACGTTCTAACACCGCTGATGACTATTGTCTCAAAAGCAACACTATCGGCACCGAATTTCTTCATGTTGTACTCGAACTCAGCGGCAAGTTCCTTTTCGGTTATACCATCTCTCACTGATTCTATAGTTTTCAGAAAGGCTTTTTCGCTGATCCAAATCGCCTTTTTTATGTTCTCTATTTCTTGTGGTTCCTTGATCGATCTCATTGTATCCAGGACCGTATCCAAGGGAACAAAGTTTGCTTTAATCTTTTCGCTGAGCTTGAGAAAAGCATTGTGGCTGATCCTTTGAAATTCAAGGCCTATCGTCCTCGGTTTGAAACGGTCCAGCACCATCTTTATGTTTTCGAAAAAATCGCCATTTCTGTACTCTACAAGATGAAATTTAGTTTGTTGCCTGGCTTGCTCGAAATACCGCGAATCGGTAATGATAAATTGCTCATCTCTGTTGAGCACAAGAACGCTGAGAGAACCTGTGAAACCTGATAGATAGTAAGTAGAAGGTTTCGAAGAATACTCCACATTATAGATCAGGGCAACATCTATACCCAATTGTTCGATCTTGTCAAAGAATCGATTGAGTCTTTCCAATTCGCGCACCTCCTTTTATCATTGTACAATAATCGAAGGAGGTATGCAAAACGGATCGAGCCAGAATGATAAAAATAGCGAAAAGAATCGTTGAACTCTTCCCTCGTGATAAGTTCACAGAAGATCCCTTCAGAATACTCATATGCACTATTTTGAGCCAAAGAACAAGAGACGAGAATACCGAAGTTGCTTGTGAAAAACTCTTTTCGCAGTATAGCGGTCCATACGCTCTCTCAAAGGCTCGACCAGAGAAACTCTATGAACTGATCAAAGCCTCCGGTATGTACAAACAGAAAGCTGAGAGAATAGTTACAGTGTCAAGAATAATCGTAGAGAAATACAGGGGAAAGGTACCTTCAGATCTTGAGGAATTGTTGAAACTCCCGGGGGTCGGCCGCAAGACAGCAAACATTGTTCTGTATCATGGTTTCGGCAAACCCGCATTAGCAGTCGACACACATGTACACAGGATATCCAACAGAATAGGTTTCGTCAACACAAAGAATCCCGAGCAAACAGAGATGGAACTTACGAAATTGATTCCTTCAGAACTGTGGGGACCACTTAATGGTGCAATGGTAGAATTCGGAAGGAAAATCTGTCTACCACGTAATCCGCTTTGCAACAAATGCTGCTTTCGCACGGAATGTGATTACTTTCATGAAACGTACAAAGGATAATCAACAGACTTAGTTTGGTATAGTACTCTTTTAGGAACTACGGAGATTTTTACCTTCAAAAGAAACAATCAATTTCCGAACATTTGAAAAATTCACCTTTGCCAGTTTTTCAAACTCTGCCAGACCGTACTCCTTCAAGAAGCTCTTGGCAAATTCGATTGCCTTTTGTCCAGCTCCAAGCGGTATTTTCCTGCCATAGTGGCCTGAGGCTTTCTCTATCCAAGATAGAAATTCTGCCCTTGCTACAATCGAAGCAGCGGCAACGGCTGCATTTACTTCAGCTTTTACGAAACCAAGAACCACCAATCCACCAAGACCACGGAGTTTCTCCTTCAATTTTTTCGCACCAAAATCGTCATAAATCGCTATAACAGGTTTTCTTTTTCTCGCAAGGTCACTTATGCATCGAGCATGGAGGTCTTCAAGAAGTCTGTTCATGTTCACAGCTCGGGTTAGATCCTTTGGTTCTACAACTGCTATCGAGTAGTCGCAAAGAGATCTTATCTGGTCAGACAGATACAGGATTTTCTTGTCATCCAGCAATTTACTATCTTTAAGTTGACTAAGGTTCAACTTTGCGTATTCGGCTTGGCCGATGTAAACTGCTGCTACAACGACCGGTCCAAAGATATCACCCTTGCCCGATTCATCGGAACCGATCGCTGGCAAAATCATTCTTGGATCAGTAGGAAGATTTTCAAGCACTCTTCTTTGAATTTCAAGATCATCCATTGATGATTCAAGTAATTTACATTCGGATTGATCTAACACATTTCTAAGATGGGTAATGCAAAGATCATTGATCTGCGAAAAGTCTATTGTCGTCTGACCATCCTTGCGCCAGTAAATCCGCAGGTGTCCACAATTCTTTATTCGAAGTTGAACACCATTTTGTATGACTTTCTCTGACTCGATTTCATAACCATTCTGTCGAAGTACTTCCTTGATGCTGCCTAAATCCTTCATAGTCATCTCGATATCACCTTTGCAAAATCAAACTCAGATTTCTCTGAGAGTGAGTAGGCCCCTGCTGACAGTTGCCCAATAGATCATTTTCGCCAGATACGCAGCACGACCATCTTTCAGAACGATACTCTTTCAATAGATATTAGCACATAGATTGTGTTGAACACAGTGAGTTATCGCAGTTTGAAGCTTTTTAGTTGAGATTTTTCGAAAAGACATACACTTGTTGCTCAGCGGGAATTACGCTTTGACAACAAAAGTAGTCTTTGATTCTTCATCGAAAGCTCTTAGCAGTTTCTTTCTTAGAAGTTGAAGGTTCTTATTAAGATTTAGAAGTAATATATTTTTTTAGCGTGGTACAGCTACATTTTTGACATGTTTTTTCTATAATATAATAGTGATTTGTGATCAATGAAAGCGAGGGAAAGGAAGATGCTCACAGAGTTGTTTTCAGGTATAGCTTCACTGACTTTGGGAAACGTGGTTATGATACTCATTGGCTTGGTCCTGATATACCTTGCCATCGCAAAGAAATATGAACCTGCTTTGTTGTTACCAATTGGGTTTGGAACGATACTGGTGAACATTCCTCTGTCGTCTGCGCTTGATCAACTGTTGCAGGGGGTCTTACACAGGGGAGTTTTGAGCATCTTCTTTGACATAGGCATTGCGACTGAGATCTTTCCTCTGTTGATATTCATTGCAGTAGGGGCGATGATTGATTTCACACCACTCCTTGAGAATCCCGTGATGTTCCTTTTTGGTGCCGCAGCACAGTTTGGCATATTTGGCACGATGATGATCGCAACATTGCTCGGATTTGATCTGAAAGAATCGGCATCTGTTGGGATTATCGGTGCTGCCGACGGGCCAACGTCCATCTATGTGGCCTCGCGCTTTGCAAAACACATGCTTGGTCCAATCTCAGTTGCTGCTTATTCTTATATGTCATTGGTTCCAATCATACAGCCTCCGGTGATCAGGGCGTTGACCACCAAGAAAGAAAGATCCATAAGGATGCAACCGAAAGCACAAAAGATACCGAGAATAGCAAAGATAGTTTTTCCCATATCTGTAACGATCGTCGCAAGCATTCTTGCTCCTAACTCCACCGCATTGATAGGATTTCTGATGTTTGGGAATCTTCTGAGGGAGTGTGGCGTTCTGGACAACCTTTCAAAATCCGCACAAAATGAACTCGCCAATCTTGTGACGATCCTGCTTGGTCTTACCATCGCCTCGACAATGACAGCCGATAAGTTTCTAAGGCCACAGACACTTGTGATACTCGGGCTGGGACTAATAGCTTTTATCTTTGATACAGCCGCTGGAGTGTTATTTGCAAAGTTCCTGAATCTGTTTTTGAAGAGAAAACTCAACCCGATGCTTGGGGCAGCAGGAATCTCGGCATTTCCTATGTCAGCACGGGTTATCCATAAGATGGGATTACAGGAAGATCCAATGAATTTCCTATTGATGTATGCCGCCGGTGCGAACACGGCAGGGCAGATAGGCTCAGTTTTGGCTGGAGGGATTTTGATCTCTCTCGTAGGGGGTATGGTACGATGATACAGAATTTCTTGACTGCTTTAAGACTGGGGATCATTGGATATCTTTTTCTTGTGGGACTTCTGTTTGCGTTCTTTGGATTCGTGAAATTGCTTTTGAGAATTTTCACCAAGACTAAAGGATAAAGAATACAAAATATCGGTGGGTGTAGTAAAATCTTGTTGCATCGAATATCGCTTATACGAAAGGGGGCTGGTTTTGGTGAAAAGGATTTTCGTTATTCTGATGATTTTGGTAACAATTCTGAGCTTTGCGGCTAAACTGACTATTCTGCACATCAACGACACACATGGCCATGCATGGGCTTTCAGTGAGACAAACAACCCTAATATTGGTGGTTTTGCGGCAATAGCAACAATTGTTGAAGAAGTACGAAAAGAAGTCGAGTCGCAAGGTGGACACGTACTCTTCTTGCATGCAGGAGATATAAACACGGGTGTACCCGAATCAGATCAACTCGATGCGGCACCTGATATACTCGCTCTTAACCTCATGAAACTGGACGCTACGACCTTCGGAAATCACGAGTTTGACAAGCCAAAATCGATTCTTGCAAAGCAGATCGCAATTGCCAAGTTCCCATTCGTCTCTGCCAACTTCAGCGATCCTGAAGGTGTTGTGAAGACCAAAGCTTACGTAGTTAAAGATTTTGGTGATCTAAAAGTTGCGATCTTTGGTCTCACGACGGAAGAAACTGCCATCCTCGAACCAATTTACCTCAACGGAGCAACCTTTTCAGATGCTGTCCAAGCAAGCAAGTCTTTGTTACCAGAACTGAGAGCAAAGGCAGATGTTGTTATTGCTTTGACTCATCTTGGATGGGAACCCGAAGGAGAAGGCAAGACTACAAGCAAACAATTGGCACAGCTTGTCAATGGCATTGATGTGATAATCGACGGTCACAGCCACACCAAATTTGAAAACGCCCAATTTGTTAACAACACGATTATAGCCCAGGCCTGGGAATGGGGAAAATACGTAGGCAGACTCGACCTTGATATCGAGAACGGAAAGATTGTTTCTTGGAGCTGGAAACCAATACCGGTTAACTTGAAGATTTACAAAGGCAAAGACGCCGATGGCAAAGATACTTATGAGTTTGTTGGCAAGCCATATGAAGAGAATTTCTACGTGAAAACCGTACTCGATTATTTCAAATCAATTGGAAGCGAAAAACTCAATACCGTGATCGGTGAAACAAAGATATTGCTGGACGGCGAGAGGGCAAATGTCAGATCCAAGAGCACGAACCTCGCGAATATGATATGCGACTCTATGATGTGGAAAGTAAATGCAGACTTAGCTTTGACCAACGGTGGGGGAATTAGAGCATCGATAAAACCTGGGAAAATAACGATCAGAGATGTTCTCACAGTTCTGCCGTTTGGAAATACACTGTATGTGATCAAAATGACAGGATCTCAACTCTTGGAAGTACTGCAGTATGCTGCAACGATTAAAGAAGGACAAGGTGCTTTCCTGCAGACGGGTGGTTTGATATGGAAGAGTGTCGATGGCAAGGTGGTTGAAGCAAAGATAAAGGGACAACCTTTGGAGTCAGACAAATTGTATACGGTTGTCACCAACGATTACATGGCACAAGGCGGAGACGGTTATACGATGTTAAAGGGTCTGCCTGGATACAACACAGGGTTCACTATGGACAGTGTTCTGTCCCAGTACATTCAGGAAGTTTTGAACGGTATCGTGCAAGATTACGATTCCCAACTCAGATACGTAAGACAATAAACAGATGGACTGAAAAACTGGGAGGCATACGGCCTCCCAGTTTTGTTTTTTGTAGAGTGACTTCTTGTAATATCACATTCACCGTCAATGTCACCATTTGGCAAAATCAATCAGATTGATCGCATCTTTCTAACCTTCAGAAGGTACTTGACTATCTTTCGGTAACGACCATCCCAGGGATTCTCAATCGTTTTTCAAGATGAGAGAAGACAAAGGATAGCACCCAAACAATCGAAAGGTACACCGCAGCAGTTAGCAGATAGACCTTAAAGAACTCGAAATTTCGACTGGCAATGAATTTCGCTTGAGCCATCATCTCGGGAGCACCAATTATGTAGGCCATAGAAGTGTATTTGAGCAAATAGATGAATTCATTTGTCCATGCAGGTATAACACGTCTGAGAGCCTGTGGAAGGATGATGCACCTCACTGCCTGCCACTTTTTCATTCCTATCGATAGTGCTGCCTTCATCTGACCTGTTCCAATTGATTGAATTGACCCTCTCAAGTACTCAGCTTGATAGGCTGCGCTGTTGATGGAAAAACCTATTAATGCTGCTACAAGTGGCGTCAACCTAATGCCATAAACTGGAAGCCCATAATAAAGTATGAAAAGCTGAACCAACATGGGCGTACCGCGTATCAGTTCAATAAATCCTGAGCTGAGCAATCTTGCGAATTTATTACCATAAACCCTTCCTAAGCAGAGGACGATCCCGAAAAAAAGACCAACAGATGCTGCAAAGACTGTCATGTATAAAGTCACGGTCAAGCCGCTGAGAAGTTTTGGCATGGACAGGAGTATTATCTGCCAGAAGCTCATTTGATTCTTTCCTCTCCATACAACTCAGTCAGTTTTCTGAGAAACTGTCTTGTTCTATCTTTCTGAGGATTACTGAATATCAAGGCAGGTGGTCCTTGTTCAACGATGAGACCATTCTCCATGAAAATTATCTCATCTGCCACGGTTCTTGCAAAACCGAGTTCGTGAGTGACAACAAGCATGGTCATTCCTGATCTTGCAAGGTCAATCATCACAGAGAGAACTTCACCAATGAGTTCAGGATCAAGCGCAGATGTTGGTTCGTCAAAAAGCATTAGCTTTGGTCTCATTGCAAGCGCACGGGCTATGGCAACACGCTGCTTTTGCCCACCGGACAGTTGTGAGGGATAAAGACTGGCTTTTTCCGATAGACCCACCTTGGATAGCTGTTCTAAGGCAATTTGTGTCGCCTCTTCTTTTGAAAGTTTCTGAACCTTTATCAGTCCAATTCTCACATTGTCAAGAGCTGTGAGATGGTTGAACAAATTGAAATCTTGGAAAACATAACCTATCTTTTGTCTCATCTTGTGTGCGTTACGCGAAGTGATTTCTTCACCTTCAAGTAGCACTCTTCCATGATCTGGCTCGACCAATCTGTTAACGCAGGCGAGCAATGTACTTTTGCCTGTTCCGCTGGGTCCTATTATGACTTTTGTCTCACCCTTCTTGACCTCAAGTGAGATACCTTTTAAGATCTCAGCCTTACCATAGTTTTTCTTGAGGTCTTCGATTTTCAAAACGACCTGGATCAATGTGAAACCTCCTTGGTTTCAAAACCAGGTATCTGCAACTTTTTTTCGACATAGCCCATCAATTTGTTTGCCGATAGAGTCATCAAAAGATATATCGCTGCACAGGTGAGAAAGATGACCATTGGCTCGTAAGTTGTAGAAATGATGTAACTACCCTGTCTGAGTAGTTCCACCACTCCAAGCGCATAAGCCATCGACGAGTCTTTCAAAACTATGGTGAATTCATTAGTCCAAGGAGCAAGGGAGAATCTCAAAGCCTGTGGAAAGACTATGTATCTGAAAGATTCAAAAGGTGTCATTCCAATCGACAAAGCAGCAAGAGTTTGTCCTTTTCCCACAGAGAGAATTGCTCCCCTGAAAATCTGTGATTGGTACGCCGAACTTCTTATACCCAAACCAAGTACACAAGAAACAAAAGGTGCGAATCGAATCCCAATCTGTGGAAGACCATAGAAAACCAACATCAACAAAACAAGAAGAGGAATACTCCTGAATGTTCTCTCGTACAAAGAACAGATAAGACGGGCTACACGGCCACCGTAGACTTGAGCAAAACTCACAGGTACCGCGATCAGAAAGCCTAATCCAAGACCCAGTATCGTCAGTTCAACGGTGACAAGTGTGCCCTTGAGAAGCACAGGCAAGGAATTGATAACCAACGCTAATTTCTCTACTGTCTAACCCCCCACTTGCTAAAAGTATTTGTCGATCAACTCTGCCATCTTCCCTGTTTCGTTTAGAACCTTTATAGCACTGTTTATTTTCTCCAGAAGTTCTTTGTTTCCCTTTTTCACTGCAATTCCATACTGCTCTCCTGTGACAATGACACCCACAACCTTGACAGGCCTTACGGCAGCAAACCTATTTGCCACTGGAGAATCCAGAACGATTGCATCGATGTTCCCATTCAAAAGATCACTCAACGCAAGTACAAATGTATCGTATCTTTTAAGATTTTTCTCTGGTAAGAGGCCTTTACCTACTAAATTGTCCGTGCATCATAGATCACCAGTCGTACCGGTCTGCACACCTATTCTGCCCTTCTGAAACAGAATGGTAATCGTTAGATCGCTATCTGCCTTGACTATAATACTCTGATCGGCAGTCCAGTAAGGGCTCGAGAAATCTACAATCTGCTTGCGGTCATCGGTTATAGTCATGGCTGCTGCAACCACGTCTACTTGACCTGCCCTCAGCGCCGGGATCAGCGAATCAAAGCTCATATCGATAAATTTCACTTCAAGGTCAGCCAATTTCGCAATTTCACGAACCAGATCCATGTCAAAACCCACAAACTGTCCGTTCTCAATGTACTCAAATGGTGGAAAATCAGCACTGGTCCCAACGGCTATGGTTTTCGCATAAACAAAGGTAGCGAACACAAAAAGAGAAATCAGAATCCAACGATACATCCTCATGCAACCCCTCCTTTCAATTGTTGATTATATCACACCGTTTGCTCTTTCCACTCAAGACTCCCTTGTGTATTTGGTGAACCACAACGAAAGAAAAAAACTCAAAAGAATAACCAAGATTAAGAGCACATACCCATACCAATGGAACACTTGTTTGTTAAATGGCTGTATCTTGATAAGCGATGCCATCACAAGACCAAGGACGAAACTTCTTGTTTGGTCAGGAAACCTCTCATACAGATACTTCATGAATAATGCACATACAAGGATGCCAAAGACCACACCTATACCAAACGGAACTAATATGGAGAAGTTCAAGGTACTAACTGCGTTTATCACATTCTCGTATGCTCCAAAAATGAGCATGATGAGTGATCCACTCAGCCCAGGCATGATCATGGCAAATGCCGCAACAAAGCCTGTCAGAGGTAGAAAGACCCCGGAAAGCTTGAAAGACAATTTGAGGTTCTCGACAACTACCAAAAGAACGACTCCACCAAAGAGATAGATTAGTCTTAATTTAACGGCTTTCTTGAATAGAAACGGTAGCGTGCCGAGAACCAAACCAAAGAATGCAGCGTAGGTATAACCCGTTGCCTGTTTCAGAGCTATGCTCATCAGTTTAGATCCCAACAACAATGCCCCAACAATTCCAATACCAATAAGAATGATGAATTTGAATTGCTCCCTGCTTGGTCTGAGTTTTGCAAGGTCAGCGATGGATCTTACCAGCTTTTCATAGATTCCAAGTACAACGGCGATAGTTCCTCCACTGATCCCTGGTATGAGATTTGCCAAGCCTATAAGTACACCCGAAATAATTTCTTTCATGATATGATTATGTCACCTCCAACAAATTCAATACTGAGTTCTAATATTATCACAGCAACTTGTGCTGGAGACAAAAGTTGCCTTGATTTTCCGCAGACTTGACTAATTTCTCAATTGCGCGTAAAATAATGTACGTACCTTTTCTTGGAGGTGGAGATCATAGTCCCGAAGTACAAGTTAATTGAACAGTCCTTGATAAAGGAACTCAAGTCAGGAAGGTATTATTCAGGAGTTAAACTTCCGACGGAAAAAGAATTAATGGAGAGGTTCGAAGCAAGTAGAGAGACTGTTAGAAAGGCTCTCGATAGGCTTGTGGTGAAGGGATTCATCATAAGAAGGCCGGGTGTTGGCACATTTGTGAATTCAGAGAGGGAAAACCAAACGGTCGGGATAATTGTACAGCAGATCACAAGCTATATATTCCCGTATGTTGTATTGGGAGCCGAGGATTATCTGTTCAGAAATGGTTATAAGATGTTGCTCGGCAATGCATCGGAGGATCCAAGCAAGGAAAGACAAGTAATCGCCGAGTGGATAGAGTCTGGTGTGACCGGTTTGATAATAGATCCCGTTTGCAGCGCTACGAAAAGGGCAAACAGAGAATATGTGGAATCGTTGGTGAAAGAAGGAATAAAGATAGTTCTCGTTCACAGCGACTGGAACATAAACGGTGCTGGTAGCGTTGTCCTCGATGATTCTTATGGAGGCAAGAAGGCTGCAGAGATTTTCCACCAATTTGGCCACAAGAGAGTCGCCGTGCTCTATAAATCTATTCACCTGCCAAGTGTCATAAGAGCAAAGAGTTTCGTGGAACGCGCCAACGAATTGGGATTCGAGAGAATTTACGAAAAGTCATTCAATGTCTCTGAGTTCACGGGAGCTCCTATGCAAAGTTCCTTTGAGCTTCTCGACTTGCCTAAACAGTTGCGGCCCACAGCTATTTTCTGCTATAACGACGCGACTGCACTTCAGCTCCAACTTGTTGCAAAACGTCTTGGTTTGAGAATACCAGAAGATATTTCTGTTATCGGGTTTGACGACGCCCCAGTGGGGGACTTCAGAGAAGCATTAACCACATTTGCCCATCCCAAAGAAGATGTGGGGAAGAAAGCGGTGGACATTCTCTTAAAAATGATTCACGGTGGAAAAGCCGAAAAACTAATTCTTCAACCGGAATTGATAGAAAGAAGTTCTGTCTTTTCACCAGCAGAATGATCAGGAGGGGTTCTTATGTACGAAAAAGAAAGGCAACTACTTTACGAGGCTCACCTGACTCTTGAGAAATATGGCTTAGTTGCATACACAAGTGGAAATGTCAGTTTGAAGATCAACGATAAGGTACTGATAAAACCCTCTGGTGTACCATATTCTTCTCTCAAACCGTCTGACATGGTGCTTGTGGATTTGAGTGGGAAGGTCATAGACGGGAACATGAAACCATCGGTTGACGCAGCCACACATTTGTACCTTTACAGAAATATAGAATGGGCAAAATCGATTATTCATACACACTCTACTTTTGCAACCACCTTCGCAGTGCTTGAAAAATCTATACCTGTTTTGTGCACTGCACACGCGGATGTGTTTGGTGAAGAAATCCCACTTGCAGAATACGCTCCCGTAGGATCAGAGGCAATTGGTAAAGCCGTAATCAAGGTAATTGGAAAGTCTGGTACTGTTTTGTTGAGAAAGCATGGCGTCATAGTGGTAGGTAAGTCTTTGGATGATGCTGTGAAAAAGGCTGTGTTCTTAGAAGAAGTGGCAAAGATGAGTTATTTTGCACTGTCAAATCAACGTGTGGAACCTTTGGACCCCTCAGAAGTAGATAGACTGAACACTCAATACCACACGAAATATGGTCAGGCTGGCAACTCATAAGAGATAGGCTCAGCTTGTCTAACAGTAGTTTATTTTTCAAATTGATGGAATCTGACAATCGTTTTGTCAGAACTTCTATTACTATTCTTTCTTTTCGCAGAACCTTGAAGTCATCTCAACTTCTTGGACAGTTCAATCCAATCAAGAATAACTGACTTTGAAAACGCATTCGATTAATTTCATACTTCGGTTTCATCCTCTACGAAGATTTGAGTAGATTCCTTTAGAAAAACACAGAGAATTAACAAAAGTGTGTGAAACAAGCAAATATTTGCCAATGTTTCCGTTTTTTTTCTGATATGCCTCTATTTTGGTATTTTGAACTGATAATTCCAACTGTGTATAATACAAATGTACGTACAATTGGTGTGCTAATCTCTCTTTTTTGGATCATCGTCTTGGCTTTCTGTCATGATGTGGGGGTGATAACCTGAAAAAACGCACCGAAGTCACACAGAACCAGCTCATATCTGTTAGTGATTATGCTTGTGCAATTCAGTAGGGCTTACTCAACGAATCTTGTAAGAATTCCAGGGGAGGTGTTGTTATGAAGTTGAAATTATTATTGCTTGCTCTGGCATTGCTTAGTGTTCTCGCCTTTGCAGAGGTTACCATAAGTGTCGTTGCTTGTTCTGACAATGCTGATTCGTTGAAGTGGTTAGCTGAAGAGTTCATGAAAAGAAACCCAGACATCAAAGTTGAAGTTACTACGCTATCCTGGGAGGTGTTATATCCAAGAATTCTGGCTGACATAAGCGCCAAGTCTGGAGCCTTTGATGTTTTCAACTGGGATGTCATGACAGCTGGAGCTGTGAGCCAGGGATGTCTGGACTTGTTTGAATTCATCAAGCAGAACCCGGATCTTGTTGACCCAAGTTACGACATGGATGACTTACTACCACTTGCCAAGAATCTGGGCATTTGGGATGGCAAACTGGTTGGTTTCCCATACTTCAACAACACGATGTTGTTCTATTACCGTAAAGACCTCTTCGAGAATCCAAAGTACAAAGAAGAATTTGAGAAAATGTTTGGCAGACCTCTGAGGGTTCCTACCACTTGGGCTGAGGCTGTTGATGTTGCAAGATACTTCACAAAATCCTACAATAAGAATTCTCCAACCCAGTACGGCATAGCTTTGATGTTTCCAACGACGCATACCATGTTCTACATGTATCTGATTTTCTTCGGACCGTACAGAAGAAGCGTTGAAGGCTTAACGCGTTTCGGGCCAGTTGATCTTGATTACGGAGACTACTTCACTGCTGACAGAAAACCAGCCTTCGCAAGTGATCTTGGATTGAAGGCATTCGAAGATATGAAAGCATTGATGCCATATTCACCTGACCCACTCGGGTCAGACTACGGTGAAACACTTGAGTACTTTGCAAAGGGCATAGTGGCGATGGTACCGCAGTGGACCAATCCATATTTACAATTCAAGTCTTCACCAGCCCTGCAACCTGCTGCTGAAAAGATCGGTATCGCACCAATGCCAGGACGCTCTGTTGCCGGTAACTGGGCACTGGGAATCAACAAGTTCATATCAACTGAGAAACAGAAAGCTGCCTTCAAATTCATCCAGTTCGCCACTTCGAAATGGGCAGATAAGGAGAAGCTGATTAGGTTTGCGATAGCTCCCGTGAGAAAATCTACTCTTGAAGACGCAGAGGCACAAAATGCAATACCGTGGGTGAAGGTACTTCCATCGATCTACGCCGACGAAACATTCAGACCAAGAATACCAGAAGAGCCAAGGCTTGAGGATATCAGCAATATAAACTTCGCGAAGATCCTTTCCGGTGAACTTCCTTTGACTCTTGATACATTGAACAAATTAGCGAATGAGTGGGAAAAGGTTCTCACCAAGTAATTATGCAAATTAGGGGTAGGTGAGTAATTGCCTACCCCCCTGCATTTACTTTCAGGGAGGGGAGAAATTGACATCGACACACAAAAGGACAGGCTTTTTCATGGTATTGCCAGCGATCGTTCTGTTTCTTGTGATGACTGTTTATCCTTTTGCTTATATGATTTATAATTCGTTCACTAATCTTGATCTTTCGAAAAGCGGAACAGGCCAGTTTGTCGGTCTTAGAAACTACACGGACATTGTTCGAGATCAACTTGCACTTTCCTCTATAGAATTCACTGCTCTAATGGTGCTGATTGCTGTCCCCGTGGAAATGATTTTGGGCTTGGCCCTTTCCTACCTGATTCGAGGACTGTTTGCTGAGAAGGCTCTGAGGTCGTTGTTTCTAATCCCTATGATGGTACCTGCCGCCGTTGGTGGTTTCGGGTGGAAGATGTTGTTCAACTTCATTTTCGGACCCATAAACTATTTCCTCAATCTTATTGGACTTCAGTCAATAGAATGGTTCGGAAAGATCAACACTGCTCGCACCGCAGTCATGATTGTGGAGATTTGGCAATGGACACCTTTTGTGTTTCTCATTCTTTACGCCGCACTGCAGGCTTTGCCCAAGGACATACTCGACGCCGGTAAGGTTGATGGTGCAGATGGATGGAGATTGTTCTTGCACATAGAGTTACCGCTGCTGAGACCTATATTGTATGTCACTCTGTTACTGAGAATCATAGATGTGCTGAGAACTTTTGATAGTGTTTATATGACAACCTATGGTGGACCTGGTTCAGCAACTTCAACTTGGAGTTTCTATGCTTACAAGGTCACCGTCTCGTACGGATGGAATATAGGGTATGGTTCAGCACTGTGTGTGATCCTTGTCATAGTCAGTGGGATCTTGATAAATACTCTTACCAGAGTTTTGAATATAGGCAGAGAACTTGGACTCTCCAAGGAGTGATGAACATGAGCCGAAGAAATGTGGTTCGCCTCATCAGATTCTGCGTGGCACTGTTAGTTCTTGCGATCTTTTTATTTCCCATATACTGGCTCGTGATCACCGCCTTCAAGCAAGAATCAGAGTGGTTTACAACGCCACCTGTATTCTGGCCTTCAAAGTTCACGTTATCGAATTTCCTCGGTACCGGTTCAACAACATTTGGTACTACTACAACATCAATTGCTGGAATTGTACCTTTCTTGCGAAATAGCGTTGTTGTCGCTACGACAACCTCCATAGTGTCAACGATCATTGCAGCGTTCGCCGCATACTCGATCGCCAGAACAAAAATTGGTGGTACAGGTCTGGCTGGTTGGTTCATTTCAATGAGATTTTTACCCCCCATCGCAAGCGCAATACCATTGTACGTAATCTTCTCAAAGATCTCACTTCTGAACACTTGGTGGGCTCTTATCCTTCCATACCTCGTACCAACTACCGCACTCTCTATCTGGCTGTTGATATCTTTCTTCAATGAGATTCCACAGGAAATCGAAGAAGCCGCTTACATTGACGGTGCATCGCGAACGCAGGCCTTCCTACAGGTTGTCCTTCCTTTAAGTGCCCCCGGTCTTGCTGCAGCCGCAATACTTGCTTTCATACAAAGCTGGGGTGAATTTCTACTTGCTCTGGTTTTGACGAGCAACGCCTCTGCTCAGACTCTGCCGGTGTATCTGGGAAGATACATAACTGGTTGGAGGGTGGCTTGGGGCCCACTCTCAGCAGCAGGATTGGTAACAATGTTGCCTGTGATTGTTTTTGCATTGATAACACAACGGTATTTGATAAGAGGATTAACATTGGGAGCCGTAAAGTGAGGAAATTAGTGTTTTCAGTCACTACCATTAAACAGATTTGCTTTCTAATACTCAGTGGAAAATGAAGAAAAATAAAGCAACAAAAAGAACGGTAAAGTATTGATAAAAATCTATTGCATTTTTGGTGTTATCTGTTCAATTTACCACCAATGCGCTGATTGACTGGGCAGAGAAATTTGTGTATAGTCAGAAATGTACGTACATAATTAGAGTGTGTCCGCGCGGATGTTTGTTTAACACACGGTTTTCTTAGCAAGGGTTTATCTGTACATTTATCGTAGTGATTGGTATTCATTTTCAAAGGCGGTTTTTTCTCTGCCAAAATGAGGGGGTGATCTTGTAAAAATCTCAAAGTGTTTTTTTCTTTTGGTGCTGTTTATGCTTGCCATTGGAGTCTATGCAGCAAAGATGGTTGAGTTGACATTCACTTTCTGGGGAAGCGACCTTGAAGCACAAGTAATCAACGAAGCTTGTGCGCAGTTCAACAAATCGCATCCGAATATCAAGGTAGTACCCATGCACATTCCTTCTAACTACATCGAAAAACTAACCGCTATGATCGCAGGAGGCACACCGCCACACATAGGATATCTGTACGAACCAAATGTTTTGGATTGGGCTTCTAAAGGTATTCTCTATGATCTGACAGATGTGATTAAGAGTGACTCTCTTCTTTCAAACAAACTTCCAGAACTGTACTGGAGGTATGACCAGGGCAGAAAGACAGCAGGCATCACAGTTGCAGCTGAATTTATGATCACATATTACAACAAAGATTTGTTCGACAAGGCAAAGGTGCCATATCCTCCAACAAAACCAGAAGAATGGACCTGGGATAAGTTTGTTGAGACTGCAAAGAAACTGACATTTGATAACAAAG
>JAKPGA010000063.1 GCA_029551145.1 Thermotogota bacterium | reverse complement strand
CAGAGCGTTTAAAAGTAATTATCAAAAAGTAAAGGGAGGTTGATTCATATGGAAAAAGGTACGTGGGAAATCAAAAAGGGATTTGCAGAGATGTTCAAAGGTGGCGTTATCATGGATGTCACAACAGCAGAGCAGGCAAAGGTAGCAGAAGAAGCAGGTGCAGTCGCTGTTATGGCACTTGAAAGGGTACCAGCAGATATACGAAAAGCTGGTGGAGTGGCAAGAATGGCGAGCATATCGAAAATAAAAGAAATAATGCAAGCTGTATCTATACCAGTTATGGCAAAAGTCAGAATAGGCCACATAGCTGAGGCAAGAATCCTCGAGGCGCTTGGTGTTGATTACATCGATGAGTCCGAAGTGTTGACACCCGCAGATGACAAATTTCACATCAACAAACACGAATTCACTGTACCATTCGTTTGTGGTGCGAGAAATCTTGGAGAGGCACTCAGAAGAATCTCGGAAGGTGCAGCAATGATAAGGACAAAGGGTGAGGCCGGTACAGGTAACATTGTGGAAGCTGTAAAACACATGAGGACTGTCATGGCGGAAGTTAGAAAAGTCCAGAATTTGCCATATGAAGAGATCGTATCTTATGCAAAAGAGATAGGAGCACCGGTTGAATTGGTACAACAAGTAAAAGACCTCGGAAGATTACCAGTTGTTAACTTCGCAGCAGGTGGTGTTGCAACACCGGCAGATGCAGCACTCATGATGATGCTTGGTGCAGACGGTGTATTCGTAGGCAGTGGCATATTCAAGTCGAAAGACCCCGCAAAGATGGCAAAATCGATCGTTATGGCAGTAACATATTGGAACGATCCTGAAATGCTCTTGAAGATTTCAGAGGACGTAGGAGAACCGATGGAAGGATTGGAAATAGACACGTTGGAAGTCAAGTTGCAGGAAAGAGGTTGGTAACGAATGGTCATAGGTGTTTCGGGAGTGCAAGGAGATTTTAGAGAACACAAATGGATGATTGAAAAGCTTGGAATAGAAACAATGGTAGTCAAATCACCGGAAGATTTGGATAAAGTTGATGGACTCATCATCCCCGGTGGTGAGTCTACCACGATGATACGCATAATGAAGATGACAGGCTTGTTTGAAAAGCTCAGAGAGAAGATCAAAACTGGATTTCCAGTGTACGGTACTTGTGCAGGGCTCATTGTTTTGGCAAAGGAAATAGAAAATTATCCACAAGAATCGTTGGGAGTAATAGACATCAAAGTTATGAGAAATGCGTACGGAAGACAAGTCGATAGCTTCGATGAGATGATCGAAATCAAGGGATTCGACAAACCATTCAAGGCAGTCTTTATAAGAGCGCCGCGTATAGATAGCTACGGACCAGATGTTGAAGTATTGGCATTCTTGGACAATTTCCCAGTCATGTGCAGGCAAGGAAACGTGTTGGTCACATCTTTTCATCCAGAACTGACAGACGATGCCAGAGTCCACGAATACTTTGTGAACATGGTAAGAGAGTACAAAGTGCAACAGACAGTACCGCAAGCAAACGTATAAAAGCAGGAAGGAAACGAAGAACAAATAGTCAACTTTACAGATAACTTCAAAGCATACATATTAAATCAGG
>JAKPGA010000060.1 GCA_029551145.1 Thermotogota bacterium | reverse complement strand
CCAAACTCAAGATCTGTACAAGACAGGCGCAGCAACTCTGCAGGACCTTCAGAGTGCAAGTTCCACTCGTCTTGGGGCAGAGGCGAGTGTAGATGAAGCAAAGTTGAATTTGGAACAGTCCAAACAAGATCTATTGATTCTGTTGGGTGGGGACATGCAGATCACAGATCTTTCCTCAATGAGCGTTGACCTCAAGTTGCCCACAGTTGATGAACTACTTAGCAAGTCTCTTGCGATTCAAATCGCGCAAATTGACGTTCAAATCGCTCAAATGGATTACGACAGCCTTGTGAATCCATCGGCTTACACAAAGGACAAATATGAGAGAACACTGAGGATAGCTCAGAATGAACTCAAAAATACTCAGAACAGCACAAAGAAATCCTACCAGTCAACACTTCTGACTACTGAGAATCTAAAAAAGAGCATCCAGGCACAGAGAGAAACTGTCAACGTGGCAAAGGCGCAGCTCGATAGCGCAGAGAACAATTACAAGGTTGGAGTTGCCTCTGAAAAAGACTTGCTTGAAGCGAAAAACACCTATCTCACAGCTCGAAAAACTTTGCTTGGATACGTCAAGTCATTTCTGAAAAACCTCTGCTCACTTTATATCGATGCGAACATGGATTATCAACAAATGTTGTCCACGGTCTTTGGCGGGTGATCTGCCATGAAAAAGGTTTTGATCTTACTGTTAATCATTCCAGTGTTGTCGTTTGCGGGTTTTCTGGATCTTGTGCAACAACAACTCGATAAGAGTAGTTCATACCTTTCTGCCATGCTGTCGTACAAAGAAGCTGAGTTCAATCTTTCAAAGAGCAAGAATGCCTTCTTACCATACGTGAGCACTAATCAGTTATCCTTTAGTACAGATTTTGAAAATTACACTTTCTCTGTGCCACTTTCTATAAAGTTTCAGGACATCATAGGTTTTGATCTCACCATTTCAAACAGCTGGACTTATTCGAGCAAAAATGAGAAATGGAATGACGGCGGTTGGGCTCTTACAATCTCAAGAGAACTCTTCTCAAACTGGGATATCACAGACCTGCAGAACCAACAAAAGTACAGTTCTGCGGTATATAACCTGATCGAAACACGAAACAAGACCTTTTTGAATCTCGCCAATGACATTTTTAATTACCATTACTACAGTAGAAAATTGGAGATCACAAGGCGCAAAATAGAGATCCTTGAAGATCAATTTGATTCTCTACAAAGGGCATACGAAGCTGGTACTGCTTCAAGGGAAGATATATTACAAGTTCAGGGCAACATTTATCAAATGACAAATCAGTTGGATCAGATCAGCCAAAACCTCATGGGTGCTCTCACAGAGTATTCAACCGACACACTCAGCACAATGCTTGCTTGTCTTGAGCGTATCACCGCTGATCTGCCATCTCAAGGGGAAGCGGAAAAACGTATCATGAATCGATCAGATTTGAAGGCGCAGTTGATAGCCGTTGAGATTGCAAAACGTCAAAATGATAGAGCTTACCAAGAATGGCTGCCAAATCCCACTTTCTCATTCACAGTCAAACAAGATGAGACTTCAGACAAAGGGTATTCTTTATCACTTGGTTTTGGCTTTGGCTACAACATACTCGATCGAGGCGAGAGAAATTATGCCTATAACAATGCGAAGGAGTCTTACTCACTGGAGCAACGCATACTTGACGAACAGCTTGATAGCCTCAAAAAGGCAGTGCAGAAAGCATTTTTGTCGATAAAAATTGCTGAATCATCAAAAAAGGTGGCTGAACTGAATCTGCAATTGAAGAAAATGGAATATGAAAGAATCGCGAACGCCACTTCGTATGTCTCGCAAAGTGATATTGAAAGTGCAAAGCTCGATCTGGATGATGCTGAAGCAGAACTTCTGAAAGCTAATTATGATTTATTGATAGCGAAAACT
>JAKPGA010000033.1 GCA_029551145.1 Thermotogota bacterium | reverse complement strand
CATGGATCTCTCGTCGGATTCGGGAAAATCAGTCCTACCGATGCTCTCAATAAAGATTGTATCACCAGTGAAAAAAACTTTATCTGTCGCTATGACAACAGAACCAGCAGTGTGGCCAGGTGTCTGGATTATTTCGAAGTGCCATTCACCTATGTCCAGTTCTTCAGAAAATATCTCGCACTGACCTTTGTAAGAATAGTCATCACCAAAAAAACGAGACTTGTTCAAGATTGGATCCAAGAGTCCTGCCAAGTCGGATTTTGATATGTATACCTTCGCTGGATTGAGTTCTTTCAGTCCGCAGATGTGATCGAAATGCATGTGTGTAAGAAGAACGATGCAGTCTTCATTGACTACATCGCCGATGCCATAACCGGGATCAATTACTATCAATGGGGTACTTCTCAGTATATAGGTATTTGTGCCTATTGGACCGGTTGAAAGATGTAAAATCTGGTCAGTTATCTTTGCCGCCATCACTATCACTCCTGTATAATGATTCTGATGAAATACATAGTCCTGTTCTTAATGATATCATGCACGGTCCTGGCACAAAATGCGATATTTACACCGGTTGAATCTTCTGCTTTCATTGTGGATATCATCGACCATGCCGAGTTCAGCGTATCGGTGTGCAGTTTTTCCATAGATGAACCAAAAATAATCGCTGCCCTTGAAAATGCCCACAGAAGAGGGATCAAAGTCAGAGTGATCAGTGAAACACCTGTCGAGAGTGATTCGATACCTGTCAGGATAGATGCGGAAAGTTCCTTGTTTCACATGAAGGCAATAGTGGTTGATGAGAAGACGTTGATTTTGGGCTCAGCGAACTTCACCACTCACAGTTTGTTCAGTTCATTCAACGATATTCTTGTTATTGAAGATGCGAATTTGGCATTTGAATTTCAGCAGTTCTTCGATGATCTGTGGGAAGGCATTGAAAGAAAAGTTCAGTTCTCGGGATCGAAGATACTCATTAAGAATTTCGAACTGGAACAAACTGTGCTTGAACAGATTTGCAAGGCGAGTAAAACACTGGACATCGCCATGTATGCGATGACACATCCACAGGTGTGGGCGGCACTCAAAATACTGTCAAGCAGGGGAATTCATGTAAGAGTTTTGTCAGACGAATGGTTTTTCAAAAACTCGAGTCTGTCGAAACTGCCATTCACAGGTATTCAGCTCAAGGTGATTAAGGACTTTACACTGCACAGTAAGTTGTTTATAATCGATGGACGAACAGTCGTCACAGGGTCTGCAAATGCAACGAAAAGTGGGTATTCGAGTAATGCAGAGATGCTCATCATAGTGGAGGACAAAAGAATATGTCAAGAATATGTGAGATACTTCGAACGCATCTGGACGGAGGGAGTGGAGCCTTGAAGATATTCATCTTTGACCTGGATGGGACAATCTTACAAGACACTCACGATATTCATCCAAAGAATCTCGAAGCCATACGAAAACTCATGGAACTTGGAAAAGAAATCGTTTTTGCGAGTGGTCGCATGTTGCCCTCAATGGTGAAATTACTGAAACGGTATTTTTCGGAGCAGTTTCCACTGATCGCCTACAACGGCTCGGTCGCATGGTTACCTGAAGCTGGGAGAATACTGGATGTCAAAATAGATCCTCAAACGGCAGAAAGGTTGGTCAAGGTACTCAGAGAAATGAAGATTCACAGGCAGGCATACGTCGATGATAAATTAGTTGTTGAAGAAGAAAATGATCACGCAAAAGCGTACAGTGACCACTCACAGATTGAGCTCACCGTTGTTCCCGATCTGGCAGAGGTTGTCAAAGAAAAAGGCGCAACGAAACTTCTTGCAATAGATGAACCAACTGTACTCGATTCCGCGATGGCTCGTTTGAAAGGTATTTTTCCGGAACTCGCGATTTTCAAATCCTTTGGCAATTATCTTGATTTCGTTCCTGCACAAGTGGACAAGGGCAAAGCGCTCAAATTGATCGCAGATCATAGGAATTGGGACTTGAAAGGTGCGGTCGCTTTTGGAGACAACGACAACGATATCCCCTTGCTGAGTGTAGTTGGTTTGAAGGTTGCGGTTCAAAACGGTACCGAATCACTTAAGGAGGTTGCAGATGTCGTCGTTGAGGAAAACACTAAGGGTGGGCCTGGTATTTTTATTCTTGATATGCTCGAACGTGGTCTTGTCAGTTGAGATTTTTCTCGACTTGCAAGAAGCAACAAAAGGGGCAATTCTGGCGGTATCTCTTCAGAAACTGGTCAAAGATGTCTGCCTGTTATCGCTTGGATGCAACCAGAACCTTGAAATTGCGCGCGATGTCGGATTTGTTGCAGGTATGGTTGCGCGTTCAAATGGTTTTGAATATGTTGTCTTTGGAACACTTGACACACTTGATGAATCCGATCCAGATCCACTCGACAGAGTCTCTCGGTCAGCATTCATAACAGCCCAAGTTCTCACCTATCTTGGAGAGGGTTTGTTCAACAGCGGTGTTCTACCCATCTTAAACGGTTCAGGCATAATTGACCCCGATGTTGTTAGAGCACTGATAAGTAGAAAAACGATATATCCCATCTTCGTAGAAAATGAGTCAAAGATAGACAGACTCAGGCAACTGGGTTACGATGCAGTGTATGTCACAGCAGATGGCACGATAAAAGGGAAGTTACCCAGAAACAATGTGAAACTCAATATAGATCTTTCAACAGTTGAAAACGTCCGAAGAAAAGCGCTTGAGGGTGCTGTGGTTATACTGAGTAGATCTGAAAAGATTGTCAATGTAAATCAACCATTTGCCAAGTCAGGTGTTTTGATCTTTTCAGATGAAGAATGGCTGATCAAGATCGCGAAAGAAGTACTTGACGGGCAAAGACCATCAACTGGCAGAGTCCCGTAGAATTAGACACACGACAAAAGCCGAAACACCTTCCTTTGATTCGAATCCGAGTTGGTTTGAGCTTTTGAATTTTATCGAGACACAATCTTTTGGTATCTGCAAGATTTCCGAGAGATTGGTTATCATTTGGTCTCTGTAGTCTGAGAGTTTTACGGCACCACAAATCACCGTTGCGTCAACGTTGATGATCTTCCAGTTTTTGTCTGACAACAACTGCACAATCTTGCCAAGCATCTGCAAGCTTGAGGCGTCTTTCCATTCATCTGTCTGTGGAAAATGTGTTCCTATATCCTGCAGTGAAGATGCGCCGAGTAGTGAATCTATTAGCGCGTGGCACAGAACATCGGCATCTGAATGACCATCAAGGCCAAGGGGAAAATCTATCTGGACACCACCCAGAATGAATCTTCTTCCTTCTTTGAAGGGATGTCTGTCGGTTCCAAGTCCAACTCTCAGATTCATTCCCTTACCACCTGTTCCACTTCATAGAAAGAGGCCGTTTTTGGTTCAAACATGAGAATTACTGTACCAATTGGACCGTTTCTCTGTTTCCCTATGATTATTTCAGCTTCGTGTGGCTCGTGAATTCGATCGCTCTTCTTGTAGTATTCATCTCTGTATATGAAAAGAACTGTATCGGCGTCCTGTTCTATCGCGCCTGACTCTCTCAGATCGCTCAGTCGAGGCCTTTTGTCTTCGCGAGCCTCAACAGCGCGGGAAAGTTGGGAAAGTGCCACAACGACTATATTCAGTTCCCTGGACAGGAGCTTCAAAGATCTTGAAATCTCCGAAATCTCTTGCTGTCTGCTTTCAGAAAACCCGCCCCGCACATGCATCAATTGCAAATAGTCGATAAAAATGGCATCGACATTGTATTCTCTTTTCATTCTTCGAGCCTTCGCACGCAGTGTTCTTGGGTCGAGCGATGGCTCATCGTCAACAATCAAATTGGCTTTGTAGAGTACCGAGGCACCCACAGTGAGTCTATCCCATTCTTCGTTGGTGAGAAAACCGGTTCGAAGTTTGTGAAGATCGACTCTTGATTCGGTGCAAAGTAATCTTTGAGCGAGTTGTTCTTTTGACATCTCCAAACTGAACAATCCCACAGAATAGTTGAACTTGACCGCCATATTCCTCGCTATCGTCAAAGCAAAGGCAGTTTTTCCAACAGAAGGGCGAGCCGCAACAATCACAAGATCTGATTTGTGAAAACCCGTTGTCTGACGATCGAGAGATTTCAAGCCAGTAGCCAGTCCACTGACGACGGCTCCTGGTTCCAGTACATTTGCGTTTCTTGTTCTGAGTTCCTCGAGATTCTCAAAAACCTGATGCATGATCGCGCCAATGTGCTCGTATGTTTTGGTGGTCCGCGACTCTGCTATATCAAAAACAACCCTCTCTGCCCCGTCCAGAATTTCATCGACCTCTTTTTCTCCATAGGCAGATTCAACGATATTTCTCCCTGCTTCTATGAGACTTCGCAAAATCGATTTGTCCCTGACTATTTTTGCGTAATGCATCACATGCGCAGAAGTTGGCACAGCTTCCGCCAGTTTTGCAACATCCAAATCACTGCCAACAAACTTCATCTGTCCGTTTTTCTTTAACTCCTCACAAACGGACAGAATGTCAATTGGGTCTCCTCGCTCGTAAAGTCTCTCCATCACCGAGAAGATTGCTTGATGCTTCTTTGAATAGAAATCTCCGTTTCTGAGTATCTCCATCACATCGTTGACAACGCTTGGGTCTATCAAAATGCTTCCCAGTACAGCTTCTTCAGCTTCCAGGTTGTTCGGTGGGATCATCTGGGCCACGCTTGATCACTCCCAAGAAGAATTTAACACAAAAAACGGAGCCATGACAGCTCCGTTTTGGTGGAGCCGATGGGATTCGAACCCACGGCTTCTACCTTGCGAAGGTAGCGCTCTCCCAGCTGAGCTACGGCCCCAACATAAAAGATTATAATCTTCGAAGTTGAAAGTTTCAACTCTCTTTCATCAGGCCCCGTAAGATCAGAGTCTGTATAGCTTCAGTTGCGGATGAACCACTCATCACTTGAGCAATGAGTTTCGCAGCGGCTATTGAGTCAACATCGGGATGCACAATGTGATTTTCTTTACCTTCTTCGATGAGCTTTGCCACTTTATCGACAAAGGTATCGTAGCGCTCTCTCAATCTGGACCAAGTTGTTTCAGAATCGTCTGTAATGGTGTTGAGTACGGCAGGTCTCTCTCTTTCTATAACACGCGACAGGACCTTTCTGCTCGTGACGAAATCTATATAAGCCTTCAAGAACCGCTTGATCTTTTTCACATAGTAGTTCTCGTTCTCAATCTCTTTGAAGATGTGTCTCTCGAGTTCCTCAAGTGCGTTATTCCAGATTTCCTCGAAAAGAATCTCCTTACTGGGAAAGTAGTAGTATATCAGTGCTTTGCGCACACCTGCACGTTGCGCTATTTCTTCGACACTGACACCATCGAAGCCCTTTTCGGAAAAAGCGGTTCTCGCAGCTTCAAGAATCCTTTCTCGTGTATCAGGCATTCTTTCACTCCTTGCCTTGGCAAGGAAGTGAGGGAATATCCCCCTCACTTCAATTTCTTATCGACGGCAAGAGCTTCTTCTTTGTTTGCATATCTTCTCATGCGTGTTTCGTAGTTGTATATGCCTCTGTTCACAGGATATCTATCGACATAGCCTTTCTCGTACCACAGTTTATCGGCATAAGTCTTCCATTCATCAGCCAATTTATCGAGTTCTGGAGCCAGTTCTTCGACGACCCTTTCAGAGCCCTCGTGCTGTGGTATCGCGTTGAAGTGTTTAACCATCGCTCTATAGACCTTTGGATTATCAATGATCGGGCACGGTCTGAACAAGTTGTTCGAATACGGCACCATTCGTTTGTAGGATTCAAAGAATGGTGATTTGAGTATTTCCAAAATGGATTTTTCTCTGATGCTGTCCACTGCAAACTGTTGAAAAACACAGGGTTCGACATAGCCCTTGGCGTTGACGTGGAAATATTTCGAACCAGCGGCCAAACAACCATGAGTTAGGAAACCATGGTTCCAGAAATCAGCTACGAATGCGAATTTTCCACCAAGTCTAACTTCATCTGTCTTGAAGAATCTCTCATATCTTTGTTGAGGAGTCGGGACCAGATCCATCGAGGCATTGATGCCGACAGGCATGTACTGGAAGACCCAAGCATAAACTACTTGTTGTTCTTCGAGGAATTTCCAGAACTCGTCCTTCATCAACGTGTCATGATTCATTCTGGTCGCAGTAATCGACGCGCCAAAAGGTACGCCGTATTTTCTGAGTCTCTCCCACGTCTCCATGATCGATTTGAAGACGCCTCTGCCACGTCGCCAATCAGTGTCAAGCTCAAACCCTTCAACAGATATGGCAGTAGTTGCGTTCCCGAGCTTTGAGAGTTTCTGTGCAACCTCATCGGTTATCAAGGTACCGTTGGTGTAAATCAGGAAGTAGTTATCATCAAATTCTTCAAGTATGTCCATCAGATGTGGCCAGTAGAATGGCTCTCCACCTGTGATAACCCAGAAGTATATCCCAAGTTCGTTGGCATCTCTTATGACTTTCTCAACTTCTTCTTTGGTCAGTTCATATTTGCGTCCGTACATACCCGCGTAACAACCAACACAGTTCAAATTGCACGCGTAAGTGGGACTTATCACGCCAAGTTTTGGCAAAACGACTTTGTGCTCGTGCATTTTCTGCTGCCTCAATGGTTCTCCAATTGCAAATTCGTTGATTATCAAGTTGTTTATTATCTTTTCCACACACTTCGGGCTGGATCTTCTGAAGACGTTCACCCAACTTGTTATCATCGGGTGTTTTTCCTTCGCCATGATCGCTAATTTCTTCAGAGCACTCTTGGATGGTTCCTTTGTAAATGCACTCAGTGTAGAAAAGAGTCTGTACAAACCGTCTTCATCTGTGTGATGAAGAACCGACGAGACAAGCTTCCCCGCTTGTCTATAAATTACACCTTTGATTCCTCCCACCACTGGCATAATCATACCTCCTTTACTGACTGGTCGGTCAAATTATGACGGACGCAGGTGACTTATACATTAACATGGAGTAACTTAATTATTGCGGAGCGAATTCAGTCTCTCCCAGACTAACTTCGTGGCACGCGTGTCGTCTTCGTTGTAATCCAAAACAGTTTTCAGATACGATCCATCGTGTGTGCTGAGCCAAAGCTGGAAGTATCTGCTCGCTCTCAAGCCATCGAGATCTGTTCGCCAGCTGAAACCATATAGACGAGCTACGCTCTTGAGAGAGTATGTAAAAAGTGGGAGTGCAACGTGTTTCGATAGAATTTGATAGATATCAACGAACCGCTTCCTGATCTTCGCAACCATAGGTTTCAGGTCAGGCCATTTTTCTGAGAGGCTGGAGAATCTTGAAGGTTCATAAGCGCAGTAGTGATAGATCGCGCCGTTTGTTTGATCAAGAAAGCTGAGAACATCTGTAAATGTCTTGTACTCCTGTTCTTCGTTTTCACACAGAAATGGAGTGTACTTATCTTCCACAAGGATACCAAACAGGTAGTCAAAATCCTTGTTGGTATGAGACTCAATATCGAGAAAAACGCCATCGCCAAGTTCTTGATAATCCGATAGAACTATTTCTCTTTTTTGCAGAAGAGATATTGCCTTTTTCTTAAGTTTCTCAAAGCTTTCTGTACTGATTTGATTCAGTTTCTCACTCTGAACAATAGTCGAAAGATTATTCACGCCTTCTTCGATCAGTTTTATTCTCGTTTTTTCATTCAAACCATGAACTGCCAGCAGGTCCTGTTTCTTCACCAATACATCTGTACACTCCAAAACATGTGGGCAGGTTTTGCATTGTGAGACAGGTTTGGGATCAGGCAGATCATGCATCTTCAATTCCGCGAGATTTTCAATCAAGCCGAACAAACGGCTCAAGCCATCTCTCCAATCGACTTGCTTGGTGAAATACGGTGAATCTATCACCACTTGCGAGATTATGAATCCCACACTCGAGAAGATGTAGCCGTGAAAAGCTGCTTCCATGAGATATTTGTTCTTGAAAGTTTTCGCACTCTTTTTGAGTATTATCTTCCACTTATCGCCATCTGGAACAACCACGTGTGGACCGGAGACAAGGTTCAATCCAAACAGCTCCGTGCTCACCACGGGTCTTTCCACTGAAAAGCCAAGCTTCATCATTTCTCTTGTTTCCTGTTCAGAGATCACAGCGTGTTTCTCCTTGTGTTCTTTTTGTTCCATGTAATACCTTCTTGAACAGATCAAAAACTGCTCTATATCTTCAAACCAGATTTGTTCATACACTTTCATTCCACCACTCTTGTGTGATCGATTTTGTTCTTTTTTCAACAAAAGCACGCACCCTCAAGAATTGATCATTCAAAAAAGCATCATCGAGATTGTTCTCTAAGAGTGGTCTTATCTCGCCCGCCAACGTTTCATTTTCCCTTGAAGACCTCAATGGCCTGCGAAATTCAAGAGCCTTTGTTGCGCACATCAGCTCAATCGAGACGAGAGAGATGATGTTTTCCAAGATCCTTTGAGTTTTGAGACAGGCATTCATTCCCATACTCACATGATCCTCTTGATAGGCACTCGTCGGAATGGAATCCACTGAAGCTGGATGTGCCAGAACTTTGTTTTCGTTGCACAGCGCGGCTGCGGTGTACTGCCATATCATATAACCGGAGTTGAGACCACCTCTTTGAGTCAGAAAAGGCGGCAAACCCTCGTTCACTTTGGGATTCAAAAGTCTATCAATTCTCCTTTCAATCATGTTTCCAAGATCAGTTAACGCTATCGACAGAAAATCTGCAGCGAGTGCAAGAGGTTCTCCGTGGAAATTCCCCTGGGATATGACTTGGTCACCAAAGACCAGGGGATTATCGGTCGCTGAATTGATCTCTGTCTGTACTGTGTTCTTAACGAACTTCACAGTATCAAGAATGGCGCCATAGACCTGTGGTATGCATCTCAGTGAGTACGCATCCTGTACGCGGGGACAACTTCTGTGAGATTCTCTTATTTTGCTGCCCTCAAAGAACTTCTTCATGAGTCTTGCGATAGTTTTTTGACCCTGATGTGGCCTTGCGAGCCACACCACATCTTCATAGGCATCAGGCGAAGCGAAAAGTACATCTGCCGAAAGGCAAGCAACTTGAGTCGCAAGATAAAGCAGATTCAAAGCGTCATTGGTCGTAACGCAAAGGATCGCCGACATAGCCTGTGTACCGTTCACAAGACTCAGTCCTTCTTTCTCCGCAAGAACGATCGGCTGTACATTCTTTTCTCTCAGAATCTCGGCTGTTGAAACCTTTTCACCATTCTTTAGCACATACCCTTCTCCGATCATCGTCAGAGCCATGTGAGCGAGCGGTGATAGATCGCCACTTGCGCCAACGGAGCCTTTTGCAGGAACAAAAGGGGTGATTCTCTTGTTGAGAAACTCACAGATCTTCTCAACTACAACGGGTCTGACTCCAGAAAATCCAAGGGCAAGTGAGTTCGCTCTTATCAACATCATCGCGCGAACTATTTCTTCACTGAGAGGTTCACCTACACCACATGCATGAGACAAAAGAATATTGCGCTGAATATTGATCAAGTCATTCTTTGGAATTCTTGTGGTCGCAAGTGCACCAAAACCTGTATTAACCCCATAGACGGTTTTTTCATTCTCGATGATCTGTTCGACAATTTGTCTGCTCTTGTGCATCCTTTCGATTGACGTTGACGAAAGTGAAACTTGCTCGAAATATCTTCCAACCTTTATCACATCTTCAATGGTCAGAACTTCGCCGAGTAATTTCACTCGATCGCCTCCAAAAATCTATTTACCATTCATAGTATAGCGAAAAACAATATTCATTTGTGATATACTTTATTTCCAAGAGGTGAGAGCGTTGGATAAACTCAACGAGCTTGAGGTTCTCGTGGACAAGGTTCTGAAAGATTATACAAGATTGAAAGAAGAGAACGAACAGCTCTGGAGTCAGATGAACGAAGCTCTGAGCAAGATCGAGAGATTGGACAAAGAAAAAAGAGAACTTGAGACTCTTGTAGAAAGTTACCGCAGTTCATTGAGTTCCTTGGTTGAAAGACTGCAGAAGATAATAGGAATCACGGAGAGTGCTTATGAGGAAAAGTATCACAATTAGATTAGGCGAAAAAACCTATGATCTCATGACCGACGCAAACGAGGAGGAACTCATAAACATCATAAACCGCCTTCAGACACAGTATTCGCAGATCAAGAATAACGCAATAGACGCAGAAATAGATGAGATTTTGTTAGTTATGTTGGCAAACGTCATGTTGGATCAACTCAGGTGCGAAAAAACCATTTCACAACTGGTTGCCAAGCTCGGGCAGGTTACAATTAGAAAGAGGGAAGATCAACTTGAAAATAGGTCTCTTTGACTCAGGTATAGGTGGTTTAACTGTTCTAACCCAGCTTGTGAAATACATGCCTGATGCTGAATACTTTTATGTTGCTGACACACTGAATGCTCCATTCGGTACCAAGACACAAGATCAGATTTTGGTTATATCTCTCAGAGTTTTAGATTTCTTAGAAAGATCTGGTGTCGATTGCATAGTAACTGCATGCAACACAGCCGATGCGTCAATCAGATCTGCGAAAGTTCAAACACAAATACCATATTTTGGAATACTGGATTTCGAAATCTCCGCAGACCTTCAAAGAGTTGCTGTTATCGCCACGAAATTCACGGTTCAAAATGGTATCTATGGGAGAATTTTGAAGAGTAAGGGTGCGAAAGAGGTACTTGAAATACCATGCCAGAGCTTTGTGAAAATAGTTGAAGAGGGTTTGATCGATTCATCACAAGCAGACCAAGAGATCGAGAATTGTATGGGTATACTGAGAAACAGTGGTACTTCTACCTTGGTATTTGGTTGCACTCATTTTCCCTTCTTAGCCCACAAGATAAGAGCACATTTCCCAGAACTCATCCTTTTTGATCCAGCGCAGAGCGTTGCCGAAAAGGTCTGGCGGGCGTTGATGAAAACCAACCGCGACAACGGAAAGGTGAATTTCTTTGTCACCAGCGATCCTTCAAGTTTTTCCAACAAAATACTCAAGTACCAGCGCCTTTTTGATCTACCTTTCACAGTTGAGCTGATTGATTTGGGGGATCCAATAAGATGAAGAGAGTTCTTGTGGTTTCGGGATTATCTGGTGCAGGGAAGAGCACCGCGATAAGAGTTCTGGAAGACATGGGATTTTTTTGCATAGACAATCTACCACCTCTTTTACTGAATGATTTCATGGCGCTCTTGGCGAGTTCTTCGGTGGAGAGGGTTGCACTTGTCATAGATGTTAGGAGTGCGCAACTTGGTGATACAGTTCAGGCAGTCAATAGATTGATCGAGAATTACGACGGTTTAGTCACGGTAATCTTTCTTGAAGCCTCTGTTGAAGAGTTGCTCAGAAGATTTGCAACAACGCGCAGACGTCACCCTCTTGAAGGAACTTTGAACCTTGAACAAGCCATCTTGAAGGAAAAAGAGATGCTCAAAGACATGAAAGAAATTTCAATCGTCATAGACACAACCGATTTGGACATTCATTCACTGCGTGAGAAAATAGGCTCTTTGTTGAGAGAAGAAGAGCAATTCATGATCCGAATAAGAAGTTTTGGTTTCAAGTACGGTGTACCACTTGACACGGATTTTGTCATTGACACTCGATTTTTGCCGAATCCTTTTTATGATAAAGAACTGGCACCACTCGATGGCAAAGACGAAAGAGTGATAAGGTTTTTCAGCAAATACGATGTGGTGAAGGATTTCATAGAATGTACTGCAAAAATGATATCTCTGGCAGCTCATGGATATAGAAAAGAAGGAAGAGCGACGATGACGATCTCTATTGGTTGCACAGGTGGGAGGCATAGATCGGTTTATATCGCAGAAAGACTTTTTGAAATGCTCAAAGACAATTTTACCGTCTATGTGGAACACAGGGATGTGAATAAATGAAAGTGGTTGCCATTGGTGGCGGTACAGGTTTATCAGTTCTTCTGAGAGGGCTAAAGACCTATGATCTCGATCTGACAGCGGTTGTTGCAGTGACCGACGAGGGAGGAAGCTCAGGAAGAATTAGACAAGAATTGGAAGTTCCTCCTCCTGGAGATGTTCGAAATAACATAATAGCACTTGCGCAAGACGAGAGTTTGATGAGCCAGATTTTTTCATATAGATTCCAAAGCAATGGAACGCTCTCAAACCACAGCGTCGGTAACATCATCCTGGCTGCTCTGACGAGAATGACAGGCAGTTTCAACATGGCTGTCAAGCTGGCTTCGAATATCCTCGCCATAAAGGGTAGAGTTCTACCAGTGTGTGAGCAGTTAGTTAGGCTCATCGCTACTTATGATGACGGAACCACAATAGTTGGTGAGACCCAGATCACTCAGAAGCGTGCAAAGATAATCTCTGTAAGACTCGATAGGTCCGTACGAGCCCTCGATGAAGTACTCGATGTTTTGCAAAAAGCAGATTTGATACTCCTCGGACCAGGTAGTCTTTACACAAGTGTCATAACAAACCTTCTTGTCGAAGGCGTGTCGCAGACGATAAACCAAAACAAAAACGCGGTCAAAATCTACATTGCTAACATAATGACTCAACCGGGTGAGACACTCAATATGACTTTGCAGGACCACGTTCACGAGATCGAAAAGTATTTGGGAGACTCTTTGGACTTCATTATCGCAAATAACTCGGAATTTCCTCAGCAAGTGATTGATTCATATCAACTTCAGGGAGCCGAGCCAGTGATTTCAAAAGGTACTGTCGACAAGAGATATGTTTTAAGACCATTGTTTAAGACAATTTATGAGCCAAACGATCCTCGAATTAAGGCGAGACATGACAGCGACCTACTTGCCAAAACCATTCTCGAAATCTGTGGGAGAGAATTTGGATGAGGAAGATGAGTTTCTCCGAGAGGATAAGATATGAACTGTGTTCTCTACAGATGTCAACCTTGAACGAAGTTGAGGCTGAATTGATGGGCTTCATGAAAGCCAAGGGTGTGCTGAGATTATCAAATGAAGGTACTTTTGCTTCAATCACATTACCTAACATACAGACAGCAAGGAGATTTCTGAGACTCATCGATGCCTTTTCATCCGTGGAACATGAAACGATGGTCGTACAAACTCAGCGACTGTGGAAACAAAGAGGAGTCCAGTTCAACCTGCCGATGACTTTCCTGAAGAACTTCCAAGATGAATTCCTTAGCGAAGAGATTCCAACTAAGATAGCCAATGATGCTGTTCTTTTCGGGTCTTTTTTGAGGGGCTTATACCTTGCATGTGGCTCAGTGATAGATCCAAACATCTCTTATCATATGGAAATAGCTTGTAGTTCCCAGAATTTCCTGACACAGATTTGTCGTTTTCTCAAAGACAAATTCGGTATAGAGTCAAAGGTTTGGCAGTCGCGATACAATTACAAACTTTCTATTAGAAGGGCAAATGATTTGATTGAAACGTTGAATTTGATTGGGGCAATCGAATCGGCTTTAGTTGTCGAGCAGATAATGCAAAAACGTTCAGTGGCATCTGATGTTAACAGAAGTATGAACTTTCTGTCTGCAAATGCTGATAGAATAGGAATCAGTACCGTAAAACAGGTAAGAGCTATAGAGATAATCGATCAACAGATTGGTATAGATTCATTGGAAGATGATTTGAAAAAGCTTGCCAAGTTGCGAATCGAGAATGAAGACTTGAGCCTGAGAGAACTTGGTGAAATGATGGAGCCAAAGATGAGCAAATCAATGGTTTATGCAAGAATGAGAAAGATCATACAACTTGCAGATAAAATAGAAAGAGGGCAGGTTAAATGAAGTGCCCTTTTTGTGGTTTCCCAGACAGTAGGGTCCTGGATTCGAGACCCACTCTTGATGGAACGGCAATAAGAAGGAGAAGGGAATGCCCTGAGTGTGGTGCGAGGTTCACGACTTACGAAAGATATGAGTTGTTACCATTGATAGTGGTAAAAAAGGACGGTCGTAGGGAAACCTTTGATCGCTCAAAACTGTTGAATGGTGTTTTGAAGGCATGCGAGAAAAGGCCAATTTCTTATGAAACCCTTGAAAGACTTGTTGAAGAGGTTGAATTGACACTTCAGAGACAGGGATCTACTGAAATACCTTCGAAATTCATAGGTGAGTTGGTCATGGGAAAACTCAGACAGATAGATCAGGTTGCTTATGTAAGATTTGCATCTGTCTACAAAGATTTTCGTGAAATAGACCAATTCCTTGAGATTGTCAGGGAACTGAAAAAAGATCAGGAGGTGGAGAAATGAACAAGAAAAATGTGATTCAGCTCACAAAAGAAGGATACGAAGAACTAAAACAAGAACTGGACTCACTCAAGCAAAAACTCATGTACGAGATCTCACAGAGAATAAAAGAAGCACGCGAACTCGGTGATCTCGCCGAGAACACCGAATACGATGAAGCTAAGAATGAGCAGGGAAGGATCGGAAGTAGGATAGCAGAATTAGAGCAGATCTTGAACAACTTCGAGATCATTGAAAACATGGACTCAACCCAAATCTCCGTAGGTTCATGGGTGTTGATAAAGAATCTGAACACCGGCGAAGAACGATCGGTGAGGCTCGTTAATCCACAGGAGGCCGATGTTTTTTCGAACAAGATAAGCGTTGATTCTCCTGTGGGAAGGGCACTCGTAGGGAGGAAGGTCGGCGAGATCGTTAAGTTGAAAGCTCCTTCCGGATCTGTGAGATATGAGATCGTAGGTATCAGCACAAGATCTATCGAGCAAGAATGAGGTGGTCACGTGATAGAAGAAGTGCGCAAACAACGTGCAAAAGAAGTAGAGGAACTCAGGTTACTTGGGATCAATCCATATCCATACAGGTTTGAAAAGAAACACGACACAAAGATGATCCACGAGTCTTATGATTTTCTTCAACCCGGTCAAGTACTGGAAAACGAGAAGGTCATAACCGCTGGGCGTGTGATGACTATCAGATTGCATGGCAAGTCGTGCTTTTTCACGATCCGCGATTTCAACGGAAGGATTCAAGCTTACATCAGGCAGGAAGAAGTGTCGGAACAAAAATATGAACTGTTCAAGAAATATGTTGCACCGGGTGATTTTGTCGGGATAATTGGTTTTCCCTTCAAAAGCAAAACAGGTGAGTTGACCATATACGTCAAAGAGTTTCAACTTTTAAGTAAATCAAGAAGGCCATTACCAGAAAAATGGCACGGTTTGAAAGACAAAGAAGTAGCGTACAGACAGAGATACGTCGATATGATAGCCAATGATTCAACTCTGGAGAGATTCAAAATCCGCTACAAGGCTATTTCTTTCATAAGAGAGTTCCTGATCAAGAGAGGTTTTGTCGAAGTTGAAACTCCCATACTCAACTTCATACCTGGTGGTGGCGCGGCAAAACCGTTTGTAACAAAACTTGAAGCACTCGATTGTGACATGTATCTGAGAATTGCCCCTGAACTTCATCTCAAAAGATATATCGTGGGCGGCTTTGAAAAGGTCTTTGAGCTCGGCAAAAACTTCAGAAACGAAGGAATCTCTTATAAACACAGCCCAGAATTCACATCGATCGAAGTGTATCAGGCTTACGCAGATTACCACGACATGATGGAACTGACTGAAACATTGATATCAGATCTTGTTCTTCATCTACACGGCTCTTACAAGGTAACTTATCAGGGTACAGAACTTGACTTTACTCCTCCTTGGAAAAGGCTCAAAATGAGAGAGTTCATAAAGGAAAAGCTCGGTGTCGATATACTCGAAGACAAAGAACAAGTGCTTGAAAGAGCCCTCAAGGATCGTGGTGTCGAACTCGACACGAACACCAGGGCAAGAATGATTGAGAAACTATGGGATTTGGTTGAAGATCAAGTTATTCAACCCACATTCCTGATGGATCATCCCGTTGAGATTTCTCCGCTGGCAAAAAGGCACAGAGAGGACCCGAGATTGACTGAAAGATTCGAACCAATTATCTTTGGAATGGAGATGGGGAATGCCTTCAGTGAGCTGAACGATCCCGATGATCAATTGGAGAGGTTCAAGGCTCAACTGAAACTCAGAGATGCTGGTGATGAAGAGGCACACAGGATGGATCTTGATTTCATAAGGGCTCTGGAATACGGATTGCCACCTACCGGTGGTCTGGGTATAGGCATTGATAGGTTGATTATGCTTTTGACGGATTCACCGTCGATCAGAGATGTGATAGCCTTTCCACTTGTTACCCAAAGCGATGATGATGATGCATTTGAAGGGAGTGCAGCCGAATGAGAGAATGGTTCAAGAAATGGCAGAAGGTCATAGTCTGGATTATAGCAGTTTCTTTTATTGTGGGGATTGCCTGGTGGTCAGTTGCCACTTACTTTTCAGGCAGAACCTCAGCGACCAATTCATCGATTGAGCAGGCAGTTGGTTATATCAAGGTGAAAGATTCACCTGTGCATGATGCTTCTACCTGGGTTTTACCAGCGGAACTCGACAGTGAGTACGGCAACTTACTCAGCAGATACGGCATCAACACGCTTGACCCTCTCTTTCAGGAACCACAGCAGAAGGCTTCTTTGCTCGCACAACTCCTGAAGGACAAAGTGATATTGCACTATGCGAAGGAGAACAAGCTGACTGCCAGTAAGAAGGAAATCGAAGCAAAGCTGAATGAATACAAAAAGCAGATAGAGAAAGATCAATCTTTGTCACAATACTTCAAGCAACAATATGGAAGTATCGATGCTTATCTGACAAGGGTTCTGAAGCCAGCAGTTGAGAAATCTTTAACTCAAGAAAAGGTCATGAACACCGTTGCCAAAGTTGACACCGATGAGATGAAAAAGTATTTCGAAGAAAATCTCAATCAGATAAGGGAAAAATACGATAAAGCCGATGTTAAGTTGGTTTCCTTTACAGATGAAGACCAAGCGAAAACTTTCATAGAGAAATTGATTCAGCTTGACTTTGATTCTGCTGCAAGCACGATGAATTTGAATGCAATGGACTATCCCGGTCTCACAAGAGGTATCTTCGATGAGAAATATGAAAACGACATATTCTCGGGGGCAACCGGGACGGTCATTGGACCAATTCCCTTAGGAAGTTCATGGTATGTCTTGGAGGTAAAGGATGCGACAGTAGTAAAAGACTTCAATTCCTTTGCACTTTCAGACGGCTATGAAAAAGAGAAGAATTCTCTACAATCTCAAAAGATGCAAGAGTGGTATGACAACTACGTGAAACAGAACAATGTGGAATTGGTCTTTGCGAATGAGATATACGATTTTTGGAGAAAAGTCAGCGACACCTCGACGTCTACCGATCTCGACATACTTCAGCGCGATCTAAGAGCGAAAGTCTTTTCTGAGGATGGGGCCATCTTGCCCAATGCGCCTGATACACTCAAGAGTGCATACATAGTCCTGGTCGAGAAAATTCAGGATTCCATTTCTCCCGATGCAACTGAAACCAAAGACAGATGGCAGCAGCTTCAAAAAGAAAAGACACTACTTGTGAAGAATCTCTATGAGCAATATCCAACATCACTGGATGTTGCCAGAAGGATGTACGAGATCAACCAAGAAGACACTGAGGTGAAGTACAATTATTTCTCTTTGTTGTATTCTGAGATAAAACCCTATCTTTATCCTGAATACCTGCAATATCTGATACAAAGCATCATCGAAGTCGAGACCGGTTTTTCGAGTATAGCCCTGGATACAAAGGCTTCGACCGAAATGCGCGCAAGTGCGTACTATAATCTGTACGATTTGAGCAAAGCGCTTGAAGATGCGACCAGCGCAAGATTCTACTTGGAGCAACTCAGAAAGATCGATCCAAACTACATCGATTTTGAAGCGGCGCTGAATGAACTAAAATAGGATTGATGAAAAAACAAAAGCGGGCTTTAGCCCGCTTTTATTTGGCTGGGGCGGGAGGATTCGAACCTCCGAATGTCGGATCCAAAGTCCGATGCCTTACCAGCTTGGCGACGCCCCACCGTGATATAATTTTACCATTGCCAGGGATCAACGTCAACAGCTCTGGAGAGGTGGTTTTCTTGGAGAAACTCAAATTGAAGATCAAAGACACACAAGAAGAGTTGTCGATCAATCAGGGTGAAAAGTTGATCGACTATGTGTCAAGGTACAGTAATTACCACACAACACCCATCGTGGCTGCCAGAGTTGACAACGCCATAGTGGAGCTGAACAAACCTCTTGACAGAGGTGGGACTGTGGATTTTATTGATCTATCAACACTCGATGGCTTGAGAATTTACCAAAGAGGCGTATTGTTCCTGCTTCATATGGTTTTGAAAGAACTGTATGTGAACTGGCAACTTTGGGTTCTGCACTCTATAGGCAATGCCCTTTACTGTGAGTTGCGAAGAAACGGCGAAAGAAAAAGGTTAACCGATGAAGAAATATTGAAAATCAAAGAGAGAATGCACGAATTAGTTCAGCGAGATATCGTTTTTGAGAAGCGAGAATTCTACAAGAACGAAGCCTTCGAGATTTTTTCAAACCAGGGCGATGCAGACAGAACAAGATTGTTCAAGTTCAGAAAGAAAAAGACGGTGAAGCTCTACAAATGTCTTGCATATTACGACTATTACTATGGTTACATGCCACCAAGCACAGGTTATCTGAAGTATTTTGATCTGGAAAAACAAGAAGATGGCTTTCTGCTGATACTGCCAGATCAACACAATCCACAGGAAGTCAGAAAACCAAAGCCTCTGCCGAAGCTGTCATCGGTCTTTCTTGAATACGCCAGATGGCTCGATGTGATAGGTATAAACACTGTGGCTGACTTGAACGAGATCATAGCCTCTGGTGAGCGTGCAGTAACAGATTTGATGCTACTGAATGAAGCATTGCATGAAAAAAGAGTTGCCCAGATCGCCGAACAATTCGCCAACAGTGGTGCCCGTTTGATTCTAATAGCAGGCCCATCTTCCTCTGGCAAAACTACTTTTGCAAAGCGTCTTTTGATCCAGCTGAAAGTCTTTGGTTTCAAACCGATGAGCATTTCTCTTGACGATTATTTCGTGGACAGAGAAAGAACGCCACGAGATGAATCGGGAAATTTCGATTTTGAATCCATCGAAGCGATAGACTTGGAACTGTTCAACAAACATCTGATTGAGTTACTGGAAGGCAGACAGGTACAGCTACCACGCTTTGATTTCAAAGCCGGTAAGAGAGTCTGGTCGGATAAACCCATCAGATTGGATAGAAACCAGCCGATTGTTGTCGAGGGTATTCATGGTTTGAACGAGAGACTGACCTCTTCGATTGATAGATCTTACAAGTTCAAAATCTATGTGAGCGCCCTCACTCAGCTCAATCTCGATGCGCACAACAGGATAACGACAACCGACACAAGATTATTGAGAAGAATCGTACGCGACTACAAGTTCAGAGGTCATTCGGCTCTCGACACACTTCGAATGTGGCCAAGTGTTAGAAGAGGGGAAGAGAGAAATATCTTCCCATTCCAAGAGGAAGCAGATGCTATGTTTAACTCGGCAATCGTGTATGAACTCGCTGTACTCAAGATCTTTGCAGAACAACTGTTGGTTCAAATCTCACCAGACGAACCAGAGTATTCTGAAGCTTTGAGACTGACAAAACTTCTTGATTATTTCTTGCCCATAACGAATGTCGAAGACATACCAAGGAGTTCTATTCTGAGAGAATTCGTTGGAAGGAGTGTTTTCAAGTATTGAGAGCAGCAACGTTTTTCCTTGTGATCTGTGGTGCATTTGTGTGTTTTTCATTCGATCTTTATGTTGGCAACAAGCTCATGTATTCATCGGCAGATATTGAGAACACGATGAGTTGGTCTTCTTTTGTGTCTTTCATCGAAAATTACTCCAGAATGATGAGACTTGACAGTCCATCAACTGGGGAAGTCGGTGATTTTCAATATCTTGTGTGGAATGGTCACACGGTCGGTTTTGCAAAAGATTCCAACGTGTTTGTCGTTGATGGAGCAACCACGAAGAGCAAAGTGGTTCCACTGGTTGATATCCTGTCGGCATTTCAATTGCCTTTCATCCAGGAACAGTCAAAGATCGTTCTACCTGACATGATGATAACCAAGATATTTCAGACCGATGATATAATCGATATAACATACAATGGATCGAATGCGTTGTCATTTGCAGGCAGACAAAATCAGATCGAAATCATTAGCAATGGTTTTGTATCCATTGACAATCAGATCTACCAACCAGGTCAGTCGATAAGAGTCATTCCAACAGACAAGAAGATCGACCAAAAAATCGAAATGCCTGGATTGATTCGTGTCATCCTTTTCAAAGAAACCTTTACAACCAAGGAAGTTGTCGCTTTGAAGTTTGAGCAGATTATGCAAATTCCCGAAAACGGTTTTCTTCTTCTGTACTCAGATGGAGATGACAGAATCATAATACGGTCTTATTCGCCCGATTTTGAGGGTTCTGATTGGCCAGTTTACGCGCAGAATAAGAAGATAGCCCAGCAGATTGCAGCACAGTTCAATTTGAAATTGGAGATATGTCCTCTGTACAATTTACCCATTGAGAGATTGTGCATGGTTGTGCTGCTTTCTGACAGTTCAAGAATATCGCAGATCGAGGATTACTTGAAGGAGCTGCTTCAGTGAATGAGAAAACAAATACTGATTTTCATGGTATTGCTGCCTGTTGTTCTTTTCTGTAGAAACTACACGATATTCTATCTCGACGAGAATCTCTTGCCGGTCAGTGTGAGTCTAAACTATGAAAAGGAAGATGTGTTGAATTTCATATTTGAAAAACTCTCAGATCCTGTTCCAGGCACAATGAGTTTCGTGCCGAAAAATCTTCTCAGGGCATATTTTTTTGTCGAAAAAGCCTTGGTGATCGACCTTAGATCTTCTGCGCTCTTGGGTATTGATTTTCAACAAGAGCGTTACTTTGTACACCAATTACTGAGGACTATTTTTGAGAATTTCAAAGCGATAGATTCAGTTTATATCACTGTAGATGGCAAGAGAAAGGACCGATTAGTCAACTATGTGGATATACGATATGGTTTTCCGAGGCAAATATGGTCCAGTTGGCCAATTGAGGGAGGATCATGAGCGAGAATTTTGTCAAACTGAATGATAGAGTGATTCTTGCTTTTGAGGATGGATCGAATTTCATCGTGCAGATCCAAGAAACATCCTTCGGCACTCACAAGGGGGTTGTCGATCTCGCAAATCTGATTGGCAAGCCATACGGTAGCAAGTGTGAGTCGAGAAATGGTAACTATTTCAGAATAATGCGTCCAAGGCTCGTTGATGAGATTTTCAAAATGAACAGACGAACGCAGATCGTTTATCCCAAGGATATCGGCTACATATTGTTGATGCTGGACGTCAAAGAAGGTGATACGGTAATAGATGCCGGAGTTGGCAGTGGTGCCATGTGCGCTGCGCTTGCAAGATGTGTCGGTCCTTCTGGGAAGGTTTTTGCCTATGAGAAAAGGGAAGATTTCAAAACTCTTGCAGAATCCAATCTATCAAAATGGGGTTTGCTACAAAGAGTTACCATAAAACTGAAAGACATCGCCGATGGTTTCGATGAAGTGGTAGACGCCATTTTTCTGGACGTACCCGATCTGTGGAACTATGTTCGCAACTGCTACGATGCATTAGTTGGTTCGGGGAACCTTGGCATCGTTTGTCCAACAACTAACCAGGTTCAGATGGTGCTTGAAGAACTTCAGAAGTACAGTTTCATCGATTTGGAGGTCTGGGAAAGTTTATTCAGACAGTATAAACCAGTTGCAGAAAGGCTTAGGCCATTCGACAGAATGGTTGCTCACACGGCCTTCATGATATTTGCACGAAAGGCGAGTGAATTCTGAGGAGGGATTCAAATGAAAAGAAATTCTCTGCTATTTGTGATTATTCTCTCGGTCTCTGTGATCTTCGCAAGTTGGATTCTTTCAGCAGCCGTTACGCCAAAAGATGTCAACAAAGCACTTGAGCCCTTTTACCAGACTCTATCCTACATACTCAATACGTATTATCAAAAAGACGAAGTTGACCTGAACAAACTCATGGATTCAGCTATCGATGGTTTGGTCAAGGGCCTTAGAGATGACTTCTCCTACTATGAAAACCCAGAAGCGATGGAGGAAAAACAAATAGAGCTTGAAGGTGAGTACGGAGGACTTGGTATTGAAGTCACCTACGACAGCGAGTACAAGGCAGTCAAAGTCATCTCACCGATGTACGGGACACCTGCTTGGAAAGCTGGGCTGAAGGCTAACGATAGAATAGTGACCATTGATGACCAACCTGTGAGTGAGATGGAGTACATGGAAGCTGTCAGAAAACTGCGAGGTCAGCCTGGGACGACTGTTAAGATAAAAGTCGTGAGAGAGGGCGTTGACTCACTTTTGACCTTCGAGCTTGTGAGAGAAAAGATACAGATAATTCCAGTAAAACATGCACTTATCGAGACAACCAAAGGACGAGTGGGATACACGCTGATAACAAGGTTTGGAGCTAAGACATCTGAAGAAATGGCTGAAGCCCTCAACGATATTTTCGATAAAGGAGTCAAGGGATTGATCGTTGATCTTAGGGACAATCCTGGAGGTTATCTCAACAGCGCCATAGAGGTTGCCAGTTACTTCATAGACAAAGGTATTGTTGTCAAAACGAAAAACGCTTACGGCGTGGAAGAAGTGTACGAATCGAAAGGTAACAATTATCCAAACGTGCCCATAGTTGTACTGGTCAACGGAGGGTCTGCATCAGCATCGGAGATATTGACAGGAGCCTTGAAGGATTATCAGATTGCAAAGATTGTCGGACAGAAGACCTTCGGGAAAGGGTCGGTGCAGACTGGATTTCCTCTGAGTAACGGTGGCACACTTTATTTGACTACGGCACATTATATGACCCCATCGGGGAAAGATATTCACAAGATAGGAATTGATCCAGATGTCTTTGTGCAAGAAGCCACGGATACCGAGCGCCAATCAGCCGCGGTGGACTACACTAAAAAGGTCATAGAGCTTGACATGAATGATCCTTACATAATCAAGGGACTGGAGGTTCTTTTGGAGATGGTCAAATGACATCAGCGGGAATGGCTGTGGTGGTATTCCTGGTTTGTTTCACTGTTTTCGTGTTCACATACTGGCCGGTGAACAAACAGGGTGAATCATTCACCATAAACCCATTCCCGCGTGTTGTTACATCTTCACCCTATGCGTCGCTGATCAACAAGCTGAAGACGGTAGCTGAACAGATTCTCTTTTACAAAAAGGCTCTTTCGATTGGACAAAAGATCACTCTGAACTTGTCACTCCAGAAATCAGTTGTTCTGGCAGGCTCGCTTTCTGCTTATGAAGAAATGATTAGTGATATTGAAAAAAAGACCGGTAACAGACCGGTTGAGAAGAAGATCTTTTTGAAGATCGAAAGCAGTGAGTATCTTGTACATTCGTCCTTTTTTTCCAATGGAGTGTTGTTTTTGTATAGACCAAGAATAGTGCTAACAGACTCAGGAAATATCCTTCGCGATCACATTGATGTGGCAAAGGCAGTTCTAATGGCTTTGAAGGGCGAAGAGGTTGACATCGATCTGAGACAGAGTTCGGAGGAATTACTCAGTTCTCTCATGCTACTTTCTTACAGATATGGCATAGAGGTGGTTAAAAACCGATGAATTGCTTTGGACTTTTGTATTCATCCAAAAAGATTGCCAAGGCTTCCAGTTACTGGACCTTGATTTTGCCTTTTGTCGTTGTCAATACCTTGTGGTTTTCGTTATCAGACAAGATACGCTACGTGTTTCTCAACACGAATTATGTGGCTGACTATTTCAAGTTGAACTTGGCTGTCTTTCTTTACACCATCATACTTTGTGGTGTTGTTGCACTGATCGAAAGAGATTTCAGGAAGGTCTTCGCTGTACCTCTTTTCTTTATACCGTATATGTTTTTACCCATATATATTAGGATACTTGAGTTCTTCAATTTACCACCCATGCTTTCTATTTCTTTCAGCTTCGTTCATTCATTGATGACTTCTTTTAGTTACTACAGATTGTCGGTCCACGTGATCAGAACAGTTGCCTGCATATTGGTGATGTTGGTGGTGAGACGGTGGTTTTCGGTGATTTTGTAGTGAAGAACCGGTTCTTGATCTTTCTGGTTTTCGTGGTCGTCTCAGTAATACTTGGTTACTACGGCATAGCTAACCTTACCATCAACTCAGATCTGGCAAGCCTCGCACCCAAGGAGGCAGACTTCTACGTAGATCAAATCGATTTTCTGGTCGAGAAACTCTCTTCAAATACGCTCACTGTAATCGCATACACGAATGGCGATGTTGAAAGAACCAAGGCTGCACTTGAAAAGCTCAAAGAAAGATTTGAACAAACAGAATACATTGTGGAAACCATGAAACTCGACAACCCAGAGATTTTTATCAAATATGGTTTTCTCGCGATAGATTCGAACAGCCTCAAAGACATAAGTAACTCCTTCAATTTGAACAGCAGTAACCTTTTGGACTTTTCGGAATACAGAAAGCTTGCTCAATCTTTTGCGACCGTTGAGCAGCTACTCGAAGAGTACGAGAAGAGAAAGGGAATAGAACAGTTTATAATGGTTTCGCCGGATCAGCGCGTCATCATAATAAATTTCGTGCTGAGAGATAACATCATAGATGTGAACCGCGTGAGTCGAGCGATAATGAATTTAAAGAAGATCGCCCAGCAGGTATCGAAGGAGACCAATGTGAAATTCCTGTTCACGGGGACAGCCGTGGGTGTCTTTGAATCTAACGAGCAGGTGCAAAAGGATTTTCTTTTGACAACTGCTATATCTTTTGCAGGTATTTGTCTTGTGATTTATCTTGGATACAGGAGCATCCCCATCTTAGGGCTTCTGCTTGTGTCAATGATTGTTGCTATGTGTACGACCTTGGGAATCACGAAATTCTTCTTGGGCGAAATAAATATAGTGACATCCTTTGTCAACGCCATGGTTTTGGGATTGGGTATCGATTATGGTATTCACATGATCACAAAGGTCACCTCTCATGTCAAAGAAGGAAAGGTTGAACCCGATGCAATCTCAACTGCGGTCTCGGAATTTGTACGTCCCGCATTGGCTGCTCTTCTAACAACTGTAGGGGCCTTTTCATCGATGTTTTTTGGGATGTCAAAGCCATTTATGCAGATGGGTTTATTCGCAATCATTGGTCTGTCTGTATTCTTCGTGACAATGCTTCTGTTCCTGCCTTCACTCTTGTTGGTATTCAAGCCAAGTGTGAAGGAAAGTGCCACAAAACAAGATCTTTCGTTCTTCTTCAAAGGTAAGGTGAAAGGATTAATCAGGATCATAGCCTTATTGATTGTAGTTGTCTTTGTACCTTTGGGAATAGTGAATCTAAAGAATTATTGGTACACTCCTTCAGGGTTAGTCTCTGAGAAGGCTGAGTCCTCGATAGCCTTTGACGAAGTGAAAAGAAGTTTTCAAAAGGTTGGTTTTGGAGAAATCTGTGTTTTGGCAGACGATCTTGACGATCTCAAGAGGGTAGATTCCATAATAAGAAATTCTGGTTTTCTCATTCCCCCACTTTCCGTCTTGAACATTTTGGAATACGCGTCCGATGATTTTGTCAAGAGCTTACCGAGTATGTACTCGAATCTTTTCCAGGTTGTGAACAATCCAGTGCTTGTTGCTGTTTTCAAGAGAGTTGGCATGTACAGTCAGATTCTTGAAATGCTCTCAATGGTGCGGAACTCAAAAAATCTACAAGACGTATTAAACGAATTGAAGAAGGATGTGCCGATGCTGTTTTACGAGAAAGATGGCAAGACGAAGTTCGTTTTGTACACAGACACAGCGCAGGATCTGTACAAGCAGAACAGAATAAAGCAAGTCTACAACTTTTTCCAGAAGAACAATGTCAAATCCTATGGTTATCCAGCAATACTGTACAATGTGATGAACGACATGAGAGGAACGATTTACTGGCTTTCTCTGTTTGTTACTTTGGGAGTCTTCGTGATGTTGTTGGTAACCATAAGATCAATCAAAGTGAGCATGTTGATAATTGGTTCGGTGGTAATTTCAATCGTAATTGCCTTTGGAATAGGTTTCACAACAAAGGTTCATACGACTTTCATGACACTGCTTCTCATACCAATACTTGTTGGGACGGGCGTGGATGGCTTGATTTACATGTACCATACTTCAAAACTTGGGGACGCTGAGGGGCTTGCGAAGACTCTGAAGTCGATCACTTTTTGTACCTTGACAACGGTTGCTGCCTTTGGAAGCTTTTCTCTCGCAGAGGGGAAACTTTTGAAGGAATTTGGTATTTTGATGGGAATAGGGCTTTCGATATCTTGGTTGCTGACGATTTTCGTAGTAGAGTACTTTTTCAAAGGTGGTGATATCATTGAAAATCGCGATGTTCACTGACACATATATACCCCAAGCAAATGGGGTTGCAACATCTGTTAGCCTCTACAAGAGAGCTCTTGAGAAACTTGGACATGAAGTTTATGTTGTGGCACCAATTGGACCCAAGGATGATACAGTCTTTGCCATAGGTGGTATTCAGTTTAAATGGGAACAGAATCATATAGTCCCTAACAGTGGTCGACTGTTGCCGTTGTTGAATTTCACCAAGCAAAAGAAAATAGAAGTGATTCACAGCCATGCACCTTTTGCACTTGGCTTCAGGGGATTGACAGTGCAACGACGCTTACAGATCCCACATGTTCACACCTATCACACCTTATTGGTGGAGTACAGACATTATATTCCAAAGCCACTCACCCCTTCGGCGAAGAGCGTAGAAGAATTCTCTGCTTGGTTCTGTAACATGGTGAATCGAGTGATCGCGCCTACTGAAAAGATAAGGCATGAGCTTCTGAGATATGGTGTAACCAGGCCGGTGGATGTCATTCCAACAGGGATCGATGTAGAACTCTTTGAAAGTGACAACGATTTTGATATAAGAAAACATCACAATATCGGAAATAAATCGAAGATTCTCTTGTTCGTCGGAAGGCTTGCAAAGGAAAAAAACGTGGTCTTCGTGATACAGGTTTTGAAGGCATTACTTGAAAAGAAATACGATCTTCATTTGATCATCGTGGGTGATGGTCCTGAGAGGGCATCACTGAAGCAATTGGCTACGGAGCTTGGCGTAGAATCATCTGTTACTTTTACCGGTTATATGCCAAGAAAGGTTCTTGCAAATTACTACAGGCAGGCCGATTTGTTTGTCTTTGCCTCTGAAAGTGAAACTCAGGGTTCTGAAAGTGAAACTCAGGGTTTGGTCGTACTTGAATCGTTGGCAGCTGGGACACCGGTGGTGGCAGTAGCGAAGATGGGTATAGCAGATGTATTGGTAGATGGTCAAGGTGCATTACTCGTTGAAGAGTCGTTGCTCTCCAAGTTTACAGAGAAGGTGGAACGGTTGTTGAGTGATGCGAGTCTTTATGAAACCATGGCCAAAGTTGGAAAAGAATACGTTGTGAAAAACTGGTCAATAGATGCAAAGGCACTGCTACTTCAAGAGGTGTACAAAAAAGCCATTGAAGAAGGAGCATGTGACCATGATTTTCGCGATAATGTCTGGGTTGAGATCATGTTCGAAGAAATGAAAAGTATCCCAGCGAAGATCTTTGAGTCAATCAACAGTGGAGGTGTGAAGCGTGCTACCATTAAACATCTTGCTCGGTCACGTCGTGGCTGATCATGCTTTTACCAACAACGCAAAGATAAGAACTTACTCAAATGGAAAATTGCTTGGTCATATCGTTTGGTCGATACTGGCGATTTTGGCCTTCACCTTTGACACATTATTGAAATCCTTCGTGGGTATCTTGGTGCTGGTTGGTTTTTCTTCTGTGCACGCTGTCCTTGATGTCCTGAGGGTCAAGTGGTACAAGAAGAACAAAAGGGTAGTGGATCTTGTTGAATTGGTTGGTATTGCCGTTGCCCTTGTTGTGAATTTGCTCTTTGTAGGTTCACTTGGAAACTCCTATCTTTCTCCAGAGTTTGTTATGTATTTGATGGGTATGAGCGTAGTTTCTGTGGGGATCACCTATGTCTTTCGTAATTATTACCCTGCAAAGGAGTTCTTACCAGACGTGGATGGAATATCAGAAAGACTGGCTATCTTTGTTTTTGTACTCGCTTCAAAGCCGCTGCTCGTTGTTGCAAGTATCGCGATAGGATTGTTGTATAGGCTCATATTCGTTAAGAAAGTGAATCACACTTGGTGGATCAGCCCAGCAAGTGGTCTTGTTTTGAGCTTTGTGTGGAAGTGGATCATCTACTGATGATTGGCGAAAAAGTAATCTGGGTTGCGACCTTGCCATCCACAAATGATTTTTTGAAAGAAAATTGGCAAAGGCTTACACACGGCACAGTCGTGATCGCAGAACAACAGACATCTGGTAGAGGTAGATACAACAGATACTGGCATTCGCCAGAAGGAGGGCTTTGGTTTTCAATCCTCTTCAAGCCGAGAAAGCAGACAAAACCGACCTTTTTTACTAAACTTTGCTCCGTTGCAATTGTCAGAACGCTTTCTTTTTTGAAAATCGATACCCAGATCAAATGGCCCAATGATATCTATCACCAGCAAAAGAAGTTGGCAGGCATTCTGAGTGAATCTGTTTTTGAGGAAAACACTCTCAAGGCGGTTATAGTTGGCATTGGTATGAATGTGAACAACGATATACCGCAAGAGATAAAAGACAAAGCGATAAGTCTTCGTGAGATTTCTGGAAAAAACTACGATTTGAAAACGATCTTGAAAATCTTTCTCAAACATGTCAATCAGTTGCTCAAAAGATACTCGAACAAACCAGAGGCTTTGACAAGAATCTGGAAAGGTCTGCTGATTCAAAAGGAAGGAGAGCAAGTCTCCTTTAAATCGAATGACAGTGTTAGAAGTGGCAAGATTCTCAAGATACAAGACGACCACATGATTTTATCTGTGGACGGAGAGCAGATTCAGGTGAGTTCCTTAGAGATTCTCGAGCCTTGATTGGCTTAGAATTTCATATTCTGTCTCTGACACAACGCGCACAACGATTTCCTTGAACGGATGAATAATCTTCAAAAGATCTTCTGGTTTGACTTCATACGATGGCTTGACTGCTCTGTTGTTCACCAAGACCTTTCCCTTTAAGAGCATCTGCTGAGCGATCGTTCTTCTTTTTACCAATCCTGTCAATTTGAGATATTTGTCTATCCTCAAGTCTCTGCCTCCGCAACTATTATACCTGCATTGTAAATCAACGATCTGTTCGAAGCTGTGATGATTCAAGGATTGAATTATGTTATAATCTCGTAAACAAGTCCGGGGGTAGAAACTGTGAGATGGCTTATCTTCCTGTGTACAATGATTGTTTGCGTTTGTCTTTGTACAACATTGAAGGTGGGTGTCTACCACGATCCCCCATTGATTGATCTTTCAGGAGGAAAGATATCCGGTTTGTATGCTGAGATACTTGAACAGATAGCATCTGAGAATAACTGGCATGTTGAATACGTTTTTGATGAGTTTGGCGCATTGCTCGACAAATTGAGAAACGGTGAGATAGACCTCATGACAGCCATTGCATACACACAGCAACGATCAGAATTGTTTGATTTCAACAACCAAGCGGTTATCATAAACTGGGGAGTACTTTGCGCAACGGGAAGACTTGACAGCTTGTTAGATCTTCAAAACAAGATCATAGCGGTGGTCAACAACGACGTTTATGCCGCATATCTGAAGAAACAGATCGAAGATTTCAGAATGACTGTCAGATACCTTGTTGTTGAAGATTATGAAAGAGGCATGGAAGCTGTGAAGAAGAATCGCGCAGATGTCTGCGTAGTCAGCAGGATCTTCGCTGAGAAGAATGCGCCGAGGTACTCACTCAACATAACTGGAATAGTTTTTTCTCCGGTGGAACTGAGATTTGCGCTAAGCAAAGGTTCAGACAAAAATCAGATGCTCATACAGATCATCGACGATTATCTGTACAAGATCAAGGCTGATCAAAAAAACTATAACCAACTACTAAGCCGTTATCTGGGCACCTATGTAAATGTGATTCCAAACTGGCTCAAGACATCTTTGCTGTCACTTGTTCTTGTAGCTGGGCTATTCGCCTTGTGGATATTCTCGCTCAGAAGAGCGGTGGCGGTCCGCACCAAGGCTTTGAACAAAACACTCCAAGAGCTTGACAGGAAAAATGAAGACTTGACGGCGGCAAACGAAGAAATAAGAGCGCAGAGCGAAGAACTGGAGAACTTGAACAGAGGACTTGAGAAAACCCTTAAGGAGCTGCAAGAAACAGTTGAAAGATTTACTCAGTCGATCGACTTTTTCGGCCAACTTGCGGTTTCAACAAAGGACGAAGAATTCTGTTGGAGATTTCTGAAGATCGTCAGATCTACCACGCCTGACTGCTCGGTTGCCTTTTTGTATATGAATATCTGTTACCTTCAGACCAAAGACGGTGTTCAAAATATCTCTGTGCTGGACAAAGACTTATCCATAAAGGATGGAAGAACTGAGGAAGTTCCATTTCAGATTCAGAGTATCATTCATGCCCCAATTTATGAGACAATAAATATCGGTTCGGACAAAGATTCATATTTGATCCTTTTGAATCACTCAGAGCAACGGCTTAATGAGAGTGTCGTTGAATTGGTAAGAGGCCTTTTCAATATAGTAAGAGTCTTTCTCAAAATGAGAAATTACGAAGCCAATGAAAGACAATTTGTCACGAGGATGAACGATGTCTTGATGACGATCCTGAACTATCATGAACCATACACAGCTGCGCACTCGAGTCGATCGAGTGACTTTGCTGTGAAAATCGCACAACGCTTGTTCTTGGATGATGAAGTTGTCAGCAGAGTTTACTGGGCTTGCTTGATCCACGACATAGGAAAGATCGCAATACCAAGGGAAATTCTGTGCAAGAATTCAAAACTGTCACCTGATGAGTTTGAGCTGGTGAAGATTCATCCTGTGATTGCCGCTGATCTACTTGAAAAGGCAGGCTTGGTGGATATCGCTAAGGTGGTAAGGCATCATCACGAAAGATTCGACGGGACAGGTTACCCAGATGGTCTAAAGGGAGAACAAATACCCATAGAATCAAGAATAGTAGCAGTGGTTGACGCATACGACGCAATGACCAGCGACAGACCGTACAGAAGTGCCCTATCACCTGAGAGGGCTATTGATGAATTGAAAGTCTATGCAGGAACTCAATTTGATCCACTAATAGTACAGATATTTGTTGAGTTGCTGACAGAGTCAAAAGAGGAGTGAGCGCTTTGATCTATCTTTATCTGACAGCCACACTTTTGTTTTGGTCCTCGATGGAAGTTCTCACCAAACCTTTGATGAGCCAAGTAGATCCCTTTTTTCTAACCTTCTTCAGATTCTTCGTTGGTGGTGTTTTCTTACTGGTTTTCGTTCGAAGAAAGATACCATTCAAAGATATACTCTCGCTTGCTTTAGTTGGATCAATCAACGGTGTCTTGTCCATGTCACTTTTACAACTTTCCGTGAAATTCTCAAATGCATCGACTGCTGCAACACTTATGGCAACCAATCCTTTGTTTGTAACCGTGTTTTCTTTGATCCTGGGAAAAGAGAAACTCAGTGTCAAAAGATTTCTGAGCGTCGCGATTGGTTTAGTGGGGATCATGATTCTTTCCTATGGAAGAATCGAAGGTGACAGCATAGTTGGTCTGTTACTTGGAATAGGTGCTGCCATAACTTTTGCCCTCTACGCTGTACTTATGAGAGATTTCACGCTCAAATATGGTTCATTGGATGCTACTGCAGTCTCGATCTTCTCCGCGGGACTCATATACGGTTTATTACTGATTCTTACGAGGAATTTGAGGATACCTCAGATCAATATACCGCAGTGGCTCATTTTGATCTATGCCGGTGTTTTTGTGACAGGTCTCGCGTATGTCACTTACTTCAAAGCAATGGAGAAACTTGGGCCATCTCGAACAAGCCTTGTCTTTTATCTCAAACCTGTCGTTGCAAGTTTTCTTGCCCTTTGGCTTCTCTCAGAACCGATAGGTGCGTTCAAGATTGCGGGTACCGGTGTCATCGTGCTTGCTCTCTTATTGAGATAGCACTATTGTAATGTAGGGAGGCGGTAGCTTGAAAACGGTTCTGTCGGTCTTTTTCCTTGTGATCCTTCTGGTGCTTCTCAACGCAGACCAGATGGTGATGTCTCCAACCATCGGTATGATCGAACAGGAATTTCACGTAACTGACGCCCAGATAGGTCTTGTCGGCGCTGTCTTCACCGTTATTGGTGCACTCATCAGTCTTGTATGGGGTTATCTGTCAGATAAGTACAATCGAAAGAATCTTTTGATCTACTCGATACTGGTTGGGGAGATCCCGTGTCTCATGACGGCGTTTTCCACATCCTTTGGTCAGTTGTTTTTCTGGCGTGTCCTCACTGGAATTGGAGTGGGAGCGAGTTTTCCGATTGTTTATTCTCTTGTCGGCGATATGTTTGATGAAGTGAGTAGAGGAAAGGTTGTTGCCATCTTAGCATCTGCGATGTCTGTAGGTGGAATCCTTGGCATGGTTGTTGGAGGTTTTGTAGGTCCAACATTTGGTTGGAGAATACCTTTTGTGTTAGTCTCGTTGCCGAATATAGTTCTTGCAATAATCGCATTGTTTGTGTTGAAGGAACCAAAGCGCGGGGCATTTGAAAAAGGAATCGGTGAACTTGTACAGGCTGGTTATGCATACCCGAAATTGCCAAAGATGCAGGATTACGCCAAGCTGGTAACTGTGAAGACCAATCTCTTTCTTTTCTTTCAAGGCATACTCGGTACTATTCCCTGGGGTGCAATACCGTATTTTCTCGTTGAGTATTTTCGCAGAGAAAGAAATCTGTCGGTCGAGACAGCGACATTTGTTTTTCTGGTATTTGGAATAGGAAGTATTCTCGGCACAATTGTTGGAGGCTGGATTGGCGCAAAACTTTACAAAAAATCTAAACCTTCAGTTCCAATCTTTTGCGCAGTTACCACGGCACTCGGTGTGTGGTTAACGGTTCTCACAGTAGATTACTCCGCTGTGGGATCGAAGGGTCTCCTGATTCTCGCAATTCTCGGTCTGGTGGCAGCTCTGATGGACAGTCTGACTGGACCAAATGTGAAGTTTATGCTGTTGAACGTCAATGAACCACAGGACCGAGGAAGGATCTTCTCAATCTTCAACTTGACTGATTCCCTTGGCACTGGCGTTGGCAGATGGATTGGTGGCTCATTCTCGGTCCTCTTAGGGTCCCTTGGAGCAGCGATGAGGGTTTCAGCTTATTTTTGGTTCGGTTGTTCGGTGTTTCTCTTTCTGTTGACATTCTATTTTGCCAAAGATGTGCAGACGCTTGAACAAAAGATGGTTGCACTTGGGCAAGAGAAAGGTTGAAAGGGGGTCAAAGATATGTTTCCAAAGGATTTTCTTTTCGGCGCCTCGATGGCAGGTTTCCAAGTGGAGATGGGTTATGCCCGTGGCGACGTTGATTCAAACACCGACTGGTTTGTCTGGGTCAGAGACCCGGAAAACCTCATGACCGGCGCTGTGAGTGGTCATTTACCCGAATATGGCGTTGGCTACTGGAATAACTATCCTGTCTTACACCAGCTTGCCGTGGATTTTGGCATGAACGTACTTCGAACGAATGTTGAATGGTCCAGGATTTTTCCAAATCCCACCTCTGCAGTCCAAGTTGAAAGTGAAACTCTGGACGGTGTAACAAAGGTCGTGGTAAATCAAGAACACCTCGAAAAACTTGACGGACTAGCAGACAAAAATGCTGTAGAGCATTATAGACAGATTTTCAAAGACATGAAACAACGTGGGTTGAAGGTCTTCCTCAATTTGTCACACTTCACACTTCCTCTGTGGATTCACGATCCGATCGCTGTTCACAGAAACCAACCAACCGAAAAGACCGGTTGGGTGAACGATCAAACGGTTATTGAGTTTGCAAAATTCGCCGCCTATGTCGCCTGGAAATTCGATGACCTTGTGGATATCTACTCAACGATGAATGAACCCAATGTGGTAAGCCAGATGGGATACATCATGAGCAGATTTGGTTTTCCACCATCTTTTTTCAGCCCAGAGATGTACATGAAGAGCCTTCTCAATCAGGTCCAAGCTCATGCAAGAGCGTATGACTGTATAAAATCGTTGAGCAAAAAACCTGTTGGGATAATCTATGCGGCATCGGCATACGAGTCTAAAAACCAAGATAGTCAGATCGAAGAGAATGCGAGTTATTTGATGAACTATCTCTTCCTTGATGCCATTACATCTGGAAGAGTCTTTTTCCAGGAACGTTCAGATTTAAAGAACAGAGTGGATTTCATAGGAGTGAATTATTACACGCGAACGGTTATAAGCAGAACACAACCCGTCGATTTCGGTATTCTCTCACTGGAATGGACTATAGCAGACGGTTATGGATACAACTGTCCTGCGGGTGGTTTTTCAAGAGACTCGAGGCCAGTGAGCGACTTTGGGTGGGAAACATATCCTGAAGGTTTGCTCAAGGTCCTGCGATCGATCTACGACAGATACAAAGTACCTCTTATA
>JAKPGA010000030.1 GCA_029551145.1 Thermotogota bacterium | reverse complement strand
CAGAATTGTCAGAGGGCTTCCGATTGATGAAAGAGCACAGAATAGATAAAGTGTTGTTCTGGGGAGTCTATGCATGTGAGCACATCAGCAGTATATCGCCTGATAACCCAGAAAAGACTTGGAGTACGATACTGAAAATCGTAAAGGATGAGAAAAACAATGAAATATGAGATGGTCTATTTTGATCTGGACAACACATTGCTTGACTTTTCTCGATCAGAAAAGGAGTCTTTGTGCTGTGTATTGGCAAAATACGGGTATGATCTCACCGATGAACAAGTTCAGCTATACGTTCAGATAAACAAGAAGTGGTGGCAGGCCTTTTCAGTTGGCTCATACAGTAAGGAATACATAGTTGTTGCGAGGTTTGAAGAGTTTCTTGAAAAGATCAAAGCGAATGATCTTTTACCAGATGTGATTGCCCAAGAATATCTTGAGAAGCTTTCAAATACAGCATATTTCATGGAAGGTGCTGAGCAATTTCTTGAAAAAATGAAAATCATGGGGCAGAGAATGGCAGTGTTAACCAATGGGGTTGAGAAGGTTCAAAAGGGTAGAGCGAAACTACTTGATCTTGACAGATTTGTCGAATTCATACTAACTTCCGAAAAGGTGGGGAAACCAAAACCTGATCCAGCTATATTTGTGATGGCTTCTCAGATCAGCGGCGTTAGTCTCGCCAATTCAATTTATGTTGGCGATGATCTTGCGGTTGATTACGAAGCTGCGAAAAATGCCGGAGTGGATTTCATACTTTTCGATCCATCCGGCACTTACAGAGATGGTGATTTCACAACTGTGACAACTTTCAACGAGCTTTACACAGCTTTATGCGTGTGAATTGATCCAGTTGAAAACATGCTCCGTTACAAACTTTATTGTCCTCTCTTCAAATGGTGAGGACAGTTTGGCGACATTCAGGAGCTTGGTGAATGGGAGACTCCCACCCGTGTCGCACAGATTCACATAATCTCTGAACGCACTTTCTTTATCAGTTAAAGACCTGATCCAGAACTGAAAGGCACATATCTGGGCAAGTACATAATCGATGTAGTAAAACGGGTCTTCAAATATGTGCCCCTGCTGATGCCATCTCCCACCGTTTTCGAGGAATTTGTTCCCATCATAGTCAATCTCGGGCATGTAGGTTTTTTCTATTTCACGCCACAACTTCCTTCTCTCTTTTGGCGTAGCATTTGGAGTCTCATAAACATAGTGCTGAAACTCATCTACACAAACTCCATATGGGATGAAATTCAGAGCACCCCACAGATGTACAAGCTGAGCCTTTTGTGCCTTTTCACCATAGAAGTATTCCATCCAAGGCCAGGCAAAAAACTCCATGCTCATTGAATGTATTTCACATGCCTCAAGAGTGGGCCAGTGGTACTCTAAGATATCAAAGTGTCTACTTCTGTAAACCTGAAAGGCGTGGCCTGCTTCATGTGTTAATACTTCCACGTCGTGCTCCGTGCCGTTAAAGTTGGCAAAGATGAAGGGAGATTTGTAATTGACCACAAAGTTGCAGAAACCACCTGGGTATTTCCCATCACGGCTCTTGAGATCTAACAATTCATTTTCAAGCATGAAATTGAAAAACTCTGCCGTCTCGTTGGACATCTCTTCATACATCTTTTTTGCCCTTAAGACAATCTCATCTTCATTTCCCATAGGTCTTGGGTTACCTTCTCTCAAGATAACCGACAGATCATAATATTTCAACTTTCCTACACCAAGTTGTTCAGCCTGTTTGTCGCGGAGTTTAGTCACAACAGGAACTAAGTGTTCTTTGATTGCCTGCCTTAGATTTTTCACCATCTGTGGATTGTAGTCTGAACGAGTGAGTCTGTCGTATCCAAGCTGAACAAAGGAATCATACCCAAGTTTATGGGCTATCTTTGTTCTGAGCTTGACAAGTCGATCGTATATTTCATCAGATTTCTCTTCGTTTGATGAAAAGAAAGAATACAAGGCTTCTGAGGCTTGTTTTCGCACAGTTCGGTCAGCCGAAAGCGCGAATGCACGCAGTTGAGGAATAGTGAGTTTCTTCCCATTGAATTGAATTTGAGCAGATGAAACCAGTTCGGCATACTGAGTTGAAAGTTTGTTTTCTTGAATCAGATCTTCCAAAATCTCTGGCTTGAAGGTCTTAATAGCAAGATTTGCAATGCTGAAAAGTTGTTTTCCATATACATTTTCAAGTTCATCTTTGAATTTTGAATCAACAAGTGCCCTGTAATAATCGTTGACAAGACCATCCATCACAGGGCTTGCACTGTCAAAATAATCCTTTTCCTTTTTGTAGAATTCGTCTTTTGTGTTCATACAAAAACGTATCATGCAAATAGCATGAGCTGTGGAGAAATCCTCCCTGATCCTGTTGATCTTCTCAACACATTCTTTTGCTTTTTCGGCGCTGTTTGCCCTCTCGAGTTGTTCAACCTGTTCTTTGAACTGGCTTTGAATCTGGGTTAGATCAGGCCTCTTGTAAACGAATTGAGAAAACTTCACAAAAACACCTCCTTGTCTTTTTAATTGTACATCTTCAAAATCCTACATGCGTGATATATTATTCTCAAGAACAATGATATAGTATTCAAGGTGAGAAAAATAGGAGGATGACAAATGCTTAGAACCCACACATGTGGCGAACTCAGAATTCAAGATGTTGGTAAAAAGGTTATCTTGGCTGGATGGATCGACAGAATCAGAGATCTTGGTGGTGTTAAATTCATAATGTTAAGAGACCGATACGGTCTCACTCAAGTTGTTCTGTCTTCGGAGAGCCAAGTGGAACTCCGCAGAGAATCTGTTGTACAAATTGAAGGTGTTGTCAGAGAAAGGCCAAAGGAGACGATAAACAGAGATCTTCCCACAGGAGAAGTAGAAGTAGTCGCTGAAAAGATAACTGTCTTTTCATCACCAATCAGGGATCTTCCGTTCTATCCAGGCGAAACAAAGCTTCCTTCAGAGGATGTCAGATTGAGGTACCGCTATATTGATCTTCGAAGAAAAGAAGCAATGGACAAGATCATAGTTAGACACAATGTTGCCCAGGCTGTGCGGAATTACCTGAGTTCGCAGGGTTTTGTAGAAGTTGAAACACCATTTCTGACAAAGAGCACCCCCGAAGGAGCAAGAGACTTTCTGGTTCCATCGAGATTGAAACCAGGCACATTTTATGCTTTACCTCAATCTCCTCAGCTTTTCAAACAACTTTTGATGGTTAGCGGTTTAGACAGGTATTTTCAAATTGTGAGATGCTTTCGCGACGAAGACCTTCGAGCCGACAGACAACCGGAGTTTACGCAAATTGACATAGAGATGTCCTTCAATACAAGAGAAGACGTGTTGCAAGTTACCGAGAGCATGCTCAGGCATGTTTTCAAACAGGTGCTTGGACTCGAGCTTTCAGGGAAATTGGATCGTCTTACGTATGATTACTGCATGAACACCTACGGTTCAGATAAACCGGATCGCAGACTTGGAATGGAATTCAAAGATGTGAGTGATTGTTTCAAAGATGCGAATTATCACATTGTGTCGAATGTATTGATACAAGGTGGTGTAGTTAAAGGTTTTGCGATAAATGATTTTTCCGAGAAGATGACACGGAAGCTCGCCGATGAATTGGACGAAGTTGCCAAATCCCTTGGTCTTGGTGGAATTATGTGGTTTGCAGTTGACCAAAACGACACATTGCGCGGCTCAGCCTTGAAACATCTTGAAAAGAACTACAAAGAAATTATGGAAAAACTATCAATGCGTGCAAAAGATGTCTTCATCCTCGCAGTTGGCAGAAACAGTAGTGTGAACATCGTACTTGGTGAAATCAGAAAGATCCTTGGTGAAAGATTCTTCTCCCATTTGAAAACGGGTTTTGACGTCTTCTGGGTAATAGATTTCCCCATGTTCGAGTACAGCGAAGAGGAGAACAGATTTGTTGCACAGCACCATCCATTCACAATGCCTAATTTGGAAGATCTTGAAAAATACAAAGATAGCGATCTTTCAAAGATTAGGGCACAATCTTATGACATTGTCATAAATGGTTTTGAAGTTGGATCTGGAAGTGTTAGAATTCACAATGCCGAACTTCAGAGGGAAGTCTTCAAACTCATGCAGTTGTCTGAAGAGGAAATCAGAATAAAGTTTGGTTTCTTGCTCGAAGCCTTTCAATATGGCGCACCACCTCATGGTGGTATTGCACTTGGATTGGACAGATTGGTGGCGATAATATGTAACGTGTCTTCAATTAGAGATGTGATAGCATTTCCGAAAACCTCAAGTGGAGTGTGCCCACTCACAGGAGCACCCGATGTTGTAAATGAGAGACAATTGAAGGAATTCAAGATAAAAGTTGGAGGCGATTGATCATGAACGATGTAACCGTAAAATTCGAACAGGCAAAGTCGAAATTGATCTGCAAAATCGAAGGTGACTTTGACGCATACCACTCTGCTGATATCAAAAAGATGATCAAAGAGCAGATGGAAAAGTCAAACAACACTAAGATTGTCCTGGATATGTCGAATGTGCCTTATATTGACAGCGCCGGCCTTGGCACAATGGTATCACTTTTGAAAGACGCCAGAAATCTTGACAAAGAGCTAATACTCTGTTCGTTGAGGCAGAATGTAAAACGCATCTTTGAGATGACGAGGCTTGACAAAGTCTTCAAAATCGTTGATGTTGTGGAGGAGGCATGAATTGAAAGAGTTTATAGTCGCAATAGATGGACCTGCTGGCTCTGGGAAGTCCACCGTTGCAAGACTCGTAGCGGCCAAGCTGAGAATGAACTATCTTGACACTGGGGCTATGTACAGAGCAGTTGCTCTGTATTTGAACTCGAAAAACCTTTCGCCTTCAGATGATTTGACAGATGTGCTTGATGAAATAGAGTTTCATTACAAAGATGGTAGTCTGTACTTGAACGGGATGAAGGTCTCTGAGCAGATAAGAACTGCCCAAGCTGGTAAATTAGCCTCAGATTTCGCTGTGAACCCAGCCGTACGCTCAAAGTTGACTGAACTTCAGCGCGCTATATGCAAGCAAGGGAAATTCGTCGTTGAAGGTAGAGACATAGGAACAGTTGTTGTGCCACATGCTCAGGTTAAGATCTTTCTCACTGCATCATTTGAAGAGAGAGTTAGAAGAAGACTCAAAGAATTGCAAGAAAAGGGAACAATTCTTACATTTGAGCAAGTGGCAGAGCAAATAAAACTCAGAGACGAACAAGATTCAAAAAGATCTCTCGCTCCATTGAAACCTGCCGAAGATGCCACAGTACTGGATACAACGAATAAAACTATAGAACAAGTCGTAGAAGAAATCTGTGAGATTGCGCTCAGGAGGATGAACTGTGAAAGTAATCGTTGCTGATGATACAGGCTTTTGCTTTGGCGTTCAGCGTGCCTTGCAGATGATTGACTCAAAGATCGAAAGTCAGGAAAAGATATACACACTCGGAGATGTGGTTCACAACAAATCGGTCATAAACTCGCTTGAAAGAAAGGGAGTTAAATCGATACAAGATGATATACCACATGATGCGAAGAACTCAGTTCTGGTGATACGGGCTCACGGGGTACCGAAGGAACAACTCGAACAGATGAAGAAATCCTTCAAAACCGTTGTAGACGCGACCTGCCCAATCGTGATGAACTTGTTCAAAACGGCAGAACAAATGAACGAACAAGGTTACAAGATCATAGTGTTTGGCAAAAGAGATCATCCAGAGATGGTAGCCCTGATTGGTTATGTGAAGAGCGCCGTGGTAACTGTCGAACCAGTTCCTTTGGGTGTGAAAAGCTGTATCTTATCGCAAACAACGATGTCGTCGGAAGAGTTTCACGACTTTGTCAAGAAGTCGGTTGAAATCTCACACTTTAAAGAACTCAGGATCATCAATACCATATGTGATGTGACAGCAGAAAGGGAGTTGCAGGCGCGAAGAATAGCAAAAGAAAGTGACCTTGTGATTGTCCTTGGAGGCAAGAACAGTTCAAATACCTGCAAGCTCGTGAAAATAGCCGCAGAAACAACCAGGACTGTACACATTGAAGATCCATCAGAGGTTGATAAAATCGATTTACGTGATATAAAAACAGTAGGTATTATTACTGGCACTTCAACGCCTCAAGAAGATGTAAAAACACTCACCGAAAAAATTCTCAATAGGAGGGAAAAGGAATGAGCGAGAATAACGAAAAGATGGAGAACTTCCAAGATTACCTTGATTTTGTCGAGAACACACCGGGTCAAGTTGTGGAGGCAACTGTAACAAGGATAAATCCTGCTGAGGGTATCTCCGTTGACTTTGGCGGCAAAGGAGAGGGAATGATACTTCAAGCCGAACTGGTCCACCCAGCTGCCAGTTACAAGATAGGGCAGAAGATCAAAGCTCAGATTCTTAAGATCAACGACGAAGAAGGATATGCACTTCTTTCCGAGAAAAGACCATTTGTAAGAGAAATGAGAGCTCTGTTGAAAAAGGCCTATGAATCAAAAACACCAATCAAAGGTAAAATAACTCAAGCTATTCCAGGTGGGTATCTGGTCACGATCTATGGAATCTTCGATGCATTCTTGCCTGGTTCTCAATCTATGCTCAGAAAAGATCAAAAAATCCCAGAAAAAGAGATGGACTTCCTGGTAGTGGAATATTTCGTAGACCGAAAACGGCAGAGAATTGTTGTTTCAAGAAAAGCCTTGATTGATGAGGCAAAAGAAGAATTCTTCAAAACGCACAAGGTGCAAGACGAAATCGAAGGCACCGTTGAGCAGATCACAGACACGCATGCAACAATCGACTTCGGTGTGGTAAAAGGCTTTTTGCCAAGATCTGAAATCTCTCATGATCCATCACTCTCTGTTGCAGATGTGCTCAAAAAAGGTGAAAAGGTAAAGGTGAAGATAATCGATTTGGATCAAGCCAAATCGTCACTCACCGTCAGCCTAAAGGCATTAGAACCCGATCCTTGGTCAAAGGTTGTGGAGAAGTATCCGGTTGGAACGGTCATTCAAGGCACAGTGAAGAGCATCCTGCCTTTCGGAGTGTTTGTCAATCTTGAACCCGGTCTTGATGGTCTAATACACATCTCAGAGATCTTTTGGGGCAGTAAAAAGGCCGATCTTCACAAGTATTTCAAAGTTGGGCAGATCGTTCAAGCAGAGGTCGTTGAACTTGATAGTCAAAAACGAAGGATATCACTCAGTTACAAAAAAGCAAAGGGAGATCCATGGGAAAACATAAACGAAAGGTATCCTGAAGGAAGTGTCGTCAGTGGAATCGTGCAGAGAATTCTCTCAACGGGGATTATTGTCGAAATAGAAGACGGCGTCAGCGGTTTTGTGCCGAAATCAGAGTTGTCTTGGAACAAGATAAAAGACCCGTCTGAACTTTTCAAAGAAAAACAGAAGGTTGAAGTCAAAGTCATCTCGGTTGATCAACAACAGAGGAGGATGAGACTCAGTATAAAACAGTTGATGCCAGATCCTTGGGAAGAGGTACTGACAAAATTGACTGAAAACTCTGTTGTGAAAGCAACAGTCAAATCAAAAGTCAATTCCGGGTTCATCGTATTCTTAAAGGATTTCTCTGTCGAGGGGCTGATGCCCTCAGGACATGCGCCTGAAGATCTCAAAGAAGGAGATGAACTGGAAGTCCTCGTCCTGAGATTGATTCCCGAGAGAAGAAAGGTACTGGTGAGTCAAAAGAAACTCGAAGAAAAGAGAGCCTATGAAGAATACAAGAGCAAGATAGACGAGAAACAAAATCAAAGGACACTTGGTGATAGGATGAAAGGCTGATGGGTGTTGTTGTCATCGCAGGCAGAACCAATGTTGGAAAATCAACACTTTTCAACAGATTGATAGGTAAACGCAAGGCAATAACAGAGAAAATCGACGGTGTCACTCGTGACTCCATAAAAGGTCTCGTCTTTTATGACGAGACCGTTTTTACATTGTATGATACCTGTGGCATTTTCGAAACAACTGACGACCCGATTCTCTTGGCTATGAAGAATAAAGCCTTTGAGACCTTCCGGCAGGCAGACTTGATATTGTTCGTCGTCGACGGAAGAAACGGTATCACCTCCGATGATGAGTATGTTGCATCCCAACTGAGAAAACTCGGCAAAAGAATTATCCTGGTGGTAAACAAGGTTGAGAACATCTCCGTCGTTGAAAAGAACATGGCTGATATACTCAGACTTGGTTTTGAGGATTACGTACTTGTCTCGGCACAGCACGGGAACAACGTGGACGAACTGCTCGAAAAGATAGTGAAAATTCTCAAAGACGAGGGCACTTCATCTGAAAAACCACCGCAAGAATCAATGCCTGCTATCGCAATTGTCGGCAAACCGAATGTGGGAAAATCATCTCTGTTCAACGCGCTGGTAGGTCAAGATCGTGCGACTGTCACTTCGATCCCGGGGACAACAAGAGATCCTATCGACGAGACGGTGTCTCTGTCCGGCAAGAGTTTTACCTTTGTTGACACCGCTGGTATGAGACGAAAAAGCAGAATTCAGAGGAAGACAATCGAGTACTTCAGCGTCAGCAGAACGATTGACGCTATAGAATCCGCAGACATAGTTTTGCTCGTTATGGACGCGACAGAAGGGATAACACAGCAAGACAAGAAGATCGCAGATCTCATTTTGAGCAACGGCAAAGCCCTGGTCTGTGTTATGAACAAATTCGACCTGAGTAACATCTCCAAAAAGGATTATGAGGCTATTTATCTTTCACAGATGCCTTTTGCAAGTTTCTGTCGTCTTGTTTTCACAAGTGCTACTAACAAAACAGGTATAAGGCAACTGATCGACGCCATCCTGGAAGCATATGAATCGTACTCAAGAAAGATTCCACAGGAAAAACTGAGCAAGCTCGTGTCCCAACTTTCTTTGCTCTCACCAAACCTTTCAAGAGGAGAACTCAGAGTATACTCCATCAGGCAGATGAAGATAAAACCACCGAAATTCATCGTTCAGGTGAACAAGAAGAACCTGGTGAACGAAAGTACCAAGAGGACTTTGCAAAAACTCATCAGAGAAACCATCGATCCATTCACAGGTACACCTTTGATGATGGACTTCAAAGGCAGGGAGAGAAAATGACCTATTTTCTGGTCGGATTGGTCTGTTATCTTTGTGGGTCGGTACCGTTCAGCTATCTGCTCCCAAAAATGAAAAAAGTGGATGTCAGAAAGGTAGGAAGTGGCAACGTTGGTGGTACGAACGCCCTGAGAGCAGCGGGTCCCATTCTTGGGATCGCCTCGATGGTCCTTGATGCCGTGAAGTCCTTTGTTCCGGTACTGATTGTTTCACATATCTTCAACCAAGATCTTTATTACACTGGAATTGCGGCGATAAGTGCGGTGATCGGCCACGATTTTCCAATCTTTTTGAGATTCAAAGGTGGAAAAGGTGTTGCAAGTACAACCGGTGTCTTTTTTGCTCTGGTCCCGGTTTCTGGTTTTGTGTTTCTGGCAAGCTGGCTCTCGATAGTATTGTGGACAGAGTATGTCTCACTTGGTTCCATAATTGGCATGTATGCAGCCTCTTTAGTGGCATACTTTTTTAGCAAGGATTTTGCCGTGCTTTTTGTATTGCTTGCGACACTATCTACGTTGAGACATGCTGAAAACATAGAAAGACTCTTAAAACACTCTGAAAGAAAAACGAATTTGATCGAAATGTTCAAAAAGAGGCGTTGAAAATGAAAAAAACACTCTGCTTGCTTGTCATAGTTATCATTTCGACAGCGATTTTTCCAATAATCAACGAAGAGCAGGCACGAGAGCTTTTCTCACAAGCACTGTCTCTTTGGTATGAGGGAGATGTGATCAAAGCAAGATCACTAATGGACGAAGCACTGTCTGGCTTGATATATGTTTCTGACATACCGGAGTTTTGGTTCTTCACTTCGAAGATCGATATAGATATGCGCGCGGTAGAAAAGGCACAGGAAGATCTCAAGACCATTCTTGTAATAAGCCCTGGCAAATCTGAAGTACTGTCGGTTTTGAAGGAAATTGAGACACTTCAAAAGCCTTTGGAATTCTCCACACCCACGGTTTTCAACGAGCTCATAACATTTTCCGGTTTTCAGAAAGGAACAGAGTACTTTTACACGCCAAATGCCGTGGCATTCTTAGGAGATTCTTTGGTCATTGCCGATAGAGCGAATAAGAGGCTTATTTTGACTCGCGAAGGAAACTACCAAATCTTCAAGACAAATATAACTCCAAACAGCCTATCGATATCTCCCTCGGGTCAGTTGTACATCGCTGGTGATGGGAAATTGTTCGAGTACGATCTTGAAAACCAGTCGGAGAAGATCATCTATGAAGGCATGGTAAATCCTATACTTGCAGGCTTTGATAGAATTGGCAGACTCTGGGGTGCTGATGTCGACAGAGTTTTTGTATACGACGGTAAATCCGTGAGTTTCTCCTATCTGGATGATTTTTCCATTATCAACGACATCGAACTGACACCTTATGGTTTCTGGATTCTGGATGTTATGAAGAATCAGCTGAACTATTTCGATTTTTCTTTCAAGAAGATCAAATCTTACTCTTCATATAACGCGTGGTCCTTCGAGGTAAGTATTCATTCAGATCCGATCATCATTACCAAGGATGAAAAACTCGCCGTTATTCTTGAAGATGGCCCTCACGAGTTTTGCCAACTGCCAAGTGGGACAGTTGCCTTTGAATACCTTTATCCTTACCTGATACTGATGAACTGGAAGCAAAACACAGTCAGTATTCAACCTATGAAATCACAAGAGCCAGTCTTGGTCAAAATCGACAGTCTTGCCTTTGAGAACGACAACATCAATCTGTCTGTTAGGGTAGAAAATGTCTTTGGTGAAACCATACCTTATGTGAAGGATTTCTTAGAGGTTCGGGAAGGTGGAGGACCCGTATTTTTCAACGCTGTTGTTACACACGAAAAATTGCAGTGGCTTAAGGCAGATCAGGGTTTTTTCGAAAAGACACTGCCATTCATCAAAAGAGGAGCGGCATACGGTATTCTCTTTCAAGATTTGCCAGATAACTGGAGAAGGACGGATATCGTTACACTGCGTGGGAAAAATGCGAAGATCTTCACATCTTCGCCCGCTAATGATTTTGTAATTCTCAGCGGTGGTGCTGGTTTGGTCAGCTCACCTGTTGATCTATGGCAAATTGTATGGAAGATCACCTTTGCACGAAGAAAACCACTCCCATCAGAGATAACACCTGTGACAGTGCAGATGAGATTTGGAGACGAACTTTATTCAGACACGATTTACTACACAAGAGGACTGATCAAATGAACTTCGAAGAACTATTCAAAAAGGCTTACGAGGCAGTTGAAAAAGGTGAACTGCAGAAAGCTGAGGAGCTTTACAAACAATGCTTGGAATTGAACCCAGTTCCTGAGATTTGGAACAATCTGGGTAATGTTTACAGAAGAATGGAAAGAAACGCAAGGGCGATAGAGTGTTATCAAAAGGCGATCGAATTGTCCAAAGGTTATGCGCCAGCCTATGTCAATTTGGCATCTGCACTTTTGAATCTTGAAAGGTACGACAACGCCAAACTTCTACTCCTCAGAGCGATTCAGATCGGTATGAAAGATCAGAGAATCACTGCCATGCTTATAGTTTGTCATCTTGCCCTGCAGGAATTCATAGAAGCTGTTGAGCTGTACACTTTGAATATGAATGACACGACGCTAATTGAAGAACTCAATGAATATGGAGTACTTGAAAAACTCGAAAGTCTTAGAAGAGAATGGAAGAAACCTTAGGATTCATCAAAGAAGATTCTCAGAAGCATTGGGTCTATCTTTTCTCTCAAGATTCGCTTGAGTTTTTGCACAGTATTATCCACCTTTTTGAAATTGACACCAAGTTCTTCTTCTATTTGTTCATAACTCGTACCATTCATCCACATCTGGACTATCTGGACTTCCAGTTCAGATAGGTGTTCATTTATCCTCTCCATGATGATACTCACAATCGCCTGTTTTGCAGTGGAGAACGAAAGATCCTCAAAGGAATATCCCGTCTCATCAGAATCTTCGCTGGTCAGTAAATCGACACTGACTGCATCCGTCAGCATTCTATTTTTCTTCCGATTTAAGAAGGTCAAGAAGGATTTCAGTTCAGATTCAATACTTCTCCAGGCAAAGGAGGAAAAACCGCTTTTGTCTGGTTGATAGTAATAAACAGCCTTGATTAAACCAACCAATCCATTTTGTACCAGATCCTGAAACTCAGCCCATGGTGCATAGTATTTTGCAGATATCTTCATCACCATTGGATAATATTTCTCAACCAGAAGGTCAAGGGCTTCTTTCAGACCAGCTTGTGCAAGATTAACAAGTTCCTCGGCCCTCTTTGTTCTCAAACGATACTTTATGTTCAAAACTCA
>JAKPGA010000019.1 GCA_029551145.1 Thermotogota bacterium | reverse complement strand
TTGAAGAAAATGGAATATGAAAGAATCGCGAACGCCACTTCGTATGTCTCGCAAAGTGATATTGAAAGTGCAAAGCTCGATCTGGATGATGCTGAAGCAGAACTTCTGAAAGCTAATTATGATTTATTGATAGCGAAAACTAGCCTGCTTCAAACACTTGGCGTTGATCTTGTTCAGATCGCAGGAGGTAAGTAAAATGAGAAAAAATGCTGGACTTTACATTCTGATATCTGCATCGATTCTATTGTTATTTCTCTGGTCTTGCAACAGAAACACTCAACAATCCTCTAACACAGCTCCTACGGTTACAGAATATACCGTCAAAAAGACCAATCTAATCGATACAATAACCGTTTCCGGGACCATCAAAGCTGAGAGTTCCGCAGAGGTTCAAGCCCTTGTGAGTGGCGTTGTGAAAAAGGTATATGTCAAAGAAGGAGATACGGTAAAGGCTGGCGATTTGTTGGTTGAACTGGACGATACAGATTACAGACTCTCTTATCTGAAGGCGCTTCAGAACTATGAACTGGCCAAAAATTCTGGCTCAAAGCTACTCATCGAGCAGCGCCAGCTCGAGCTTGACATTGCCAAGAGAGACCTCGACAGATGCAAGATCACGTCTCCTGTGGACGGCGTAGTGACAGCACTCAACGTTGAAGTCAACGATTATGTCTCAAAAGGAACCACCGTCGATGTGGTTGCAAGGGTTGTGAACGTGGACAATCTCTATGTATCTGCTGCCGTTGAGGAAATGGATTACTCAAAGGTGAAGATTGGTCAAACAGCCTCATTGAACTTCGAAGCATTTGAAGGAGTGAGATTTCCCGCCAAAGTGACCTATGTTGGAAGTGAGGCACAGATTTCAAGTGGGATAGTCACAATCCCCATAAAACTGGGTTTGCTTTCTGTTAAATCCACTCAATCTGCTGCAGGTCGAACTGGTGCGAGTCAACTTGAAGAACTCATGAACAGGATCATACCCGGCCTTTCTTGTGAAGCTGAGATAGTAGTCATGAACAAAACAGACGTTATGGTTGTTCCCACCGGGGCACTCACCTATGAAGCAGGTAAGGCCTATGTCACGGTGAAGAGTGGAGATAAAACAGAAAAGAGACAAGTAACTGTCGGTGAGAGATTCTCAAGTGGGTATGAGATCTTGGAAGGATTGAAAGAAGGAGAGGTAGTGATCGTAAGCAGGGTCTCATCTTCAAACAGCACCTCAAGAACTGGAAATATGATGATTCCTATGGGTGGTCCTGTACCAGGCCGATGAGAAAGCAGGTGTGAAGATGAATGTCATAATAAATGTCGAAAATGTCAGAAAGACGTACAAAATGGGAGACAATGTAGTCAAGGCAGTTGATGGTGTGTCACTGAGTGTTTTTGAAGGAGAGTATCTTGTAATAATGGGACCTTCTGGGAGTGGTAAGACTACCCTGATGCACCTGATGGGATGTCTCGATAAACCCGATTCTGGTGAGATATATCTGTCGGGTCAGAGAGTTTCAAAACTCAACGATAGAGACCTTGCGAAGGTCAGAAACAAAATGATTGGTTTTGTTTTCCAGCAATTCAATCTCTTGCCGCGTTTGACGGCTCTTGAAAATGTGGAACTTCCAATGATCTACGCGGGTGTACCAAGGGCAGTTAGACGCAAAAGGGCGAAGGAACTTTTGACAATGGTTGGACTTGCTGAGCGCATGGAGCATAGACCGACACAACTCTCTGGTGGACAGATGCAGAGAGTTGCAATAGCAAGGGCACTCGCAAATGAGCCACAGATAATCCTCGCGGATGAACCAACAGGGAACCTGGACAGCAAAAGTGGTGAAGAGATACTCAAGATCTTTTCAGACCTGCACTCAGATGGTTTAACGATGATCGTTGTAACCCACGATCCCGAAGTAGCTGAAAATGGCGAGCGCGTCATTCACATGAGAGATGGGAAGATAGTATCACAAGAGGTGAGAGCAAGTGTTGGAAATGCTTAAAGAAGCATTCAGATCGATTGCAGCTAATAAGCTCAGAACCGCCTTGTCGATGATAGGGATAATCATAGGCGTTGCCGCTGTGATAGCTGTTGTTTCTGTAGCGGAGGGTACGAGTCAGAGCATCAGACAAAACCTTTCTGCCATTGGTTCAAATTTGATCTTGATTTCACCGGGTTTCACAAGAGGTGGTGGAGGTCGTGTGTCGACGAGCCTTTCTGATCTGCTCACCAAGGAAGATGCCCAGAGAATCCAACAACTGTGCCCTTCAGTCCTCTATGTTACACCAATGCAGCAGGGCAATTTCATCGTTCAGTATGAGCGGCAAAACACGATGTCTGGCGTTCTTGCCGTTTATCCGCAGATTTTCAACATGATGAATCTGAAGCTTCAAGAAGGCGAGTATTTCACCGAAGAAGATGAAAACAGCAGAAGGAAAGTAGCTGTAATAGGTAGGGAGATTGCCGACACACTCTTTCCAGATGGAGATGCGTTAGGAAAAACCATAAAAATAACGAGCCAGTCAACCAGACAGAACTACAGAATAATCGGCGTTTTAGAGAAAAGTGGGACATTACTCTTTTTGAACCCGGATAGATCGATCCTGGTACCTTTTTCTGCCGCGGAAAATCGTTTGTTCAGAAGAAGTTATGTGTCCTCGATAGTTGCGCAAGCGTACTCCGAGCAAACAGCAGCGCAGGCTGTCTCTGAAATCGACTCGATTTTGTACTCTAAGTTTCAAGACCAGGACAAATATAGAATTGTGAGCCAGGAGGCAATGCTTCAGACAATCAACCAAACAATGGCACTTTTGAGTTTCATGCTCGGTAGTATCGCTGGCATATCCCTGTTAGTCGGTGGAATAGGAATAATGAACATCATGCTCGTAACGGTTGCCGAAAGGACAAGGGAAATAGGTGTTAGAAAGGCCGTAGGTGCAAACAGGAGGCATATTCTCATTCAGTTCTTGCTGGAATCGATCATTTTGACCTTTGTGGCAGGGATAATAGGAGTTGGAGCGGGTATCTTTCTTTCCAAAGGAATCGCATTGATTGGCTCGATCCAGACGGCCGTTACACCGCTTGTAATACTGATAGCTGTTTCTGTTTCAATAGCCGTTGGAGTCTTCTTTGGGGTCTTCCCAGCCATGAAGGCTTCAAAGCTCAATCCTGTTGAAGCATTGAGATATGAATAACGCTGGTGGAGGCGGGGGGAATCGAACCCCCGTCCGAGAATGAGTACCCCCAGGCATCTCCGAGTGCGGCCTGTGTTTTGAAGTTCTGTTCACAACACCCACAGGCAGGTTTTGTGAACTATAGCCCTCCTGAAATCTCCCCAAAAGAACGAAGGGCAGATTCTTTCGGGAAAGACTGGTTGGCTCACGCCCCTATCCGAGCACCAGTCACACTCGGTAGGAACGGCTGCTTATCTATTAAGCAGCAAGTGCA
>JAKPGA010000020.1 GCA_029551145.1 Thermotogota bacterium | reverse complement strand
ATCTGGTTTGACCCTTCTTGTATCGACTTCATTGATTCTTTCAATGATTCAGCCATTTGATTCAACGCCTGTGCCATTTTCGCCACTTCGTCTTTACCCTTTGCTTCAAATGTAACCGTTAGATCTCCTTTGCCAAATTCTGTTGCCCTTTATGATAGTACTTTGATGGGTTTTGAGATCGATGAACTCACAAAGAGTATAAGAACTGCTGCTACAACTATCAAGATGGCTATGATGATGACAAGTAAATTATTCACCTGAGCAAGTACTTGTTTTTCAGGTACACTCACCGCAAAGGACCAGCCCTTGACTGCATCTATGGGTGCATAGAAGGCGTAAGTTACTGTGCCATCTGGTTGTGTGAATTTGCCAAATCCCTCTTGTGCTGAGATCATTTTTTGGGCTATTTCTTCAACTCCCTTGTACCCTTCTTTCGATGCCTGTGTGATGTTCAGTTTCATCACTAAATCTTTGTTTGGATGTGCGAGTATTAAACCTGTTGAATCCACCACCCATCCATATCCAGCCTTGCCTATCTTGATGTTCGATGCTATCTGACTTATTGTGTCAAGAAGAACTGTCGCCCCAAAAAGACCTATGGTTTTGTTGTTTTCATCTTTCACCGCTGCGGCGATGACAAAAATAGGCTTTCCAGTAGCTCTGGAAACTAATGCATTGCTTATTGCCAAGTCTTGACCCTGCTTGATGATCTTTATGAAATAATCTCTGTCTGCAACATCTGCTACGCTCCCAAGTGTTGTAGGCGCATTGCCGTCTGGGTAGGCTATGAACGCCATCTCAAAGTATGGTTTTTGCTTCAATCGAGGTGGTAGATAGTTTTTCATCAGATCATCCCAGTTTCCACTCTTGAGTGCATTGTTTACTTCATTTGTTCCAGCGAGCCACTCGACTTCCTTTACAAGCCCATTGATCCATTCATTTACAATATCTGATGCTTCGTTTGCGACCTCAAATGCCATCTCTTCAACGTTACTTGTGACCGTGCTACTCACTTGAAAGTATGCTATGAAAGCCACAGCCACTATAAGTGCAATGATTGGCATCAAAATGAGCATCAGCATTTTGCCTCGTAACGTTTTCATGACGAACATTCCTCCTTTTTGATAGTTTATTTTCTAAACTAAGTTATAGATGACTTGAATCGATAGATCTTTAGGAACACCAAAAGCAATTATATGGCTACTGAAACAATAAGTCAATATTCAAAAAAATGTATAAGAGCTGAGAAAAAAATTTCGACAGGAAAGACCACCGAGGGTGGTTCAAACATCTCAGTCGATCTTGAAATAGATCGATTTGTACTACCCTTTTATGCCGCTTCCGACCAGTGATTTGACGAACAGGTCCTGAAGAACAAAGAAGAGGATTAAAGTGGGGGCAAGCGCTATAACTGTACCCGCCATGATTATACCCCAGTTGTTGGAAGACTCTGCGTTTATGATCATGTTTATGGCAACCTGAACCGTTTTCATTCTGTCTTCCATGGCGACTATCAGGGGCCATAGGTACATATTCCAAGCATATGTGAAGTTGATAATCGCCGCTCCTGCGATTATAGATCTTGAAAGGGGTAGGATCACTTTTACAAAATACTGCATCGAAGTAGCACCGTCTATTCTTGCTGCATCTTCAAACTCCTTTGGTATTGTTTTGAAGTGCTGCTGCATCAAAAAGGTATTCGTCGCGCTTGCCATAAAGGGTATAGTCATCGCCCAGTAGGTATTTGTCCAACCAATTCTGCTCACTATTTTAAAAAGGGGCACTATCAAGACGATTTCAGCGGGGATAAAGAGTGTCGCAAAAAGTATGTAAAACGTCAACTTCGAACCTTTGAAGGAGAAATTGGCGTATGCATAGCCTGACAGACTGCCAGTGATGAGTTTTCCCAAGGTTATGAAGGCCGCTATGACAAAGCTGTTCAATGCCATTCTTGCAAAAGGTACTATTTTGAAGGCATCAAAGTAATTCTTCACGAAAAACCCTTTCGGGAGAAACTTTGGCGGATAGGCAAAGACGAATTCAGGTGGCTGGATACTCATGAAAATCGCCAACAGTATGGGAGCAAAGATGAGTAGGCTTGTAAGAATCAACAGTATTTCTACAACAATCATTTTGATGGTTTTCCTGGTTGACCTTTTCATAACAACACCTCTATTGATAATGCACACGTTTTTGACCGTACACAAAGTAGAAGACCGTGATGATTATCATAACGAAGAAAAGTATGACGTTCTCTGCTGCCGCCAAACCAGTTTTTTGAAATCGAAAGCCATCCATAAAGAGCTTGTAGATCATATTTGTCGTGTACCCACCTGGTCCACCTTTTGTCATCACGTCAATTATCGCGAAAGACTGGAAGGTTGAAGAAATTATGCTCATGATAACTAAGTAGAAGGTTATAGGTGAAACCAGTGGAAAGATTATCTTCCACACGCGCGTCCAGGAATTCGTGCCGTCGATGATGCTTGCCTCTATCACCTCAGAAGAGATACCCTGAAGTGCAGCCAAATAGAATATGATGTTGAATGGCAATGTTTTCCATATAGATGCGAAGATCAAAGAATAGGCAGCAAAAGGTCTTGTTGTCAACCATTGGGTCTGTATCCCAAAAAAGATCCGTGTCAGATAATTCACGTGCCCAACAACGGGATTGAGCAAGAACCCCCACAGAGCGCCAGCAACGGCATGAGAAACAGCATAGGGTGCAAAGACAAGTGTTCGATAGATCCTCGAACCAGGTACCTTCTGATCGAGCAACAGCGCAATGAAAAAGGATAGAAAGATCGATATCACCACCGTGGAAAGGGTATAGATCAAAGTGAATCTCACAGAAGCCAGGTAATCTTTGTCGGTGAACAGAGAAAGATAGTTCTGTATTCCAACAAAGATCCTTCTGTTACCAAAGACCGATACCTTGAAAAAACTCGAATAGAAAGAATCATAAGCAGGTAGATATATGAAAAGAACAATGATTACATAGGTTGGCATCAGCAACAAATAGGGAAGAAGCTTCCTTCTCACCCTTGCACCTCCATAAATATGGCGGTCTCCCAAAATAAGACCGCCATGCAGGTGTGACTTAGAAGTATTCTTTTATTGCCTTATTTGCGTTCTTTTCGGCCTCGTCGAGCGCTTGCTTTGGAGTCAGAGTGCCAGAGATCATCTTCTCAACAGCGGTTTCAATGGCATCTCTAACCTCTGGAAACGCACCGATGATAGCTCCGTTTGTGTTGTAATTTTGCACACTTGTGAGCAGTTGTAAGATGGCTGTCAGGTGGTGAGGATTTTCCTTGTAGTAACCTTCAGCTTGAAGTTTTTGTATTGCATCTACCCTTATTGGGAAATACCCTGTAGCCTGGTGCCATACAATTTGTGGTCCAGGTTCCGCAAGATATTTCACCAGTTTCCATGCTGCATCGACCTCGGCTTGATTCTTCTGCTTTATGATCCACAGGCTACCACCGCCTATGATTACACCACCACGCGGTGTGCCATCTGGAACCGGTAAGAAGGCGGTACCAAGTTCGAAACCTTGTTTGGCAGACTCAGTCATCAAAAGCGCGACATCCGATGTCGATGAGATAAGCATTCCCACCGTTTGAGAGATGAACAACTGTCTTGCAGCGGTCCAGTCGGCACGCTTTGTGTTGATCATCAATCCTTCCTTTCTCAGAGTATTCCAAAGGTTCATGAAGTTCAGACCGGCTTGGTTGTTGAAAACCACCTTTGTTGCCTTAGCTGTTCTTCCGTTGTTGTTATCAACAAGTGGTTGATTCTGCAAAGCCATGTACTCTTCGAAAAACCAAGAGTAGAGGCACCATGTGATACCGGTTCTAATGACATTGCCTTTTTCATCTTTTTTGACGAGTTTTCTACAGGCTTCAATCAATTCACTGTACGTTCTGGGTGGATTGTTTGGATCAAGTCCCACTTCTTTAAAGAGATTTTTGTTGTAGTAAAGCAATGGCGTTGAGCTGTTCCAAGGCATCGAGTAGAGTTTTCCACCAACTTTGTAATAATTCAGAACCTGTGGTAGAAACAAGCCGACATCGAAGGATGGATCTTTGTCAACCAAATCCTGTACTGGTACGATCACACCGCTGTCAACCATCTTCTGCGTACTGATTTCATTGAGCTGAACAACATGAGGCGGTGTGCCTGCCTGAACTGCTGAGACTGTCTTGGCCAAGATTTCTTCATAACTACCGACATACTGTACTTCGACTTCGATATCTGGATTTAGTTTCATAAACTCATTCACCATGTTCTGAATAACTTCGATACGCCATCCACCCATTGCGTGCCAGAACTGAATCTTGGTTTTTGCGAAACTAAGCACGGTAAGAATGACAACCAAAAAAACAAGTACCTTTTTCATTTTCTACACCTCCCCTTGGATAAATAGTAGTTTTGATCCTTTAATCGATTGTAAAAGTCGTTGAAGAAATTCAAAAGACCATACCCCAATTTGGGATATGGTCCTCTCCAATTCTCCGCCATACCCTTAATACGCTTTAGTTCAACAAGAATATACCATGTTTATACTTTTATGTCAATATAATCAAGTAGATTTAACAAAAGGTAAAAACAGAAAAGGCGAGGAAACCCTCGCCTTTTATCTATCAATCGAAGATCTCAAGCCTTGGCACTCTCGAAAGCCTTTGCCTTCTTTTTTGATCGGTCTACATAGGTGGTATGCAAAAGCTCATGAGAGATATGGCTCAGAGGATGCTCTAAGAACTCTTCGTACAGTTTCTTGATAGATGGATTTTCGTGTGATTTTCTTATCGTACTCTTTTCATCTATCGTGTAGATACCTTCCATTCTCTTCACGAGCACATTTTTATCCAAGCTCTTTGGTTGTCCTCCGCCACCTATACAACCCGTCGGGCACGCCATTATCTCTATAAAATCATAATAAGCTTCTCCGGCTGAGATTTTGTCCAGCAGTTTTCTGGCATTTGCACCTCCGTGGGCAACTGCAACCTTCAATATCTTCCCGTCAAAGTCTACCGTCGCTTCCTTTATCCCTTCAAAGCCACGGACGCTGTTGAACTCAATCTTTGGCAGAGGCTTTCCAAGGCCCAGCTCATAAGCGGTTCTGAGCGCTGCTTCCATCACGCCACCAGTGACACCGAAGATCACAGCGGCACCCGTTGATTCGCCGAGTGGATCGTCGTACTCTTCATCTGGCAGTGAAGCGTATGGGATCTTCTTTATCTTTATGAGTTTGCCAAGCTCACGGGTTGTAAGAACTATATCCACACCGGGCATATCTTCGATCTTGTGCTGTGGCCTTGTTATGTCGTCTTTTTTCGCAGTGCAGGGCATTATGGAGACAACCAAGATCTTTTCTGGGTCGAGTCCTTTCTTCTTCGCAAAGTACGTTTTCACAAGTGGTCCCAACATCTGGTGAGGAGATTTACAGGAAGAAAGATTTTTCAGGAATTGCGGGTACAGTTTCTCAGCCATATTTATCCAAGCAGGGCAGCAGGAGGTGAACATCGGGAATGGGCCGCCTTTTTTGAGTCTTTCAAGAAACTCCGAGCCTTCTTCCATGATAGTGAGGTCGGCGGTGAAATTCGTGTCGAAAACATAGTCGAAGCCAAGTCTTCTGAGCGCAGCTACCATCTTCCCAGTTGAGATGCTGCCTGGCTCGAGGCCAAACTCCTCACCTATCGCAACCCTCGTCGCTGGTGCCGTTTGCACTACAAGTATTTTGTCGTGTCTTTCAAGTTCTTCAAGAACTCTTCTCACATTGCTGTTTTCTGTGATAGCACCGACAGGACAGAATGCCGAGCATTGTCCACAACTGATACAATCTGTTTCATAGATGGGCATTTCGAAGGCTGTTTGTGGTAAAGTTTCAAAACCTCTTTCAACCATCGAGTAGATATCCATTCCTTGAAGTTCTGAACACGCCCTTACACATCTTCCACACACGATACATTTCTCAAGATCTCTGACTATCGCCGGTGAGCTGTCATCATAGATACCACTGACTCTTTCCTCTGTTGGGAAGAGATCTTTCACGTTATAGCGGTAGATCAGATCTTGAAATTCACAACGGCCATTCGATTCACAGGTCATGCAGTCCTTAGGGTGTCTTGACAGCAGAAGTGAGAGATTAAACTTCACGGCCTTTTCTACTCTGTCTGTCGCAGTCTTGACCTTCATACCATCCTGAACCTTTGTGGCACAAGCGGGCTGCAAATTCCTTGCTCCTTCCACTTCTACAACGCAGACGCGACAAGCTCCAGTAGGTTCAAGCCTCGGGTGGTTACAAAGCGTAGGTACATAGACACCAACAAGGTTACAGGCTTCCACTATTGATACATTTGAAGGTACCTCGTACTTTCTACCGTTGATTTCTATTTGCACATTAGCCACCATGAACCCTCCTCGCGAGAAGTTTGTTAAAGGATTCACATACATTATAACACAAAAAGGCACCCAGATGGATGCCCTTTCGTTCAAACAGCAGCGCGCTTTTCAAGTTGTTCCTTGGCTACCTTCACATATTCATTGAACGCGGACGGGTCATTCACCGCGAGTTCGGCAAGCATCTTCCTGTTGACAGCAACGTTGGCCAGTTTCAGTCCATGTATGAGCTGACTGTACTTCAAACCGCTTTGCCTTGCCGCAATGTTTATTCTTGTAATCCACAGACTTCTGTAATCTCTTTTCTTTATCTTTCTACCGACGTACGCATACCATTTTGCTCTATAGTAGTGCTGTTTTGCGAGTTTGTATCTTCTACTGATTGCACCTCTGTAACCCTTTGCAGCCTTCAAAAACCTTTCTCTTCTTTTCTTTCTTGCGTGTACCGATCTTTTGATTCTCATGGTTTGATTCCTCCTCTCATCTCAAGGCAAGAAGTTTTTTGATTCTCTTCTCGTCACCTTTTCTGAGCGTATCTTTCTTTCTCAAAACTCTGAGCGCCGATCTTTTTCTCTTACCAGTTGTGTGTCTTGTGCGAGCATGGTTGTAAAGCACCTTGCCGTTTTTTGTCACTCTGAACCTCTTGGCCGCTGTCTTGCTAACCTTCATCTTGCTCATAGCTGAACCTCCCTCATCCATTTTTAGGCTTGAGCTGCATCCACATATCTCTACCCTCAAGTCTTGCATCAGATTCAACTGTTGCTATATCACCAATGTCACTCGCTATTCGTTCCAAGATCTGTTTTCCTCTTTCAACAAATGCAATCTCCCTACCCCTGAACATGATCGTGACTTTGACTTTATCGCCATCTTCGAGAAATCTTCTTATGTGTTTGAGTTTTGTTTGATAATCGTGTTCGTCGATCTTGAGCCTGAATTTCATCTGCTTGATTTCCTGTTGTTTCTGTTTTTTCTTCGCCTCTTTCTGTCTTTTTGAGATTTGATACATGTACTTTCCAAAATCCATGATCTTCGCAACTGGTGGGTCGCTATTTGGTGACACAAGAACTAAATCAAGCCCCTGCCTCTTGGCGACCTCAATGGCCTCTCGAGTTGCCAAAACTCCGATCTGCTTGCCGTCCGAGCCGATTACCCTGACCCTTGGATGCCTGATCTGTTCATTTTTTAAAAGTACCTGTTCCTTTTCTATGCTCTCGACCTCCCTATGAAAAATGGCGGGCAAAAGCCCGCCTCCCAATTGGATTCGATCTTTCTTACCCCTTCGACTCAGTCTCGGGGTGGGAAGCAAGGCTTCCGCTTTCGCTGGTGGGCCGTGCAGGATTCGAACCTGCGACCCCCTGATTAAGAGTCAGGTGCTCTACCTGCTGAGCTAACGGCCCGGTCTTTCTGGTGCCCCTGGGAGGAATCGAACCTCCATTTACGGATTAGGAATCCGCCGTTCTATCCTTTGAACTACAGGGGCACCGCTTTTTCATTTTATCATTTTGCATTTTGCTTGTCAACATTGCTCAGATGTTGTTTTGGCTTCTAACTGATAAAAACAAAAACCCGGGGCATCAGCCCCAGGCCTTCTATAGAGTTTGAATGTGGTTACTCTTCTTTCCACAGGTAATAGTAATCATGTCCAGGTCTCATTGGGTTGTTGAACCATCCTTTTACCCAAGTTCTTCCAACGAAGAAGGTCTGTGTTTCGTACAGAGGTACACCGAGGACATTGTTTATAGCGATTATTTGAACCTGCTCGTACAGTTTTTGCCTCACAGCTGGATCTGGATTTGTCGCTGCTTCTTCTATGATCTGGTTGACACTCTTTCCACCGAGTTCAGGTCTTGGTGTCGAAACGAACTTTTTGAAGTTTTCACCTTGAGCGAAACCATAGGTACCTGCCGAGTGGTAATATGTCTGGATGAAGTTGTGTGGGTCTGGATAGTCTGCAACCCATCCTATTATGAACGCCGGCAGATAACCATTTTTGTAAGAAGTGAGATATGTGGGCCACTGTTCTCCACGAACCTCGATCTTGAACTTTGGATTGATCATTTCTACGTATGTCTTTATCATCTCGGCGATGGTTCTTCTCACTTCGTTACCTGTGTTGTACAGCAGTGTGAGCTTGAATCCTTTCTTCCAGACCTCGCCGTTCCATGCCTTTTTGAACTCTTCTGTAGCCTTTGTTATACTGAACTGATAAAGTGGCAGATTCGGATTGTAACCAAGCAATGTGCTTGGTAAGTCTGCTGGCACTCTGTTACCGAGTCCTTTGAGCACGTCCTTGATAACCGCATCGTAGTTTATCACGTATGCAAATGCCCTTCTAAGGTGTTCATCGCTGAAGAAATCAGGTGGTATTCCTTCTCCATCGAGTTTACCAGAGCCTATATACTTGCTGTCTGTTCTTACGTTCCAGTTGAAGTGCAGTGATGTCACTGAGACATAAGGCAGAGGCTTTATAACCTTTATGCCAGGTGTGTTCTCAATCTGAGATAGATAAATCGTTGGAACCGCGGCGATATCTGCATCACCTTTTTCAAGCATTGCCTTCATTGTGGACCATTCACCAACGTTCCATATGATCACTTTCTTGATCTTTGCAGGACCTCTCCAGTACTCATCAAATCTCTCAAGAGTTACCCTCTGCTGTGCCCTGTCCCATTCAACCACTTTGAACGGTCCGGTTCCATTTATCTTCGCATACAGTGGGGATTTTTCCTTGGGCAAATCATGGTATCTCCACCATGTATCTGGCTTTCCATCCCAGCATCCCTGTGCTATTGCCCACTGTTTATTCAAAATCATGCTTCAGTTTGCATAACCACAGAGTATTGATAGGAATGGTCCAAAAGGTCTCTTGAGATGGAACACTACGTTGTCTCCTTCTACTTCAATGGCTGGGTCGATGTAGTCTGTGTAGATCTTCACTAAGGCATCTTTGTATTCTGGTAGTGGCTCACCGGTGTTGGAATCGATCATCTCTGAGTATGGCTTACCAGTGACGGCTTCCACGAGTTCCTCGAGTGCGTACACTTCAAACATCGCTTCCCAGAGCATCCACATTGGGCCACCAGCTGGGTCAAACAAAAGCCCTCTTTCAAAGCTGTATTCCACGTCTTCAGGCCTAAGTTCTGCTCCATTGTGGAATTTGACACCTTTTCTGATTGGAAAGACATATGTCTTCCCGTCGTCTTTGATGAGTCCATTTTCAAGAGTCGGCACCTGTGTGGCAAGTCTTGGAGCCATTTCTGTGACACTTGAGCCAACATACTCAATTAGACACTCGTAAACCTCGCTCAGTACCTCGCCACTTGCCGTGTCATAAGCAAAATGAGGATCAAAGGTATCTGGTTCTCCCGCCATGTTCACTCTGATAATTGTGTCGGGATTCTTGACTTCGGCGAACACTAAGAAACTTGCCAGAAGCAGAAATACCACAAGTAGCTTTTTCATCTTCATACCCCCTTGCGATATGATTTCAACACAATTGAGTATACACCATTCACAGCGAACAGTTCAAGACAATTGTTGAAATGGTGGTAGTATTTTATCAAAGGAGGTTGAAAGATGATAGCCTTTCTGACAGACTGGTCACTGAAGAGCTATTATGTAGGTGTGGCAAAGGCAGTCATGAAGAGAATAAACCCGAAGGTGGAGATCATCGACATCACACACGATGTCAAACCGTTCGATGTGAGAATGGCTGCGCACATTCTTCTGAGGGCTTCGGTGGATTTCCCACAAGGGACGGTTTTCGCGGCTGTGGTTGATTACGGTGTAGGTACAAGCCGAAAGGCGATCTGCATGAGAACAAGAAATGAGCAATTCTATGTTGGTCCAGACAATGGGATTTTCACGTATGTTGCTCTGAATTACGGTGTCAAACAGGTCAGAGAACTTGACAATAAATCACTGCACTATGGTTCTTCTTACACCTTCCACGGGAGAGATATTTTTGCGTCTGTGGCGGGTCATTTGTCAAAAGGTGTTCCATTTGAAGAGGTTGGCAGTGTGCTACCGAACTACATAGTTTTGCCAGTGAAGGTCGCTCAGGTTGAAAAAGATGCGCTGATTGGAGAGGTTGTGTACTGTGATGGGTTTGGAAACATAGAAACAAATATACCTGCAGCATTTGTGGAAAAACTCGGGTGGGAAATCGATGATATCGTACTGCTAAACGACAGGTACGAGCTTTCATTTGTGCGAGCCTATGGTGATGTTGCCAAATCACATGGCCTTGTTCATGTTGATAGTTCCGGTTTTTTGGAAATAGCAGTCAATCAGGCTTCCGCAGAAGAATTTTTCAAAATGAGCCAAGGGCAGCAAATAACGCTTAGGAGGAAAAAATCTTGAAGATCATCGTAGGTCACAAGAACCCTGATTTTGATTGTTTTGCTTCATGTGTTGCGGTTCGAAAACTCTACCCAGACTACACGATTGTGCTGAGTGGAACACCTCAACAGAATCTGGCACAGTATCTCGCGATATACGAAGAAAAATACCCATTCATCACTGAAAAAGATCTGGCAGACCAATCTGTGGAGTCGGTAATCGTCGTTGATACAGCCTCAAAGGAAAGATTAGGAGTACCAATTCAGGCAATCGTTGAAAATACCTCACAAGTTCTTATCTTTGATCATCATCCAGATATAAAGGAGATATCTATCAATGGTGAAAAAAGAATAGAGAGTGTTGGCGCAACGACTACGATGCTGCTTGAAGAAATAAGAAAGAAAAACATCTCAATCGATTCCATCGACGCGACACTTTTTGCGATAGCGATATACGAAGATACTGGGAATTTGCTTTACACAACAACCACCGTTCGCGACATTGAAGCAATCAAGTTTTTGCTGCAGAAAGGGACAAATCTCATCGAAGTGTCAGATTTCATAAAATACGACCTCAATTACGATCAGAAACTCATTTTCGAATCGCTTTTGTCAAATATGGAGACAGTTCAAATCGATGGGATCACTCTCAGCGTAAGCGTCGCCGAAACCGACAAATTCGTTGGCGGTTTGAACGCCGTAACCAGCAAGCTGTGGTACTTGGAAGGTGTGGAGACGCTCATATGTATCATCAGAACGGGCAAAAAAACACATATCATTGGTCGAACCTCTTCCAACGATGTGGATATAGGTGGCATGATAACTGAACTTGGTGGCGGTGGCCATCGCAAGGCAGCAAGCTGTACACTGAATACCAACGATGTTCAAGAGGTCAAAAAGATTATACTGCAGACACTGAAGAAATACCTGAACAAAGGGCTACGCGCAAGAGATATAATGTCTTTTCCAGTGAGAGTGGCCTACGCAGAGATGACCATCGGTGAGGTCAACAAGATCATGGAAAGGACAGGCCACAACGGCCTGCCGATAATCGAAGGAAACAAATTGGTTGGGATCGTCACAAAAAAGGCCGTTGATAGGGCGATGAACCATGGCTTACAGAACGCACCGATCAAATCAATTATGTCCAGCAAGTTGATAGTTGTTACACCAGAAACGCCCCTGAACAAAGTGAGACAGACCATGATCGAAAACGACATCGGTCGAATACCGGTTGTTGAACATGGGGTCCTGGTTGGCATAATAACCAGAACAGATGTCATGAGATCGAGTTTCACCGATGCCGTTGTTCGCCCCCCAAGAAAGGCAATCCACGAGACAGTTCAAACTACCTTTGTTGATGTTCGCAATCTGTTGATGACCAGTCTACCCAAGAAGGTAATTGATCTGCTCAAACAGCTGGGTCAGTATGGTGACGAGATTGGTCTTTCAGTCTACATAGTAGGTGGCTTTGTGAGAGATTTGTTGATGGGCAATCCGAACTACGATATAGATATAGTTGTAGAGAGAGATGGTCTTGCCTTTGCCAAGCTTGCGGCAGAGAAACTCAATGCGAGATTGGTGACATATGAGAAATTTCTGACCGCTTCTCTGTTCATCAAAAACGGTTTCAGAATAGATGTGGCAACCGCACGAACCGAATACTATCAAGCTCCCACAGAACTGCCTCAGGTTGAAATCAGCACGATAAAGAAGGATCTGTACAGAAGGGACTTCACCATAAACGCAATGGCGATAAAGCTCAATTCGAAAGACTTCGGTACCTTGATAGACTTTTTCGGTGCGAAAAAAGACTTGGAGGGCAAATTAATAAGATGTCTTCACACATTGAGTTTCATAGAAGATCCTACCAGAATTCTGAGAGCGGTGAGATTTGAAACACGCTTTGGCTTCAAAATTGAGCTACAGACGACTCAGCTGATGTTGCAAGCGGTACAGCACGGTTATTTGGAGAAAGTGACAGGTCAGAGATTGAGACAAGAGTTTGAGAAGATCTTGGAAGAAAAGGACCCACCTGCCGCTTTGAAAAGGTTGGCCGATTTTGAGATTCTCAAGCACATGTTTCCAGGTGTTTTCTACACGACGACCATGGAGGAAAAACTGAAATCGCTCTTTGGTTTCATTTCGTGGGCTGAGGAATTCTTCGAAAAGATCAACAGGTTTTACTGCGTGATGTTCGTTTTTCTGGAATATCACGGCGACACGGCGTTGGATCAACTAAAGGAAAGATACGGGCTTTCATCATCGTTCATCGATGAACTGAAGATTCTTATGAAAATGATTGTGCCACTCTCAAAGGTTGTTTCTATGAGATTGAATTTCTCCGATATACACAAGATGACACAGGGATTTTCATCCGAAGCCTATTGTTACTTGGCGTCCTATCTCGATGCCGATTCTCAAGAGTATCTCAAGGAATACTTGAAAAGAACGGCGCAGACCAAGTTGAAGATCAAAGGAAACTTTCTCACAAGAAACCTTGGCTTAAACCCAGGAAGGGTCGTCGGTGATATCCTTGAGAGACTTTATTGTGCAAAACTCGATGGGATAATCACCGACGATCAAGAAGAAGAGTTTGTCAGAAAATTGATCAGCGAGAATATTTCCTCAAAAGCTCTTGAACAATGAAATTGGCTACATCACTTGGAGTCGTGCCGGCGCCGAAACCAGCATCGTAGCCGAGTTCTAAGGCGAGCTCATGTGTGATTCTTGGTCCACCGACTACGACCAGAAGATCTTCTCTCACTCCCTCAGCGTAAAGAAGATCCATGAGTTCTGTCAGATGTTTTATGTGGACGTTTCTCTGGGTGACAACCTGAGAAACCAAAATCACATCTGCATCAACCTCACGTACCTTTTTCACAACCTCGACAGGTGAAACCTGTGCGCCCATGTTGTAGACTTTGAAGGCGTGGTACCTTTCAAGACCATAATCTCCGTGAAAACCTTTCATGTTGAGTATTGAATCAAGCCCAACTGTATGGGCATCGGTCCCTATCGTTGCTCCGACTACCACTATTCTTCTGTTGAACTCCCTTTTGACAACTTCGTCCAACTGCTCGCGTGTCATCTTTTTGAATTTCGGAGCGACTACCTTTATTGCAGAAGCATCGACCGATGCCGTGGTTTTACCGTAGATCACAAAGAAAGTGAAGTTTTCTCCGATGTCTTCCATCGTTGCTATTGTTATATCTTGAAAACCCATATTCTCACACAGACGTTTTGCTGCTTCACGTGCGAGTGGACCATACTGCAGTGGTAGGGTGAAGGACAGTTGAACGGCACCATCACCTGACTGATCTCCATAAGGTCTTATATTCCTTAGATCTGTATTCATTTTTTCACCCCCAGACGCTTTTCCAATTCATCCTGTATGGGGTTAACGTAGCTTTCTGATTTTCTGAAGACACCTTCCAGTCCCTTTCCTCCATCTCTTGCACGGGAAATATCTGCAAACTGTCCCTCTTCTATCGCTCTCAATAAACCAACATCTCTTGTATGTTCAAGCAAATCAACCGCTTCTCTGAGTACTTGATTTGCGCGTTTTTCGATGAAACCATCCTTCTTGAAAATAACCTCTCGTCCAAGGTGGCGAGCATTGTTGAAGACATAATTGGCGTTGATCAACGCGAGATATCTATCGTGCAAATATGGTGTGTGTATCGCCTCGGTGAGAATTCCCAAGAGCTGTATACTCTGCCCGGTCATAACGGAAACAAGGTTATAGAGAGTCTCCACTGCGTAGCCCTTGAAGATATTTCCGGTCATGAATTTCGTTGGGGGCATGTACTTTATTGGATAATCCGCAAAGAGTTCTCTTGCCAGCATTGCATGAGCTATTTCATACAAGAGACCATCTTCAACATCTGGATCTATCTCAAAGGCATGCCCAAGACCCATCAACCGCGACTTCATCCCGGCTTTGAGAGCAAATTGTTCATTGACCAACTGTGAAGCGGTCACTGTGTGCGCTTTTTCTATTGCATCGGCTGTGGTGAGATAGTTATCCTCACCTGTGTTTATCGTTATACCAGAGAAGGCACACAGCAATCTTGAGATGTATTGATCGGTAAAGGTCCTTATCATGTTTATGTCTCTGAATAGAATTCCATACATCGCATCATTCAGGAGTATATCGAGCCCCTCCATGGCAGCAAGTGCAGCGATTTCGGGCATACAAAGACCTGAGGCGTAGTTCACCTGCCTCACGTATCTTTTGACCTTTCTTGCCATGTCATCAAGGGCTTGTCTCATTATCCTGAAATTCTCCTGTGTCGCATAAGTGCCACCGTAACCCTCGGTTGTGGCACCATAGGGAACGTAATCAAGCAGACTCTGTGCCGTTGATCTGATAATGGCGATTATGTCTGCTCCTTGCTGTACAGCAGCCCTTGCCTGAACGACATCTTCATAGATGTTTCCCGTTGCAACTATCAGATATTTGTATGGCTGAGGTGGATCGCCCAGTTCTTTCAAAAGATCTTCTCTTTGCTGACTTTTTTTTGATATGGTTTCAAGCGACTGACGCGAAAGTTCCAACATTTTCATGTTTATTTTTTCATTTGAGGCACGGGGCAAAGATCTGAGATCTAATCCATCCACTATTGCCTCCGCTATTTGTTGGGCACTTTTGTCGAGCACAACCATGGCGTTTACAAAAGGTTTTGCAACCCCATCTTGTAGCATTTCCCATTCTTTGATTTTGTCTACTACCACGTTCACCAGTGGAATCTGATCGTCTGTTACCCCGTCTACTCCAAAAAGTCTTAGAACAGTTCTTTCTACCGAGACTGTAGAGTGCTGCTCGATCATTTGTTGAACCTCATCGGTAATCTCTTTTGCCAGTTGCCTTGCATAGTCTACAAGCTTCTTATCGAGCCTGATCTTTGGGCGATCCACATCATCACCTCCACAGTAGATCCTATCACAGCCGCCTGTAAACCCAAATGTTACCCAAGGTTAATGTCATTCTTTTGCTTGTTGACAAGCGATGATAGTTGTTCTATCATACATAAAACTTGCATAAGTGGGGGTGTTTGAATGTCTGATACGGTTGTTCTGATCAACGCAAAGATCGTGGATGGAACGGGCAAAGAACCATTCATTGGAACGGTGCTCATTCAAGGCAAGCACATTCAGCAGGTTGGCTTGGCAAACTCTGTGGATGTTCCCAAGGACGCCAAGGTATTCGATCTAAGTGGGAGCTATCTTCTGCCGGGTTTGATCGATGCGCATTTGCATCTGACTGGTTTGAGAACAGGTGATACGGTGAAAGAGTCTCTCTTGACACCCTATGAGGTCTTTGTCGCGAGGGTTGTCAAAGATCTGGAAGCGCTTCTCAATGCGGGTTTTACAACTATAGGGGATGCGGGAGGTGCGATTGCAGTCAGTATCAAGAAAGCTGTCGAAGAGGGGACGATAGCTGGACCGAGGATATCGGCGGCCGGTTATACTCTCTCTCAGACTTTCGGCCATGGGGACGAACACTATCTACCAATTGATTACGTAGATCCAAGGCAGTCGAAATTCAAAACTTCCTTAGGCTCTCTGATATGCGATGGCGTTGAAGAGTGCCAGAAGGCTGCTCGCTACGCGCTCAGGTGCGGAGCCGATTTTATCAAAGTTTCCGCAACAGGGGGCGTACTCTCTGAAAGAGACAGGCCGGAATACACACAGTTCACCCTCGATGAACTCAAGGCAATTGTTCAGGAAGCCGAGCACGCGAAGAAATTCGTTCACGCGCATGCACAGGGCACCGAAGGAATAAAGAATTCGCTTCAAGCGGGTGTCAAGGTAATTGCCCATGCTATTTACATAGACGAAGAATGTTGCGAGTTGGCAAAAGAAAAGAATGCGATAGTAGTGCCAACACTGTCGATTGTCGAACACATCATGATGCACGGTCGAGAGATCGGCATACCTGAATGGGGTTTGAAGAAATGCGAACAGGTTTATAGGGCGCATATTCAGAACATAAAATTGGCTTACAGGAGTGGTGTGAAGCTTGCAACAGGGACCGATTTTCTTGGCGGGACCAAGGCTTTTAGACACGGCGATAATGCACTGGAAATAGTTCTTTTGGTGGAAAGAATTGGCATGACCCCGATGGAAGCGATCGTTGCTGCGACCAAAAATGCGGCTGAAGCCGTAGGCCTGTCTGGCATAACTGGGACTATCGAACAGGGAAAATTGGCAGATCTAATCGTTGTGAAAGAAAATCCTTTGGAAAATATAAGGGTGCTCGCAGAAAAAGAAAAGATCGCAATGGTTTTCAAAGAAGGGAAGTTGGTGAGAGGTTAACTTTTGAGGTATTCTTTGAGATCTTTCAGGAGCTTTTCTCCTGCTATCTGTTGCAGATATTCCCAGAGCTGTTGATCGTTCATTGTTATCATCGAGATCGCTTCTACGATGAACGGCTTTGCCTGGGGGTGAAGTTGTTCGTCGTAGTAAGCTTTGACAAGTATGTCGATGGCTTTGTGGTTATGAATGTGTGCAAGTGCCATGATTACTTGTTCCGCGAGTTCATTTCTGTATTCGTCCTCCAACAGGAAATAGCTGAGGATGTCTATGATTTTTTCACCTTCACCGAGTTTTGCGAGTGCTTCATAGATGACAAGTTGGGCGCTTTCTTGGTCATATCTGCTTAAAAGTTTATACAGATCGTTTTTTATGCCTTTCTCCTGAAAATCTGAAAGAATATCAACCAAATAGAGTGTGAGAACATCGTTCTTGGTCTGTTCATGCATCTTTTGTTTGAACTTGCTCATCAGGATCGGCTTTGCCTGATCACCGAATCTTTGGATCGTCTGCAAAGCGATTTCTCTAACCTCTTCACTCTCATCTGTCAGGAGTTCCAAAAGCTTTGGTATTGCCTGAACACCTCTTTCACTCACAATTCTGTCTATAAGAGTTTTGTACTGCTCTAAATCCACTTGGCTACACCACCCTTTGTGACCATGAGTTTCCTGTCAAAGTATTCTGCAAACTGTGGATCATGCGTGACGAACCCGATCACCTTGTTCAATTTCTCCATTTGCTTCAACGCACTTGCAATCCGTGATTTATTCTCTTCATCTAAGGCAGAGAACCCTTCGTCTATGAAGAAGAGCTCCATCTGACCTGTTGAGGTCTCGGCGATCGCGATCGCCAGGGCAAGCGAAACCATGGTTTTCTCTCCGCCGGAGAGGCCGTCGGCACTTCTGTTAGTGCTTCCATCAATGATAACAAAACCGGTGTCTTCGATTCGAATCTTGAATCTCCCGTCTGTCAGGGCATCAAGCATATCATTTGTTCTTGTGATGATCTCATCAAGAACTATGTTTGTGACAAAAGACTGAAATTCTCTGGCTGAGAGAGTACTCTTGACTGACTCCGCGATTTCATATTCTCTATGTATCGCTTCGAATTCCTTTTGAAGTTCTTTCTTCTGCTGTTCGATTGTCTTGAGCTCCTGGATCATGTGCTCGATTACCGCTTTCTGTTTGATGCAATCATCTCTTTGTTTTCTTATCTCTTCCAGTTCACTGACCGATTTTCTGTAATCGTTCTCACATCTTTCGTATTCAACCGTGACAGATTTTTTGAGTTTATCGAGTTCCTCAAGACCTTTTTCAATTTGCAGGTCAACCCTCTGAAGCATCTCAAGACTGCCCTGTTTGGGTATTTCTTTGCTTATATAGATTTCAAATTCCCTTGGCGTCAAACCAACCTCGTTCAATTTCTCTAAGAATCGTTTTTCGTGTTCAATCGATTCGCTTTGCAGTTTTTCAAGTTCAGAAGAAAGGTTCTTTAGATCGTTCTTGTACTCTTCAACTCTCATACCAAGTTGCTGTTTTGTCTCACCGAGCTTCGAGATATTCGATTGAATCTGAACCTTTTTTTTGAACATCTCCTCTATTTGCTTTGAGAGATCTCTTATTCTCTGTTTAACAGAGCTGTTGTAGCCCATCTGTCGAAGGTCGGTTTCGATCTTGTATATTTTCTGCGTACAATCAAGCAAATCTGTGCTGATTTTGTTCAAACGCTGGTTTGTTCTTTCTTTTTCTTCGGATAATGAACTGATTTCAAGGGTCAGTTGTTCGCTTTGCCGTTGGTTTTTCTCAATTGATTCTTTCAATTGCTCGTATCTCTGTATGTCTGCGTGTTGCCGTGTAACAGTGGTTTTTCTAAAGATGCTTCCGCACACGGGACAGGTATCGCCGTCTTGAAGGTTCTGAGCTATTTCCTGGGACATCCACAGTAGAGTCTGGTTTTTTATTTGATCGTACTCTTTCTCAAGCTGTTCAAGAGCGTTCTTGATCTTTGTGAGTGAATTCTGCCTTTGGGATACCTGCTTTTCAATATTGGAAAGACTGGTTTGCAGATCAGCCTTCTCGCGTTCGAGAAACGACTGCACAGTCCTCAGCTGATTCAGATCGTTCAAAAGAGGTTCGCTCTGTAAATCGATTTTCTGCAGTTGATCTCTTTCGAGGACGAGCCTGTTTGTTTCTCTCTCGACTTTGTTGTGATCTTGTTCAAGATCTGCAAGCTGTTGTTGAACTTTCAAGATTTCGCTTTCGTACTTTTCTATCTGATCTTGCGTTTTCCTGTGTTCTTTTCGTAATGATTCGACTCTCTCTCGAATGCTTAACAGAATCTGATAGTCTTTTCCCACGGACCTGGCAAGGTTTGTCTTTTTCTCTTCCTCTGCCTGAACGAGCAATTTGTTTCTCTGGTTTCTCAAATCCTGTAGACTTTTTTCGATTTGCTTTATCTGTTGCCAGGTGATTCTCTCCTGCTCTATGGACTTCAGCCTTTGTTCCAAAGATTGTAGTCGTTCTTGCAGAACTCTCAATTTCTTGTCATAAGACTCAATCTTTTCCATACTCGCTACGTCGGAAATCTGCTGAGCTCTTGTTCTCAAATCACTCAAACGTGCCTGCTTTTTCTCGTGTTCCACTTGAAGATTCTTCACAAGCTCATTGACCTTTTCCTGCACAGATCTGAGGACCTTCTTGGGGAAAAGGACATCAAAGACTATGTCATTGATCTCCGATCTTTTGGCTGTGAGCAGATATGTTGCCCTGCCTTGAGGCAGAAAGAAGGTGCTTATGAAACTCTCATAGGTTGTGTCCAGAATTCTCTGAAGCTCTCTGTCCACATGGGTTCTCTGAGTCGCGATTATCATATCGTTCTCTGTCAACAATGCCTCGGTACCAGAGGACCTTATACGTCTCAATACCTCGTATTTTTTCCCATTTCTCAAGAAAGAAAACTTGACTTGACAAGTAGAAGCTGCCGAACGTATGTAGTCTTGAGGGCTTTTTCTTCCATACCTGACACCGGTTCCATATAGTGCAAAGACGATTGCTTCAAGCAGTGAAGATTTCCCCGCGCCGTTTTGCCCCAGGATCAGAAAGACACCATCTTTGAAATCCAGTCTGCAATTTTCTATTCCAAGGAAATTGCTCACTTCAAGACTGAGTGGTCTGATCTTCATCTACCTCCTTGAAAAGTCTCTCCACCAAATTCACCATCGGCTCTTCCAGCTTACCAAATCTTCCTCTGACATAGGCTCGGTACAGATCGATTACATCGATCTTCTGGCGAGTCATCGAAGGAGCATCTACTGTCTTGCCGTCTGTTCTGAACTCAACCTTCACGACGCATTCAAAGTTTTCCATCAAATACTTTCTGATCTCATTTGAAGCTGGACCTTCAAAGATAACCCTCGCGTATCCATCGAAATCTCTCAGTTGCTTTGTCAAAAACTCGAGTGAGGCTTCTGAGTAATCCCGCATTTTGAAAGTTTTCAGTTTCTTGTGAGCTGTATCAACACGATGTAGGTAGGTTTTGTTGTTCTCAAATTCGACTATGAACGCACCCTTGGTATCTTGTTCTTCGCCGAAATCGAGTGCGATCGGAGAACCCGCATAACACGTTATTGGAGATTGTTGAACTATTGAGTTGTTGTGTATATGTCCAAGGGCAACGTAATTCAATCCTGTCGGTATCACAGATTTTTTGATCTGAACACCCAGAGCAATCTCTTTGTCTGATTCAATCAAACCTTCAATCAAAAGGTGTCCAGACAGTATGTTTATCTTTTTCTCGTCTATTTGATTGCGCACCTTCACCAGAAAGTTGTTCAAGTAATCCCCGACTACACTCATGGGATCTTCTGTCGCTCCAAGTAATCTCTGTGGGTCTGTGTAGGGTAAGAAAAAGAGTCTGAAATCTTTTAGATCTATTTGTTCGGGGTGATCGACAACTGTCAAGTTCTTGATGGGTAGATTTTTCCATGCCTTTAGACCTTGCCAGTCGTGGTTGCCAAGCACGAGAAAGGTGTGCGCAATGCTCGAAAATCGCCCAAGAACATCACTGAGCAAACTCAGGGCGTCGATCTTCGGCGATACCCTGCTGTGCAAAACATCCCCTGTTACCAAAATCAAATCGACCTTTTCCTGCTCAGCAACCTGCACAAGGTCCAATAAAGCCATTTTGGTTTCTTCCAACCTGTCGACCGATTTGGAACCCACCCATGATTCCAGACCAAGGTGCCAATCAGATGTGTGAAGGAGCTTCAAGATCATCCACCAACCTTGAAAACGTTTTCTTCAGATGGAAAAACTCTGTTTCTGACATCGGAGGCGTATTTCTGGACAGCCTCAAGAGATTCTTGATAAAGATTCGCATACCTTTTCGCGAACTTCGGAAGAAAAGCAGGGTTCAGACCGAGCAGATCATGAAGTACCAGCACCTGCCCATCGCAATACCTGCCTGATCCAATACCGATTGTTGGTATCGATAGACTTTCGGTGATCATCTTTGCCGTTTCTTCAACGACCATCTCAAGAACTATCGAAAAGACTCCGGCTTTCTCAAGGCTTTTTGCCTCTTTAAGAAGATATTCTGCCGTTTTCTCGTCTTTACCCTGTACTCTGTATCCACCGAAGACATTCACAGATTGTGGAGTTAGTCCAAGATGTCCCATCACAGGTATGCCGGCTTTCACGAGCCTCTCGACCAATGGGGCATAGAAAGAACCCCCTTCGAGTTTCACCGCATTTGCACCTGCTTCTTTCAGAAATCTCCCGGCATTCTTCACTGCTTCATCCATAGAACATTGATATGACAAGAAAGGCATATCCGCTATAATGAACGAATCTGGCGCGCCCCTTCTCACAGCTTGAGTGTGGCGGATCATATCTTCCATTGTTGCAGGCAGCGTGTCTGAATAACCAAGGACATTGTTCGCAACAGAATCACCAACCAAAATCGCATCTACGCCAGCTTGATGCACTATGTTTGCAAAGGGGGCATCATAAGCAGTTATCATAACAATCGGCTGTTTCCCTTTCATAGAGATGAATTTCTGAACGTTCATCCTTCTACCTCCCTTTGATCTCTTTCAGAACTCTGACCATGTTTGCGTAGAGGTCTTTATATTTTGCAAAACACTTTTCAAAAAGTTCCTGCTCCTTTTCAACAACAACCCAGTCACCGCGTGCAACTGGTCCAGTCAAGGAATCCTTAACGCCAAGCTTGGAGACATTCCTGGAAGTGTTCAACATCAGTGTTGGTATGATTTTTTCAAAACCATCTAACCCATACAGATCGTACAACCTCTGGGCAAGATAGGCAAGTCCAACACTGAAATTGGATGCCAGCACGGCAGCCAAATGATAGGCCATCTTTGCCTGCACTGGTATCTCGATCCAGCAGTTAGATATTTGTTGAACTATATTTCTTGCAAGGCTAAGTCCTTTTTCATTTCCTTCAATACCAAAGCAACATCTATGTATGGATTTGAGCGCGATTTTCTCATCGGCGAATGAAAGATTTGGATGTATTGAGCCCCTTCCCCAACCAAATCTGTCGGCATCTTCAAAGATATATGACGTCAAAAACCCACTGAAGTGATAGATATTCACATCATCACTCAATCTTGTCTTTATATTTGAGTAGACCAGATCTATCACACCATCGGGTACCGAGATAAAGACAATATCTTTCAAAAGGAAATCTTCATCATAGGTGATCGGGATCCCTTGACTCAATTTTCTTACAAATGCGGTTGCCCTTTGTCTTGATCTCGAAACGACATAGCCCATCTTGAAACCTTTCTCAACAAGTATTTTGCTCAAAACCAAACTCACCTTACTGGTCCCTACAATGTTGATAAGCATGAATTCCTCACCACATTAATTAAACCACATAATGATAAAATTCTTTTGTGAGAGATTGTTGGGAGGTTGATTGATGAAATGCAAAAAATGCTCGAACACAGCGGTGATACACCTTCGCCAGCACAACACTGCGTATTGCGGTGAGCATTTTGTTGACTATTTTGAGAAACGAGTTGAAAAGACAATAGATGAGTACTCCATGTTTAAAAAAGATAGCAAAATACTTGTGGCTGTATCTGGTGGCAAAGACAGCATGACTCTGTGGTATGTTCTAACCAAACTTGGTTACAAAACGGACGGTTTGATCATCGACGTTGGCACGGGTAATATTCTGTTTGACTTGCTCTCGCAGTTTGCAGACAAGATAGGTTCCAGGCTCATATCGGTGGATGCAAAGAAATATCTTGGTGGACTTACTGTACCTGAGATTGCTCGAATAATTAGAAGGCCGACTTGTTCGATCTGCGGGAGTGTGAGAAGATATTTGATGAATAAAACAGCCTTTGAGAATAACTACGATGTCGTGGCGACCGGTCATAACCTTGATGACGAGGTTTCTTTTTTATTGGGCAATCTCTTGAGTTGGAATTTGGGATATCTGCGAAGGCAGGCACCCTTCATGCCAAGGACACATCATAAACTCGTGGGAAAGTCAAAACCATTGGTCTGGCTCACGGAAAAGGAGATATACACATATGCTCTGTTGAATAAAATACCATTCGATAGTGAAAAATGCCCTTTTTCCAAAAACGCCAGTTCCTTGAAGTACAAAAGGGTTCTGAACGATCTTGAAGTTGATCAACCTGGCACGAAATTGAGATTCTACAAGCAGTTTCAAAGACTGGAGTTGTTCAAAACCGATCTCGTGGAACTGAACGAGTGTAGTGTTTGTGGTTATCCAACAACATCAGAAAAGTGCAGTTTCTGCAGAATGAGAGAGAGGGTAGAAGATGCCCTGGGAAAACAGAAGAATTGACCTTTTCATCCCGATAATAGTTGCCCTTCTGATGATAATAGGTCTCTTTGCAATATACAGTGCCACCAAAGATTATGGAGTTACCTTTGTGAAAAAGCAAATCACTTGGGACATATTGAGCATGGCGGCATTGTTCCTAACAATGCTTCTCAGAGAAAGAGATCTCCAAAGGCTTGCGTGGGTGCTGTATGTGATCTGTCTTGTTGCTCTTGCACTCGTTCTTTTCTTTGGAACAGTCTCTGGCGGCGCTCGGCGATGGTTTGATCTGAGAGTAGGGTACTTTCAACCATCGGAACTCGCGAAGATGTGTGTGATACTTGTCAGTGCGGTCTTACTCATCAAGGCTTCAATGAAACACATGATTTTTTCTCTGATGGCATTGGGTACCATGGTTTTGCTCGTGGCTGTTGAACCAGATCTTGGTACAGCAGTCTTACTCACCGTGTTGTGGCTTGTCATGGCCTTCTGCTCGAAAATCCCACTGAAGGTTGTCATCACGGTGCTGATTATTTTCGTTGCGTTTGTACCTTTGCTCTACTTTTTTGGCCTCAAGGACTATCAAAAAGAAAGGATCATCTCTTTTCTTTCGCCATCGATGTACAAGCAGAGCAGTTCATACAATGTTACTCAGTCGCTTCACACAATCGGCTCAGGTGGTTTGCTTGGCAGGGGTTATCTGAAGGGTCTTTCAACCACCTGGGGTTATGTACCGAAGAACCACACAGATTTCATACTGTCCGTTATTGGTGAAGAATTTGGATTCTTGGGTGTTAGTCTTTGTGTAATCCTCTATGCGATGTTGACCTTTAGAATAGCCAATGCGATAAGGCTCGCGAAAAACGAGTTCTGGCAACTGATAGATATCGGTGTCATGACAGTTTTTGTACTGCAGATCTTCGTGAACATGGGTATGGCAATGGGCTTGACACCGGTAACAGGTGTGCCTCTACCGTTCATAAGTTATGGTGGATCTTCAACACTGTTTTTCTGTATCCAGCTTGGACTTGTCGAGAAGTCCTATGCCGTGGGTAAAGCCGGCAGGGAGATGGAAGGAGGTCAACTGTGGTAAGAAAAAGAAGCGAATTTCTTGTGAGCTTTCTTGTCTTTTTGTTTATAGTTGCTCTCATTGCTGGTCTTGCTTTGTCTGTTTTCTCCTTTTTCTATTATGTGAAGCAGAGAAAAAACCAGGAGGCACTGGTCGAGAATCTGAATAAAAAGATAACCGCTTTGAGTGAAAGGATATCCAAACTTGAGACCTTCATGGGTCCGAACTCGATGATCGACAAGTACATCTCTGCGGCGAATTTCCTTTCAAACACATCTAACGATCTTGAAAGAATCATTGAAGAACTCCACGATGACCCCACGACTGGCTATATGAGGATCTTTGTGATGGGACAAGAAAATGTCTGGGTGACTTTTAAAAAGGGAGAGACGACCTATTTCTCGAGAGAACTGAAGCCCGGTTTGGCACCGTACAAATTCTACTATTTCAAGACCCCTGCGATACAAACACAGTATTCGGTTCAGATACCAAGAGACTGCTCAGTTGTCCTTGGCAAACCGGGCATGGTGTGTTTCCTGATTTACGGAGTCGGTACAAAACAGCATCCAACAAAGGTTGTGACATGGAAAGATACCAGAGTGAACAATTTGGAAACAGATTTTTCACTGTACATACCCAAGTAATTCGCTAACCATATTTCTGCACTTAGCCACCTTCAGCCTCAGGTCTTTTTGAAAGCTGCCTTTGCGTTGTGTTTTAATATTGGAAACACCACAAGTGTTAATGTACATGTTATAATTATAAACGAGGTGATGTGATGAAGGTGTCAGTGGTATTCATGTTGATTTTGTTGTCCACCTTGAACTTTGCTCAGATTGATCTTCGCACCTTTGACGTTACAAAGTTCACCGGCGATATTCCCTTGGTGAGTCTTCAAAGATTTCTCCAAACTGATGAATATGTTTCAGTCGAGGGCAATGTCTACAAGATCAGCGCAAATAAAAAGTTCTTGTCAAAATCCGAGATCAAACCAGAACTGCTCTCTGATGGCAATTTTGTTGGCTTGCTCGCAATGACTATCGACGAACTGCGTTCATACGATGGAAAGAAAAACCCCGCCATGGTTGCGGTCAACGGTGTTGTTTACGATGTCTCCAATTCCACACGCTGGCGAACTGGTAACCATCAAAACAGGCATAATGCAGGTGAAGAACTGACTTACGATATCTTGAAACTGTCTCCCCATGGTTCAAAGTTACTTGAAAGGGTTGTACCTTTCGCAGTTCTTGTTTTCAGCCCCGAACAACTTTCTCGTTACAGTGGGCTGAACAAAAACAAGGCTTATGTAGCGGCCTTCGGTGTCGTCTACGATATGACTCAATCTAAAACAATCAAGAATGGTCTACATTTTGGCTATCCCGCTGGAAATGAGTTGACTTTTGAAATAAAACAGCAACCAGGGCATGAAGCTATGCTGTCAAGAATCTATCCGATAGGACTCTTGGTCTTTGATGAGAAAAACCTTGGCAACTTCGATGGCAAATCGGTACCTGTGGCGAGTAAGAACATCAGTGCGTACAAATCTTTTGTCCAGGTAGGCAATGTTGTTTACGATGTCACGGGTACAAATTGGCAGGAAAAGTTTGGAGTCAATCCAGAAGCCTTAGCGGGCAGAGATTATACATCTCAATTTGAATGTGAACTGCAAGAGAGTTGCTCCCATGAACACAGTGACGCAAGTGTTCTCAAAGAATTTGCTAAGGTTGGATTTGGAATCTTATGACGTACAAGGTGTTCGCATGGATCAGCGTGGTTCTCATATTCTACAATTTCTCGTTATTGCCACTACGCAGGTTATTGAAGAATGTAAAGCCTGCGCGAAGCTTTCTTAGATGCATGTCAAAGACTCACAGATTCACTGGTATTGGCTTGGTGGTGACTGGCATACGGTTATCTCGCGCTTGGTTCTATAACTTTACACACCGGGCTTGTTCTGTGGCTCGGTGTTGTCTTGCTCTTTATGTACTATCTTCTTAGGAAAATACTGAAAAACAGGTGGTTGATTTTTCACAGGTACACCGACTTGCTCGTAATTGTTCTTTTCTTCATTCACTTTTCTTCCCCTGGTTGTTTTGAAGGATCAGGATCGACTTCTTTTGCTCAAAGATCACAGGTTCGAAATTCCATGAATAACATAAAATAAAATGAGGAGCCTGAACAACAGGCTCCTCAGGCAGCTTGGTTCCATCCAAGGGGGGATAGGGGGGTCGCTGTCCAATAAAGATATTAACCCAGAAGTTGTTACATGTCAATGTCTATAATTGAATAGATATGGGCAGAGAAGTTTAATGGGAGGTGAAACGGTTTGAAAAACAGAATCATCAAGAAATCAAGATTGGCGCCACAGGTATACGATTTTGTCATCGAAAACGAGCAGATAGCTGCCAAGGCAAGACCAGGACAGTTCATCGTCGCAAGAGCGCATGAAAAAGGTGAACGAATACCTCTGACGATAGCTGATCTTTACAAAGACAGTTTTCGGATGGTGGTGAGAGGTGTTGGAAAGACCACCTATGAACTGTGCATGATGAACGAGAACGATGTTTTGTCAGATGTGACTGGACCATTGGGTAATCCCAGCGAGATAGCGTATTTCGGCAACGTCATGCTCGTCGGTGGTGGAGTGGGTATAGCAACGTTACTCCCAATAGCCAAAGAACTGAAAAAGCACGGGAACAAACTCCACGTAATTTTGGGTGGAAGAAGCAAAGAGTACGTGATAATGCTCGATGAGTTCGAAAAAATCGCCGATGAACTTATCATAACAACCGATGACGGTTCGTTTGGAATCAAGGGAGTTGTGACAGATGGGATGGACTTGGTGATGAATAAATCGAAGATCGAGGTCGCCTGGGCAGTTGGGCCTACGATTATGATGAAGTTTTGCAGTCTCAAAGCGAAGGAACTCGGATTGAAGATCTGGGTATCTTTGAATCCAATCATGGTGGATGGTACTGGCATGTGCGGTGCATGCAGAGTCACCGTGGATGGTCAGTTGAAATTCGCGTGTGTAGATGGGCCGGAATTTGATGGCACGAAGGTGGACTGGGATGAGTTACTTGTAAGACTATCTCAGTATCGTGATGAAGAAGAACTAAGCCTTAGAAAATTCAAAGAAAGCGTGGGTGACCTCTCATGGCTGTGAAACCGACTTTGAAGAAAACACCAATGCCCGAACAGGAACCTCAGCATAGAGTTAAGAATTTCTTCGAGGTCGCACTTGGCTACTCCGAAGAGCAGGCAGTTACTGAAGCAAAGAGGTGTCTTCAATGTCCAGCGCATCCCTGTGTGAGTGGTTGCCCTGTGGGCATAGACATACCGGGGTTTATAAAAAAGATCAAGGAACGGGATTTCAAAGAGTCGGCAAGAATTCTCAAAAAATACAACAATCTTCCTGCGATATGTGGAAGGGTATGCCCTCAGGAGGTTCAGTGCGAGGAAAGGTGTGTCGTGGGTAAAATACCGGGTTCGGAACCGGTGGCGATAGGCAGACTTGAAAGGTTCGTAGCAGACTGGGAGGCCGACAACGTCAAAGAAAGAACAGTGGATCCCACAGTCCCAAAAGGCAAAAAGGTAGCGGTTGTTGGTTCTGGTCCGGCTGGACTTACTGCAGCAGCGGATCTTGCGAAAATGGGATATTCGGTTGACGTTTTTGAGACACTTCATAAACCCGGTGGTGTTTTGGTCTACGGCATACCCGAGTTCAGGTTGCCAAAGTCCATAGTTGAAAGAGAGGTAAAGTACGTCGAATCACTTTCGGTGAAAATCCATTTGAATACACCTGTTGGTAAATCGATATCCGTTGATGAACTCCTGAAGGATTACGATGCGATCTTCATAGGTGTTGGTGCGGGAACACCCAAGTTCATGAAGATACCAGGCACAAACCTCAACGGAGTTTATTCTGCCAATGAGTTCCTCACCAGGGTGAATTTGATGAAAGCGTATCTTTTCCCAGAATATGATACGCCCGTGAAAAAAGGAAACAACATCGTAGTAGTTGGCGGAGGAAACGTTGCAATGGATGCAGCAAGGAGCGCTTTGAGATTGGGTGCAAAGAGCGTGGTGGTTGTTTACAGAAGAACCGAACAAGAGATGCCTGCTCGACGGGAAGAATATCTCCACGCGGTTGAAGAAGGTATAAGATTCAGATGGCTCACTCAGCCACTCAGGTACATAGGAGATGAAAAGGGCAAAGTGATCGGTGTGGAATGTATCAGTATGGAACTTGGAGAACCCGATGAATCGGGAAGAAGAAGGCCTATTCCGATCGAAGACAGCAGATTTGTGATAGAGGCCGACATGGTTATAGAGGCCATAGGTACCGATGCAAACAGATTCTTGCTGAGCCAGTTCAAGGGGTTGAGTCTCAACAAGTATGGATACATCGTAGTTGATAGTGAGACTTACGCTACTACCTTGCGAAAGGTCTTCGCGGGCGGAGATATTGTAACGGGTGCTGCAACTGTCATTGAAGCGATGGGTGCAGGTAAGAAAGCAGCCTTCTGGATAGATAGGTTCCTTTCAGGTGAATACGATCCTTGGAGATGATATTTATGAAGATCTCATGCCTACTGGTTGGCGAAAGCAGTTTAACTGTTGAAAAACTGCAATCATTTTTTGCACAGTTATCTGTACAGGTTGAGATGATAAAGGTACCACAAGATGTTGATCAGATAGCGGAGATGATCTTCGAACAATCTGAAAGGCAGGTCGATCTTCTAATGATACTCGGGGGCGTAGATGTAACAAATACGGCAGTCTCAAGTACAGCGGTGAAGCGAATATGTGACGAGAGAGTTTACACACTTGAGACGCATCTGTGTGAAATGCTCGCTCATCACAAAGAATGTATGCTGACTTCACCAACGGTGGGAATGAGAAAAAAGACTTTGATCGTGTCTTTACCAAGGCATGAAGCGGTACTGCAGATAATACCTTTGATATTTGAAGTATTAAAAGGCGGCTGATGCCGCCTTTTGTTTATTTCGAATACACCATTTCACCGTCGATAAATACCTTCTCAACGGTTGATCTCATGTCAAATGGATGTCCCGTCCACACAACGAGATCTGCATCTTTTCCAGGTTCGATCGATCCAATCCTCTCCGACAAACCAAGGATTTTCGCTGGGTTTATCGTTAGCATCCTCAGAAGATCTTCTTCTTTCACTCCATATCTCATAGCCGCTGCCGCCTGTACCGTCGCGTATTCAAGTGGAATAACAGGATGATCACACATCAGGGCTGTCAGCACACCCTTTTCTGTCAATATCTTCAGCGCCTCCATAGTCATATCCCTCAGTTCCAATTTGGTTGCAAAGGTTAGGAGTGGACCCGCTACAACGGGTATCCTCTTTGCAGCCAGTATGTCAGCGACTTTGTACCCTTCTGTGCAGTGTTCTATAACGAATTTGATCTTGAATTCCTCTGCTATTCTAATGGCTGTGAGAATGTCATCTGCCCTGTGCGCATGCATTCTCGCGGTGAGCTGACCTTTCAACAGCTTTTCTCCAACTTCGTACTTTGGGTCGGTATCGGTGAATTCTTTGTTTTCTTTCTTAGCCAGTTCCTTCTTTTTCATGTAGTCCTGCGATTTGAGCAGAAAGGTTCTTATCACTGCCGCTGTACCCATTCTTGTGTTTGGAAGCACCTTTTTCTCGGAATAAACGCGCTTTGGATTCTCACCAAAAGCCATTTTCACACCCGCAGGGTTCACGATGCACATTTGTGCCGCTGTTTTTCCATTGAATTTTGCGATAAAGCCTTGCCCACCAACTGGATTTGCACTGCCCATGACTACAAAAGCCGTTGTGATTCCACCCGAAAGCGCCTTTTTTATAGCCGTATCTTCTGGATAGAAGGCATCAAGCGCATATAACTGTGCTGTGACTGGATCTGTCATTTCATTTCCTTCGCTCTCTGTTGCTCCAAGTCCTTCTGGATAAAGTCCAATGTGTGAATGTGCATCGATAAGACCTGGGAGCAGATACTTGTCGGTCAGATCGATTACCTCAACGCCCTTATTTGGTTTGATTTGATTGGCTATCTGCTTGATCTTCCCGTTTTCAATTAGAACATCTCCTTTGAAAGGTTTCTGCGTAACTGGAAAAACCGTACCGTTCTTGAAGAGAATCTTCACCAAACCACCTCCACAGGTTAGCAATACGTACTTTTAGTCTATCACAAGCTATGGATAGTTGGCTCAAAGATAAAAGAAACTGGCACAGATTCACCTGTGCATCGATAGCGTAGTTATTTACGCTGTATCTGCAACAATTTCGATACTTTTATAATCAATTTCTAATTTCCCATGAAGTATTATTATTAACTGCGGTGATCACAAACCCGGGGGGATCGAACTTTGAAACGGGTGGCAGTGGTTGTCTTATTATCTGATCAGCTTTGAGAACGAAGACATCAAACTCATCTTCAAAATCTACGACGAAGAAAGATCTAATCACATTCCAGACAAAGCTGCGATCGTGGTAATAAATGCCGAGCAGTTGCTCCAGTCTTTGGGCTTTACAGATATCGATCTGTGCGCAGATGGTCAATTCTCCATAGGTGGAATCAAATGCAAGCCCAAAAGAGGTTTTCTATCTTTGCAAGAACTCATTCTGTCTGGGACTGTCACTGTGTTTTTTGTTAGTTTATACCAGCTAATGAATGTATTTAGAAAGATGAAGGAGGAAAGATTCTACAGCGACAGATTGCTCAGAAAGGCTCTATTTCAAGAAGCCATGCTTGAATTCACACGGTTAATTCTCAAAGGAAAGACCCACGATGCGTCTCAGTACATTCTTGAAAAAGCAGTGAAGCTTGTACCGGGTGCGCAGGCAGGAAGTTTGTTAATGAAGAAGGGTGATCTCTTTGTCTTCACCAATCTCTGTGGCTACGATAAGAAGATATTGGAAACTATGTTCTTCAGACCTACAGAATTGGCTCAGGGTTTGGATGGTAGGGTGAAGATCATCAAAGATCTGAACAAGTTAAATGAAGCTCATCTGGATGAAGAAAGAAAGAAGCTTCTGTACTCTGAGGGACACGTTGGTCAGATAAAGGTTCTTCTGTCGATACCTGTCATGGTCAGAGATGAAATAGTCGCGTTTTTCAATTTGGATAATTTCGAAGATGAAAACGCCTTCACTCAGGAATCAATAGAGATGGCAGAGCTTTTTGCTGCGCAGGTTGGGCTACTTTTCGAAAGAACAAGACTTGTAGAAGAACTCGAGGAACAGAAGAGACTGATGGAATACTATTCATACCACGATCCACTGACAGGATTAGCAAACAGAAGACTGCTCGAAGAGTTTGCCGACAAGATCTTGGCGCTCGCGAAAAGAACGGGCAGATCTGCTTGTGTATTGTATATGGACCTTCACAGATTCAAGCAAGTGAATGATACCTGTGGGCATTCGGTAGGTGATGAGATACTCAAGAGGATTGCACTCAGGCTTGAAAAGGCCATCCGTGAGAATGACATTGTGGCAAGATTTGGTGGAGATGAGTTCGTATTTCTGCTGTACGGTCTTTCAGTCGAAGAAATAACCACCTTCACAAAACGATTACTTGAAATAGTTCAAGAACCATTGGTTGTTGATGGCAATGTGTTTTCGATCTCAGCGAACTTTGGCATCGCTCTGTATCCAACCGATGGTGATAACCTTGAAACTCTTCTGAGACACTCAGACATGGCCATGTACATCGCCAAAAACAGAAAACAACCCTTCGCCTTTTACTCGAAACCGTTTCAACAGCAGGAAATATGACATTGAAATTACGCTTTTATGAACACCGGAGAAAACCAAGGTGGCAAAACCGTTGCTTTTCAACCAATGATAACCGCTGGTCTCCTCTCAACAAATCTAAGATAAGAATCAATCTGTCATCTTCAGAGCAGATAAATGATCAAGATGTGTTTCATATCTCTCATGCTTAGAGGAAGAATATAGCCTGAAGTTTGTATGTTAACAAAACAAAGGCAGATTTTTCACTGAGTAAAGTGGCGGTTTGACCGTCTTTTTGTTTGCCGGTTATAATGAACGCAAAGGAGGTAGATCGAGTGCGGCGAGTTGTTATTACCGGGATGGGGATAGTTTCACCGATAGGGATCGGCAAAGAACAAGTTTTGCGATCCATGGAAGAGTCAAGAATAGCGGCTGACAAAATCCACAGTTTTGACGCAAGTAATTTGCCGGTGAGAATAGCAGCAGAGATAAAGGATTTTGATCCAGAGAGTTTCATAGACAAGAAACTCTGCCGTAGAACAGATAGATTTGTCCATTTTGCGCTCGCTGCAACCAAGGAGGCTTTAGACCAAGCAAAGATAAACGTGTCGGATTTTTCTGAACGCACTGCCGTTCTCATAGCCTCTGGTATGGGAGGCTTCATAACCTTGGACACCGAGAACGGCAAATTCATCTCTTCAGGGCCAAGTAAAGTTAGCCCGTTCTTGATTCCGATGCTCTTGATAAACATGGCATCAGGAATCGTGGCAATAGAGTACGGGATAAAGGGACCGAACCTTGCACCTGTGAGTGCCTGTGCCGCGTCTGGTCATGCCGTGGCAATTGGTACTATGCTGGTGAGACACGGGTATGCCGATGTCGCGATTGTTGGTGGCGCAGAAGCCACGATCGCACCTTTACCTATAACTGGGTTTGCGAACATGAAAGCCCTGTCGAATAGAAACGAAGAGCCACAAAAGGCTTCAAGACCTTTTGATGTTGACAGAGATGGTTTTGTCATGGGAGAAGGAGGAGCAGTGCTGGTCATTGAGGCCGAAGAGATCGCAAGGCAGAGAGGCGCACAAATCCTTGCAGAGATAAAAGGATTTGGCATGAACGACGATGCCCATCATATGAGTGCGCCAGATCCAGAAGGTGCTGGTGCAGAGAAGGCCATGAAGATGGCGTTGCAGGATGCAAGAGTAGACCCAGATCAAATAGATTATGTTAGCTGTCATGCAACCAGCACACCTGCAGGTGATCTGGCTGAGGCAAAGGCAATAGAAAGGCTTTTGGGGAAAAGAGCTTATGTCAACAGTTCCAAAGCCCTTATGGGGCATTTGCTTGGGGCTGCTGCGGCTGCAGAACTTGTGATCGCAATTCTTCAGATGCAGAATGATTTCATACATGCGATGCCTAACCTTGACAACTTGGATCCACAGATCAACATCAACGCTGTTGGTAAAACCCCCGTTAGAACCCGGATAAATAATTTCGTGAAGAATTCTTTTGGATTCGGTGGACACAACGTCTCACTTGTGGTTGGGAGGTATCAAGGTTGAACATCGATGAAATAATGAAAATACTGCCACATCGTTTTCCAATGCTTCTGGTCGATAGAGTCCTTGAAAAAGATGAGAATCACGTTGTTGCAATGAAGAACATAACTGCCAATGAGATATTCTTCGCGGGACATTTCCCAAATTACCCAATCTACCCGGGTGTACTGATAATAGAAGGGTTAGCGCAGACAGCGGGCATCATGTTGCTCAAGCCCAATCAGAATGTCATACCTCTCTTTCTTGGAATTGACGAAGCAAGATTCAAATCAGAGGTGAGACCTGGTGACACAATCATCTACGAAGTTGAATTGAAAGAATCAAAGCTTGGCATTTTCAAAGTGGGCGCGATCGCGAAGGTTCAGGAAAAGATCGTAGCAATTGCAACACTTTTGGTAGGAGTGAAGAAAGATGAGAAATCGGGTGACTGAGTTACTCAAGATAGACTGCCCAATTCTCATGGGCGGAATGGCATGGGCGGGCACTCCAAAACTTGCAGCCGCAGTCTCCAACGCTGGGGGATTAGGAGTCATAGGTTCAGGAGCCATGAACCCAGATCAACTTGTTCAGGCAGTCAACTCTCTCAAGCAGCTGACCGACAAACCGTTTGGTGTGAATATCATGCTTGCCTCACCTCACGCAGATGAACTTGTTGAGGTTGTCTTGAAAGAACATGTACCCGTTGTGACCTTTGGTGCGGGCAACCCAGCGAAGTACATACCCACGCTGAAACAACACGGTATAACGGTCATACCTGTGGTTGCTTCTGATTCGTTGGCAAAGCTGCTTGAAAGGTCGGGAGCAGATGCTGTGATCGCAGAAGGTATGGAATCTGGTGGGCACATCGGGGAAGTAACAACGATTGTGCTTGTCAACAAGGTGGCAAGATCTGTCAAGATACCTGTGATTGCTGCGGGTGGCATCGCGGATGGCAGGTCGATGGCTGCTGCGTTCGCTTTGGGGGCTGAAGGTGTCCAGATTGGCACCAGATTTCTGGCATCCGTTGAGTCAGAGGTTCACGACAACTACAAAAAGAAGATACTCACCGCATCGATAAGAGATACCGTGGTGACGGGTTCAAAACTCGGTCATCCTGCGAGGGTACTGAAGACACCGTTTGCAAAACAAATCTGCCAGATCGAAACTGAAAGTCCACTTCAGGCGGAACAAGTCTTAGTTGGTAGTCTCAAAAGAGCCGTTCTGGAGGGAGACATCAATTCAGGTTCCTTTATGGCTGGACAGGTGGTGGGACTCATAGACGAAATCCTACCGGTCAAAGAGATCATCTCAAAGATTCTTGAAGAGTTCGACCGGGCCGTTAAGAAACTCTGCGAGGAGGTGTTACGATGAAAGCTTTCCTTTTTCCGGGCCAAGGCTCTCAATATTCTGGGATGGGAAAAGATTTTTCTGTTTATCCAAGGGCATATTTTTTCTTTGAAAGGGCAAAGGATGTACTTGGAATTGACATGTACCAACTCATGAATGGCGAGGAAGAAACACTGAAACTGACAGAAAATGCGCAACCTGCGATTTACTTGGCGAGTTACATAGCCTTCGATGAACTCATGAGAAGTGGTCATCTGCCATCGTTGGTCGCGGGACACAGTTTGGGAGAATACACCGCCCTTGCCGCGGCTGATGTTTACGATTTTGAACTTGGACTGTACATAGTCAGAAAAAGAGGAGAGTATATCTCTCAAGCGATCGTTCCAGGAGAAGGTACAATGGCAGCCGTTATCGGTTTGAAGATCAAAGAAGTGGAGAAACAGATATCCACCTTGGAAGGTGTCTGGGTCGCAAACCACAACGCTGAGGATCAAGTAGTGATAAGCGGTCTCAAAGACAGTGTCAAGGTCGCTATGGACTTGTTGAAATCGAAGGCAAAAAGGGTTGTTGAGCTGAAAGTCAGCGGACCTTTCCATACACCTCTTCTGGAGAGTGCTAAGGAAAAGATGGCAAGAGAATTGAGAGGTGTCAAATTCAGAAAACCACGCTGGCCAGTGGTGATGAACTGCACGGGACGTGAAACAACAGATCCACAGGAAATAAAAGATCATGTGTTACAACAAATTACTTGTCCTGTACTGTGGTATGATTCGATCTGCAATATCACAAAGATGAATATCTCGGATTTCGTTGAAGTTGGACCGGGGAAGGTTCTCACAAATCTCTTGAAGAAGTCTGTTCTGATACCATGCCGTCATTTCACAGAGCTGCTGGCAAAGGAAAGCGAACTTGAAATTGTGCAAGTTTAGGCGGGGTCTGTGCCCTCGCCTTCTCTTTCAACAGAGAGCTCTGCTTCTTGACTATCTGTGAGTGGATGAGTATTCTGTAAAGTCTTTTTGAGTAATTCATCGTAGACTGGCCCTGTTTTGAGAAATCCAGATACTGTGTAAGCGACGATTGATACAAGCAGTAGAGTCATGAAATGCCCAAATGATCCTACGAGCTCAGCGGTGAGCACAACACTGGTCAATGGAGCTCTCACAACAGCGGTGAGAAAGCCTGCTATGCCTAAGATTGCGAAATTCGGCAGATAGAAACCATCAACAATCTCTGCAGAAGTAATTACTTGCTGATACAGTGAACCTATCATGGCACCGATTGCAACCATCGGCAAAAAGATCCCACCTGGTGCCCTTGAACCGTAACTGATCAATGTGAAGAGAAACTTGCAGATGAGTAGAATCAAAATAGTCCTCAGAGAAAATAAGCCGGCCGAAACACCATCTACCAGTTCGTGACCACCACCCAATACCTGTGGCAGACCCAACATGAGAAACCACGCCAGGGCTGTTGGAATCAGAATATTGAGTCCTTTCAGTTTCTTAAAGATATCAACAAACCACAAAAGTGATCTCTCAAAAAGCCATCCTGATGTCCCAAGAAGAATTCCCAAGATGACAACCAATCCATAATACTTCACAGGCAAAACGCCTTCCAGATGAATGGAAAGTACAGGACCTGTACCAAAAAACAATTTGGAGACGAGATCTGCACTGACCACCGCAACCGCACAATTCAAAGCACTTTGTAGAGAAAAACTTCTTTGAAGTTCTTCCACTGAAAAGGTAATCGCTGCCAAGGGTGCGTTGAAAGCTGCGGCAAGACCAGCGCAAGCACTAACTGTTATGAATTGCTCTCTTTGAGAATCAAGACCGCCGAACTTGTTGTAGAACCAGTGTCCAACCGTCGAGCCGATATGTATGGAGGGTCCCTCTCTCCCAAGCGAAAGACCATTGAAGATTGCCAGTATACCCCCGACGAATTTGCCAGCCAACACCTTCAGTGGATCGTAATCCATCTTTTTTGTGATCAAAGCCCTGACCTGTGGTATACCACTACCACTGATGAAAGGAAGTCTTCGAACAATAACCTCTAAGATAAGAGCGATGAATATCGACAGCAATACCCACAAGAGAAAGCTTTGATTCAGTGCCAGAAGCATTCTAAAGTTATCTACCTTGACTATGAAAAGTCTGTACAAAGCGACAATGGCACCAGCGACAGATCCCATCAGAGCGCTTTGCAATAGAGCGTAAAAGACATTCGGGTGCTGATTCACCTTTTCACCCACCTGCAAATTCATCTGGTTTCAATCAGCAGAGTAACATCAATTTTTTTCAGTGAATTGACAATTTGATTGAGCCAAAACAAAAATCACTGATCAGAAGAACACCTCCAAAGACATCACTTGATTTTAAAAGAAAAATCGAGAAAGAGTGAGCAACAGCGCAAATGTGAAGCATAAACTCCTGTGCTTAAGGCTGTTCAGATAATTCACTGTACTATTAGCCCAAGACATGTTTGACTTGGTAGTTTATTTTTGGTATTTTTAGTTTGAAAAGGTTGGTCAAACGATTGACTCATGATAGATAAAGCATATTCGTTGTTAGATTAACGGGTTGTTCAGGAAAATATGGCCGTCTTTCCAAAAGAAGTCTTTGAATCTGTTTGTGATTTTCATCAGGTATTTTCGGGTCGCTTCAAGCGAACCCATACAGAGGAGGTGTGTTGATGAAGGGCTTCAAAGTGTTGATCTCGGTAGCGCTTCTTGTCATGCTCTTTGCATCCCTCGGCATGGCTAAGAAACTGGTTTATGGCTATGTTACCCCTGGCCCAGACACATGGTACAGGAAGGACGTTGAGGGATTTGTCTACGCTGCAAATCTTGCGGGAGTTGAAGTCGTAGTTTTGAACTCAGATTACGACGTGGAAAAGGAGATATCGAATATTCAGACGCTGGTCAACATGAAAGTAGATGGAATGTGTATATTCTCCTTCAACCCGAATGGTGCTTTCATAGCTGCAAGAGAATGCGCCAAAGCAGGTATACCACTTGTTGTAACAGATAATGTTGGTGAAGTTCTAAAATCAAAAGATCCCGTTGTGGCGTGCATTGACTTCAACTGGGACGCAATGGGAAAGGATATCGCTCAGTACGTAGCCAATAACTACCCAGGAGAAAATATTGCGGTCATCATGGGAAGACTGGAACATGTTCCTGTGCAGATGTTCTTGAAATCTTTTGAGCCTGCCGTGAAAGAACTCGGCAAGAACAAGATTGTCGCCATCAGAGATGGACAATATATACCAGATGAGGCTGTCAAACAGGCACAGGACTTGATTGAATCCGGTTACAACTTCTCGGTGCTGTTTGTTTTCAACGAAGAAATGGGTGCCGCGGTTGTCCGCATGTTGAAATCCAGAGGCTTGCTCAACAACCCAATAAAGGTTATAACAACAAATGGTGCTCCGTATGGAATCGAACTGATCAAGGAAGGTTCAATAAAGTACTCAATCTCAAGTTCACCGGGATGGGAAGGTTTTGTTTCGTTCCTTGCCCTGCACTCGTATGTAACCGAGAAGATCAAAGCGCTGAGACAGTGGATCTTCCTGCCCATCACACCAATAACTCCTGAAACAATTGATGACAAGACAAAGGTTGTGCCATGGGACATAGATCCAGTGTGGATTCAGCTCACAAAACAGTATTTCCCAGAGTACAAAGGCTTGATTGATGTTCTAAACTAAAACATGCACACAATCGGGGGATGGGATTATTCCCATCCCTCATTGATCGTAGGAGTTGATCGTCAATGAGTGAGAAAGAACGCCTCGTCGAACTCAGGAACATAGTTAAGATATACGGCGAACACATGGTTTTGAAAAGCGTCGATTTTGATTTACACGCAGGAGAGATACACTGTCTTGTCGGTGAAAACGGTGCTGGAAAATCAACTTTGATAAAGATCTTGTCAGGTGCAGTTTCTCCCGAATCTGGAGAGATTGTGATTCTTGGCAAGAAAATGAAAACCCTGAACCCGAGGTTGGCAATAGAGATGGGTATCACGACGGTCTATCAAGATGCAGAGATTGTTGACTCACTTACCGTTGCTGAAAATATCTTCCTGGGAAACGAGTTGAACTCAAAGATGCCTTTCAAGATAGACAAACAGAGACAGGCCGATGAAACTCAGAAGATACTTGAAAACCTTGGAATTGATCTGGATGCAAATGAATTAGCTGGGAATTTATCAACGGCTGAAAAACAGATGGTTCAGATCGCAAAGGCGCTTCACAGGAAGGCAAGGGTCATAATAATGGATGAGCCCACAAGTTCTTTGGGATTGGAAGAAACAAGAGCCTTGCTCACACTCTTGAAGAATCTCAAGTCTCAAGGGCTGGGTATCATATACATTTCTCATTATCTGAACGAAGTCTTCGAAATAGCAGACAGAATAACCATCTTGAAAGACGGCGAAAAGATGGGGACATATCCGCTTCAAGAAGTAGATCTCAACACAGTTGTCAAGAAAATGGTTGGAAGAGATACCGCACTGTTTTTCCAACGCAAGAAAGTTCCAATCGGTGATGTACGTTTCTACGTACGCAATCTCACAAAGAAAGGCATTGTGGAAGACGTCAGCTTCGATGTCAGAGCGGGTGAAATTTTCGGTATAGGTGGCCTTGTGGGATCTGGCAGAACAGAACTGGTGAGTTTGATATACGGTGCACTGAGGCCCGATAGTGGCGAGATTGTAATGGACGGAAAGACAGTTGTTTTGAAATCTCCTATCGATGCGATGAAAAAAGGCATTTGCTTTGTTTCGGAAGATAGAAAGAAATACGGTATGTTTCTGGGACGAAATGTCGTGGAGAATCTGGTGGCAGTTAAGAACAAGCTTTCAAGAAGGTTTCTGCTGAATCTGAGTGAGGAATTGAGATTATCAACACAGACGGTCAACAAACTCTCTATCGCGGTATCAGACAGAGACCAGTTGATCGAGGAACTCTCTGGAGGTAATCAGCAAAAGGTGATCATCGGTAGATGGCTGTTGAACACCGATGCGGCACTTTACATATTTGATGAACCTACAAAGGGTGTTGATATCGGTGCAAGAGAACAGATTTACCAAATCATGTTGGAGCTTGTGGAAAACAAAAAGAGCATAATAATGGTTTCTTCAGATATGCCTGAACTTCTTTCTATGAGTGACAGAATAGGTGTCATGAGGAATGGTAGAATGACCCACATCTTACAAAATGATGGTCTGAAAGAAGAAGATTTGATGAGACTGTTCATAGGTGTTTGACCTCAGGAGGGAATAATATGCCAGAGCGAAAGAATTCCAATCAAGTCTTGCAGAAAGGAAAAAAACCATTGTACAAGAACCAGTGGTTTTTCTTGCTTTTAGCGGAGGTAGTCCTTGCGGTTATCACCGGCTCTATAAATCCAAGGTTTTTCGCTTTGAGCAACATCACGAATATACTGGAACAAATCGCTGTACTGGGAATACTCGCGTCCGGTATGACCATGCTGATAATTTCTGGAGAGATCGACATATCTGTCGGTGCCAATATCGGTTTGGTATCCTGTGTGATCGCCATGATGATCAAAAATGACGTGAGCTATTTCTGGGTGGTCTTAGTGGCGTTGATCCTGGCAGCCTTCAACAGTCTTCTGGTTGGATCTTCGTCACTGGTTTTCAAGGCACCTTCTTTCATCACTTCGTTGGGTTTTCTGAGTGTCTTCAGAGGAACTGCGTATGCGATAACAAAGGGAGTATTTCAAACCATATACGGTAAATTCGAAGCACTGGGTCTGACAAGGCTTTGGGGAATACTTCCTTTGGGTTTCTTGATAGGAATTCTCATCTATTTCTTGGCACATTTCATTCTGAAATACTCAAAACTCGGCAGACATTTCTATGCGGTGGGAAGTAACCCTGCGGCGGCCTACTTGTCTGGAATCTCGATCTTCAGAACAAAGCTTCTGGCATTTCTGATAAACGGATTGATGATAGGCATGGCTTCGATGATACTCCTGTCACGAGTTGGCGCGGCTCAGCCCACAACGGGTTCTGGCTTGGAGTTGAGGGCGATAGGCGCAGTTGTAATCGGTGGAACACCGCTCTCTGGAGGTAAGGGGAATATACTGGGCACATTCTTTGGTGTTCTGCTCATGGGAATAATCTCCAACACTCTCAACATGTTGCGAGTCAACCCATATTTCCAGGAGGTTGTCTTTGGAATATTCATAGTGGCATCGCTCGCTGTGAGTGCTTTCAGTGCATATGCGGGGAAGGGAGTTTTCAAAAAAGCCATCAGGCAGAGCAAGGAGGGATAGACATGAAAATAGGTTTTCACACAGACGCTTTTAATTCAGCCGTTTTCAGTTTTGAAAAGGCATTGCAATGGGCGAAAGATCATGATGTTCACTACATCGAATGTGGGGTCATCGATGGTTCTGCGTGGATACACGGACTTGGCTACTTTCCTCACATATCCTTGTTAGAAGATCCCATGAAAATGAAGCACAAGATGTCAGAGTACGGCGTGAGGTTCTCTCAACTTGACTCTGCGTATCCTCTCTCAGGCAAAGATGGAATGTACATAGGAGTTCAGTATGTCTGCAAAACCCTTCCGTGGGCAAAGGTTATTGGATGTGAAAACATAGCCACAACTGATGGATTGTACAAACCAGAGGGTTTGTCAGACACAGAAGCAATGGAGCTGATGAAAAGATCCTATTCTTACATCGTTGAACTCGCGGAACTGTACGAGATCAACATCAACATAGAGATACACGGCTATTTCACAACCAAGCCAGAGATGCTTGAAAAAATGCTCGATTTTGTGAAAAGTGACCGACTGGGATTGAACCTTGACACGGGGAATACTTTCATAGCAGGACAGGATCCCGTCGAGTTCTGTAGAAAATTCGTCAAAAAGATAAAGCATGTCCACATAAAGGATGTGTCCGAGAGCCTGGCAATGAGTTTGAGAGGAAAAGACACCGGCATAGGAATAAGCCACTGTGCGGTAGGCGAGGGTGTGAATGCCGACAACATACGCAAGGTTCTTGAAATACTGAGAGACAATGATTACAACGGTGTGCTGAGTATAGAATGTGAAGGTAAAGGTGGAATCTTACTCGAAAAATCCTTGGATTGGTTGAGGAAGACTCTGAAAGAACTGGACATCAAAGAGGAAAAATAGAGGGGTGTTCTGATGAAACTGCAGAATTTTCAACTCAAGAAGCTTGAGATAATAAGGAAATTCCTTGAATTCAAAGCGAAATATCCCCAGAGATTGAACAGGAAATTCGATCTGTCATGGAGTATATGGATGTTCGGACGTGAGCCACTTGAAAGATCACTGCAAAGATTGAAAAGCAATGGTATAGACTTCGTTGAACTCAAAGGTGACAGTTACACCGATGAAGTCTGCTCCAGCGCGAGTAGAATGAGAGAAATTCTGAAAGAGTTTGATATGAAGGTCTCAGGGATATGTGGCCTCTATTCACAGCACAACGATCTTTCAAGCTCAAATCCATATATAAGACAGAATGCCATCGATTATGTGAAAAGGCAGATAGACTTTGCAGAATCGTTGAACGGCAATTATCTGATAGTTGTTCCGAGCGCCGTCGGACGAACCAGGCCAGAGGATAACTACGAATTCGATAGAAGTGTCGAGGCAATGAGAATTTGTGCCAAGTATTTCGAAAAATCAAAGGTCAAAGCCGCTGTTGAACCAATAAGATCTGCCGAGGTTAGCCTCATACACACAGTGGATCAGGCTCTGGCATATATCAAAGCGGTGGATCATCCGGCGATATACTATATAAATGGTGATATCTATCACATGATTTGTGAAGAGAGCAACCTTGGTGACGCAATACTAAAATGCTCAGATCGGCTCATAAACCTTCACATTGCGGACAGCAATCGCGATGGACCCGGAAAGGCGATGATCGATCTGGATTTGGCGATAATGGCGGCATACTTAGTTGGAATGAATCAAGAGGGAAGGTTCATAACCTTTGAGCCGCTTGGCCCTTATGCAGACCCGTATGTCCTGGCGAATTCGCTGCCCGATGAGTCGGTAATGGATAACTTAGTGAAGGAATCTGTGAGATATTTCCGACAAAGAGAAGAAATACTCAGGGAAATGGATGAATCTGAAATCCAGTCATTGATCTTGTGATACTGAGCATTCTGGGAGGTCTGAGAGTGGCAACGCTGAAACAAATAGCTGATCTAACAAAGGTTTCAGTCTCCACCGTCTCAAAGGTGTTGAACGGCAAGGGAAAGGTCAGTGAGAAAAAGCGCAGAGAAATCTTGAAAGTTGCCAAAGAGCTCGGTTATACACCGGATTTTCATGCCAGAACTATGGCAAAAAGGACCCAGATCACGACCGTTGGACTCATTGTGCCAGACATAATAAACCCGTTCTTCGCTCGGCTCACACGCGGGGTCGAAAAGGCTTGTGGTGAGGATTCTTTGGTGATTTTGATGGACTCCTTCAGGGATCTGCACAGAGAAGAGATGCTCATAAGAAACGCGAGGTTTTTTGGCGTGGGCGGGATCATCATAGGAAACTCTCGTGTTAGCGACGATCTTGTGTTGGAGGTGTCTTCGTACATCCCCGTTGTGGTTTTCGACAAGGACTATGATCATGAAAACGTTGTTTCAATAGTGCTGGACAACTTTTACGGCGCATATTCCGCGACGAAACACCTGATTGAAAATGGCTGCTCAAACATCGTTCATCTTGGTGGAACCTATGAACTGTATGTCTCACTCCAGAGGCTCGAAGGCTACAGAGCAGCGATGAAGGAGTTTAATCTAAAAGCAATCGCCTACCCTGTTGGGTACGATGAAGATAAAGGCTACCAAAAGATGAAAGAAATACTCTCCTCGGGACAAAGGGTAGATGGTGTCTTCTGTATGAACGATCTTGTCGCAGTGGGTGCTCTGAAGGCAGTCAGAGAATTTTCTTTAAGGGTACCGGAAGACATTGCAATTGTCGGATTTGACGATGATGAACAGTTGTGCGAAGTCGTATCGCCGTCTTTGTCATCGGTTCACCAGCCAGTCGAAGAGATGGGTGAGGTGTCCGCAAAACTACTTTTTGAATTGATCAAGGGAAACAAGAAGATAAAAAGGTACATCTTCTCACCCCAACTGGTGGTGAGGCAGTCGAGTTCAAAAAGAAAGGAATGATCTGTTTGAAAAAGATCCTTGTTACCTCTGCCCATAGCGACGATCCTGTGATCGGTATGGGAGGAACGATACGACAGTTATCTTTGAATGGAAATCAGGTTTGTGTTCTGAGTGTCTGTGGGGATAGAATCTCAGGTTTCAAAGAAGCAGTAGAAACACTCGGTGCGCAAGCTGTTCATTTTGATTATTCCTACGGAAAAATAGATGAGACAAAGTTGTTCGAAGATCTCAAAGAGCTGTTTGAGAAATTTAACCCTCATGTCGTGTTCACACATTGGCATACAGAGATCTTGTATGATCACCAAGTTGTTTCTGAGCAAACGGTCAGGCTTGCTAGGAAATTCGAAAAAGAGATATACCTTTTTGAGATTCCAGCTTCGAGCGTTGGTTTTGACTTCGATGTGGCCATTGACATAACAACTTCATACGAATACAAGAAAAGGGCGATTGAACTCATGGAAGCTGCCTTCGACAAGCATGTTTTCGTAAAGGAGATCATGCCATCGATCATCTATCCGGCAGGTTTCAGGGGAATTCAAGTTGGTTGTGAATTCGCCGAAGTTTTCAAGCATTACGGTTCCAGGTTTCCACTGGCTCCATTCAACAAGAGGCTCGTTCATATGACCCAGATTTGAGGAGGCGGTAAAGATGCCAGAGAAGATCAGATTAGGTATCATAGGCGCGGGAAAGATCTCTGAGGTATTACACATTCCAAACGCATACCTTTCTGAATACGTTCAGCTTGTGGCAATATCGGACAAGAGCGAGGAGAGACTGGATTTCTTCAGAAAAAAGCTCAATGATGAAAAAATACATTTTTACACGGAATATTCAGAGCTACTTGAAAAAGAAAATATCGATGCTGTGGTAGTTGCCCTGCCGAATTTTCTTCACGCGAAGGCATCACTCGATGCTTTGAAAATGGGAAAACACGTGCTTGTTGAAAAACCCATGGCAACCAATTCTGAGCAAGCACTGCAAATGGTTCAGACAGCTAAACAAAGGGGCAAGATTCTCATGACAAACCACTCACAGAGATTCTTTCCCCATCACCAAAGGGCGAAAGAGATAATTGAGTCTGGCATGATTGGAGAAGTACGACTCGTGAAAACAATGTTTGGACATTCCGGTCCCGAGAACTGGTCACCCAACGCCGCGTGGTTTTTCCAGAAAGATTCAGCCATGTTTGGAGCCCTGGGAGATCTTGGAGTACACAAAGTGGACCTGATCAGATATCTGACGGGTTTGGAGATAGTTGAATGCGCGGCGATGGTTGGAACGCTGGAAAAAGATGCGAGTGTTGAAGATATCGCGAGCGCAGTTTTAAGGCTCTCAAACGGTGGACTTGCGACTTTGGACGCAAACTGGATAACCAAAGGCTTGGAAGAAAATTATTTTGTCATCTACGGTGAAAAGGGCGCTTTGAAGATAGGACAAACAGATCCTTCAAAGATCGATATTTACCTGTCAAAACCGGTGGTTTTTCACGGTGAAATCGTCCTGAAGCCCTTGTTCACAAATGAAGATCCGTACTGGAAAATGCCCGTTATAGACCACTTTGCAAAGGTTTGTCTTGGCATTGAAAAACCGATAGTTAAACCTGAAGATGGAATGATGGCTGTAAAGGTGGTTGAGAAGATTTTTGAGTCTTCCAAGGTTGGGGGGACGGTAAAGATAAATGGTTGATGAAGTGATCCTTTCAGCCAAGGATATTTGCATGGATTTTTCATCTGTAAGGGTTTTGCACAACGTTGATGTGCAGTTTGAGAAAGGTATGGTCTACGGTGTGGTAGGCGAAAATGGGGCAGGAAAATCAACGCTGATGAGAATTCTTTCCGGTTTCTTACAGCCCACACGCGGTGACATCTTCATCGAAGGTCACAAAGTGCAACTTAATCCATTGAAGGCAAAAGAATACGGCATAATTCTCATTCCGCAGGAACTAAACCTGGTTGACAGCCTCAGAGTTTACGAAAATGTTTTCTTGGGCAGTGAAGTGAGAAAGGGGTTTTTCCTTAACAGAAGTTCCATGATTGAAGCGACAAGAAGGTATATGCAGCAACTGAGTTTGAGAATTGATCCACAAACCTATGTATCAGAGCTTTCACCGGCACAAAAACAAATGGTGGAGATAGTAAAGGCAATCTCAAAAAGCGTGAAGATATTGATAATGGATGAGCCGACTTCATCTTTGAGCCAAGAAGAAATATCGAAGCTGTTTGATGTGATAAGAAGCATGAAAAATTCTGGCATCACCGTTGTCTTCATCTCACACAAACTCAAAGAGGTCAAGGTTGTGACAGACAGTTTGATCATTCTAAGGGATGGAAGAAAAGTGCACGAGGGCAAGACCAAAGAGCTTTCCGAAAGACAGATCGCAGAGTTGATGATAGGTAGAAAAATTGACGAGATGTACCCACCGAAACTTTCACCATCAAACGAGCTGATTCTGCAAGTTAAGAATCTAACCACGAAAGATGGAACGGTGAAAAATGCGAACTTTGAGGTTCGCAAAGGTGAAATACTGGGTTTCTATGGTCTTGTTGGATCCGGTAGAACCGAGCTAATGGAAGCGATAATAGGTGTCAGAAAGGTTGACAGCGGTCAGATACTGCTTAATGGTAAGCAGGTCAAGATTGAATCACCGCAAGACGCCAAAAAGCTCGGGATAGTTTATCTTCCCGAGGACAGAAAGACCGCTGGAATTATCCTATCGTTGCAGGTTTTCATGAACACCACGATCATGTCCCTTGAGAAATTCTCAAAGGTGCTCCTTGGCAGGCGAAGGGAAATCGAAACTTTTAGAAATTACGAGAAAAAGTTCGATATAAAAACAAGAACACCCTTTCAACTTGCAAAAACACTGAGTGGTGGAAATCAGCAGAAGGTGGTCATATCCAAATTGGTCAACACAGGGGCAAAGATTTTCATCTTCGATGAGCCAACCCGTGGTGTTGATGTGAATGCAAAGCATCAAATATACGAAATCATGCATCAGATGATAAAAGAGTACGACGCGACCTTCGTAGTTGTTTCATCTGAGTTACCTGAGATCATTGGCATTTGCAACAGGATAATGGTGATGAGAAGCGGTGAGATCACTGCTTGCATATCGGGTGAGCAGATCAGCGAGAAGAACCTTATATATCACGCAACGGGCTTGGAGGAAGGTGATTCTTATAAAGGATAAGTGGACTTTCAAGCTGAATCTCTCCAAGTACATAATAGTTTTCATCTTGGTGGCGTTGATGATCTTCTCTGGCATACTCAGCCCTGCTTTTCTGAAACCAAGAAATATCCTGAATATTTTCTGGCAGACATCGTACGTTGGAATAATCGCAATTGGAATAACTTTTGTGATGATAGCAGGGGGAATAGACCTTTCAGTTGGATCGATGGTTGCCCTATTGGGAGCTTTGGCAATTCAAAGTGTCAATAAATTCGGTGACAGTGCTTTATCAGTCTTTTTGTCAATTCTGTTGACCTATGGTTTGGGAATACTGCTTGGCTTTGGTACGGGGTTGCTGACGACCAAGGGAAAGATACCCGCTTTTGTTACGACACTCGGTGGTATGGCGATCTACAGATCTTTGGTCTTGAATTTCGCTAACGGTGGCGTGTATATGACAATCTCAAGGAAGTACTCAGACATAGGCATGAAATTCGTCCTTGGGTTGCCTCTTCCAATGATAGTGTTCATTGCTTACGCAATTGTTGCCTATATTCTACTGGATAAAACGAAATTCGGCAGACATGTTTATGCCGTTGGCGCAAATGAAACGGCGGCTCTGTACTCGGCTATCAAGGTAGATATGGTGAGAACTCTGACCTATGTGGTCAGTGGGGTCTCAGTTGCTACATCCGCTGTGTTGCTCTCTTCTATGATGAGCTCTGTGAGTTCCTCTTCGACGGGCAATGGCTTTGAACTGGACGCGATAGCTGCAGCGGTGATAGGTGGAACGAGTCTCAGCGGTGGCAAGGGTAGCGTCTTCGGAACGTTTTTTGGTGCTTTGATACTGGGTGTCATAAACAACATGCTCGTCATGCTCAATGTTGCGGTTTATCTGCAGGGCATGGTGAAAGGTTTGATCATAATCGCAGCGGTGTTGCTGCAGAATTTGAGAAAAGAATGATACCCCACGTGGGGGAATATCAAGGGAGGTGTTCTTATGAGAAAGTTTTTGGTGTTTCTTGTTCTGGCAATAGTTGTACTCAGCTTTGCTGCAAAAATCAGAGTAGGTGTGGCAATTCCTGCAGCAGATCACGGATGGACAGGCGGAATGGTCTGGTGGGCACAGTATGCGATCAAACAGTATCAGAACGATCCAGACGTCGAGTTCTATTTGGTGACAGCAAAGGAACCGAGTGAACAGATTGCACAGGTTCAGGCACTTATGGCAAAAGGGATCGACGCTCTTGTGATCAACCCATACGAATCTGCACCACTCACACCGATATGCGTACAGGCCTTCAGACAGGGTATTTTCACGGTGATCGTGGACAGGGGTATAAACTCCGAGGAGTACAACTGCTACATAGCTGGAGACAACTACATGTACGGTTATCTGGCAGGCAAGTACATAGCTGAAAAGCTCAAAGGAAAAGGCAATATCGTGGTCATAAGAGGTATTCCATGCAGCATCGATGATGAGAGAGTCCAGGCCTTCAAAGATGCGATAAGTCTGTACCCAGACCTGAAGATCATCGCAGAGCAACCTGGTTATTGGAGTAGAGAAAAAGCCTTTGAAGTAATGCAGACACTGCTCACAAAGTTCGGTACCATCGATGCAGTTTGGACCGGTGATGACGACATGCTCCATGGTGTGCTCTTGGCGCTCAAACAGGCTGGCAGAGACAAAAACATGGTATTGGTAGGAGGAGCCTGCGAGAAAAATATGGTCAAGATGATCATGGATGGACACCCACTCATCGGAGTTAACTTCACCTATCCACCAAACATGATCTCGACGGCGATTAACCTTGCGGTCATGGCACTGAGAAAACAGGATCTCAACGGGTTCTATCAAAGAGGCATACCGAGAAAGATCATTCTTGCCACCGAAACTGTGACCAAAGAAAACGCAAAAGATTATTATTTCCCAGAATCAGTCTTTTAGGACTTGGGTCAGGCTCTTGCCTGACCCTGCCCTTAAGAGGAGGTAGAGCTATGAGAATTGGCTTTCTGACTGTCGCCCTTGGGAACACGAAATTAGAAGAGATCGCATCATGGTCTTCCAAGAATGGTTTTGAGGCGCTGGAAGTTGCCGTATGGCCGCTTGTGAATGAAAGGGATTTTTCTTCAACGACGATAGATGTAACTGATTTCAACAAGAAGAAGGCAGAAGAAACCAGAAAACTGCTTGACAAATATGGTTTGATTATATCCTCTCTGGCTTATTATGATAACAACCTTGACTCAGATCCAAAAAAGCGAAAACAGATCAACGATCATTTGAAGAAGGTCATAGATGTTGCAAACCTACTGAAAGTGGAATTGGTTGGGACCTTCATTGGTAGGGATATAACAAAGTCGGTCGAGGAGAATTTGGTGGAGTTTGAAAAGGTCTTCAAACCTCTGATTGCCTATGCCGAGAAGAAAAATGTAAAACTCATGATAGAAAACTGCCCGATGGTAGGTTGGCAGGAAGATGAGAAGATAGGCAATATCTTCTACTCACCACAGTTGTGGAGGGAAGTCTTCAGAATAACCCCCGATTCTTTTGGTTTGAACTTTGATCCATCTCACCTTTACTGGCTTGGCATTGATTACATAAAGGCTGTTGAAGAATTCAAAGACAGAATCTTTCACGTCCATGCGAAGGATGTTCAGATAGAAGAGAATCTGCTCGATGAACAGGGAATCTTTGGTCACTTCGGGACTAATCTGCATGGCAAGAGCTGGTGGACCTACAGGCTCCCAGGTCTTGGGGAGATAGACTGGGAGGAATTCATACTCGCGCTCAAGAGAATCGGATACGACTTTGTCGTCAGCATAGAACATGAAGACCCGGTCTGGGCAGGCACTGTGCAAAAATCCCAGATCGGTTTGAAAATGGGTCTTGAGCATCTGAAAAGATTCTTTTGATCTCAATAAATCATTGCTCTTCCTCGCCTATTCTCAGTAGCGCGAGGAAGGCTTCCTGTGGGATTGTAACCTGTCCTATCTCTCGCAGTTTTTTCTTTCCCTCTTTTTGTTTCTCAAGCAATTTCATCTTTCTTGTCACGTCCCCGCCGTAGCATTTGGCAAGCACATCTTTTCTGAGAGCCTTGATATCAGCACGGGCGATGATTCTCCCGAACGCCTTTGCCTGAACGGGTATCTCGAACTGGTGGCGAGGTATCAGTTCGGAAAGTTTGTCGACCAGTTTTTTTGCCACGCTGTATGCCTTGCTTTTGTGCGCGACTGTTGCCAGCGCATCCACAGGTTCTTTGTTCACAAGGATTGATATCTTCACCACATCGGATTCCTCGTAACCGATCAATTCGTAGTCCATGGACGCATAACCGCGACTAATTGCCTTCAATTTGTCGAAGAAATCCGTTATTATCTCGGCGAGTGGCACTTTGAAGTGCATGATGACCCTGTTTACCCCGGCATTTTCCGTGTGCGAGAGAGTCGCCCTTCTTTCATTTTGAAGGTTTGTGAAGATGTCGCCAACATAGTCGGTGGGAGTTATCACCGAAAGCTTCACGAATGGTTCATAGACCTTTTGTATCTCATCTTCATCTGGGAACTTAGCTGGATCGTTCACCGTGATGGTCTGACCGTTGTTTAGTAATATCCTGTACTCAACATTAGGTGCGGTGAGAATGACTGCCATTTCGAACTCTCTCTCCAGCCTTTCTCTCACTATGTCCATGTGCAGTAGACCAAGAAAACCGCACCTGAAACCAAAACCAAGTGCCGGTGAATGACTTGGCTCAAAGGTCAATGCCCAGTCATTCAGTTTGAGTTTCTCAAGTGATTTTTTCAGTTCCTCGTAGTATTCGGGTAATCCTGGAAACATCCCGGCGTAGACCATCGGTTTGACTTCTTTGTAACCGGGTAGTGGAACATCAACGGGATTGATTGCACTTGTTATTGTGTCACCAACCTTAGCGTGAGTTACCTCTTTTATACCTGCTATGATGTAGCCGACCTCTCCTGGTCCAAGCTCATCGATCGGTTTCATGTCTGGTGTGAAGATGCCAACCTCGACAACTTCATATTCTTCTTTTGTTGACATGATCATTATCTTGTCGTTTTTCCTGATTAAGCCGTCAAAGATCCTTACGTACACTATCACTCCTCGATATTTGTCGTATTTTGCGTCAAAGATCAAAGCCTTGAGAGGCTTTGACGGATCACCTTTTGGAGGACGAATCTTCTGTACTATGGCATCTAAGACCTGCTCGACGCCCTCTCCTGTCTTCGCACTCATCTTCAGAATCTCCGATCGGTCCACTCCAACCAAGCTGATCAATTCATTCTCTGCTTCCTCAATGTTCACATTTGGTAGATCTATCTTGTTCAGAGTCGGTACCAGATCAAGGTCATTTTCGATCGCAAGGTATGTGTGTGCAACCGTTTGAGCTTCAACACCTTGGGAAGCGTCAACCAAAAGCACTGCACCTTCGCAGGCTGCCATGCTTCTGCTGACTTCGTATGAGAAATCAACGTGTCCCGGCGTATCTATGATGTTTATCTCGTATTCTTTGCCACCGTATTGATAGATCACCTTAACGGGCTGGGCTTTGATCGTTATACCGCGTTCTCTCTCGATATCCATCTGATCCAAAAATTGTTCGTGCATCAGACGGGGGTCTACGCTCTTTGTGATCTCCAGTATTCTATCTACAAAGGTGGTCTTGCCATGATCTATGTGTGCGATGATGCAGATGTTTCTGATCAACTCTATATCTTTCAACTCAATCCCTCCTGGTTGATTCTATCACCCATTCCACCGGCATGGCTCTTGCTCTACCAGAAAAACCGTCCATATCTTCTGCACAAAACAATGCATCACATATAGCTTCATAGGTGGATTCGACTACCGCCCTGAACAGCAGATCGAAATTCTCTCTTGTCTCCTCCACGTGCCCATTTGTCGTTGAAAAGGCAATACACACATCACCACTTGAATGATAGCCAGGCGCACCAAGCATACCAAGCGCGAGGAAGGAGTGCCTTGCCACGCGCTTGAGCTGTCTTGAATCAAGTGGCATGTTCGTCGCAACCAATATGATGATCGAACCACTGTCTTGTTTTTTCTCTACACCCGGTTTTGTGTACTCAGATGCCTTTTTGCCAAGGATAGTCAAGTCTTCAAAGGCTCCGAAATTCGCGAGTACAAGTGTGCCCATCACATAATTATCTCTCAGAACTCTTGAAGCACTACCTATACCTGCCTTGAACCCAAAACTGGTCATCCCAGTACCAGCACCGACGCTGCCGAGTTCAAAGATCTGTGATGCCGATTCAATAGCCTGTGCAATGTGGTCTGTTCTTACCGCTGGATAGAGTATATCGTTGAGAAAGCCATCGTTGCATTCACAAACAACTGGATTGAGTGTTCTGAATCTGTATTTCTTGCTCATATAATCCACCAGACCCTGAAAACCCACACCAACACTGAGTGTATTGGTCAAAATGATTGGGGTTTCTATCTGCCCCAACTCTTCTATCTGCATCAAACCAGCCGATTTCCCAAAACCATTCAATACAGAACAGGCAGCGTTCAGCCGGCGATTGAAAACATCCTGTGGCACCACGGCGGTAACACCAGTCCTAATCACAGTCGGTTTGTCAGAACAAAGTGTCACATGTCCGACTTTGATTTGCCCAACATCTGTGATAAGATTCTTTTCTGCGGGAGGTAATTTGCCAAAGGTCAGATTGGTTTCGCGAAATCTTTTTCTCATTTGATCACCTCAAAGATATTATGGCAGAAAGGGGGCATGAGTCATGAATTGTCAATCTTTTGAAACAGAATCTGGGTATCTGTGTGTTTACGAGAAAGATGGCCGTGTTTTCAAAATACAGTTCAACCAAAGGTGTGAAGGGAAGATTAACCGAGAGATCGCAACCCAGTTTCAAGAGTATCTCGAGGGCAGAAGAAAGACGCTCGATTTTCCCGTAGAGGTTCCTGGCACAGAGTTTCAAAAAAGAGTGTGGGCATCGCTGAGAAAAATACCGTATGGACATGTGGTGACATACAAAGAACTGGCTGAGAAACTCAAAACCGCTCCCAGGGCTGTGGGGCAGGCATTGAAGGCAAATCCATTGCCGATCTACTTTCCATGCCACAGGGTTGTGGCGAAAGACTCTATCGGTGGATTCACCGGCGGCATACAATGGAAAAGGATGCTGCTCAAGATCGAGGGGTGTGAATTTTGAAGAGAATCGCATTCCTCTCAGGTTTAGCAGTATCTTTGATTGGGCTGTTTGTTTGCTACTTCTTGATCACCAAAGATCTCGATGCACCGGAATCCCACCTTCCAACAGGTCTGATCATGTTTTACAAAGATGGTTCTCCGGTAATGCTTTCCAGAGCTTTCTGGAAAAATCTGCCAGAGGTACCTACGGTGCTGATCAACGCGCTGATTTCCTCCGAAGATAAGAACTTCGTATCTCATATAGGTATCGACCTTGAAGGGATCGTGAGGGCAACTGTCAGAAATCTTTCCACCCTTTCTATCAACGAAGGTGCCAGTACGATCACTCAACAGCTTGCAAGAACACTTTATCTATCGCTGGAGCGAACATGGGAAAGAAAGATCAGAGAAATCTTTATCGCCTTATGGCTTGAAAGGGTGCGCACAAAGGATGAGATTCTGCAAATGTATCTGAACTCTGCGTACATGGGAAATGGTCTGTACGGGCTTGCCAGCGCTTCGAACTATTATTTTGGTAAAGACCTTTCCACTGTGAATCTACAAGAGAGCGCAATTCTCGTCGGCACGATAAGATCTCCAGAAAATTACAATCCATTCAAAGACCCAGAACTTTCCAAGAAGAAAGCAAAGACAGTTTTAGCGGCGATGCTCAAAGAAGGTTATCTGACTCAAGAACAGTATGATGAGCAAGTGCAAATGATAGACAACATAGCCTATGCCGAGAAAAAAAGCAGAAATACCGATGAAGAAGTCTTTTGGAGGGTCGTCAGAGAACTCAATTCAATCGGTTTCGGTTTGAACGAGGTCAGGCAAGGCTATCGTATCTACACAACGCTCGATCCATTGATGATGAAGAATTCACTTCAACTTGATCAAAATACAGTTGCAGAAGCCATAGATCCATTCACAGGTGCGGTGCTCGCATATAGAGGAGTTGGTCTGACATACCCAGAAGGCAGAAGACAGCTCGGTTCGGCCATAAAACCTCTGTACTATTATTTGGCGCTCTTAGAAGGCTGGGGCTTGGAAAGTCGATTGACCGATTTACCTGTTAAAATCGGTGATTGGACACCAGAAAACTTCGATAAGCAGTACAAGGGATCGGTAAGCTTGGCTCAGGCTCTCATAGAATCGAGAAACATACCATCGGTCAACTTGTTCATGCAACTTGGCAAAGACAAGGTCGTTCAATTTCTACAGAAAGAGATGAAACTCAACGGTTATTACCCAAATGATCTGACAATCTCTCTTGGTACTGTTGAAAGTGCACCTGAGGAGATTCTCAAATGCTATGCCGCCATCTTCAACGGTGGTGTAGTTCTTCAACCATACATAATAGACGCCATCCAGGATCCTTACGGAAGAATCATCTACAAAGCATCTCCAAAGGTCGTAGGTGTGATCAAAGGTAGAAAGAACAGTACTATGGTTGCGAGCTCCTTGCTTTTGAGTGTCATGAAGCGCGTCGTGGAACAGGGGACCGGTGTATATGCGAGGCAGAAGGTAGCTGTTGCCGGCAAAACCGGTACATCTGAAAAAACCGCATGGTTCATAGGTGGTGATAGTCAGATCATTCTCGCAGTGGCTGTGGATGGAGAAAATCTGACTGGCGGAGTAAATGCAGCACCGGTGTGGTCCAAGATGATCTCATCTTATCCATACAGAGGTGTCCTGCCAAACTGGGAGATTCAGGTATCAAAGGCTGAGAAAAGTACATACGTGATGCCTACGCTGGACACCGAACGAATCTTGCAATGGATCGAAGAAGGAAAGCTCACACTCGATTCTCTCTTGAAGCTGACAGAGCAGATGAGTAACTCGATGATACTTGATCTTCTGAGCGCGCTCAATCAAAGTTCACCAGAACTCGCAAGAGATCTGTGGGAAAGGGTCAAAGATACCCGTTCTTGGTGATCAAAGCCGCATCGATCTGTTGTTTTGCTCACCACTCTTGTATGGGGCAGGTATATATTGTACAGAGGGCCTCCTTTGTTCTGTTTGCTTGTAAAGGTTCATCAGTTGGTACACCTCTTCTGGCATCTGATCCGAAACGGGTAGTCCCATCTTTCTGAGCATCTCTATTGTTATCGGATAATCATGGGTCCATTTACCGCTTGAAAGAGTTTCTGCGAGTTCCTTAGCCTTCTGCTCTCCAACCTTTTCTGTGAGCAGGCAACTGATGAAATCCTTCACCTGCTCGATTGCCTTTCTGGCAACATCGGCGAGGATAAGTGTTTCATCGTCTATTTCGTTCATATCCTTTTTTTCAAGTACGCTGAGGATAGATGGTGCTGGATAATTGCCTATCTGCGGATCAAGTGGTCCTAACACCGCATTGGTATCCATAACTATCTCATCGGCTGCCAGTGCGATGAGTGTCCCACCTGACATCGCGTAGTGTGGTACAAAAACAGTCACCTTCCCCTTGTGTCTCACCAGAGCCCTTGCGATCTGCTCAGCCGCCAAGACCAATCCACCTGGGGTATGAAGAATAATGTCTATGGGCATATCGACCGGTGTGAGCTTGATTGCTCTGAGCACTTCCTCTGAATCTTCTATGTTTATATATCTACCAAAGGTGAATCCAAAGAAACTCATTGATTCCTGCCTGTGTATCAACGTGATAACACGGCTTTTTCTTTTCGTCTCAAGTTGTCTTATGAGCGTGTCTCTTGTCGATCTCTGCATGTTTGCGCGAATAAAAGGTATGAAAAAACTCAGGATTAGAACCATCCAGAACAATTCGAATATGAGTGAAGACCACATCATTCTCACCCTCGCCTGACAACGAGCAAATCTGGCCTTCTTATCAACATGCCATTCATCTTAAATTCCACACATGGCCAGTCGCTTTTTTCGTAGTAGCTTATGATCTTGACACCGTCCTGCGTCAAGGCAACGGTGTCTTCAGATTTTGTTCCTGTGATCGTCGGGTTCCAAGCAACGACGTTGCCGACTCTCAGTTCATAGTCTGTCAGCTCGTTGGCTATGATCTCTCTTGCGTTGTAACCGGCAAGACCTCCTTGGTGATGGAGCATCCATTCATAAGGCTTTCCAACCTCTGCGTATGCCTTCTTGATCTGTTCAAAGACCGTGCTGAGTTTCACTCCAACCTTTGAATTTGAAATTGCCACCGCGTCGATGTAACAGTTCTGTTTGTGTTGATCGATCAGTGCCTGATCTTTTTCAAACAGAACAGATCTCGTAGCAGAAACAACTAACCCTCTTTTGCGCGCGCAAATACTCACAAACACCTTCTTGCCCAATCTCACATTCCTTGGTAGATTGTGTCTGTACAGATTGGCACTCTCCTCACCACTCACCATGACAAAGATAGGTTCAATTCCTTCCTTTGCCAAGGAGCTGTACACAATCCCGTGCACTTCAAGCTCCGTCATATCAGGCTTCAGCTCTTTCATTTTTCTGTTCAGCACTTCATCGCACGCAGCTCCCAAATCTTGATATGTCTTCAGTTCAAAGTCACTCATCGCATACCGAAGTAGATCTATCTGGGCTTTGAGGTCAACTGTGCCAAGCATACCTGTATCTGAAACTATCTTTTTGCCACTGATAAAAGGTTTTAGAACATCTGCCATGTTCTTCGACCAGAGGTACTCACCAAATTCAACTTGCGAAGATATCTCTTCGTCCATTTCTTCTTTTTCAATTCGTTTTCTTTCTATGTTGTTCGTGAAAATGTAAACACTCTCTTGGTTTACAAAAACATGGGCTGTGCCGACCTCTGTGTTGAGTGTGATGTGATTTCGCGCACCAAAGGTAAACCATGAGAAATTGTCGCATCTGCTCAGAAGGATTCCATCAAAACCTCTTTGTTCAACAAAATCCCTTAGCAAGTCAACTCTCGCTTTGAATAAAGACCTCAACATCATCATCACCCAAATGTGATTATACACTCTGCGACCGACAAGAAGAACTACAGATTCGAAAAACCGCTGAGCACAAAACCTTTCACATAATAGCGCTGTAAATACAAGAACAGGATAACCATTGGCACAACCTGGTACACGAGAGCCGTCAATATGAGGTGCTGTGTTTCAGTAGTTGAAAACGCGAGAGAAAGCCTCGATATGCCCACAGGCAGTGTGATCAGTTTTTGAGCGTTGGATGTGACAATGAGAGGCCAGAGAAAGGAATTCCACTGTCCTATGAAGGTCAATATTGCCAGAGTGGCAAGAGCTGGTTTTATCAAAGGAAGGATAATCGTTGAATAGATTCTGAACTCCTTTGCCCCGTCAAGCCTCGCTGAATCCAATAACTCATCTGGTATGGTCATGACAAACTGTCTCAACAAAAAGATGCCATATCCGCTGACCGCGAACGGGACAATCAAAGACAGATAGCTATTCAACCAACCGAATAATTTCATAAGATAGTACACAGGTATGAGAAATATAAAAACGGGGAACATCATGGTCGACAGAACAAAACTGAAAAGAATTCTCCTGCCACGGAACCTGAGCTTGGCGAAAGCAAAACCAGCCATAGAACTTGTGAGAATCACAAGAACTGTAACAGAAGTTGCTACAATCACGCTGTTTTTGTAATAGGTGAATATCGGTACTCTCTTCAGAACCTGAAGGTAATTACCCCATTGTGGTCTTTCGGGTAACCATCTTGGAGTATCCGACAGCAATTCCTGTGGAGTCATCAAAGATGCTGAAAAAAGCCAAAAGAAAGGTAAAATCATCCAGAATGCACCAAACACAATTATCGTGTATCGCAGTATCTCAAGGAAGATTTTTGTCACTTTTTTATTCATATCCCTTGATCCCTCCACGCTTGAAGATCCAGAGGATAAGCAGAGTGAAAACAAAGATGATACAAAACAGCAGAAAGGCCCCCGCAGATGCCCTTCCCATTCTCAGTGATTGAAAGGCCGTTTCGTAGACATACCATGAGACAGTCATGACACTTCTTGCAGGCGCATTTCTTCCCATTGTGAATGGCAAGTCGAACACCTGCCATGCACCTATGAACCCAGTCGCAGTTAGAAAGAGCAGAGTTGGAGAAAGCAAAGGCACTGTGATGTAGAAAAACTGCCTGAACGGTCCGGCACCATCGATCTTGGCTGCATCATAATAATCCTGTGGTATGTTCTTCAATCCGGCAGTGATAATGAGCATTGATCCACCTATGCCAGCCCACACCGCCGTAGCGATGATGGAAAACAAAGCAACATTTGGATCAGTTAGCCAGTACACAGGTTTCATGCCGAATAATCTGAGTATCGAATTCAACAGCCCGTTGTTTGGTCGATACAGGTATCCCCAAATAGTACCTATGGCGACCTGTGGAGTTACGACCGGTGCAAAATAGATGAATCTCCATAGCACCGAAAGCTTTGCACCGTTGATCAAAACAGCCAATATGAGCGCAATTGTTATCGTCAGAGAAACGGTAAGTAATGCGTAAATCAGCGTGTTGGTCAAGACTCCCAAGAACATCTCGTCTTTGAGCAGATAAGAATACTCTGAAAATCCCACATTTCTTGCTCTGGATAGAGGCACCAACATGTTCCATCTTTTTGTGGATACAATGAAAGAGAAGATCACCGGGTATATGAAAAACAGTGAGTAGAAGAGCAATGCAGGGGCAAGGAACAGATACCCTGCCCCTGTGTTCCGCTCCAAGGATTTACGTTTACTGGAAAAGAGTTTGCAAGCCAACGTTGAAAACTCCCTTCATTTGTAGAACTCAGCCAGTATTTTGTCGATCTGCACCTTTGCATCACTCAATGCCTTTTCAGCTGTCTTGCGGCCATTCCATGCCTCGATGATCTCTCTCATGAGTATTGTTTTGATTTCCTGTCCCTGCGCCACGTTCGGTTCTTGATAAGTGTTTTCCAATTCCTTAACAAAAACAGATGTGTACAGATCATCAAGTTCGCCTTTGAAGTAATTGATATCTGTTTTATTTGGTGGAATTGCACCTATGTTCTTTGCCATCAGTTCGCCCATTCTGGTGAAACCACCGGCATCCTGTAGGGTCATCCATCTGATGAAGTCCCAAGCGGCTTTCTTGTTCTTTGAAGCTGCGTCAACCGCGATGAACCAGGTGTATCCAGCCGTCGCAGGTTTTTTCAAATAGGGTATTGGAGCAACCCCTACTGTTTCTTCGTACTGATCTTTGAACCCCAGTTTCAGAGATGTCTCATACCACGGTGCCATTATCATCATTGCGACTTTACCTGCCGGGAAGTTCCACACACTTGCCGCTGGATCGGTCGCACCATTCTTGAAGAGTTTGAGTTCTGCTTCAAGGGCTTCCACTGCTTCTTTTGAAGTGAGCAAACATTCTGTGAAATCATCTGTGAACATTTTTCCGCCGTTGCTGTGCAAGAGTGCCAAATATGGATGCACAACGGCAGAATCCCAACCGGAGAGGAAGGCGAAACCATACTGCGCGATCGTTCCATCGGGATTCTTTTTGGTTAGTTTCGGTGCCATTGCGACCAGTTCATCCCACGTCTTTGGTGGCTGATTGAAACCGGCTTCCTGTAAGAGTTTTTTGTTGTAAATGAGAGCGTAATTGTCTACTTCCACTGGCACACCCCAAATGGCCTTGTCAATGGTTGCACCATCTACGGCAGCTCTGACGAAATTACTCTTGATTTTGTCGACGATATCTTTTGGGACTTGATCGAGGATCCCAGAATCAACCAGTTGAACACCCCAGAGCGAGTACAAAACGTACACATCGGCAATAACACCAGAAGTATGACTGATCAGTATGCGCTTGAGATAATCGTCAAATGGCACAGATTGAATCTCGATCTCAACATCTGGGTTCGATTTCTGATACTCTTCAACATACTGCCTTAACCCTTTCACCGTGATGTTCTCTTTTTCGTCCTTGACTCCTTCAACCTGATAGTCTGACCAGTGAACAGCAAAGATCAACTTCGTCTTTGCAAGACCGCTGATACCGACAAGACTGAGTACAGCCACGAGTAACAAAACTAACGACTTTCTCATCCTTCACCCCTCCTATCTAAAGGTGGATAATCATTTGAACCAAATGACCAACGTTTGACCGGCGTTCATTTTTATGTCTTTCATCGTCACAATTGCGTTGCCGCGCTCAACAGAGATTTCAACTGGATAGTTCAAGCACTTAGCGTTGGTGAAACTACCATTGAAAAGATCTTCGGAAACTGAAAGATCAAAACTGCAGTTGTCGTTGCCGTGGTTGAAAAGATAAACCAGTAAGCCGTTGTGAGAAGTTGCCAATCTCACTTCAAGTTCATCTGTGCTGCCATCTTTCTGTTGGACGAAATATCTCTTTTTGATACCACACCGCGATGCGATTTGTCTCAAGAACTCGAGATTGTTAACATTTCCTGTTTCCTCATAACCTGCTCCGATCAGTGTACCGACCATGATGGCTTTCCCAGAAAGATAGTTGTTTTCAATTATCAACGGCTGCTCTTTGATTTCTGCGAGAACCTTTCCTGCCTTGACCCTGTAGGTTGAGATGTACCTGCAAGCTGAAAGAGTTAACCCAAATGATTCAAATGTTGTCGGTTCTTTCACCTCTTTCATCCACAGCTCTTCGCATCCGAACAATTCATCAAGTCCAAGGCCCGGTATCTTTTCACACAGTGTTCCATCGTCTTTCATCCAGGCTATTCGACCATCTGATAGCACAGTTCCGCCGCTGGCGACATATTTCTCTATCGCTTTGGCGGCCTCTTCAGTCATCGCGATTGAGAATGGGAGTATTATCAATTTGTATCTTGACAAATCTTTGTTCAGATCTGTTAAGTGCAGAAAATCAACTGTACAACCATAGTTCATGAGCGCTTTGTACATCCCGAACATATCTTTGCGAATGATCTCAGCGCTTTCTGCTCTCAGACAGGCAAGGGCTTTGTGTGCTTCGATGTTGTAGAGTATCGCCACTTCTGCTTGCAATGGTTTTGATCGTAGAAACAGCTCCATATTCTGTGTGATTGTCTTCGAAACCTTCCCGGCAGCAACTGCCCTCTCATTTGTTGAGCCATCGTACTCTGATAGACCAAAACCAGAGATCTCATAGCCACAGCTCATGGGCAGCCAAGCATAGTAGTTTAACCCTTTGGCATTTCTGGAAACAGCAAGCCATGCCCATTTTTCGACATCATATTTGTCCACGGGTTCACCAAATCTCATCCCGGTGACACCGTGACCGGTCTGCAACTCGCCGATCCAGAATGGTTTCCCTCGGCTTTCACAGGAAGATCTACTCGCGTCAAGCGCGACTCCCATGTGATGTGGTTTAAGGGGCATCCATGAACCTGTGTGTTTCGGGTAGAACGATGTGCCCCATACATCAACTTTCTCGGCAAGTCTCCAGTCATCGGACGCACCATAACCGATGCCGGGTATTCCGTAGACACTTGATATCGCCGCATGACTTGAGATTGTGTGTTTTCCATCACCCTTTCTGATTGATGACACTTTCCATTCAAGGTCATCTGCTATCTTTTCTATGTTGAACTGAATCCAGTCAAGCAGATCTCTGAAACTTGATAGAGAAATGTACCTTGGTGCAACTATTTCTTCCCAGCTCTCGTGTGTTCTGTACCAAGCATCGTTCAGTTCATCTATAGTCTTATATTTCTTCTTGAGCCATTCAATAAATCTCTTCTGAGAATTCTCACAGTAGCAGAACCAAGGATCCTTTATGTAATCTATCCAAGACCACTGAACGATGTGAGGTTCTGACCAGATATCCCAGGCGTAGAAAGAATCATGCGACGATACAACCTGAGCCAGTTTTTCAAGAAATTTCTCTATATGTTCTCTCACCACTGGATGGTCGGAGCAGTATCCGGGTGAAGCCTGAGAGTGTATCACCAATCCTGATCTATCGACGAACAATGAATCCGGGTAATCTCGCTCGAGCCAGTTCGGCGCAGAATCTGTGTAGACTTGGACTATTGCCTTCATGTTCAACTTATCTGTGATAGTCAGGAGTGCGTCTATCGTTGAAAAATCCCATTTATCTGGTTTTCTCTCTGCCGTTGCCCAATCGTACCAAAACCTGATCGAGTTAAAGCCAAGGGATTTTATTCTTTCAATCTCTGTCTCGGTATCTCTCATCGACTTGATTTTGCCAACCATTGGTGCCCTTGATCTATCAGGTCCGTACCACACCGATACAGGAAAGAACGTGTCCAAATCACTCACCCCTCAACTTCGCATAGTGTTGGCATATCGTTTTCTGGTGTTCATCAAAGATCTTTATGTTGTAATTCACATCAAACCCTTTGACATTCGGCGATACAAAGATCTTCAAATCCTTTCCTTTCTTGTGGAGTATTGAACCGGCTTCAGCCACAAGACACATAGTGACAACAACCGCCGCTACTGTTGAAGAAGCCGCGATTCTTTCCTTGCGACCTTCAAGATCTACTAAGGCATCCTCGGGTGGCACACAATTGTCAATGATCACATCAGCGATATCAGACAATTTCTTTCCACTGCTGTGAGTCGGTTTCACAACCGCTTGATTTTCCATTGAGAGTACGGCGATAACTGTTGCGCCGACCTTCTTACCGTACAGAGCCACCTCAACCGGTGCGGCATTAACTCCTCCGTGTGAGTAAACAACCAGAACATCTCCTTTGGCGATCGGTTGATATCTTAGAAATGCATCTTCGATGTAACCCTCTTTTCTTTCAATGAGTAACAATCCCGGTGCACTCGCTGGACCTGTCGGGCTGAACCACATCAAGCGTGGATCTATCAAAGGGTTTATTCCAACAAAGCTTCCGTACCTCGGGAAGGCATCCAAGACCGGTATAATCGAATGACCACTGCCAAACATATGAACCATACCATCATTCAAGATACACTCGGCCATCAAATTTGCAGCCTTTTCAACCTGTTGCTTTTGCTCACTTCTGATTTTCTCCAGTATCTGTTGGATCTTTTCGATGTAAATCTCAAATGCCAACAATTCACTCACTCCTTTCTGTGGACTTTAGTATGTGTTTTGCACATCCAAAAAGCTGTGCATCCTCACCAAGAAATGAAGCCTCTACAACTGGCTGCTCCATAGCGGGGCTCAACCTTTCTCTTAGGACATCGTTGGTAATTGCCCGTAACAGACCCCACTGCAGTGCCAGACTCCCGGCAAGAACTATCATCTGTGGGTTGAAGATGTTTGCAACAATGGCAAGAAGATCTCCAAGATATGTCGCGGTTTGCTTGACAACGACCTCTGCACCGCTGTGCCCTTGTTTGTACAACTCGAAGACTTCTTCTGTGCGGTCTAACGGTGTTTCGCACACCACTCTGAATCGCTCCAAAATCGCTGGGCAAGAGATCAATTTTTCTATGTTTTCACTCTTTCCCGTTAGATGATCGTCGAACTGAATCCACCCAACTGAGCCAGCGAGACCTTGATGACCAGAGATCAGCACACCATTTGCAAGTATTCCAAGACCGACGCCAGTTCCTACGATCAGGTAGAGTACATCTTTTTTTCCGACAGCGCATCCTTTCCAGAGTTCTCCCAACAATCCTGCCGCCCGATCATCTATTGCGAAGGCTTCCACACCTACCAAGCTCTTTCTTAGATCGGAAATCAGGTTGTACCGCTTGGAACCAAACACATTTGGCAGCCAGACCTGATTGTCGCCAAAAACCGCACCAGCCACCGAGAAACAGCACTTTGATATCTCAAACTCCTTTGATCTTTCACTGAATTCCTTGTTTATGAGTTGCAAGAATTGTTCATAATCTTTTGGTGTGGGGTATCTGGACTTAGAGTGCATAACACCTTCTTCATCAACAACTGCCATTCGAAGATTCGTTCCCCCCACATCACACACAAAAAACATCCAATCACTTCCTCAGATTGATCTGCACAGAGTACTTGTCACTTCTTATAACCGATTCGGTATATTCAACGGGGGTACCAGTTGAGTCATAGGCCACGCGCTCAACTATGAAACCAGCGAATGGCCATTTAACTTTCAACAATTTGCACTCGTATCTGTCCAGTATTGTGGCAAAATACTTCTCCTGGGCTGACACTATGCGAACACCATACTTCGTCTCAAGGAGTTTGTACAGAGATTGGGTGAGATCGTTCTCAAGAAAATCTGGAGCCAAATACTCAGGGGTATAAAATGTCTGTATGCCAAGCGGTTCGTTATTGGCAAATCTCAATCTTCTAATCATCACTACATTTGCCTTTGGTTCCAATTTCAGAGCACTACTGATTTTCTCGTCTGCCTGTCTTATGCCTTTCTCAAGCACCATCGACGATGGTTTGAATCCCATAGTCGACATCTCTTCTGTGAAACTGGTTAGTTTCCTGGGACCCTGCCTGACTCTGAGATCTACAACAAAGGTCCCTTTACCCTGTCTTTTGACTAAGAACCCTTCTTCTACCAGAAGTGACACCGCTTGTCTCACAACAGCGATACTCACACCAAAGGTTTCTGATAACTGTTTTTCAGTTGGAATCTGTTCTCCAGACTTCCATATACCTGCGAGTATGTTCTTTCGTAGGACTTCCTTAAGTTGGTAATACAAAGGTTCTGTTGAATAAGGATCAATCATTGAAGGCAAGTGAACACCCCCAATCACTATACTCATTATAATGATTATAATCAATTCTGTCAAGTTAAGATAAAAAACATGAAAAAGATCCTTAAATCATGGTGCTTGCAAACTCAGAAGGTGGACTTTGCAACTTTCACAGTCATTGATTTTCTTGAACTTCTCCCATCTGATTGCAAAACTGCCAATCAAAACAAAAAGGGGGCAACCAGATAGTTGCCCCCTCCACGTACACTGTTACGAACACTTCAAGCGCCGAGTATTCTGAGCACTGATAAACGAGATAGGTTGGAATGGCTCAGCATACTCGTTGCAGATCGAGTTAACAACTGTGCTTTAATGAACTCCATCATAGATCTTGCCATATCGGTGTCTGTCAAATTACTCACGCTCGAGGTGATATTTGCCATGGTGTTTGAGAGTTCTCTTGCCGCCGACGCAAGTCTGTTCGTCGTTGCACCAACATAGGATCTGTTGTTACTGACTTGCTCCAATGCCTTGTCTATCTGACGGATCGCATTTTGTGCGTTTTCCATGTTGTTCAGATTCAGGTTCTCCACACTGAGCGTCGATGTGTTAACAGCACCGATCGTTATTGACATGTTCTGTCCTTCGTTGGGACCAGTTTGAACTTGGTAGTTCTTCACTTCTCCTGAAAGAACGGCGATGTTGTTGTACTGTGTCTGCTGCGAAGTCCTGTTGATCTGTTGTTGAAGCTGTTCAAATTCCTTTTGTAAGGCACTTCTATCAGCTTGGCTTAAGGTTGAATTTGATGCCTGAACTGCAAGTTCTCTCATTCTCTGAAGATTTGTTGATATCGAGTTCAAACCGCCTTCTATAACATTCATCATACCTATCGCATTGTAGACATCGTACATCGATCTTTCATATCCAGAAATCTGGGCACGGAGTTTTTGCGAAATCACAGATGCGGAGATATCTGTATTGAAAGGTATAGTGGCTTGTGAAATCTGTTTTGACAGAACAGACTGCTGATTCTGGAGATATTCCAGATATCTAATCGCCCACATACTCGTGGTATCGTTGTTGATTCTCATTATTACTCACCTCTTTTTTAATTTTACCATACTTTTAAGCTAATGCAAGAAATTATTTGGAAACATTGTAACTGGTGCCGTTTGGTTTGAATTGCTCAGATCACATATTGTTACATACGTATACTATTGACATTTTGCATATAGGTGTTATATTTACTTATAGGCAGATATAAGGAGGATGATTAGATGAAGTCGAAAATCGTAATACCAACCATTGATGGCCAGACTATCTCTGAGCATTTTGGCAGAGCACCATATTTCACCATCGTTGAACTGGACGATCAGGCAAACAAGATCAGCACTCAGAACATTCCCAACACAAGCGATCATTTTGGTGGTAGCGGAAAGCCCAAAGATCTTCTACTTACCCTCAACCCAACTGCGCTGATAGTGCACAGTATGGGTCCAG